>ONTZ01000004.1 GCA_900320905.1 uncultured Prevotella sp.
GTCTCAAACAGACAACCTATATAGGAATAAAAAAAGAATAGTGTAAACCAAGTTAGGAATAACAAACAAAACTGTCAACCAAAATCAGTACACTACAGGCATATTTCCCCCCACCGTGCATAAACGTGCCCCGGATTCAAGGCATAAAATTCCGACTTCGGAAAATCTTCCCTCAGATTCAGGGCAGGTTTCCACCCCCCGTGCATAAACATGCCCCAGATTCAGGGCTGATTTCTACCCCCCGGGAACGGTATTTTTCTGATTTCAGACTGACTTTTCTGACAGAGGATAGGATCGCTCTCATCGAAATAGGGCTACGCTACTTTGGCAGCAATCAGTTCATTTTTAAGGAAACTGTAAACATAACGGGGACTCTGGTAGTAGAACCCGGTGGCATCACGCTGCAACCGCTGGTAGGTCTCCGAGTTGATGACCGTGGCAAGGGCTTGTTCAATCGTGAGTTGTGGATCTTCGTCCATTAACAGCAGGGCGAGACGTTTCACCATATCGAGTTTCATCTGTTCCTTTTCGTTCATAGTCTTTTCAGGATTTTGACGGCACGCTCTGTGCCAAAGAAGTATTGAAAGGTAATACCCTTCATATTGCGGAGATTATGAACGAGTGTTGGCAGGTCAATGCTTTGGTTCTCATATTTCCAGAGTTGCACGCCGACGCGGTCGTTGGCGATAGGCCCGATAACGATATCGTAATCGTGAGCAGGCTGACGGCTGGCATTGTTGCGGTTTAACAATTTTGCAAGATCTATCTCGCCGAAATCAGCATTTGTACCGTGGTAAAGTATCATACAAGAGCCCCTCCCTTCCGGTGACAATATTCGGCCATATCGCTGACCATCGACTGGAACGACTGCGTGTGGCAGTAGTCATAGTGTTCATCGACGAAAGCGATGCCTCCAAAACGACTCAGGTAGTTGAACGCCTGTTTAAGCGTCAGCCCGAAGCGCCGTCCGAATTCCAGCACGAGAATGAGCGTCCATTCCATCTTATCATGATTACTATATCCCATAATCTTCGGTGACTAATTATTCCGCTGCAAAAATATAAAATATATTTTGAACTTCCAAATGTTTCGGGGGAAATCTGACAGGGGACAGGTTCCTGTCAGGCCGAATCCGCGCCAATGTCACCTGACAGGAACCTGTCCCCTGTCAGAATATCCCCTGTCAGAAGGGCCGCCACTAGCGCACAACGACCTTTTGGCCCCCGCGGATATAGACCCCCTTCTGGCTGGGGCGGCCACTGAGCCTGCGACCGTCGAGCCCGAAGTAAGTATCGTCCTTGCCTTCGCTAACTTCTTTAACTCCGATAACTCCGGTTGCGTCGCTCTCCCCGCCTCCGAGGCTGATTCTCCGCGCGCCGCTCGAACCGCCGCCCGCAGGAGCGGGTATGTCCTCGTGCAGCAGGATGTTGATCTTCGGAATCACCAGCAGGCAGTGGCCCGCGGCCGGCGTGTCGTCGTAAGCGAACGTTATCGGCACGAAGCGGTCGCCCGTGAGCGTGAAGACGAGGTAGTCGCGCGCCTGCTCCGCCGTGCTGACGGTCGCACCAGCCGCCTCGCCGATCAGCTCCGCGAAGGTCTTCGCGCCGTCAGTGGCGATGAAGTTCTGGAGTCGGTCGGTGCGGCTGTCGTAGTCGTCCCTGATGTTGGAGGACGTAATGCCGTCACCGCTACTTTCGTTCGCGCAGGTCAGGGCGAAGGTGCCGAGGTCGTTACCCTCCGTCTCGCTGGCCAGGATCACCGCCCTGTCCTTCGGAACACCGGCCAGCGGCGTCTCGGACAGGATCACCTCAGCCGTAATAGTACCGTCGAGTTTCTTGTTAAACTTCACCCCCGTGGGATAGAGCGCCACCGTCTCGTCGCCCAGAAGCCAGTAGCCGTCAGTACGGTCGCAGGCCATGTATTTCCCGCTCCCGACAACGGGATAAGCCTTCTTGAGGGTCTTGCCGCTGATGAAATTGAGAGTAGTATTGCCCGGCACGTCGAAAACATAGTCAGCATCAGCCGAACCGCAGGCCTCGTCTAAGACACATCCAAGGTCGCTGACGCCAAGATACTGCCAGCGGGGGATTTTCACGCCGCCGCTTTCGACAGAATACTGGTTGGAACTGATAAATTCGGTGGCATCGTTCAGACTGAGGAAGATGTCGTTCTTGGCATAGATGCCACTTAGGGTACCATTGGCTTTCACCTGCCCGGCGGTGATGCTGACAGTGCCGGCATTAGAATAAATGCCATAGTAGCCAGGGTTGCTGGCGTCGGCAGTGACCTCTCCGCCGCTGATGTTGATGTCGCCAGCGGCACTATAGATGGCATAACTGCCGATGCCGGTGCCGACGGCTGTAACATCGCTCTTGATGTTGACATCATTCGTAGCCCAGATGCCAGCTTTATCGCCCTCGGCAGAAACCGTGCCGCCGTTGATGTCGATAGTGTGCGCGCCAGTGGTCTGGCAGTAAATGCCAATGCCATTATCGTGCTCTTTCAAAGCGCGGATATTGCCGCCATTGACAGTAATGCCGCATTCATCCGCATAGAAGCCGTACTTCTCAAGACTTCTCACCTCGCCGCCGTTGAATGTCAGACCGCCACCGTCGGCATAGATGCCATAACAGTCCTGTGAGGTATTGCATTGGAGATAAAAATCTCCGCCGTTGATGGTGACAGCGCCTGCACGGATATCAGAGGCCCCGTGATGTAGAGGAGAAGTACTGAGCATGCCTATATCAAATTCTTCGTTCTGGGCATAGATGGTGAGCGAGGTAGAAGCATCGCCATAGATACAGCCTCTGCTGGCGCTGGCGACAACAGCCATATGGCAGTTGTTGGCAAGCACTAAATGTACGTTACCTTTGAGTTTGATAGAATTATCATAATTTAAATTAACGTAACTAGGGGACATGACTCTCGGCAATGCGACGTACCACGTGTCGGTGCCGTCCGCGCCGAGCGTCGTCTCCGTGCCGTCGAGGATATAAGCATCGTGGCCGTCGTCGGAGGTCTCAGGTGTACTGTCAGTAAGGTCGTCGTGCAGATCGCCCGCCGCATCGATGTATGCAACCATCTGATGCGGCATCCAGAATGCAGCCTCCGCAGCGTCATCACTGCCCTCCAGCTTCGCGTGGACCTTCGCTACAAGCGAACCATAAGGCTTGTAGGTGAATATCTCGTCAGGATCGATGGGCTTACCCGCTTTTTCGTGCCCGGCGGGGTAAGTGACATGCGCACCGTAGCCGCTGGTCAGCGTGCCGAGGTTGTCGCCTTTGTAAGTAACGGATATCTTCTGCGCAGGCGCCGCGCTGATGTCGTCAGTAAACGAAATCAAGGCGCCGTTTTCCAAATAGATGTTAGAACCGGCATCTTCACCGCGATTGAACGCAGGCCAACCCTTGAGAGTAGTCGTGCCGCCTTTCAAACGTATGCCTTTGGTATTGGTACCGATATGCTCGATGGTCAAGGCGCCCACAATGCTGAGGGTAGAAGCATCATTCCGAATAATTTCAAAACCATCACCTGGGCTTTTAATTAGCCCGCTACCGCCGGAGTCGATGATGTCAAGAAGAGCACCTCCTTCAACAATGACAAGAGGAGTATGACTGCCGATTAAAGTATGCCCGCCCAGGTCGAGCGTGAAAAGCTTTCCAGCTGTTAGGAATTGGATACATAAACTAATAATATCCACATCGTCGGCAAGCATCACCGTCGCGTCGTCTGTCAAGGTCTCAACGTCGTTATACAGCGTCGCCGCGTTGGTATAGGCATTGACAGCCGTAGCAGTCTGTATCAGCGCCAGCGTGCCGCTGGGGACAACCCAGGCTTCGCCCCCGGCGAAGGCCAGCTTATTGCCGCCGATGTTAGTAACCGTGAACACGTCGCCCGGCGCCTTCACCTTGCCCGCATTAGCGTCCCCGGCCTCGTAGCGCACCGTCTTCCCGTAGCCCGTAGACAGTTTCCGCGGGATGTTGGTCGCGTCTTCAACGTAAACCTTAAGTTTGGCCGACAGATTCAGGCTCTCGCCGATGCCAAGAGTCTTGCCATAGGCGAGATAGACATCATTGGCATCCACAGAACCCAAGAACTTCATTTCGCCGTCGATGGTGAGCGTGCCAAAGTTATAGATACGGTTGCCGGATACCCCGGTGGCGCGGAGAGTAACGCCCTTCACCGTCAGCTCGCCATAGTTAGCGATACAAACGCCGTCCGCTCCGTACTGTAATATCCCGCCGTCAGTGCCAGTGTTCACCACCGTCAGCGAATATACACTGTTGTCAATGACTTTAATTTGACATCCCGACAGTTCGAAGCCGTTGAGGTCGAGAGTCATCTTCTTCGCATTCTCGGGAGTATAGCCAACAGCGCTAGTAAAGGTTCGGAAATCGAGCCACGCAGTGCCGAGGTCGACATCGCACAACATCTTCACCGTGGTGTCATCATCGACACGGTCGGCAGCATATACCGCCTGAACCAGCGCCCCAGCCGCAGTGGAAAGACCTAAGGCGCCCGTACCTATATTATATGTATACGTGTCATCGCCCGACTTCACCTCCGCCACAGGGAAGCTCCCGGCGTAGGCAACGGCCTCACCGCCGCTAAGGAGCAAGTACGTACCGTCAGCGACGCCCAGCACAGTGAATAGCAGGCCCGGCTCCTGCGGACGATCCTTGTCAGCCCCCCAGCCGCCCCGCTTGACATAAGTAGCAAAGCCCGAGGTCAGCGTCAGCCCGCTCGTGCCCGGGGTAACAGGGTCCCCGTTGATATCTTCAATCTTAATCTTGATAGGATTTGCAGGCCCGCCGGAAATATCAGCGGTGAAACTGATGAAAGTATTAGAGCCATTGGAGGCTTGTTCGAGCCTGATGTCGCAGGCATTGCCCGCATCGAACGTCGGGAAGCCGGCGACAGTGAGAGTACCTGGGTTATAGATGCCCGCAGCCTCGCCGCTCGTGATGGTAACGTTTTCGCCCACGGTCAGCGCGCCCCTGTTGCCGACAGCAGAAGTGCCGCCCCCGCCAAGTACAGTCACTGCACCTGCATCGCAGCCCAGCCGCATCGTTCCTTCGTTATAGATAGGAGAACTTCCACCCGTGACCCCGATGAACGTGCCGCCGCTGATGGTAGCAGTGCCGCCATTGGCATTATACACCACTCTGCCGTGGCCAATTATAGTGCCGCCGCTGCCGCTGTCGCGGATAGTCAGTCCCGCGCCTCCATTGACATTAATGACACCGCCATCTGAATTGCCCGTCAGCAGATGGCCGTTCAAGTCGATGACAACAGGATGATCCGCCGAGCCATTAAACACGTCGACATAGCCACTGCCGAGATCCACGTTGCGCAGCAGCTTAATCTCGGCGTTGGGAGTATTTTCAGGGAAATAATCGACACAAATCTGGAGGTCGGCAGTTAAACCTTGATTGCCGTCTGTGAAGATTGCGGCGGCGTCTTCACCTATCTTGACGACTTGCGCCTCGCCGACATCCGTACCGCTGCCGCTCTTCGCGCAGAACTCATAATATTCATTGTCACTAGGATCCGGGTCGTACGCCTGGAACATCATCGCAGGGTGAATACCCTTCACCTTGTCCTTATACCCCGACGTAACAACGTAGGGAGCACTCCCGGCCGTGTAATCCCCGTTTCTCTCGGTGTAACTGAACTGCCCCACCTTTATCTTCACGTAATCCGCAGGCAGAGAACTTATCTCCCCCGCCATCGTGATCACCTTCCCCTCCGCCAGACCAATGTCCGCCGGCAAGTTCGGGAAATCGGCACCGCCAAAATCAGGTATCGCATGCAGATTCATTGTGCCTGCATTGTAGATACCAATTTCGAATTGCTTAAATTCGCCTCCATACACATCGGCAGTTCCGCTATTATAAACACCCGCGCCCATTCTTACGCCAAAAAATAAACCGCCTTTAATAATCAGCGTCTTTGCATTGTCGATTCCCTTTTCAAGATACTTAAAGTCGCCGCCATTCACGGTAACAGTTCCATTGTTATAAACACCCGTCCCGCAGCCTTCGCCAGTAAATACTCCGCCATTAATATACAGAGTTTTTTCATTGTCGATAAACTTTCCGAGATGATTAAATGTGCCGCCTTCAACGGTGGCAGTTCCGTTGTTATAAACACCCGTCCCGTTGTTACCGCTGGTAAAGGTTACGCCTTTAATAGTCAGCGTCCCTTCATTGTCGATACCCTTTTCGACATCCTCAAATGTGCCGCCTTCAACGGTAACTGTTCCGGTATTATAAACACCCGTCTCGCTGAGAATGCCTTTAAATGTTCCGCCTTTAATATTCAGCGTCCCTGCATTGTCAATACCCATTTCGAGCTTATCAAATGTGCCGCCATAAACGGTAACAGTTCCGGTGCTATGAACACCCGTGCCGCTGTAATCGCCAGTAAATGTTCCGTCTTTAATATTCAGCGTCCCTGCATTGTCAATACCCATTTTGAGCATATCAAATGTGCCGCCATACACGTTGACAGTTCCCTTATTATAGACACACGTCCCTTTTTCATTGCAATTTAATTGTCCATCATAAAAATTCAGCGTGGCGCCATTGCTGACAATAAAGACTTTGCCGTCATCAGGCAAATTCTTAATGACGAAACTGCCATTACTGCCGTCAAATATGTTCAGGCACACGCCAGTAACTGTGATAGAAAAATTGGAATTATTGAAATCTAAGGCTTTACCATTCAAATCAATCGTGGCGTTAGTGCTGCACTCGATATTAGCATCAACAGTGATATCTCCCGTGAGTCTGATCGAAATATTATCAGTCCCGCCCATGCTAAGCAAAGTCCTGAGCCCATCGGCATCACCGACCTCCATGACAGCTGCCCCATCCCACGGGTAACTTCCGCTCTGCGCCGCCATGCTTCCGGCGCCGCCAAAAACCATCACCACAATCCCCAAGAGGGTAATGAATCTAAATATTGACTTATTCATATCGTTATCGTTTTAATTGTCTGGTTTATAATCATTCACGGCGCAAAGATAGGAATAATTCCTGAAAGTACAAAATAAATCTGGATTTATTTTATTCCCCGTCCACCTCGGAATTCAGTCATAACATTCCGGCCAGGGTGTGGTCTGTCGCCACAAAAAAATGCCGCCGAGACTATCTTCCGATGCCCCGGCGGCAAATCTGACAGGGGACTCTGACAAGTGACACAAAGATAAATAAAAATCCGCAAAATGCGCAACTTTCTCAGAGAATAATTGTACCTTTGTCGGCGATTATGGAAGAAATGACGATTACCAGCGTACAGAACGCCCGTGTGAAGCACGTGGTGGCACTGCAGCAGAAGTCGGCACTGCGCCGCGAGGAAGGACGCTTCGTGGTGGAAGGGCAGCGCGAGATAGAGCACTGCATCGCCTGTGGCTACGAGATAGAAGAGATGTTCGTGCTCGACGGTCTTGCCGTCGAACACGAACATATTGTTGTCACCCCGCAGGTGTATGAGAAGATGGCGTATCGCGAGGGCACGGAGGGTATCATTGCCGTGGCGAAATGCAAGGCGCACCGGCTGAAAGACCTGGCTTTCAAGAATTCTGACCCGCTCATCGTGGTATTGGAAAGCGTGGAGAAGCCCGGCAACCTGGGGGCCATCCTGCGCACGGCAGAGGCTGCCCAGGTGGATGCCGTCATCGTGTGCGACCCACTCACCGACCTCTACAACCCGAATTTGATCCGCGCCAGCATCGGCGGGGTGTTCAGCGTCCCCACAGCCGTCTGTTCTTCCAAGGAGTGCATCGACTTCCTCAAGGAGCATCAGATTCGCATCCTCACGGCCCAGTTGCAAGACTCATACGACTACTACGACTACGATATGGGGCATGCGACAGCCATTGTCATGGGCACGGAATCGACAGGACTCTCCCAACAATGGCGCGAGGCTGCCGACGCGCATATCCGCATCCCCATGCTCGGTTGCCTCGACTCCCTCAATGTCAGCGTCTCCGCCGCCATCCTGATGTATGAGGCCGTGCGCCAGCGCCACAAAGTGTATCAGCACCCCGACGCCCGAATGTAAAACCATAAAAAAGTAAAAAGATATGAAGATTGGAATGATTGTAGCGATGGAAAAGGAATTGAGGCAACTCCGTCCGTTATTCCCCGAAGACAGGGTGATCCTGCAAAAGAGTGGCATCGCCACCGTGAATGCCGCCATCCAGGCGTTGGAGATGATCCGCCAGTACAAGCCCGACTGCATTATTTCCACTGGTTGTGCAGGCGGTAATGGTGATGACATCAACCTACAGGATGTGGTGGTGAGCAGCGAACTGACCTACCACGACGTGTATTGCGGCAAGGCCATCGACGACACCACCGTCTATGGGCAGGTGCAGGGCCTGCCGGCGCGCTATCAGGCCGACCCGTACCTGTTGGAGAAGGCCCTGCTAACTGGCGCGAAGCCGGGACTCGTCGTCACCGGCGACTGGTTCGTGGATTCCAAGGAGAAGATGCGCGAGATTGTCGGCCACTTCCCCGAGGCGAAAGCCGTCGATATGGAGTCATGCGCCATCGCACAAGTGTGTTACATCTACAAGGTGCCGTTCATCTCGTTCCGTCTCATCAGCGACATCCCCCTGCGCGACACCGATGCCTCGCAGTACCACAACTTCTGGGACACCGTCGCCGAGAAATCGTTCCAAACCACCAAGACATTCATCGAAAGCCTGTAATTATGGAAGTTATACAAAGTTTTACGATTGACCACACGCATTTGAAGCCCGGCATCTACGTGTCGCGTGAGGATAAGGGGTTTACCACGTTCGACCTGCGCATCACAGAACCCAACAAGGAGCCTGCCGTAGCCCCGGCTGCCATCCATAGCATGGAGCACCTCATGGCCACCTGGTTCCGCAACAGCCGGGTGAAGGGCGATGTGGTGTATGTCGGTCCGATGGGCTGCCTGACGGGTATGTATATCATCATGACGGGTACCTACACCGTCGAGGATATGCGCCAACTGACCATCGAATGCTTAGCGTGGATCCTCACGCAGACAGAGGTTCCCGCCACACAACCGGAGGCATGCGGCAACTACCTGCTCCACGACCTGCCGATGTGCAAATGGGAGAGTGCCCGCTATCTGGACCGCCTGAAAAACGATTTCCACAGCGAATACACCAAGCGACAGATTATCCTTGACGACGGAAAGGTCTTTGCCGACGCCTAACAAAACAAAAGACTTTTACCTATTTCTCAGAGAAGAGCACCTGAATGACGGTCTGGCCGACGGCCTGAAGGGTGTTCTTGTCGATATGCGCCATATCGTCGTTGACAGTATGCCATGTGGGGCCGAAACTGCTCTGCTCGCAGAAGGGATAATAGGGGATAATATCGATGCAGGGGATCTTGGCAACGGTGTTCACGGGGAGATGGTCGTCGGTGATGCCAATACCCTCTTTCACAGGAAAGAAAGAACTATAACCCACCACAGAAGCAGCGCGCCATACTTTGTCGACAATGCTGCCGGCATAATGCTTCGACATCACCTCCTGATGGAACTGTGCGCCCTGTCCGCCCACCATGTCGAGTAGGATGCCATAACGCGCCGTGTATCCTTGCTTGTGGGGATTCGCCGACCAGTACTGTGCACCCAAGGCAAAAGTGTTGCCAGGGTCGATGCCCGTTTCCCATTGGGGATAGCCATAGTCCTCAGCATCGAAGCAGATGAAATCAATGCCAATGGTCAGGGAGTCAGGAAGCAGACGGGCGATCTCAAGCATCACGGCCACGCCGGAGGCTCCGTCGTTGGCAGCCATCACGGGTTTGTGCCAGTTGGCCTCGTCGGGGTCGTTATCAGCCCAGGGACGGGAGTCCCAGTGGGCACAGAGCAGGATGCGCGAGGTGAGTTCGGGTTTGTAACTGGCGATGATGTTCGTGCTACGGAGCGGTGTGCCGTCGTAGCCTTGGAGTACGGTCTTCTGGGGGATAACGGTCATGCCGTAAGACTGAAATTTCCGGACAATCCACTGTTCACAGTCATCGTGGGCCTTGCTGTTCATCGTCCGCGGGCCGAAGTCGCACTGCTGCTGACAGAACAGGTAGGCACTGTCGGCACAGAACGTCGGGCCGACGGGCTGCATCGAGACACTGTTGTCGGTGGCCTGCTTACGGAGACCACAGGAAGTGAAAAGTGAAAAGTGAAAAGTGAAAAGTATCACTCCCACCCTCACGACACGGTACAAACTCCTTTTTCTATTCAGTTTCATCATCATTCTAAGTAATCATAATTACTCATTACTAATTACTAATTACTAATTTTTTCTGCACGATTCCCATGACACGAAGGAAGTTACCGCCCCAGATCTTCTGGATGTCACGCTCGCTGTAGCGGCGGGCCAGGAGTTGACGGGTGAAATTGATCAGTTCGGAAGCGTCAGCCAGACCTCGTACACCACCATCGCCGTCGAAGTCGGTGCCTAATCCGACGTGGTCGATGCCCATGATCTTGATGGCATGCTCCAGGTGGGCAATGGCATCCATGATGGTCGCCTCGCCATCCTTCTTCAAGAAACCCGGATAGAGCGTGGTCTGTGCCACACCACCCTTGGCGGCCAAGGCACGCATCTGGTCGTCGGTGAGGTTACGGGGATGGTCGCAGAGTGCCCGGCAACTGCTATGGCTGCACACGATGGGCAGACTACTGATATCCAAAGCATCATAGAAACTCTTCTCAGCGGCATGACTCAGGTCGACCATGATACCGAGACGGTTCATCTCTCGGATCACCTGTTCGCCGAAACGACTCACGCCGCCATGGGTGTTACAGCCCCTGGCAGAGTCGCATATCTCATTGTCGCCATTATGGCAGAGCGTCATATAGACCACCCCGCGCTGGGCGAAGTGCTGCAGGTTCTGCAACTGGCCGTTGAGCGCCAGTCCGTTCTCAATACCCAGCATAATCGACTTCCGTCCGTGGCGCTTGTCCTCATAGAGGTCGCCCGGCGTGCGGGCAATGCTGATGTATTGGCGGTTGGCCTCGACAATCTCCTCGATCTTGTCGAAGATAAGGTCGGCATATTCCAATGGCCCCGGCACGTCGAAGTCGACCAGTGAAGAAAAGGTCTCGCCAATCTTCGGCTGAGGTAGGTAGGCCACCATGATAGTGGCATCCTGACGCCCTTCGCTCATCTTGTGCAGGTCAACGAGGATCTTTGAGTCACGGTGGTCGAAATGGATGCCCTGCGGGAAGAACATCGGCGTATCACAGTGGGTGTCGAGGGTCAGCACGCGGTCGTGCAGTTCGTTGGCACGACGGAAAGCCTTCGCCTCCTCCACCAGCCAGCGGAACAGAGGCATACCCTCCTCAAAGCACTCCGGATGCCACTGCACACCGATGATGGACTTGAACTCGCTGCTCTCCATCGCCTCGATGATGCCGTCGCTCGACTTCGCCACCACACGGAACTTGTCGCCGGGATCCTTCACGGCCTGGTGGTGGAAGGAGTTGACATAGATCTTTTCCTCGCCATAGAGCCGGTAGAGAACAGAATCCTCGTCGATTTTCACGCTGTGCGTCTGTTCGGCGCGGTCGGCCTCCTGCGAATGCTTGATGTTCGCCTGGATGCTGATATCCTGCGCCACCTTACCGCCCAGGGCGATGGCGAGTGTCTGGATACCGCGACAGATGCCCAGGATAGGTATCTGACGGTTGTAGGCCAGACGGGTAATCATAAGTTCGGGTAAGTCGCGCTTCTGGTTGATGCCACGCAGACGGGGCGAGGGCTCGTCACCGCCGAAGAGCGGGTTGATGTCACCGCCGCCACTCAGGATGAGTGCGTCGATGCGGTCAAGGGTGTTCACCAGGGTGTTGGCATCCTCGACGGGCGGGATGATCATCGGCACGCCACCGGCAGCCACCACTGACTGGTAGTAGCCCTGACTCAGTTTACAGGTGATATCCTCAAAATTGCCCGTGATACCGATGACGGGCTGATACGCCGCCTCGGGAAAGCGGGCATAGACCTTATCGAGATACGACTGCAATTCAAACTTACCCATACCTGTTATTCTTCATCCAGATTAACAGGAATTTCCCGTTTGATACTCTGTTCCAATGAGATCAGAGTCTCTGTGGCCACGACACCGGGGATGCCCTGCAACTTGCCGTTGAGCAGATCCATCAACTGTTCGTTGTCACGGGCATAGAGTTTTACCATCATCGTGTAAGGCCCCGTGGTGAAGTGACACTCCACCACCTCGGGAATATGCTGCAGGCGCTCCACCACATCCTTGTACATCGAGCCCTTTTCCAGGTTGATACCCACATAGGTACAGGTACTGTAGCCCAGGCTCTTCGGATTGACATCGAAGCCACTGCCTGTGATGACATCGGCCTCGATGAGGTGCTGTACACGCTGGTGGATAGCGGCACGCGAGACATTGCACTCGGCTGCCACATCCTTAAACGGGATACGGGCATTCTTCGAGAGAATGCGCAGGATCTTCCTGTCAAGATGATCTATTTTCTCCATCACTTTTCACTTTTGACGATTCCAACAAGTTCTACGTCAAAGACCAAGGCACTGTAAGGCTTGATCTGTCCCTGGTTACGGTTGCCGTATGCCAGTTTGTAGGGGATATAGAGTTGCCACTTCGAACCCACTGGCATCATCGTCAGGGCTTCTGTCCAACCGGCAATCACCTGATCAGGACGGAACTCCATCGGCTTGTCGCCATGCTTCTTGGAAGCGTCGAACACCGTACCGTCAATCAGACGACCCTCGTAATGCACCTGTACCTTGTCGGTCTTCTGGGGCACCTCACCCTCACCCTTCACAAGCACTTTGTACTGGAGTCCGCTGCGCAGGACAACCACCCCTTCCTTCTTGGCATTCTCGGCCAGGAACTTCTCGCCGGCATCGCGGTTCGGTCCGTAGAGTTTCTCCTCCTTGGCGGCCTTATCCTTGCGCTCCTTTTCACCGAAGAAGGCTTCTGCTGCCTGCTGAGTGAAATAGGTTGTGTCGTTCCGTAGGGCATCTGCAAAACCGCGATAGAGCAGACTGCTGACGATAGAGTCGGGTGAGTCGGTGAATTGCTTTACCAAATCCGGCAACATACGGTCATGCACCATGGTGGCTATCTCCATGCCAACCACGTAGGCTTTCATCCTCGGGTCGTCAACCTTCTTTTCCATTTCCTGGAAGCCCTTTACGAAGTCGGCCATGTAGGTAGTGTCAACACCCCTCTGCTGGATGAGATACGGTATCAACCCTTTGGTGAGACTCATTCCTGCCGTATAACTGACAGAATCGCTACTGGTAGTCAACTGCACAGCCTCCACCACAGGTGTTGCAGTCTGTTTCTTGTCCTTCTTCTTGGAAGCGGCACTGACAGGATACAAAGAAGCACCCGCCACAAGGGCGAGTGCCAGTATAACCACTTTCTTCATTACTTCTTAGGATTAACCTCAAGGAGTTCAATCTTGAAAATCAGCATGGAGAAGGGCTTGATGATACCCTGCTCGCGCTCGCCGTAAGCAAGATCCTGAGGAATGTAAACCTCCCAGATAGAACCGGCAGGCATGTGAACCATGGCGTCGGTCCAGCCCTTGATGGTCTGGTTGCAGCGCAGGTTGATAGGCTCGCCACGCTTGTAGGAACTGTCGAAGACAGAGTCGTTCAGCAGACGACCCTCGTAGTGTACCTTCACAAGAGAGGTATCGGCAGGAATGGCACCGTTGCCTTCCTTGATCACCTTGTACTGCACACCGCTGGGCAGCGTCTTCACACCGTCCTTCTTGGCGTTGGCAGCAAGGAACTTCTCACCAGCCTCCTTGTTCGAACCGTAGGTCTTCTCCATCTCACGGGCCTTGATAGCCTGCATCAGTGCCTGAGCCACATTCTGGGCAGAGTCAACTGTCATCAGGGCTCCCTTACCTGTGGTACCGGCCACAAAACCAGCCATGAAGTTCTTCATAGAGATGGTCTTGGTGGAATCATCCCCAAACACCTCGTGGTTGATACCCTTGATCATACGGGTAGAGATCTGCTGACCAATCTGGATACCGGCATAGTAGGCGGCCTTCTTCTTGTTGTCGCCAGCGTTGGCACCCTCGTTCAGACCCTTGATGAACTCACCCATATAGGCTGTGTCAACACCCAGACTACCTACAAGGTATTCCTTCAGACCCTGAGTCTGTGCCAGACCAATGGCATAACTCATGGTATCAACATCGCTCTTCAGGCTTGCCTTCGGAGTAGAATTGCCACAACCGGTAAATGCTGCGGCTGCAATAGCCATAACGGCTACAAACATTAATTTTTTCATTGCTTTTCTGTTGTTATTTGTTTAAACTACTTGTATTAACTCCACATCGAAAATCAGGGCTGCAAACGGCGGTATGCTGCTGCCGGCACCACCCTCGCCATAACCCAGGCGGTAGGGGATGAAGAAACGGTACTTGGCACCCTCCTGCATCAACTGCAGACCTTCCGTCCAACCGGCTATCACCTGCTGCAAGGGGAAGGTGGCGGGCTCGCCACGCTGCACGCTGCTGTCGAAGACCGTACCGTCGATGAGGAAACCCTCATAGTGGCACATCACGGTGTCCTTCGCCGTCGGCTTCTTGCCGTTGCCTTCCTTCAGCACCTGATACTGCAAGCCACTGGGCAGGGTGATGACACCAGCCTTCTTGGCATTCTCGGCCAGGTACTTCTCGCCGGCCTCCTTATGGGCCTTGCCCTTCTCGGCACGCTCTGCCGACAGTTTCTGCTCCTGTTTCTGGAAATAGTCCTGTACGATGCCCTGAGCCTCGCGGTGCGACACCTTCAACTCGTTGCCTTCCAGCACATCCTTAATAGCCTGTGCGAAATCCTCAGCACTGATGTCCTGGGCACCCATCTGAGCCAACTGCTGTCCGATACCAAGACCTAAAGCGTAACTTACTTTATCCATTCTTTTCTATTATAAATAATGTGTAACTTCCAAAATCGGCTGCAAAGGTAATACTTTTTAGCCACAGATTGCACAGATTAACACAGATTAATACAAAAAAGTAGTGAATTAATGTAAAATCTGTGGCACTTTTTGTAAATTTGCAGCGGATTATTATCATTTTGCTTATGAAAAAGATTGTTGTATTGACTGGCGCAGGCATGTCGGTGGAGAGCGGACTCAAGACGTTCCGCGATGCTGACGGCCTCTGGGAGAACTATCCCGTACAGAAAGTCGCCACCCACGAAGGCTGGGAGGCCGACCCCACACTCGTAACCAACTTCTATAATATGCTCCGCAAGAAATGCTGGGGCGTGCAGCCCAACGAGGGACATAAACTGGTGGCAAAACTGGAAGAGCAGTACGATGTGACCGTCGTCACTCAGAATGTGGACAACCTCCACGAGATGGCTGGTTCCTCGAAGGTCATCCACCTGCACGGCGAACTGATGAAAGTATGCTCCAGCCGTAACGTCGATGATCCGCGTTACCAGATTACGCTCACCCCTGAGAACTGCGAGGTAGAGCCTGGCACGAAGGCCAGCGACGGCTCGCTGCTCCGTCCTTTCATCGTGTTCTTTGGCGAGGCAGTGCCTATGATTGAGACTGCTATCGAGGAAGTAGAAGATGCCGACATCCTCATCATCATCGGCACCTCCCTCGTGGTCTATCCTGCTGCCGGTCTGCTCCATTATGCCCGTCCCGGCATCCCCGTCTATCTGATAGACCCCAATCCGGTCAGTGCCGGAGGCCGCGTGCAACAGATCCAGAAAGGGGCCTCCGAGGGCATGAAGGAACTCTCTCAGATCCTGATGAAATAACAAATCCCGCCGATGGGCGGGATTTTTCTTTAGGCTCGGTCTTGGCGGATGAGTTCGAGGAGTTTCTCGACGGCCTCGGACTCAGGGATATTCTTTTCCACACACTCCTTGGCGCGGTAGAGGGAGATCTTGCCTCGACCAGCACCGACGTAGCCGTAGTCGGCATCGGCCATCTCACCAGGGCCGTTGACGATACAGCCCATGATGCCGATCTTCAAGCCGACAAAGTCTTTCGTGGCGGCTTTAATACGGGCGATGGTCTCTTGGAGGTTGTAGAGCGTGCGCCCACAACCCGGGCAGGAGATGTATTCGGTCTTGGTGAACTTGATACGGGCGGCCTGAAGGATCGCATCAGCGAGTTCAGTGAGTTTCCCCGGGCCTTCCGGGCCATCCTGGCCTTTCGGGGCATCCCTGATAATAAGATGATGCGCCTTCTTATCGATGAGCAAGGCACCGACGGCCATCGCAGCCTTCAGTTGCAGCGTCTCCCAGTCAGGCGCATCGAGGGTAAGGGTGATGGTGTCATCCTTGATAGAGGCTTCAGCCTCAGCACGGAGGGCAGCACACTCGTCAATCATATCCACGAGTTTGCGGGCGACGGGTATCTCGCACTCCGGTTCTTCTGAAAGTGACACGCGGATGGTATCGCCTATGCCTTCAGTCAACAAGGCACCGATGCCCACAGCACTCTTGATGCGCCCGTCCTCGCCCTCGCCTGCCTCGGTGACGCCGAGGTGCAGCGGATAGTGCATATCCTCCTTGTCCATCGT
Organism: uncultured Prevotella sp.; assembly: GCA_900320905.1. Lineage (GTDB taxonomy): Bacteria > Bacteroidota > Bacteroidia > Bacteroidales > Bacteroidaceae > Prevotella. The sequence continues at coordinate 16,573 of ONTZ01000004.1, forward strand.
CTTGACAAGCAAGCGGACGGTAGTGACCATCACGACGGTATTCGAGGCTTTGATGGAGATGACCACATCGTTGAAGTTCTCGCGCTTGAAGATGCGGAGGAACTCCATACAACTCTCCACAATCCCCTCAGGCGTGTCGCCATAGCGTGACATGATACGGTCGCTGAGCGAACCGTGATTCACGCCGATACGCACGGCTGTATGGTGCGCCTTACAGATGTTCAGGAAGGGTACTAGTTGTCGCTCAATCTTCTGCAATTCGGCGGCATACTCCTCATCGGTATATTCCAGATGCTTGAAGGTACGTCCGGGATCGACATAGTTGCCGGGATTGATGCGCACCTTCTCACAGTAGAGGGCAGCCACATCGGCGGTATGGGCCGTGAAATGCACATCGGCCACAAGGGGCGTCTGATAGCCGTCGGCCTTCAGACGGGCAGAGATATTCTTCATGTTCTCCGCCTCACGGGTACCCTGCGTGGTGAAGCGCACCAGTTCGCCACCAGCGTCGATGATACGCTTGGCCTGCGCCACACAGCCCTCAGTGTCGTTGGTATCCACCGTCGCCATCGACTGGATACGGATGGGGTTGGAGCCGCCAATGCCGATATTGCCGACACGCGCCTCCGTGGAAAATCTTCTCTGATACATTTAATTCGTCTTATACTGATACTTGATTCCTGCCAATTCCTCGTTGGCCTTTTCAATCTTAATCTTCAGACTACCCTTGTAGACAGCCAGTCGCTGCGCCAGGGAATGGTCGCTGAGCGCCATCATCTCCACAGCGAGGATGGCGGCATTCTGTGCCCCGTTCACACCGACGGTGGCCACAGGGATACCCGGGGGCATCTGGACGATGGAGAGGAGCGCATCAAGACCGTCGAGCATACCCTTGATGGGAACACCGATAACAGGTAACGTGGTGGAGGCGGCAATGACACCCGGCAGGGCGGCTGCCATACCGGCACCGGCGATAATCACCTTCACCCCACGCTCCTGGGCGGTACGGGCAAACTCATCCACGGCCTCCGGCGTACGGTGGGCAGAGAGGGCATTCACTTCAAAAGGCACCTGCATCTCGTCGAGCAACTTGCAGGCTTTCTCCATAACGGGCAGGTCGCTCGTGCTGCCCATGATGATACTTACTAAAGGAGACATATTATTTACGATTTGACAATTTACATTCTTATAGGAAGATGAGACCGGTGATAGAACAGACAATACCGACGAAGAAGCCTGCCACAACCTGCCCTAACGTGTGCTGACGGAGGATCATACGACTGGTGCCGAGGATGCCTGCCACGACAAAGACGAGACAGTGCCACCAGACGGGATTGAAGGTGAACACCTCGGCGAAGACGAACAAGGCACCTGCCACACCGCCGATGGCTGCCATGTGGGCTGAAATCTTCCACCACACATTGATCAGGGCACAGACAATCTGGATGAACAGAGCCGCCGTCACGATATTGCTCATGAAATGGGGGATGTGCAGATAGTCCATCCAGTAGGCACAGGCAAAGTAACAGAGAATACTGATGACGTATGGCACCATACGGCGCTCCTTGTTGCCCAACTGAATCAGCGTCCATCCATGATAACGGCGGTAGAGGTGAATCAGCATCGTAGGCAGCAGGACGGTGAAGAAATACACCATGATGAGCACCTGCAACTGATACAGCCACGGCATCTGACGGAGATAACTCAGCGTGAACAGCGTTATCAGTCCGAGAATAGGCAGATAGAACGGTGTGAACACCAGGCTCACCACCTTTGCAGTCAATATGATGGTCTTCTCCCTCTTCACTTCCTCAGTCTTGCAATGGGGATTCCTAACTGTTCGCGATATTTGGCCACCGTCCGACGGGCTATCGGGAAACCCTTCTGTGCCAACAGTTCCTTGATAGCATCATCGCTCAGCGGTTTATCCTCCGCCTCCACAATGTCGCGCAGGGCAGCCTTGATCTGCCGGGTAGAGAGTTCCTCGCCACTCTCCGTCACATAACTGTCGCTGAAGAAATGGCGCAGGGGGAAAGTGCCCCAGCGCGTCTGGGCATACTTTGAATTGCTGACACGTGAGATGGTGCTCAGGTCGAGGCCTGTCTTCTCTGCCACATCCTTCAGGATCATCGGACGCAACGAAGCCTCGTCGCCGTCGAGGAAGAACTGGCGCTGCAACGAGATGATGGCCTGCATGGTGACGATCAGTGTGTGGCGGCGCACCTTGATGGCATCGATGAAACCCTGTGCCGCTTCCACCTTCTTCTTGATATAGAGCAGCGCCTCCTTGGTCTGACGACTCAGTTGCTCCTTACTGTCCTGATATTCCTTCATCGAGTCGACAAACGACTGCGAGACTTTCAGTTCCGGCACCTCACCGTTGTTGAGGGTGAAGGTGATGGTCCCGTCGTCCTGCGTGTCGATGACGAAGTCGGGGGTGATCTGCTGGATACTGCGCCCTACGGTCTCACCCATCGAGGCACCCGGACGGGGATTCAACTTACGCAGTTCCTTGAACAGCGCCGCGGCCTGGATATCGGTCAACGAGAGCGCTGCCTGTATCTTGTCCCAGTGCTTCCTGGTAAAGGCTTCGAAATAGTCGGCGATGACCGTTTGCATCAGCGCCTTCACCTTCGAGTCGTCGCGACGGCTGATCTGTATGAGCAGGCACTCCTGTAGCGAACGGGCACCAATGCCTGCCGGGTCGAAGTCCTGCAACACGCTCAGCACGTGTTCTATCTCCTCGTGGGAGGCATCGATATTGTGATAGATGGCCAGTTCGTCGCTGATGACATCCGAGGGCTTGCGCAACAGCCCGTCGTCATCCAGCGAGCCAATCAGGTACTCCATGATATCCCGCTGACGGTCGGTCAGTTCCGTCTCGCCCACCTGTGCCATCAACTGGTCATAGAACGACTCACTCTGTCCGTAGACTATCTCCTCACGGTCGTCAGCCACATTGCTGCCACCGTGATAGACGGGCAAATCCTCATCGTCGCGCCCAATACCGGCAAGAGCCTCATCCAAGGCCGACTGCCGTTCCTCGCGCTCGGCGCTGACGGCGTAATCGTCAGAGATTTCCGGGTCATCCGGATAATCCGGATAGTCCGGGGTATCTGGGGTATCTGGGGTATCATAACCGGCATCGGCCTCCAAGGCGGGATTGTCATTCATCTCCGTATTGACACGATCCACCAATTGGGTGATGGGCAGTTCCACGAGCGTGGCCTGCAACAACTGCTGGTGGGAGATGGACTGTGTCAGTTTCTGCCCCTGCGTCTGTCTCTGTTCCTGTATCTGACCCTGTGCCATTATTTAAAATATTCCTTCAACTGTGCCGCATACGAGGCCAGTTCCTCGGTCTTGGCATTGCCGAAACGCCGCCACACCTCCGTACACGGCAGGAGCAGCGGACTGAACGTCACATCCTTCCTGTTCAGGTAGGGGTCGCAATGCTGAAACACCTCCATCGTATCAACCACATCCAGAGGAGGGATCTTGATGAGCCGTGCCAGTTCCTGTACCTCCGGTGTCTCAACGACCATCGTGTTGGGCGTGAGACGGAAATAGAGGTCGAGGATGAGGATGAGCATCACCGGCTTCATCGTACCCTTGCCGGCAATGGGACGGAAGTCGCGCTCAAAGGTCTCGTTGACCTCCACGCCATCAAAGAAAGCGTTTGCCGTGCCATAGCCCCGCATCTCACGCCATAGTTTGACGGCGCGTGAGAGTTTCTTGGGGTTGTTGCCATAGGTCTCCCAGAAATGCTCGATGCGCGGAGTCTCCAAATTGGCTATCTGACACATCCGTGCAAAGAGGATGTTGGGTGCGATGTGGAGTTCCAGGCTCAGATTCACCATCTTCCGACTGTACATCGGCTTGATACCCACCGGTTTCTGCAAATAGATATGCATCAGCAAGAGCCAATAATCGTCCGACCATTTTACGTTTCTAGCCATTATGTTCTTATTTTTTTTGCAAAAATACATTTTTTTTCGTAATTTTGCAACCGAAACGCAAAAAACTTATGAGAAAAAATGAAATTATTGCCTTGACGGCTGTCATCTCATCTGTAATTTGGGCACAACAGAACATCAAAAGACAAGAATAATGACAATCAACGAGATTCAAGACGAGATCATCGAGGAGTTCGCCGGTTTTGACGACTGGATGGACAAATATCAGTTGCTCATTGATCTGGGCAACGAACAGGAACCGCTTGAAGACAAATACAAGACGGAACAGAACCTGATTGACGGGTGCCAGAGTCGCGTGTGGCTGGTGGCGGAGGAAGTGAAAGAAGTGAAAAGTGAAGAAGTGAAAAGTGGGGAAGTGAAAAGTGAAAAGTTGATTCGCTTTCGGGCGGAGAGTGATGCGCTGATCGTGAAGGGCATTGTGAGCCTGCTCATCCGTGTGCTCAGCGGGCATACGCCACAAGAGATACTCGATGCCGACCTCTACTTCATTGACAAGATAGGCCTGAAGGAACACCTCTCCCCTACCCGCAGCAATGGTCTCCTGGCGATGGTAAGACAGATGCGGATGTATGCGCTGGCCTTCAGCGCCAAGGCTGAGACAGACAACTAAACATTATACTCAACAAAATAACAGGATTATGAAAAAGGGGTTATTATTCATTGCAATGATGGTTTCAATGACAAGTCTTGCTCAAAAGAAACTGGTGCTTTATTTCTCAGAGTCGGGAAGTACCAAGGCTGTGGCGGAGGAGTTGCAGAAACAACTCGGTGCCGACATAGAGAGTATTCTCCCCGAAGTGCCTTATTCCGGCAATTTCCAGGAGACGATGCAGCGCAACCAGCGCGAGGCCCAGAGCGGTACGCTACCCAAGATTAAACCCATCAAGGCGAAGATTGCCGACTACGACATTATCTTCCTCGGCTATCCCATCTGGGGTGGTACCTATGCCTCGCCCATTGCATCACTCCTCAAAGAGCAGAACTTTGCCGACAAGAAAGTGGTGCCTTTCTGCACCTTCGGCAGCGGTGGTCTGAACACCTCGGCTGACGCGCTCAAGAAGGCACTGCCAAAGGCGAACATACAGGCGGGCTACGGTGTGCGTGCCGCCAGGGTGGCATCAGCAGCGAAGGAACTCGACAGATTCCTGAAGGAGAACGGTTATAAGAAAGGCTCTGTAAAGCCTCTGCCCGCCTATTCCGAGCAGAAGCCTGTGACAGATGCCGAGAAGGCCATCTTCGAGGCTGCCTGTTCCAGTTATCAGTTCCCCCTCGGCACCCCTGAGACCTGCGGTAAGCGTATCACCGACGACAGCATCGACTATGAGTTCAAGGTGAAGAGCCAGGGCTTCGGCGGTGGCGGTGCACAGACCTCAACCATCTACGTGACGATGGGTAAGGAAGCAGGTGCCAAGCCGGAGTTTACGCAAGTGGTACGCTGATACCGATTCCTGAGGATGCTAAAAGACTATTGTCAGATCCTCAGGCCGAAGAATGTGCGGATGCGCCATTTGATGTTGTGCAGGGCAAGGCTCTCCTCGTGGCCGTTGTTGGTGAAGTTGAATACCATCGACATACCGATGAACTTGTTGCTCCACTGGTGAACGACGGCACCGCGCCCAGTGATGATAACCTCGGGGAAATGGTAGTGAAGAGGTACTCGCGTGTTATCGAAAGTCATGGATGTGTTGCTATAGACGATGAACGTGGGCAGGGCGGATATATGCAGTAGCCACCCCTGACCTGGCACGTAGTTGTAGCCATAGCCCGCCCCAAGACCGATGTTTGTGATCTTCAGTTGCATCTCCTGATCCCAGTCGAGGGTAGCATGCTGGCTCATACCCGACGCTGCCAGGAGGAAACTGCCGGCAGAGCGCCGCTGGATGTAACTCTGCGAGAAGGCGGCGGGATAGGAGAAGCGACGGCAGTTGAGGACATAGAAGGCATTCAGGTTGAGTGTCTTTACCGACAGCAGACCGTCAGGCAGTGTAATGCGCTCCATCCCCTCGTGGTCGTGCCAGCCTGTGAAGTTCTTGGCATCCTGATAGATGACATCGAAGCCAAAGCGCCGCCCATAACTGTTGAAGTTCAGTTCGAAGTCGCGGTATTTACCCATCAGTTTGGCGGGATTGAGCGCCACGCTGAGCGAGAGACCAAGGTAACTGACACCCATGCTGAGCGTGGCTTTCCTGGCTGCTTCCATCTCCGACTTGAAATGTTGACCATTATCGATTCCCTCAGCCTCAATCTTTGCCCCCGACACATTCATTCGCGCCGTGACAGTCCACTTCGTTGTAGGCCGTGTGATATACGCCGTATCCACATCCCCCTTGCGATAGTTCAGCGTCAGGATGCTGTCTAAACGATGAAGGTTCGACTGTGCCTCAGCGGGCACAATCGAACCTTGTAAACAAGCAAAAATACAAACGAGTATTTTAGCGGTCGATGATTTTCTTGCCATTTTCAATATATAGTCCCTTGACAGGCTTGCCATTGAGCAGACGGCCTTGCAGGTCGAAGTAACGGCTGGTACCGTCGGCATCAATGGTCTGGATAGTGGGTTGGATACCTGTGGACGCACTCTCGATGTAAGGGATGGTGGCTTCGTAGTCCAGGTTATCGCTGTTGACGTTCTCGCTGGCACTGGTACCCTGCTGGTCAATCATCTGGAACATCGTCTTGTAGGTGCCAGGCTGGGCAGCGGCACGCGTGCGTGCTGACGAAGCATCGGCCTCGAAATAGCCACGGTAGGCAGACAGACGGTTCTGCTCTGCATCACCACCCGACTGGAAGCGTGCCCAGGTGCCATCGTCGCGCAGACCATAGATATTCATTCCATCAGCCTCCGCGTCGGAAATACTGCGGAAGTTAGCCTGCCACTTTCCTACGGGCGTAAACTTATCCTCGAAGTACCAGTCCTCGAAACTGTTGACCACATTCTGTTCGTCATCAATAATGGTATTAGTGAGCGCAACACCAGTGGCGTTGAGATTCAACTGTCCCCTCATGACGACAACGAGATAGGCCCTACCGGCTTGCATAAGATTGGGATTGGCGTTGTCTTCTGGCAGGAAGATGAACTGCTTGTAGTATTCTTCTTTGAAGCGCATACGGTAGATCCTGGCCTGGTCGGCCGCATTATAGTCTGTGAAGTCGTAGTCGTAAGGCAAACTGACAACATAGGCACGGGGAACCCAACTGCCATCGCTCTGCTGGGTGGCAGAGAGTACGCGGTCATAGGCGACGTTGACTTTTTTGTCCTTGAAGTGTTCAATGACCTCAGCATTCTGATCTTCAAATTGGCTGTCATCCTTCAGGTCAGCCCAATCCATGGGCTTCAAGAAGCCGACAAAGTCATCGACGGATACTGAACTGCCCGTGAACTTCAACTGATAAACGCCCGAGAGTGGTGCGATGAAGTAGATGGAGTCTGCTGTGATATAGGTGTCATGATAGGTCCAGTCGGCATCAGTTTCGCACTTGTAGAACACGTTGAGCCAGCCACTGTTGACGTCAGCATAGAAGCGCAGCACGTCACCCTTCTTGGCCTGCACGCTTGGAGTGATGAGTTCGTAGGCATCGCTGTCGGCATGAGGAGCCCAAGACTTCTCGGCACCGCCCATGCCCATCATGGCCATCATGTCCATACCGCCACCCTTGGTCATCAACCAGCCGGTGGTTTCCCAACCTATTGGCAGTTCTGGGGTTTCGCCTTCCTCGACCTCGTATTCCTGCTCAAAGTTCTCAGACCACGCGTCCTCGTAGGTGATGTAGGCAGAGAGATAAATCATCTGCGTGGCTATCTGACAGTTTGTCGGGGCAAGCACGAGTGCTGCCTGATGAGCGCCCAAAGCATCGGCGTTAAAGTTGAATGTCACGTCAACGGTGACTGACTCGCCTGCAGCGATGTTGAACGTCTGCTCACTCAGGGTATAGAACGTAGGATCGCTCGACATGGCATAGAGTTGCAAGTCCGACGTACCCGTATTGATGAGTTGGAAGGTCTTGGTCTGATTGCCACGGGCTACACCGTAGTTGACAGTCTGCACAGCGCGTCCATTGTAACGCACCAGCAGGTCGGGGGCATTCATGTTGATGCTGCCGCCGGCAATGCTGTCGATGCAGAGGCTGTCGCCAGAGAGGAAGCGGAAGCGGTAGTCGCCTTCAGGGAGCCAGGAAATCCATTTCGTGTGATAGAGTGTATCCTTGAACTGATAGGCATCCACCCGTTCCCACTTGTTGCTGCCATAGACCGACTTCTCGATGGTGACGTTGGCCTGTGGGTCGATGATAGGACCTTTATAACTGCCGTCGCCATTCTTCAGCGAGAAAATCACAGCGTCGTTAACGCCCTTGATGTGCAGTGGGGGTGTCATGAACCAGTCGCTGGCTCCGCCACCACCGAATATGGCAGCCATGGCAGCCATGCCGCCACCAGCAGGGTTATAGTGAGTAGCCACGCCTTCCTTGACCACGAAGCCCTCGCCAAAGCAACCGACAGGCATCTTGTTGTCGTTGAAATCGACAACCCACGCGTCAGGGTCGGTGATGACGGCAGCAACGGTGATGCTGGTGCTAAGCAAACGTCCATCCTCAGGCTTGAAACTGATCAATGCCTCGTTCTTGCCAATCTCGCCTGCCTGATAATGGAACGTGACGTTCAACTTGGCCGAGTCGCCGGCAGCAATACTGAAACTGCTTTTGTCGAGGCTGAACAACTCGGGGATGTTCGACGAGATGTTGACCTTCAGTTGGCTCGTACCGGTATTGATCAGGATGAATTCCTTGGTGCTGTCCTTGGCACAAACGCTGTAATCCACGAAGTGAGTGTGAAGACTGTCAACGGTGACCATCAGGTCGGGCGCCTCGTTGTCGATGTGGAAGCCTGCCACGCTGTCTATCTCTGCGTCAACATACGAGATGAAGCGGAAACGGTATTCGCCCTTGGGAGTGCCCGACACGGTGAGTGTCTGGAATTTGTCGGTGAGCGTTTTCGTAAAGTCAGCCACGCGCACCCACTGGTTCTTACCATACACCGAGCGCTCCACAACGAACAGGGTGTCGGTAAAGCCCATGATGGCCTTCAGGTCGAAATTAAAACCCATACCGCCACCACCAGGGAAACCACCTTCGTCGTCGCCGTTGGTCTTTCTGGCGCTGAACACCATGTCCTCGCCGTCATTCACAGACACGGGGGGCGTGAGCAGATAGGTTCTTTTACGGTCGCCGCCAAACATGCCGCCCATGCCTGGCATACCGGCCGAGGGATTGTCGCTCGGGTTAGTACTGGGGTTAGTACTGGGCATGCCGCCGCCTCCCATACCGGGGAACCCGCTGTTTCCAGAATCTTCGGTCGCCTTGGCCTTGGCCTTGCCGTCTTTAATTTTCCAGCCTTCGCCAAACCAGCCTCGGGGGAATTTGGTTCCATCGTTAAAACGCTCGTCCATCTGCTCGGAAGCGATGGACTGAGCCTGCATGCTGACCCCCACTAACAGGAGCAACATGGAAAGGAATAGTTTCTTTTTCATCATTTTCTTTTTTTTAGAGACTCTTATTTAATTCTCATAAATTGAGTACAAAAGTATAGCATTTCTCACATTCATTCGCTAACAATTTAGGTATATTTTATGGCAAAAAGTCGTTTCTCGTTTGTAGAATTACCAAAAAATAGTAATTTTGCAAACAAAATGGATTTCTGTGCAAACAGACATAAGACTCTTTTATAATGCCGACGTCTAAAAAATCGCTACTACAGTCCATTGAGCAGACCGACATCCTGATTGTGCGGAAGATGCCTCGCTTTTTCGGCTACAACGAAGATTTTGTATTTCCACACATCGTCCTGACCCTCATCCTGAGCGGCAGTGCACGAGCCATGTACGACATGCGGGTCATCAACCATCACAAGAACGACCTGTCCATCATTCTTCCAGGTCATATCATGCACCCAATAGATTGTAGCGACGACTTCTCCTACACCCTACTGTTCATCTCGCCGAAAATGCTCGATGACCTCCGTTTCCATACCTTCAGCCACGACCACGATAAGTTCAACTATGCCCCCGTCTGTTCGCTGACTGACGAACAGGCCGCACACCTGCTCGCCATCGTGGATCAACTTGACATCATCGCCAACCACACCGACAAGGAACTGCCCCACCGCTATCAGACCCTGTTGGCGCAACTTGCCGTGGGCTATGAGTTTCTCAATTACTATCGTCGGGATCAGGATCGGCATTGGACCGAGAACCGCCATGCGGATATCTTCAATCGTTTCTGTGATTTAGTGGTAAAACATTATAGGGAGTCGCGGGAGGTCAAATACTATGCCGATTTGCTGAACCTCACCCCTAAACATCTCAGCAAGGTGATACGCGCAGCCACCAACGGAATCTCGCCAGTCAAATGGATTGAGGAATACGTGACGGCACAGGCCAAGCGCCTCATTGAGACGCAAGCCACACAGACACTTCAGGAAACAGCCTATATGCTTGGATTCACTGAACCCACATCCTTTTACCGGTATTTCAAGCGCGTCACCGGCATGACAGCAAAACAATACCGCGATAGTATTCCTTCACCATTATGATTTAATGCTCGCTTTGCTCCAGTTTGAAGAGTTTGTCGCTGGGACGAACCTTGGCGGGAACGGCGATAGACACCTTGGTACCTTGTTGGGCTACCTCGACGGGTCCGTTATCGTCGTGGATCTCATCGGCAGTGACGTAGATGACACCTGTGGTGGGACCAGTAATCAGCATCTTGTCGCCTACCTTGAAGGTGGTGGCCTCGACGGTAAACTCCGCCACGCCGAGTTTGGAGAAATATTTCACGCCCTTGCCGATATACACTTTCCGTTCCGTGGCGTTGGAACCGTAGTTCTTGTTCCACTCGCCCATGAGTTGCCCCTGATAGTAGCCGTCCCAGAAGCCACGGTTGAAGACGGTGGCAAGACGACGATCCCACTCGTCCTTCTTCTCTTCGGTGAAGGTGTTGTCGAGTACAGCCTGTATCGCTTCCTTATAGCACTTCACGACGGTATAGACATACTCAGGTCCACGGGCACGGCCTTCTATCTTGAAGACACGCACGCCAGCATGCATCATCTTGTCGATGAATCGCACGGTCTTCAGATCTTTGGGCGACATGATATACTTATTGTCGATCTCTAATTGGTAGCCCGTTTCGTTGTCCGTAGCAGTATAACTACGACGGCAGATCTGGATGCATTCGCCACGATTGGCAGAGCGGTTGGCAGCATGGAGGCTCATATAGCACTTGCCGCTGATGGCCATGCAGAGAGCCCCGTGACAGAACATCTCAATACGAATCTGCTCACCGCTTGGGCCGCAGATATGCTCTGCCTCCACCTGACGGTAGATCTCAGCCACCTGTTCCATATTCAGTTCTCTCGCCAGCACCACGACATCGGCAAACTGAGCATAGAAGCGCAGTGCCTCGATGTTGGAGATGTTCAGTTGGGTGGAGAGATGCACCTCCTGCCCCACCTTGTTACAATAGGTCATCACCGCTACATCGGAGGCGATGACGGCGGAGATGCCAGCCTCATGGGCAGCATCGACAATCTCGTGCATCAGGGGGATGTCCTCGCCATAGATGATGGTGTTCACCGTCAGATAACTCTTGATGCCATGTTCATCGCACTGACGGGCAATGTCGCGCAGGTCGTCGATGGTGAACGTAGAGGCAGAATGCGCCCGCATGTTCAGTTTCTCGATACCGAAGTAGATGCTGTCGGCCCCCGCCTGGATGGCTGCTGCCAACGACTCGCGTGAACCCACAGGTGCCATGATTTCAAAGTCTCCTATCTTCATATCGGTTGCAAAATTACTAAAAAATATGTATTTCGCATGATTTATTATGAATTATTTCGTACTTTTGTAACCGATATGAAACGAATTGTCTATCTGATAACCATTCTGGTGCTGCTGACAGGCTGCGCAAAAAAGAAGAATTTCCGTTATGCCACCAGCCTGAATGAGTCGCTGCACTTTACGAACGAGGTGCTGAACCGCATGACCCCCGTGAAGGATCAGGGCGACAGTGAGACATGCTGGATCTACGCCATGCTCGCCGCCATCGAGACAGAGCATCTGGCATGGGGTGACTCGGTAAACCTCTCACCTTATTATATAGAGAAGATGATGGAGCAGGAACCAGAGGCCCCTGAGAGTAAACGGGGCGAGGCCGCCACCCTGCTCAGACTGATGGAGAAATACGGTATCGTGGGCTACGATGCCATGCGCTCAGTGGATACCCCCGCCCCCCGATATGTGTTTATGCTGGGAGCCGAATACACACCACAGGAGTTTGCCCGCAGCGTCTGTGCACCTGGGGAGTATCTGCAACTGATGTGCGACGACGACAAACCCTATTATGCGGAGACGGAACTGGATACGCCCGACAATTGGCTGCACGACCGCTACCTGAACATCCCCATGGACTCGCTGTTCGCCAAGACCGAACGGGCCGTGCGCCAGCACCACGGGGTGTGTTGGTGCGACGAAGGTCATGGGATGGCCATCGTGGGTATTGCCCATGACGACGAAGGCAGGAAATATTTCATCATGAAGAACTCATGGGGTACGGACAATCCATACAAGGGACTGGAATATGTGCCTTTCGATTATTTCAAGAAGCACACGGTTTCAGTCATCATGACAAAAAAAGCCTACGGTAACTTCCAAGTGACGCCATCTTTCGTGTCCTTCACCTCAAAGCCGGCAGCGGCAAGTGCATCACGGATTCTGTCTGAGGTAGCCCAGTCCTTGTCGGCCTTGGCCTTGGCACGCAGTTCAAGCACCATATCGACCACCTTACCAAAAGCCTCTTCACGGGTGTCGTTAGAGCCCGACTTCTCAGCCTTCAGTCCGAGGATGTCCTCAGCGAAGAGGTGCATGACATCTTTCAGTTCTCTCAAGCAGTCGGCACAGATGGTAGCCTTGTGATCAACGAGTTTGTTGATGGTGGTGCAAGCCTCAAAGAGGTAACTAATCACCTGAGGTGTGGCGAAGTCGTCGTTCATCGCGTCATAGCACTTCTGACGGAGGGCCTTCACGACGCGCTCCGTCTCTGCATCGCACTTGTCCGACACCTGAACACGATCCAAATCGCTAATCGCATTCATCAGTTTCTCCAGTCCTTTCTCTGCGGCTGCAAGTGCCTCGTTGGAGAAGTCCACTGTACCGCGATAGTGAGCACTCAGCACAAAGAAACGGATGGTCATGGGCGAGTAGGCCTTCTCCAACAACGGATGGTTGCCTGTAAAGAACTGCTCCAGCGTGATGAAGTTATTGTACGACTTTCCCATCTTCTGACCGTTGATGGTCAGCATATTGTTGTGCATCCAGTATTTCACGGCGGGATGCCCCATCGAAGCCTGAGCCTGGGCAATCTCACACTCATGATGCGGGAACACAAGATCCATGCCACCGCCATGAATATCAAACTCCTCACCTAAATACTTACGTCCCATCGCCGTACACTCACAGTGCCAGCCGGGGAAGCCGTCGCTCCAGGGTGAGGGCCAGCGCATGATATGCTCAGGCTGTGCCTTCTTCCACAGGGCGAAGTCAGCCTGATTGTGCTTCTCGCCTACACCATCGAGGTTCTCGCGTGAAGCATCCTTGATATTCTCAAGGCTGCGGCCGGAGAGGATACCGTACTGATATTTCTTATTATAGGCCTCAATGTCGAAATAGACAGAGCCGTTACTCTCGTAGGCAAAGCCATTGTCGAGGATCTGCTGTACCAGTTGCTGCTGTTCGATGATGTGACCTGTGGCATGGGGCTCGATGCTGGGGCGCAGTACATTCAGCGCATCCATCGCCTGGTGGTAACGGTTGGTGTAGTACTGTGCGATCTCCATCGGCTCCAACTGTTCCAGACGGGCCTTCTTGGCAATCTTGTCCTCACCCTCGTCGGCATCATGCTCCAGATGACCCACGTCGGTAATATTACGCACGTACCTTACTTTATATCCCAAGTGTTTCAGGTAGCGAAACACCAGATCGAACGTGATGGCAGGACGGGCATGGCCTAAATGGGGATCACCATAGACCGTAGGACCACACACATACATGCCCACATTGGGAGCATGCAACGGCTCGAAGCGTTCCTTCTGCCGCGTCAGGGTATTATAAATAACTAATTTTGACTCCATCTCTAAACTATGAATATAAAAAAACTAAATCTCCCCTTGTTGTAATGCCCCCTTGCGGAATTCGGTGGGCGACATGCCGAAATGCTGATGGAAACGGCTACTGAAGTATGTACTGCTGTTGAAACCGCAGTCAGCGGCTATCTGCGCAAAACTCTTGTCGGGCCCGTTTCTCCAACTCATCAACCAGAAGGCTGCGCGTATAATAATACTGCACAGCCAATATCGCCTGCATCAGAATTGCTGCAGCGATAATAGTTATTAGGCCAGTGTTGGTTTTTAGTTTCATAAAACTACTTCACGTACTCCGAGAAATCCGTCAGTTTCATGTCACCCTTGCGAGCCAGCGTGTCGTGCATGGCGAAGGCTGCAGTGAGGCAGTGGTGGGTATGTCCACCAGTACCCAACTTCAGATAATCCCATAACAACTGCTTGTAGTCGGGATGTGCACAGTTCTCGATGATGGTCTGTGCACGCTGCATCGGGCTCTTGCCGCGCAGGTCGGCCACACCTTGCTCCGTGACGATGACATTCACATCATGCTCCGAAGAATCCTGGTGGGTCACGAAGGGTACCACACTGGAAATGCAGCCGCCCTTAGCCACTGAGGGACATGTAAATATAGAAAGGTACGCGTTACGGATGAAGTCGCCTGAACCGCCGATACCATTCATCATCTTCGTACCACTGATATGGGTTGAGTTGGCATTACCATAGATATCCACCTCGATGGCGGTATTGATGGCGATGACGCCCAGACGACGGATCACAGCGGGATGGTTAGAGATCTCACTCTGACGGAGTGTCAGGTGGTTCTTGAAATAGTCCATATTGTCATACACCTGCTTCAGACACTCGTTCGAGACGGTCAGCGAGCAGGCCGAAGCATCCTTCACACGACCATTCATCATCATGCCGACGACAGCATCCTGCAATACCTCAGTATAGATATTGAAGTCGGGCACGTGCTTGTCCTCACCCAGGGCACCAAGAATGGCATTAGCAGTAGAACCCACACCACTCTGCAGGGGCAGGAACTCTTTGGGGATACGACCCTTGTGCAACTCGTCAACCAGGAACTCTGCTGTCAGGAAGCCAATCTTATCCGTCACAGGGTCTGAATCCTTGAAGGCACGAGCCTCGTCAGGGATATTACACTCTACGACACCCACCACTTTCTCCTTGGGAATGCTCACGTAAGGTACACCGATACGGTCGCTCACATTGAAGATGGGAATGGGCTTGCGGTATGGAGGATCCAACGGCTCATAGACATCGTGGATATACTTTGCATTGGGATTATGGAAACTATTGAGTTCCAAGATGACATGCTTGGCGAGACGGGCAGCCGTGGGAGAGATACCACCAGCGGCAGTCAGATAGACACGATAGTCGTTGCCCACCTCCTCGATGTCGCACACTTCGAGGATGGCCCAGTCCACATCACCATAGAAACCATAACGTAACTCCTGTGCCATGTGACTCAGGTGCAGGTCGTTGTAGGGAATCTCACCAGCATTCACATGCTTGCGGAAATCGGGGTTCGTGGTGTAGGGTGCACGGTAGAGGATAGCCTGAGCATTTGCCAGGTCACCGTCGGTGCTCTGTCCTGTGGAGGCACCAGTAAAGATTGCCACCTTAAACTCGCGCCCAGCCTCATGCTCAGCGACGGCGATTTTTGCTAACTCCTTGGTTGTTGCCTTGGCCACACCAGCAGGTGTAAAGCCACTCATGGCGATATGCTCGCCATTCTTAATCAGTGCCGCAGCCTCTGCAGCAGTCATACGTGTATAAGCCATATAATTTAAAATTTGACGATTTACTATTTGATAAATTACGATTTAGAAATTTTGCGTGCAAAATTAAGCAAATTCCCCCAAATCGCCAAATAAATCTCTCACTTTTCACTGTTCACTTCTCACTTTTCATTGTTTCAGAGTTGTTCCATCAGGACATCCCAGACGGCGATGATATGACAGACGCTGCCTGCAAGGACGAAGAAATGGAACACGGAGTGCATGTATTTCTTCTTATTCAGCGAATAGAAGACGGCACCCGTGATGTAACAGACTCCCTCGGCAATCAACCAGATGACGGCTGCCGCAGAGACGGAGTCCATCAACGGTTTGAAGGCCATGAGCACACTCAAGCCCATGCCAATGAAACAAAAGGTCTCTAAGTTCGAGTGCTCTTTCAAACGGATGAAACTGACAATCGTCCCCGCAATAGCACAAAGCCAGACAAACGAGAAGAGGCTCCACCCCCAGTAACCCTGTTCGCGGAGGGCAATCAGCGTCAACGGAGAATAAGAACCCGCAATATGCCAATAGATGGCGGCATGGTCCCATTTACGCAAACGCTCTTTCCATTTGGAGCGGTGCCCTCCCAGCCCCTTATAGCGATCGTATGCT
The DNA here is from genome assembly GCA_900320905.1 of uncultured Prevotella sp. Classification (GTDB taxonomy): domain Bacteria; phylum Bacteroidota; class Bacteroidia; order Bacteroidales; family Bacteroidaceae; genus Prevotella. Next base: position 33,138 of record ONTZ01000004.1, read on the forward strand.
GGCAGGGCATGATAGAGTGTCGAGGCGATATACGAGCCGAGCATACCGAAGAGATAGAGGATCACCCCTACCCTCGCCCAGTTGTTGTCGCTCCGGAAGCACCACACCAGGAAAATCACGCCAAAGACCACCCCCAGCAAGATACCTCCGCCATGCGACGAAGCATTCCATATCTCCTCTTTTTTCGTGTAACGAATCGCCATTTGGCCGCAAAAGTAGGGAAAAAAAACAAATAATCCTATTAATTTGCACTTTTTCAACTATTATTATAAAATAATTAAGGTGCGACTCCGCAGAGGCGCACCTTGTCGAATGACACCCCGAGTACATAACTCGAACTGCCTTCTTTAGCATGTTCTCATAGTTATTAATTCCATCATGAGTTCAAGAGATCATGTATTTTTCTCGTTTTGCAGTGCAAAGGTAAGAAAAATAATTATTTCCTCCAAACAAATTCGTCAGATAGGCTCCTTTTATCGACACAAAGGCCAATTTCACAATTATTAAGATTTGGTTTTCCGCTAAATACTTGGTAGTTTTTGGTTTTTTGTGTATTTTTGCAGCGTCAATTATCACAAATAAAATGAAGCCGACAAGACAATGGATGTTCGCCGCCATCCTCACCATTCTATGCGGCGCAAACTTACTGACATCGTGCGACAAAGCCGACAACTCCGTAGTAATTACAAATCAAAACTTATTTATTAACATTATTAATTATTGAAGAGATGGAAAAGACTAAGACAAAAAGACTGGTGACCGTATTGTTCGCCCTTTTGTGTACTATCGCCATCAAGGCTGCTGATTTCATTGTTGATGGTGTAGCTTATGAGATTACAGACTCCAAAGGGCTCGTTGTTGCTGTTAAGGCAGGGGAGACCAAGTACAGTGGAAAGGTTGTCATTCCTGAGACAGTGTCTTACGGAGATAAAACATACTCCGTGAAGAAGATTGCTGACTATGCTTTCTCCGGATGCACAGATCTTGAGGAGGTCGTTGTCGGTAGCAATGTGGAGAGCGTGGGCTTCCGTGCATTCTATGGTTGTACCAGTCTTAGTGACATCAATTGGAGCAACAACATCCGCAGTTATGGCGGTGACGTATTCTATGGCTGTACAGCTCTTACCTATGCAGAGTTGAGTTCTTCTTTAGAGTCAATGGACAGCGAGGTGTTTAAGGATTGTATCAACATTACCTCTATTAAGATCAATGAGGGGTGTGCCGTGGTCGGCTCTCAGGCTTTCGCCGGCACAATAGGCGACGGCGTTAAGACCATCAGCGACTATGCCTTCAACAGTTGCGTAGCACTGGAGTCGGTAAAGATTGGCTCAAAGGTCGAAAATGTGGGCTTCCGTGCATTCTATGGTTGTACCAGTCTTAATGACATCAACTGGAGCAACAATATCCGCAGTTATGGCGGTGACGTATTCTATGACTGTACTTCTCTTACCTATGCCGAGTTGAGTTCTTCTTTGGAGTCAATGGACAGCGAGGTGTTTAAGGATTGTATCAACATTACCTCTATTAAGATCAATGAGGGGTGTGCCGTGGTCGGCTCTCAGGCTTTCGCCGGCCACTTGAGAAGGTGGCCATTGGCTCTAAGGTTACAAAGATAGGCTTCCGTGCATTCTATGGTTGTGAGATAATGAACTCGTTCACTTGCGCAAGTACTGAGGTTCCTTCAGCAGAAGGTGAATCGTTCTCTCATTATAACGCAGTTCTCTTCGTTCCTGCCTCTGCCGTAGATGCCTATAAGGAGGACAAGGTTTGGGGCAAGTTCAACCGTATCGAGACTCTTGCCACTCAGGCATACCTTATCATAAAGCAGGGCAGCCTTGGCGCAGTGAAGATTGCCGTTACCTCCGGCGAGAGTTACGTCTGTAACATCGAGCCCGCAGGAAGTGCAAAGGTAACGAGGGTCACATATAACGGTACTGACGTGACATCTCAACTTGCAAACAACACTTACACCATTCCTTCACTGATAGGAGAGGGTGAACTCGTCATCACCTATGACTCTGAACAATCATCAGGCTCAGGCATTAAGGGTGATGTAAATGGCGATACTCTTGTCAACGCAGCCGATGTCGTTGACCTTGTGAATATCCTCATGAATTCTAAGTAACCTTGAAATATGTCACAACGGGACTAAACATTAAAAGAACAAGCCTCCTACTGGATTCTGACCCTAGTAGGAGGTTTTTTATTTGATTAAAGAATCGCCCTGAATCGAAGAAAGTTTCCTGCCTGGGAAAATCTCGTTCCCAGCCCAGGGAATTTTTGTTGCCTGCCTAGGCCGCAAAAACTATTAATAGTTTTGCCTGTTACTATTAATAGTAGCAATTGTTAGCATTAAATGTAGCAAAAATCGGGTCATCCCTCCCATTTTTCACGGAAAACCCTTTGTTTAAAGGGGTTGAAGGACGGGAGGGATGGTTTGAATCCCTCCCTTTTCTATCACATATCCCTCACATCACCTTCTCATGCAAATCTTCGCATTTTGCCAAAGAAAACGCCTAAATGGGGAAAAACACGCAAAAATGGCGTAAAAATTTGGATGTGACGAAAAAATGTTGTACCTTTGCAAGCCAAATGAAAACACGCTGTGAAAAGCGCGTTATTGCTATAAGGAAGTAGAATTAAGGAAGAGGCTTAACTTTTTAAAACTAATTTTATGAAGAATGATTCATTTATGAATGGAGAGACGCTTGGAGTCTCTCAGGAAGGAACGCTTGTGATTGAGCAGTTCCTGATGGAAAACTACCGTTTCCGTCGAAACATCCTCAACGGGAAGGTGGAATTTGCAATCTTGCCGAAGGCGGCTGATGCTGCCAACAGCAACACTGCTGGTGATTCCGGCAGTCTCTTGTGCGCCTCGGATGAGGCAGATTTGGAGTCCCGTCCGCTGACGCAGGCGGCCCTCAACAGTATCGTGATTCGTGCAAAGCGCGAGCAGATATTGGAGAAAGGCAGTCCGAAGACGGAAATCACGGAGTATGTGCAGTCGGAAGAGGTGCCTGAGTACAATCCCATACAGGCATTCTTGAAAGATCTACCAATGTGGGACGGCCAAAACCACATTGCCAATGTCTTTAACCGTCTGCCTGGCATCAGTTCCGAGCAACTGAACTATCTCACCATCTGGTTGCGCTCAGCCGTAGCCCATTGGTTGCAGATGGATATGTTGCACGGTAATGAGTGTGTACCCACGCTCATTGGTTTGCAGGGTTGCGGCAAGACGTCCTTCATGCGTCGCCTGCTGCCTTTGCATCTGCGAGAGTACTTCCTCGACCACCTGAACCTGTCGAACAAGTTCGATAAGGAGATGGCACTGACGAACAACCTCTTCGTCAACCTCGACGAACTCGACTCCATCCGTCCTTCGCAACAGTCCTCGCTGAAACAGACGCTGTCCGTCTGCAAGGTGAACAGTCGTCCGATATTCGGAAGGGTGCAGGAGGATCGTCCGCGCTTCGCCTCATTCGTGGCAACCACCAATAACCGCCATCCGCTGAAAGATGCAACAGGCTCGCGTCGTTACATCTGCATCCTGATTCCGGACGGTCAGTTGATTGACAATACGGGGGATATCGACTACGGACAACTCTATGCCCAGGTGGTGTATGAATTGCGTGAGTTGAAGGCACCTTATTGGTACAACAACGACGAGGTGGCCCGTATTCAGCAGTTGAACCAGGACTATATGGAACAGAAGGACATCGGTGAGATGTTTGTGGCCTGCTTCCGCAAGCCGAATGAGGGCGAGTTGGCTAAGACGATGAACTGCGACCAGATCATCGGCATCATCCAGAAGGAATATCCGTCGTTGCAGAACACCATCGGCAACAAGGTCAGACTCGGCAAGGTCGCCAAAACCCTTGGCTTCAAGCACAAGGATCACTCGCACGTGCCATACTACGAGGTCATTCCCCTGCGTGCCGCCTGACGTCGGGAGCCCTACGGGAGGGCTCAGTGAGGGAAATGTGAGGGATTCAGACCATCTCTCACGCCCTCCACCCCCTTTAAACAAAGGTATTCCCAAAGATTGTGTGAGGGATGAGCATATTTTACTCGAAGCCACGTTATTACATCAGTCTGTGGAGGTTCCAGATTTTTCTGTCGAGCCTCCACACTTTATCTATGTTGGCTCTATTTTTACTAAAAAAACAAAAAACATTTGGTTATTCCAAGAAAAATGATCTATTCTGATTCCGTAGTGAATGACCAAATTGGTGAGCAATTTACAAAATCCCACTCATTTTCGTCATAATACAACACGCACTAATAATACTTCGTGTGTGGTGGAAAAGCCGCACGGTTTTTCCAAACTGTGCGTTTTTTCTTGTGAAATTTTGGCTGATTCAATATTATTTATTATCTTTGCAACACAAAAATAGATTATTAACCCAAATTCAATTAAGCATGAAAATATTGAAGTGGAATAAAAGGTCGCTGATTGCAATCTTGCTCATGACCGGTTTCTGTCAATTGTCATTGGCCCAGCAAGAGCAGAAGACCACATACGAGTATGACAAGCAAAATCGCCTCATCCATGTGGTGTCACCATTAGGAGAGACTTTTTACACATACGACGAACTAGGCAACCGTCTTTCCAAGAAATTTAAGGCATCTGCTGTCAGAAAGGTAGGAGACGTCAACGGCGATGGCAAGGTGGATGCTACTGATATCATGGAAGTGTTTAACTATATCACGGGTAAGTCTTCCACTAATTTCTCTAAACAGTCGGCTGATGTCAATAAGGATAACATCATTAACATCGCTGACATCATTCAAATCACGGACATTATTTTGAAACAATAGGAGGATCGCAATATGAATCACACCGCGCGTTTTATCACCTCATTGCTGTGGCTCGTTTTGTCACAGTACACTATTGCCCAGGACTATCCCCTACACTCGCCCGTCCCTGCCGATGGAGAAGAGGGAGTTGAACTGTCAGTCTATGCAAGTTGTCAGGGATGGTCCTTTGGCGACCTGTTTGAAATACGCCTTAGCGAGCATGCAGATATGAGTGGCTATCGTTCCTGGAGAGTGTCCAACCGTCCAGATCCATGTTTCACCAACCTTAAAGAAGGCACCACCTATTATTGGCGGGTATATGTCTATTCCACTTCTGATTTTGATTTCGTGCCGCAGAGTCCTGTATGGCATTTTACTACCAAAGGGACGCCTCCGGCCGGCGACTGCGACCTTTCAGATGTGCCGACATCCAGCGACTATTATGCTGCCACTTATTTCCTGTGCGAACGTTCTGTCCTGAATGGCTCAAAGGAGGATGGGAAGACAAACGTTGAGGGTGTACTGAAACGCTCTCATCTGGCAAAGATTGCATTCAGAGGCGTATATCTGTTAAACGGCAGGGAAATGCCAGCAACTGTGGCATCAGATTATTATCCGACCGTCTATGAGGACATCGCTGCAAAAACGACAGATAATGACTATTATTATCAGGCTGCCCGCGCACTTCTCTATCTGGAATATGGAGATGGTGTATCACCCTTTGACCGTAATCGGCTGAATTTTGTTCCAGATGATGCCATATCCAGACTTCATACCCTGAAAGTCCTGATGGAGACCTTTAACATTCGGCCAGACTTAAATGGTTCTGATAATCCATTTCCAAATGATGAGAAAGTTGTGGCTCTTGCTGCCAACGATCCTGTCAAGATGGGCTATATCCGTAGGGCAGCAGCCTTAGGCATCATTACGACAAATAATGCCGAATTCCGTCCTTATGACGACTGTAAGCGAGGCGAGGCATTCGTGATGCTGGCCCGTATCATGCAAAAAGTTGAGGCGGGGGAATTCGATGATCCGAATCCGCAGACTGCCAACTATTTCGAACCTCTAAACACAACACTAGCAACTATCTCATTGGGATTAGGCATACAGATGGGTAACTTCAATCATTACACAAAGACGAGTTTCGCCTTGAACGGCGTGGTGCCTCTGGCCTTTGCGCACACGTACAATTCTTATAATACAACATTGCCCAGTGTGTTCTTCGGCGATAAGTCGAAGACTGAGGAGGATGACAGTTACCAGCCGCTTGGCGATGGATGGAGCCACAACTACCACTCTTTCATCACCGTGGTTGGCGATTATCAGAATAATGTTGAGGATAATGGTCTGCGTGTGATTGTACACTGGGGCGGTGGTGGCATTCACGTGTATAAGTCTAATGGCACTAAACTTGTGCCAGAGTCTATGGGTATCTATGATGAGATGATTTATGATGGCGGTAACGAACTGACCATCAAGTCTAAGTCGCAAGTGGAATATCTTTTTAGCAAACAAGGCGGTTCTGGGGCTGCTGTATTCTATCTCACAAGCATCACCGACCGCAACGGCAATACGCTGACCATCAATTATGAGGACGGCCAGAACGGCTCAAAGCGTATCAGCAGCGTGAGCGACGGACAGCGTTCTCTGGATTTCTCCTATCTGAGCGGTACAGATCTGCTTTCAGAGGTGAAAGATCCGTTGAATCGTAGCATCAAGTTTGAATATTTTGACAACAAGCAAACTGGCAAAAAACAGTTAAAGAGTTTTACGGATGCCGAGGGCAACACAACAACTTATGAGTATGTCGACCTGACGAAGACCGGAACATCGAAATTGCTCGCCCGCATCCAACTGCCCAAAGGCAACTATGTAGAGAACGAGTACGATGCCAATTGCCGCTTAAAGAACACGGTGAGCGGCCAAAACGGCGTACCGGCAACGAAGACCAGCGTCAGTGTGGCGGCCAGTTACAGCAACGGCATCTCTACCAAGTCACAGGTTAACGTGGAGCGGGAATCTGGGGCATTGACATACGATTTTAGTTTTAATGGAAATAACGCTATGACAAGTCTGACTGGGGCTCAGGGAATGTTTATCAAAGGCACCTACGGCATAGAGGAACATCCGGAACTACCCACGACTCTCCAAAGCAACAAAACAAATATCAGTAATATCAGTTATGACGCAAAGGGTAACGTGACGAGCATGACAATAAGGGGCGATGGCACACTGACCACATCGATGACCTACGACGACATGAACAACTTGACCAGTATCACCGACCCAAAAGGCAACACAACGACCTACAGTTACGACACCAAAGGCAACCTGACCAATGTTTCGGCTCCAGAAGAGGTGACTGAAAGTTTCACCGTCGACAGCAAGGGACTGATTACGGAAATGACAAACGCCATGGGTGTCAAGACACAGTTTGACTATAACAAATACGGCAATCAAATAAAGACTATACTGCCTGCCCTCGGACTCCAAATCTCTGCTGTCTATGATGATGCCAGCCGACCGACAAGTGTCACCGATGCCCTTGGCCGCACCAGCAGTTTTGTTTATAACAACAACGACTTCTTGACGAGTGAAACAGACCCCATGGGACATGTTACACACTATGCCTACGACAAGAACGACAACTTGACCAGCATCACCAATGCCAAGGGCGGTGTGACCACTATGACTTACGACAACACAACCGACTGGCTGACATCGGTATCATTTGCAGGGGCAACAAAACAATATGGGTATAATAGCGATGGGACACTCGCTGCCTATACCAAGCCCGACGGCACGCGATTGGAGAGCGTCTATGATCAACTCGGTCGCATTACGAACGATGGTGTCAATTCATACACATACGACAACAAGATGCGTCTCTCGTCGGTTTCTGATGGCAGTAGCACATTCACTTTTGACTACGATGGATTCAACCGCCCGTCAAATGTGAAATATAGCGGTAGTGGCTCAAACTCCGTAAGGTATTACTACGATAACAACAACAACGTGACGGAGGTGGATTATCCCAATGGCAGCAGGGTGTTTTATTCATACGATGGTCTGAACCGCATGAAGTCCGTTGAGTGGAATATGGTGTGCAGCGACGGCAGTAAAACAGGGGGAGGCATCACCTATACCTATCGCAAGGACAGCAAACTCGATCGGGTGGAGTATCCCAATGGCATGACCACTGAGTATGGTTACGATGCGATAGGTCGTCTGACCAGCAAAACCACAAAACTCAGCAACGGAACAGTGGTGGCAGGATACACCTATATATTAGATAAAGTAGGTAACATCATGGAGCAAACCACGCAGGAGCCTTACAATTTGGTGGTTTTACCCGACGAAGAGGTCAGTTACAATTATAACGATGGTAACCGCATCACGAAGGCTGGCGACATCAGTTTTGAATTTGATGCTAACGGTAATACCACCAAGCGTGGCGATGAAACATACAATTGGGACAAACAGGATCGTCTAACAGCGGCAGGCTCGACCTCTATTACGTATGACCCGTTGGGACTGATTGCCTCTTATGGTGACATCTCGTTTACGACAGATCCGCTGGGTATGGGCAATGTACTCAGTGATTCTAAGAGTGGGGCAGAGTATATCTATGGCAATGGCCTGGAGGCTCGTGTGAAGGATGGCAAGGTGAGTTACTATGTCACGGATGTTCGTGGCTCTGTAGTGGCTATCGTTGATAGGGATGGCAACATCACGCACAAATACCAGTATGATGATTTCGGTAAAGTCGTTCAGAAGGAAGAGGCTGATTATAACCCCTTCCAATATGTGGGAAAATATGGTGTGATGTATCTTAGCGACAACCTTTATTATATGCGTGCCCGCCATTACGATCCCATCATTGGCCGTTTCCTCTCCGAAGACCCCATTTGGAGCACGAATCTCTATCCGTATGCAGATAACAATCCGATAATGAATATTGATCCAAAGGGAGAAGATGCTGTTGATTTTATACCACTTACGACCTCAGTAGAAGATGCTATAGAGGTAATAGATAATGATCTTTATGAATTGCTTATTGAAATACTTCAAGGACAAGACGCTACAACTGTGATACAAGCGACTCAATTAGAATTGGACGCACTTGAAAAAAGTATTTTAGTTGTAGAATCCACTGATAAAGTGGCAACGCCTTTATATTGTCAAATAAGTAGTACTGGGGTTGGACTTATCCTTACCGTAGCCACAGGAGATACAAAGCATTTAGGGAAAGGCATGATTAAAGATGCTGCAAAATATGGACTTACAGCGGCAGGAGGATTGTCTGCAGGTGTAGCCTCTGCTTTGGTTTTGGAAGTTGAGGTTGCTGGGTATTTTGCATATTCAGGCTTAAATGGAACACTTGTTGATGATGGCGTCAAGTTGGTTGACACGGTATTGTCTGATAAACAGAAACAAAATCTTTTGAATTCTTCATTTGCAAAGTATGTATATAATGGGTACTTAAAATTGGAAAATTGGTATCAGAATCGATAATTTTAATCGAGGGGCGGTTTTTCTGGATATTTTGATCAATGGAACTCCCCCCTTGTTTTTAACTTAGAATTCAAATCGTATCATTATGACATATTTGTTATTTGAGAAGATTGAAAGATTCTTTGAAAGAATAAAAAAAACAAATGTGATCAAGTTCTTTTTGGTGACATGGATTATTCATTTCTTATGGACGATAGTTGTTGGCGGAACATTGTATTTATGCGGTGCGGAGTTTAGTCAGCATGTCGCTTCGGACAGTGAGTTTACTAATTCGTTTCTATTGATTCCTATGACGGCTCTTGCCGAAGAAATCATGTTTCGATGGGGGCCGATGATAATACTATCATCCATTTTGACCTATTATTATCGAAATGGACGCCTGACAAAAAGACTGTTCTTTAATGTTGAGAAGCATTGTCTGTTAGGTTTGGTAATCCTACTAAGTATTATTTTTGGTTGGGTTCATGGGAATATTTTCAATGTCTTAATACAAGGCGTAAGTGGAGTGGTTTTTTACATCATCTACCTGAGGTGTTTTTTCATTGAACGAGACAATGGTGTAAGAGATCGTTTACAGATTGTACCTCTAATCGAGTCTACTACGTACCATGCTATGGCGAATGCATTCCTAATTCTCTTATAATTTAATCCGTTCCAAAATGAATAATAGCAGTATTCTTCAATATATTGAAACCAATAAGAGTGCGTTAACGAAGATGATGGACGTAAGTGTCACGCCAGAAGAAGGCATCATCACAATAAGAAAAAGAAGTGGTTACAGAACCATACTGATAATACTGGCATATACCTTGATATTTATTTCACTAGTCTTTATGTGGGTTGGCTCTTCTCTCGGGTATTGGGGCGTCGTGGCTGTTTGTCCATTTGTCATGCTGTATTGTATATGGGAAATAAGAGAACAGGCAAGGATTATAATTGTTGACATGAGTCATAAGATTGTCAGTATTAAAGAACGCTGGCAGAGAGAACGCACTTTCTCATGGGATGATTACCAAGGACATGAGATATATTGTTCTGTAAAAGATTTCCCAGAAGAATTCCTTATCAAGTTTATGGATAATGGCAAGGTCAGAAAGATAAAGTTGGCTGATATCAACCCTGTATTCCACAAAAGTACAGAGGGATTATGGGAATGTTTAAAGGCGAATGTGTGAGTCAGCAAACAAATCATGCTCAATCTTAAGGAAAAGATTGACCATTCCGAATTCGTTTTTTTGCCTGAGATTTAGGGCATACTTCTGCCCGGGGTGCATAGACGTGCCCCAGATTCAGGGCGTATTTATGCCCGGTGTGCATAGACATGTCCCAGATTTTGGGCAGACCTTACCCCGGTGGGGGATGACATATAGACGAATGAATGCGTTTAAACACAGCCTTTTGCTGGTGACCCACATGGCCAAAGGTGCCAAAGAAGGTGTTTTCGACAAACTGAAAAACATTGGTAGCGAAATCAAGGGCATCCTCGAAGGCATCCTCGGTATATTCTGATTATCCAACAATTGTTGTTAAACAAGACCGAACGAATTCTATGCCAAAATGCTTCTACGGGACAGCCAAAGGGATACGTTCGTCAATCAGATTTGGTATCTTTTTGGTTATATATCTGTTCGTGAATCTTGGTACTGAATGCCAATGGATGGCTAATGTATTTATAACTATTAGTCGCCTCTCCTGTCGTAACATTGACCGTACCATAGTTTAGTAGACGACCAAGAATAGACTGATCAACCTGAATACCTTCACACTTTCTGAGTAAAAGTTCATACGAATTACGGTTGATGATTCCCCGCTTGAATATCAGCCTATGAGTTGTGACAACATACTGACGTCCTCCATAAATTGACATTGCCCAGGCAAATGCTATGGCAAAGATAAGCAAGCACAAGCAAAGGATGGCAAGAGGTTCAATGGGGATAAAAGCCACGCCAATGGCAAGCATAGCGACAAAGAATGGTCCAAGATACACAATACCATGTTGTCTGGCTTCATAAACCACCCTTTCATCTTTCATCAAATTCTTCTGGATATAGCCCATAATAACTTATATTTTGCTGCAAAAATACAAAAAATCCCCGAAACCACAAAAGTTCCGGGGAATTTTTACAATGCGTACAATTAATTCTTCAAGATGGAATTCGAAACCATGATAACATCAGCGCTATTGATGACTCCGTCGCCATTGACATCGGCAGCATTGAAATCGAGATCATTTTCGCCAATAATATACATTATAAGATCAACAACGTCCTGAGCATTGACAACGTCATCACCATTGACATCACCTTTTGCCTTTATAATAATATCACAGAAAAGAGACTCTCCCTTAACGAGTTCATGATTACTTGTAGCATACTCAATATTGGACAACCTTACTTGATACGTACCAGGTTTAGTTGGTGTATTCAACTTAATAGAACAAAGCGTTAAAGGAACACTTCCTAATATACCTTCCTCTGCGACCGGAGTTTCCTTAACTCTGGCTCTTCCACCCGAGCCCCCTCCACTCTGGCCTTCACCAGCAGGCGAAACACTTAAATCTAATGATAATGATGAATTTGTCAGAGAATAGATAGCAATGCGTAAACACTCATCATCTGTTGCTCCAGATCTTACAAGATGATCACTTTTAACATTTACGCCCTTCTCACATTCTGCACCTAACAACGAAAATCCATCCGGTATCTCTACGCAAAAACCAGTGGCGATATATTTATTAATATCCTCATCAGCGACAACCTTAATTTCAAGAATACCATTCGATATTGTTGTATTCTCATTAATTCTGATATTCTGAGAGTTTGCAGCTATAGCAGTTAAAAACAGCAAGCTAAAAATAATATTCTTTTTCATAACTAATCTATTTTACGTTTACTTACTGATTGCATTTAAACTAACTACAGGACGTATGCTACATCCATAAGAACGAGAGCTGGATCCTTTACTTGCACGAGAAGAATTAACAGTCATAAATCTTGCATAGTCAGATGAAGAATTATTATCAGCATCTACTACAAGTTCAGATCCCCAATAATCACCACGTTCACCTTCGTATTTCAATGTAGGACTATAACGACCAGCGGCAGGGAAGAAGACACTTCTGCCTTCGAAACCTTTAACAATACTTGTTATACGCTGGCCGTATACACCATTCACTGTAGTCCATTCACTCTGAGTATACCTTGTATCAACTAATTCAGAGATCTCACTATAAGTAGGCATACGCCACTCACCTCCCCATGATACTTTTGCGGCATCATCACCATCTTCAAGTTGGTATACACCATCATAAGTATATTTGGTATAGGTGCTTCCGTTATACCACTTATACTCAGCATTCTTATAACTAGATTTACCTTCACAACTACCTGTCGCTTCTCCCCATGCATAATAGCAGCCATATCCCTCTGGTGAAGAAGCACCTAAGTTACACTTGGCCCAAAGCGTTCCACTTGGAAGGCCCAAATCAACCATCTCGTGTCCTTTATAGCTAGTTGGAGCCTCTATCTGATGTACAATAGGAGTATAATCAGATAAAACAGGACGAACAGCATACCCTTTGTAGCGGTAAAGACCAACAAAGTCAATACCATACTCAATTGCTATAGCATGAGTTGCGTGATTATTTGCTGGTAAATCATGCATGTGGAGTTCTGATGACCAGTAATTGAAATCATCGGTTCTAAGTTTTTCTTGAGAGAACTCTCCAGCAGCAGGTAAAATAATACTATTACCATTGGGGCCAGTAAACTCATAAGCATGTAATTCTTCGGTGAGTTTTATCCACTTTTTGGTACAATTGTCAACAAGTTCATGGAGTTCTGCACTTGTTGGAATATGCCATTTACCACCCCACTTAACATGCGCAACATCATCTTCTGGATCCAATGATATCTTACCGTCTAAGATACCATATCCTCCTCGATCACAATATTTAGTAAGCGTTTTGTTTGTTACTTTACATTCTGTACCATCACACCATTTATAAGTCTCCCAAGAATACACATCCTTTGTTTCTATCTCTCCCCATGCATACAAATCTCCAGGTTCCTCAGGTTTGTTAGCACCGACATTACACGTTGCCCACAACGTACCGCTTGGTAGACCAAGATCAACATACTGATGACCATTGCTTTCCTTATTATTGTTAGATCCACTGTAAATCATGGAAATCAAATAGGTTATATCAGCTATTGAGAGTTGACTATCGTTGTCAAGGTCTGTTATCTGGGTTACATTTGTGTTAGCAAGATAAGCGTTTATCAATGCATTCAAATCTTGTGTGTTAACTTTACCATCATTAGTGATATCACCTGCTATACTTGTATTCTCAGACTGTTCAAACTGAGCTGTATATGACTGGTTTCCTGTAACAGTAATAGTTCGCGGATTGTTTGTATAGCCATCGCTCCACTTAGAGAACTTATAGCCAGCATTAGCAATGGCATTGAGTTCCACAGTTACACCACTATTATACTTGCCTGTACCAGTTACATATCCGCTACCAGTTGGTGTTACTGTAGCACTTATTGTATATGTAATTGCTGTAGAACCTGTCACCTTTTTGCTTGTTCGATTACCCAAAGCATCGAATGTATAGGTAATGGTAGTACCATTATCATAGACCACCTTCGTCAAACGGTTATTCGAATCGTAGGTATAGGTCTGGGCAAATGTCTGAATAGATGCAAACAGAAGTGCCAATATAAATAATCTTATATTTTTCATATTGCTAAAGATTTATTTCATATTTAGAATCGTTTTCAATTTGTCACACCAGTCTCCTGCCTTAAACGCAGTAATAGAACTAACTCCCGCTTTATATGAACTCTTCATGACATCGTATGCATTATATATTTTCTTAATCATACGGCCTGCGCGAGTACGCATATCTAGTGCTCCAATTCCTTCGGTTTTACCAAAAAATGTTGTTGCAAAATTATGCTGATTTTTATAGCTCAATATGGCCTTAGTGGCATTATTACCAGCATCAGCTATAGTAGCAAGAGTGTATAAAGTATCTATCCATGTATCTGATGTCCATAATTCAGATACAGAACAGCCTAAACTGGCTGCAAAAAACTTAAAATCATTATCTTCTTGAAGAGCTTGTAGCATGAGATCTTGATAAAACGCTGGAGCGTCATCATTTGTACCTAGGAATTTTCCTGTCGCTATAAATTCAACGACTTCTACTCCCTTATCTCCAAATGCTTTATACAATTGATCAGCAATAACATCTAAACCATCGTTGAGCCAGCCCTTACCTTTATCAAGGACGAAGTTTGCACCTTTCTTTGTATTTTCCCATCCTTTCTTTAATGCATCTTTTATATCATATGTTCCATAAGGATCAATGCCCATTATTGGATTATTGTCTGCATATGGATAAAGATTTGTACTCCAGATAGGATCTTCAGATAGGAAACGTCCTATTGTGGGATCATAGTGACGGGCTCGCATATAGTACTGGTGGTCTGTGAGGTACATAACACCATATTTACCGACAAACTGGAAAGGATTATAGTCAGCTTCTTCTTTCTGAATCACCTTTCCATAATCATCATACTGATACCTGTGAGTTATATTGCCATTTTCGTCAACGATAGCGACAACGGAACCACGAACATCAGTTACATAATAACTCACTTTTCCATTGATGATGCGAGCTTCAAGGCCATTACCATATATATATTCGGCACCACTTTTAGAGTCGCTAAGCACATTACCGTCACCTACTGGGTCAACAATAAATGATATTTTATCATATGATGAGATAAATCCCAAAGGATCATACTCGATTGCTGTTGATCCTGCTAAAAACAGTCTATCGTTTTCATCCCACTGATATTTTTCGGAACCACGGGTAATAGTATTTCCGTTTTCATCAAAACTAAAACTATTATCACCTGCATTTGTAATCCTATTGGCATTATTGTAGTTATAACTTATTTCCTCATTTGTAAGGCTTACATTATCGTATGGTTCCTTTACGGTTTGTTTAATAATATTACCTATCTTGTCAAGTTCAAAACTATAACTTGCAACAATAGTTCCGTTATTTAGTTTCGTTTTCTTACTTATCAATCGGCCTACTTCATCATAGCCATATTCTGTGGTCATACCATTTGGATAATTAACCTCTGATAATTGGCTATCTTTACGATATGTGTAATTGATTGACTTACCTCCAAAATTCACAGATGTCATACGGTTCATGCGATCATAGTCATATGAAGTATTGTTGACGCTTGTTAAGTTTCCATTTTCATCATACCTATAACTATTTCTATGACCATCAAAGTTTGTACCTGTAATTCTATTAAAGCCATCATAAGTAAATGATAGTGTTCTACCATTCCCCGAAATAGAGGAAAGACGCATATTATTATCATAACTATAGGTATTTACACCATCATTTATCAGTTGGCCAAAATCATCATATATGTAATTTAGAGTTGTACCATCTGGCTTGGTATAATTTTTTAATGTACCATCCTCATTATAATTATAGCGTCTGGAAGCACCTGCAAATGAAACAGAAGTAAGCCAATCCGTTACATTATCATATGACAAAGAAGTGACTCCACCTTTAGCATTTGTCACTGACGTCATATTATCATTCTCGTCATAATTATATCGTGTAATATTGTTCCCCTGATCAGTGCTGCTTTTTAAATTATCATTTTCATCATATACAAATGATATGGATCTTCCTAATGCGTCCGTTGATTTGATAAGACGACTGGCTTTGTCAAATTCTGCTGTCCTTGTAAGGTTCAAAGCCTCTATAGTTGTTTTAACAACATTACCATAAATATTATAATCATAGTTTGTTATAACGCCCATAGGGTCAGTTACTGAGACTGGCAAGCCTTTAGAATCAACAGAAATGCTTGAGTTTATATCCTCTGGAGCAGACATGCCTATTAAGTTGCCTTTAGAATCATATCTAAAGGTAGTTTTATTTCCTCTTGCATCAGTAATACTGATCAGATTATTCATTGAATCATATGTCATAGAGGTTGTTATCGTTCCATCACCATTCAGTGAGATTTTTACAATATTACCATTATCATCATAACTAATGCTACTTATATCCTTACGATTACTTTTAATGGATGTAGGAAGTTGAGGATGTGAAGAATTATTATATGAGTTGTTTACATATAAACCATTTCCTCCCGACAATTCGGTAACAACATTATTTGAATTATACGAATATTTGTAAGTTGAAGTTTCTGAGCCACGATCGACTGTTACACTTGACTTTGTAGATGCAGTACTGCCATATGAAGCATCGACAGTTACACTTGTCTGTGTTTTGGGAACCCCATTCAAACCATTAACAGTCTTTGTCAGTCTGCGATTGGCATCATACTCGTTCTCAATATAATTTCCCTTTGGCAATTGAATGCGGGTGAGCAGTTTAGAAGTACTCACTTTGGAATCATTACCATAAATATAATTCGTAGACTGTCCTTTGGCATCTGTAAATTTGGTAAGCTGGTAACAACCTGTTTTGTCGTTAAGAGTATAACCGAACTTAACACTACGTCCCAACGGATCACTGATGCTACTTATGAGGTCTGTTCCTGAGCGGTAACTAAATGTAAGTTTTCTATTTCCGTCACTGACATTGCTAATACGCTTTGTTCCATTTTCACCTGACTCATAATTAATAGTCATTGTGTTGCCATTTCTATCTTTGATGCTGGACAGATACAATACAGCTGCGCCACTGCCATCCTGCTTGGAGAAACGATATTCCATTTGCTTCTTTGTCTTTACGACATATTCGCTGCCATCATTATATAGCTTGTCATATACGCCAAAAGACTCAGGAACCAATTCTGAACCATTTGATTTATATACATCTATCTTTCCACCTCCCCAGTGGACAATTACTCTCAGAGAGTTGCCTGATCCTACGACAGTAATGAATGTATGGAAGTTGTGGCTCCATCCATCACCTAACGGCTGATATGTCTCGGTTTTACCATTAACCTCCTTGGCACCATAAAAAGCATCTGGAAGTGTTGTGTTATAACTGTTGTAAGTATGAGATAACGCAAGTGGAACAACGCCACTCATTGCAAAACTACTCTTTGTGTAATGCTGGAAATTACCCATAGGCAGACTCAAACCAAGACTTATTGTTTGCAATGTAATGTTAAGAGGCTCAAAATAATCTGCATTACCAGGATTTGGATCATTAATAGTTCCGTCATTTACCATCTGCATAATACGAGCAAGCATAGTGAAAGCCTCTCCACGCAAGCAATTGTCGTATGGGCGGAACTTTGCATTCGCAGTTGTAATAATGCCAAGACTTGCTGCTTTGCGAACATAACCCATAAGACGTGGCTGATTAGAAGCCATTTTTGCCAAATCGTTATCATTTGGGAATGGATTATTCGTATTAGACATATCTGGTTGTATATTGAATGTCTCCATAAGAACCTTGAGCACTAAAACACGGGAAATCGGATCGGTAGGAGCAAATTCCAACCTGTTACGATCGAATGGTGTAACGCCATCACCATACTCTAGATATAAGAGAGCGCGGGCAGCCTGATAGTAGTACTCATTTGAAGATGTCTTAATAGCTATGTCACTATATACAGTAGGATAACTATCTGAAGGAACAGATGAGGGTACTGTACGCCCCTTGATGGAGTAGACTCCACGAAATGCGATCTTAGCCAAATGCGAACGCTTAAGTTCACTCTCAACATCCATCTTACCATTCTCATCAGAACCACTTAATACATTAAGTTTATAAAGATAACATGTCGGATCATAAAATGCATTGTCCTTAGAAACATCTGAGAACTCGCAGTCGCCAGCAGGAATATCTGAAGATGCTGTCTTGAACTGCCACAAAGCACTACTCTCAACCTCATTGCCATCCGTAACAATTACCTTCCAGAAATAATTCTGATCAGGATCTAAACCATCATAGTCAACATAGGTGTTTGTCGTATTTTTATATACTTTCTGCTCAACAGAAGAGGTGCCTATCCATACACTATAAGTTACACCACTTCCATTATTTCCTGTCCATGAGAACCTGCCAGAAGTAGGAACATCCTTTGAATAGTCTGCAGGAGAAGGATCCGTGGGTTTACCAAGGTTACTTTTTGTCTTGAAATTCCACGTCGGTCCTGTTGACGATTGCTGACCATCTGAGGCAACAACATACCAATAATAGGTCGTTGCGGGGTCTAAAGAGTATGAACAAGAGGCCCTAGATACGGTATTATAATAATACATATTTGACGATGACTTGCCTATATAAACATCGTATGTTATATTATCACCATCTGGATCACTACAACTCCAAGAGAGTGTCCCATTTACAGGCTGGTCCTTAGAGGCAACGGAAGGGCTGGGATTGGATGGGACAGAAGGTGGATTGTTCGGTGCATCCTCTGTGTCAAAAGTATACATACCTCCTTTTGAGGTTCCTGCAGAACTTTCTGCACATAATTGAACATAATAATGACTGCCAGAACTCAAATCTGAAACTGTTATAGAAACATCTGTTTCACCTGCTGATGCAGAAAGAGTTCTCGACTGACTTGTCTGATTCATGGAAATACTTGTACCATATCTAAAATAATATGTTGTCTTGCTGCCATTTGGATTTACCGTTCCATTGAATGTTGCTTTATTGGTCCCAATGTTTGTGGGTTCATCTGTCTGTACAGTTGGAGGCAGATTACTCAAAGAACCTGTTATGGATATTAAGCCACCATATTGTTTATACTGCAGATCACTTGTTATAAGGAATATCCAGAATGTACGAGTCCCTGTAAAATCACTATATCCAGTAACCTTAGCTGTGACATAGGAAGTCGTTGAGTTTGAAATACTGAAAGATGTTGCATAAACATCACCGTAATAATTATCAAGTATGAATATTTTACCAGAGTTACCGTTCCTAAAATACCCACTTGTCTTTGCTATACGAAAAGTGATAGTACTAGAACTATGGGAATAAACGGTAGCTTTAATCTGGCCATTGGTGTAGGTAGTTGTACCACCAGCCATAGAACCATTTTTGTAATCCATAGCAGGATACTCACCTGTGCCAGACCCTGTGTCGGTATATGAGCCCATAGTTGGCATATAAGCATAGTTGTAAGTCTGACCGAATAATGATACGGACATAAACAAAAAAAGCATTAGCGTAAGACCCACAGACAGGCCTTCACCAAACACTGTGCGTAAACGACGTTGCAAAAGCAAAATGTTTTTATTCATAAATATACTGTTTAGAAATAATAATGTCACACTTCTTTAGATTGTAATAATATAATCAAGGCTCAAAAAAAGAGGCACTCGATAAAAAGTTATTAATCGGTGCAAAGATAGAAAAAAAAAACTAAAGAAAAAACTTTTGGCCTATTTTTTTATAAACGAAGATTTTTTTGAAATTTTGGCCAAATCTAAAATAATGTTTATCTTTGCAGCACAAATAAAGGATTATTAACCCAAATTCAATTAAGCATGAAAATATTGAAGCGGAATAAAAGGTCGATGATTGCAATCTTGCCCATGACCGGTTTCTGTCAATTGTCATTGGCCCAACAAGAGCAGAAAACCACATACGAGTATGACAAGCAAAATCGCCTCATCCATGTGGTGTCACCATTAGGAGATTTTATACATACGACGAACTAGGCAACCGCCTTTCCAAGAAATTTAAGGCATCTGCTGTCAGAAAGGCAGGAGATGTCAATGGCGACGGCAAGGTGGATGCTGCCGATATAATAGAAGTGTTCAACTATATCACGGGTAAGTCTTCCACCAATTTCTCTAAACAGTCGGCTGATGTCAATAAGGACAACGTCATTAACATCGCCGACATCATTCAGATTGCGAACATTATTTTGATACAATAAATCTTTTGTTATTATGAATTATTCTTTTCGCTATTAAATTATTCTTTTTTGCCTTTGCCTCACACAAAACCTGATGGCACAAGATTACGTATTACATAGTCTGAGTCCAGCAGTTGGGACCACTAACATTCCTGTTGGTTGGGTATATGTGTCGTGCAATACAAGTGACGATTACTATGGTACTGGTATTTACGAGGTCCAATATAGTACAAAACCAGATTTTTCATCAAAGAAGTCTATACGCACTTCAGATCGGGTATATAGTGTTGACATAAATGCTGATAAACCTGGTACAGTCTATTATTGGCGAGTGATGGAGTCTTCTAAATCTACTTGGAATTCAGAGCAAGTCAGTCCTGTATGGCATTTTACTACCAAAGGGACGCCTCCGGCCGGCGACTGCGACCTTTCAGATATGCCGACATCCAGCGACTATTATGCCGCCACTTTTTTTCTGTGTGAACGCTCTGTCCTGAATGGCTCAAAGGAGGAAGGAAAGACAAATGTTGAGGGCGTACTGAAACGCTCCCATCTTGCAAAGATTGCCTTCAGGGGCGTCTATCTGCTAAACAATAGGGAAATACCAGCAACTGTGGCATCAGATTATTATCCGACCGTCTATGAGGACATCGCTGTAAAAACGACAGATAATGACTATTATTAACAGGCTGCCCGCGCTCTTCTCTACCTAGAATATGGAGATGGTGTATCACCCTTTGACCGTAATCAAGGACATGAGATATATTGTTCCGTAAAGGATTTCCCAGAAGAATTCCTTATCAAGTTTATGGATAATGGCAAGGTCAGAAAGATAAAGTTGGCTGATATCAACCCTGTATTCCACAAAAGTACAGAGGTGAATATGTGAGTCAGCAAATGTCTGCTGTCTGTTATTGTCTGTAGACCTTCGGACTACCTCAGGGTTAAGTCAGGGTTCCAGAACTACCAAAAAGGTAAGTTTAACTGTCGAGTAAGAGGGGGACAATCTCGTTGTACTTCGAGACGGACATACAGGACGAGTTGCGCACTAACTTTTCCGAGTACGGAATTCCTTGCCCCAGATTCAGGGCAGACTATCCCGAGGGCGGAAAAGGTATCTTTGGCATCGGCGAACTTACTCCGTCTCTGCATAAAAAAATTTAATTTATTTTGTTCTTCTCTCGACTTTTATTAACTTTGCATCTGTTTAGAATCAAGTCGTATATATGAAAATTAAAAACTTAATCCTATGTGGCGCGATGGCGCTGATGATGGCCTCCTGCTCCACGAAACAGAGTGCCATCAGCCAACTGGAAGATTTCTCCTATGAACTGCGTGACCATAGCCGGTACTACAACACCAACGATTGGGAAAAGGCTGGCAAGAAGTTCGTCAATATCCGTGAGAAGACGCCAATACGAGTTGTTCGCAATATTCAGGACGTTTCGAAGTTCTTCAGTTTAATGGAAAGGAGTGCAAGTTCCTCGGCATCAGCCTTGACAATGGGGAAGAACTGGATAATATCTGTCGTAACATTGCTCAGATGATAGAGGACAAGTATGAGGTAAAGGATTTAAATAATTATTATATGAGTATGATTATATATAAGTCACTGGGCAGTCTAGAGGTTGACTACAAAAAGAAAGAAGTCAGGGCTGGCGGAAGAAGAATTGACTTCGGTAGGATAAGTCACTATGAATATGAGCATGCCTCCCATTTTGAAACCATGAGGGTCTATGGAAAATGTGAAGAAATGCCGGACATGAGTCCCGAAACAAAAAGACATACTACACAGGTTGATAAAATTGGGTTAAAACTCTGGTTCAATTATTATCAATGTGAAGAGTTGAAGCAGTCTTCCCTGGATTTCTCCCAAAAAGATGCCATTGAAGCAAGGCATAAACTGAAACCGCTCATCAAACACCTTAGAGAGAGAAGATCCTCTGATGATTTCAATCTGTTCATCGGCGAAGAACACCTCAGAATTGGTAATATTGTTTCTCTCAATATCCCGACGAAGGATTTCGACATACACGAAGTGGATCTTCCCATATTTGGACCTTGTACCATTCGTGTATTTGGAACGAACGTGATAACGCATGCCAGTTTGGTAACAGAGCGGAGACTGAGTGAGGAAGAAATGCTGCCCATGCTCGACTATATGAAGAAGAGCATACCTATGGAATCATATTACGATGATCACGGTTATGGCGTTATGCCCAAACCTCATGAGATTAACTTATTCTGGGAACTTCCACAAGGCAGGATCGAAATGAGTTGGGACGGATTCAACTATACGCGTGGGGATGAATCAAACCAACCAAGAGGCAATGGAATGGATTACATAAAAATCGAACTTTGGGATTGTGTTTGTTTGCAACAGACAAGAGATGAAGCGTATTATAGATCATTGGTTGATTAGAAGTTGTGCCCGACACCTCGCCACCATCGAGCGCATCCAAATATGGAAGAGGTAAGGCCCAATTTCAATGGCTATGTGGAGGAGTGTCTTTGGTAAAGTTGGGTATAATTCAGCCAAAACGACCAATTTTTAAACCAATTTGGCTGATTATTGCCTAAATATTTGGCCAAATGGATGGTTTTTATTATATTTGCGGCTGAAAATAAACAATGTCGGTTATGATAGGACGCAAAATCGAATTTGAGAAACTGCAATCCGCCATGGATAAAGACAGGGCACAACTTATTGCGGTTTATGGCAGGAGAAGAGTTGGCAAGACATTTCTTATCAATGAGTTCTTTGAGGGTAAGTTCATCTTTAAGCACACAGCCATATCCCCTGTGGATGATACAACAAAGAAGAGGAAAAAGAACATACTGAAACTACAACTTCAGGAGTTTTATTATTCCATGCGGACGTATGGCCTGGATAGTAATGAGCATGTCCCGACCAGTTGGCAAGAGGCTTTCTATATGCTGGAACAAATCCTTGAAAAGAAAGATGACGGCAAGCGTCAGGTTATTTTCATCGACGAACTCCCATGGATGGACACTCCTAAGTCGAACTTCATGCCTGCCTTCGAACATTTCTGCAACGATTGGTGCCTTGCCCGCAAGAACTTCAAGATGGTGG
Source organism: uncultured Prevotella sp. (assembly GCA_900320905.1). Lineage (GTDB taxonomy): Bacteria > Bacteroidota > Bacteroidia > Bacteroidales > Bacteroidaceae > Prevotella. Next base: position 56,457 of record ONTZ01000004.1, read on the forward strand.
TATGCGGTAGCGCAACGTCCTGGATACTGGACAAACTGATCAACAACAAGGGAGGCTTGTATGGTAGGGTGACGCTGCCCATCTATCTTTCACCGTTCACATTGTATGAGTGTCGTGAGTTCTTCAAGGCCGACGGCCTCCATTTAGACGAGTTCGATATTTGCCAGGCCTATATTGCTTTTGGTGGCATACCATTCTATCTGGACCAGTTCAGGAAAGGCTTGAGTCTAGCACAAAACATTGATGCAATCCTCTATGATACCAGTGCGCCGCTCAAGGATGAGTTCGACCGACTGTTTACTTCCCAGTTCTCACGACCGGAGGATTTACAGCGCATTGTGACAACACTCGCTACGAAACGCATTGGTTTTACACGCGATGAACTTGTCAAGCGAGGAAAATTCTCTTCAGGAGGCACCTTGACAGAGAACTTGTCGGCATTGCAGAAAAGCAGACTGATAATGGAATACGTTCCTTTCGGGGAATCGACAGCGAGGTATAAAGTGGCCGATCCGTTCTGTATCTTTTATCTAAGCCATGTCCGGGGCAACATCGACAACCGCTCATACTGGCAGACGCATGAGAAGTCGCCCTCCGTCATTTCATGGATGGGTTTTGCCTTCGAGGATCTGTGCTGGACTCACATCAAGCAGATTAAGCACGCCTTGGGGATTGACGGAGTGATTACGAAGGAATCTCCATGGAACATTCCTCCCGATTCCAAGATAGATATGATTATAAACAGGGACGACCGTTTTATTTGTTTGTGTGAGATGAAGTTCACGCGAGGGGACTTCGAGGTCACAAAGAGTTACAACAAGACCCTCCTTGAGCGAATGGAGCGCGTACAGGGGATTGTCGGGAACAAGAAAACCGTCATGTCTATATTGGTAACTACATACGGCCTCAAAAGAAACGAATATGCCTCCCGCTTCGACAAAATAGTCACCATGGAGGATTTATTCCAGAAATAGATGACGAAGCGGTGGAGTAATATGATGAGACTTATCAAATATACAAAATGAGTTATGAAAATTAGAACTTTAATTCTTTGTGGCGCGATGGCACTGGTGATGGCCTCCTGCTCCACGAAACAGAGTGCCATCAGCCAACTGGAAGATTTCTCCTATGAACTGCGCGATCATAGCCGTTACTACGATACCAACGACTGGGAGAAGGCCGGTAAGAAGTTTGTCAATATCCGCGAGAAGATCAGCAAGCACGAGTTTGACTATACTGCCGAAGAGAAAGCCAAAATCGGCCGTTTGGAAGGTGAATGCGCCAAATACATGGCTAAAGGCGCCAAAGAGGGCGTTTTCGATAAATTGAAAAACATCGGTAGCGAAATCAAGGGCATCCTCGAAGGCATCCTCGGAATTTTTTAAACGATAAGGCAGATTGCCGTTAGGCACTGAAGCCCACCTGGCGGCGGGGCTTCAGTTCTACGGCTTTCGGATTGAATTTCTCGTAGGCCCTGCGGACATCGGAGACCTCGATGTGCTGATAGTCATCAGAGGGAGTGGCGGCAAGACGGTCGGCCATCGCTGGAATGATGCCATTGTTGACGAACTGCTCCACCCAACGGGCATTGCTGAAGTTGGCGGTGCGGCTCTTGTAGGCCTGGTCGATACTATCCCTCAAGACGGCTGCAGCCTCATCGGTCAGGATATACGCATCGCGCTCCAACAGACGGGTGGCTATCTCCATCAACTGCTCCGCATCGTAGTCGCTGAACCTGTACTTATAGGGGAAGCGTCCCATCAGTCCAGGATTGGTGTTGAGCATGGCATCCATCTCCTTCTCGTAGCCTGCGAAGATGACCATCATGTCAGGATTGGGCTGCGAGAGAGTGGTGAGCAGCGAGTCGATGACCCTTGCCCCGAAGTCCTTGCGGTCGCCTGAGCCGTCGTAGAGGTTATAGGCCTCGTCGATGAAGAGCACGTTGCCCCGGGCCTCTTCAAGCACCGCCTTCATATTCTCCTCGGTCTCACCGATGTAACGTCCCACAAGTCGGGTTCGGTCTACTGCCATCACCTCACCACGGCTGAGCAGTCCCAGGGAGTGGTAGATACGTCCGAGCATACGAGCGACAGTGGTCTTGCCTGTACCGGGGTTGCCAGTAAAGATGGCATGGTAAGCGATATTGCCAGAGGTAGGGAGTCCCCGACGACGGCGTTCCACGAAGAAACGGGTATTGTTGGCCAACGTGGCGATGCCCTGCTTCACATTGTCGAGTCCCACCATCCTATGGAGTTCACCCAGACAGGCTTCGAGGGTATCCGTACCGCCAGTAAACAGGCTCATATCCATATCCTCGGGCAACACGACGGGCAGCGACTCTAAATCGAACTCAGCGAGGATCCTCTTCGTGTAGCGCGGACGGATATCATCGGTGATGATGCGGTGCAAGTCGCTGAGCGACCAGTTGGCGAGTCTGCCCTGACAATGACCAGTGATAATCGCCCGCGACACCAGATCCATCACCGCCAACGAGGGTGTCAGGTTCTCCTCCTGCATCATCAGGAAGAACGCCTGCACCAGTTCGAAGGCACTATAAGGTTCCTGTTCCACCCAACTCTCGGCGGTGTAGAATGCCTTCAACGACGGAAACTGGTCGAGCAGAACCTCTATCTCCTGTCGCGAGCCACAGAGCCAGAGCGGATTCGGGACGGCATTGTCCAATACCTTTCTCATAATATGTCGCATGATGACCTTCCCGCCAGTGGAAGTCAAGGCTCCAAGATTGGTAAGACAGACCGTATCGCTGCCTATCGACAACTCATAGAGGTGTTCGTAAGGGTTGACACATGTCGCATCATAAAGCGTGGAACAGTCGACATATTCCAACGAATGCATATATCCGAAGTCTATCCGGAAATGGCGCAGTTCCTGATATGTCAGATCCTTGTTGCGGGTACATATCAATAGGTTCCTGTTGCTGCCGACAAACCCGCCGCCTAATCCTTTCACCATACCATTATAGACAGACAGATGCATGCTCTCCATCATTCTCTTCCGCATCTGTGCAACACCGGGGATGGCGGTGAACTGCTTCCAGTCATCATCTTTCTCCAAGGAATCGGTGAGGACATCGTCTATCCCACAGAACGGCACAAATGTAAACGGAACGTATTGCGTCTCAAGATTATCATCCAGTTGGAAGTCCATTCTCAAGAGCCTGTCATCCTTGTCACGCACTAAGAGGATATAGTTTCCCGGTAGCCAGATTCTGGAACAGGACATCTCGTAGGCCAGTTCATTGCCGTTGCGAAAGACCTCGCTATTCTCCAAAGAGGAACACATCGGGAAATAGGTATCAGTATATATGTAGCAACGGAATCGATCTGTTTCCGGCAGTGCATCCTCGTCCGTTGCCAGATGCACCGTCACTGGTCCACAGCACAGACAGGACTTATCGCAGTCTTCGAGTACATTGACGGAGAGGGAATACGCAGTTCGCGGTGGATTCTCCATCCGATCCTTCTTCCTTTTCAGATTTCTCTGGCCAGTATCAGCATCGTCATATTGGTTATCTTCATCAGGGTCAGGGGTTTCATCCAGGTCTTCATCAGAGTCGAACTCCTTTTCAATGAATTCCTGGAGCAACTCATCAAATTCTTTATCAAATTCTTCTTTCTGCTCGTTGTCGAGCGTCACTAAATCTTTCTGCATATCATCAGGTTGAAAATAAAAAATGGTGTATTTCACATTATGCCCCTGAAAAAAGGGCGCAAGAGGGATTTGGGCAAAGCCGTTGAGGCCAGTGCCCAGTGAGGTTCATAGAAACTTACTTGAAATTCCTATCACAAACAGAATTGTAGCAACATGTCAAAGAACGTACAAGCCGCAATTATACAGTCTGAGTCACAAACATCAAACATAGCCTAAGGCTACATCCTCAGTTGTGTCGCTCGACGACTGGATAACTTGCAGACATTTCTTTTCATTTGCTTTTTCTTTTGTGATAGCGGATTTTTAATTTGCGGCGACAAAGATATGAAAAATTCCCGATATCTTCCAAGAAAATACCGGGAATTCTGTCATTTTAAAAACATATTTAACATTTCTTCGCGTGCGAAGAAATAATAGGTACGCGTATTACCACATCGTTGAAGTCATAGTCACTCGGCGAGGGTGAAGTCGAGTTGTTTGCGCTCGGTGTTGGCACGGGCTACCTGAATACGGATTGGATCGCCGAGTTGGTACTTCGTGTGATGGCGTCGGCCCACAATGACGAAATTCTTCTCGTCGAAGTCGTAGTAGTCGTTGCCAAGGTCGCGGATGGGAATCATGCCCTCGCAGTGATTCTCGTCGATCTGGGCATAGATACCATACGAGGTGAGGCCGGAGATATGGGCATCGTAGGTATTGCCAATCTTATCCTCCATAAACTCCACCATCTTATACTTGATACTGTCGCGCTCCGCATTCTGCGAAACCTGTTCCATGTCACTGCAGTGCTCACAGAACTCCTCATACTTATCCTTATTCGCCGAGCGGGCACCATCCTGGTATTTCGTCAGCAGACGGTGCACCATCATATCCGGATAACGACGGATGGGTGAGGTGAAGTGGGTATAATAGTCGAAGGCCAGACCATAGTGTCCGATGTTATGCACACTGTACTTCGCCTTCATCATAGCCCGCAGGGCGACGGTCTCGATGGCGTTCTGTTCACGGGTACCCTCGGCATCCGCCATCAGGGCGTTGAGCGACTTGGTGATGGCACCCTTCGTTCCGCTGGTCTTCACCTTATAGCCGAACTTCGAAACGAACTGTCGCAAATTTTCGAGTTTCTGGGGGTCGGGTTGGTCGTGAATACGGTAAGGCAACGTCTTGGCCTTCTGACCTTTCTTCACACGACCGATTGACTCCGCTACTGTCTTATTCGCCAGCAGCATAAACTCCTCAATAAGTTTATTGGCATCCTTCGACACCTTGAAGTACGCCTTCACGGGCTTGCCCTTCTCATCGATGTCAAAATGCAGTTCCTCGCGGTCGAACTTCACAGAGCCGTTCTTGAAACGGGCGGCACGGAGTTTCTTGGCGAGAGCATCGAGTTTGATGAGTTCATTGGCATATTCGCCCTTGTAAGGATTCTTCTTCGTGGCAGGAGGTGCGGGTTCACCCGTGCCGTCCTTCACACCATTGTCCTCCAACAACTGCTGTACTTCCTCATAAGCATAGCGGCGATTACTCTTGATGACGGTGTGGGCCAGATGCCATTTCTTCACATTGGCCTCATCGTCGAGTTGGAAGATAACACTATAACAGAGTTTCTCTTCGTCAGGGCGCAACGAACAGATGAAGTTACAGAGGCGCTCAGGCAGCATCGGGATGGTACGGTCGACGAGGTAGATACTCGTGGCACGATTGTAGGCCTCCTTGTCGATGGTAGAGCCTTCCTTCACGTAGTGGCTGACATCAGCGATATGCACACCTACTTCCCACAAGCCCCCGTCAAGGCTTCGGATACTAAGGGCATCGTCGAAGTCCTTGGCATCCTTCGGGTCGATAGTACAGGTGAAGACCTCTCGGAAGTCCTCACGGCGGGCAATCTCCTGCGGCGTGATGGTGGCATTGATCTTTTCAGCCGCCTCCTCCACATTCTTCGGATATTTGTAAGGCAGGTTGTACTGGGCCAGAATGGCATGCATCTCAGCATTGTTCTCACCCGTCTTTCCGAGGATATCGACAACGGAGCCGATGATGTTCTTATGTTCAGCATCCGGCCACTGCACCACCTTCACGACGGCCTTGTCATCCGTCTTCCCACCTTTCAGTTTTCGCTTCGGGATGATGATGTCATGCACAAAAGTATTATCCTGCGGAATGAGGAAAGCGAAATCCTTCTCCACACGGAGTTTACCGACAATGGTATCATGTGCCCTTTTGACAATCTCAATGACCATCGCCTCCTTGATATGCTTGTCACGACGAGCCATATAAGAGACCTTTACCCTGTCGCCATCCATCGCCGACATGGAATTACGCTCAGCCACGAAAACCGGTGTACCGCCATCGTCGGGCAGGAACGAGTTGCGCCCAGAGGCTTTGCGACGGAACACACCCTCCTGTACCTGGGTCTTCATGTTCAGACGATAGGAGTTGTCGCTGACTTTCGAGAGGAAATCATCCCATGCCATCTCCTCCATCACGTCGATGGCGAGCATCTTCAGGGGATGCGTATCAAGTTTCAGTGCCTTGAATATCTGCTTGAACGAGAAGGTCTCGTTCGGATTGTGCTGGAAGAGATCCTGCAGCAGTTCGCTGACCTGCTTCTTCCCTAACCGTTTACCACCTTTTTTCTTTCCCATAGACTTGTTTTTTGTTTTCTTTGCGGCAAAGATACAAAAAAAAGTGAAAAGTGAAAAGTGAAAAGTGAAAAGTTTTGTAACTTTGCACCCAAATTTAACAAAGATGAAGATTCTGATCACCGGAGCAAGCGGATTTATTGGCTCATTTATCGTTGAGGAGTCCCTCAAACGAGGCTTCGAGACATGGGCTGCCGTGCGCAAGAGCAGTTCGAGGGAATACCTCCAAGACGAGCGTATCCATTTCATCGAACTGAACCTCTCGTCGAAGGCACAACTGATGGAGCAACTGAGACCGCACCAGTTCGACTATGTGGTGCATGCTGCCGGTGTGACGAAGTGCCTGAACAAACAGGACTTCCGTCGCATCAACACCGAGGGGACGAAGAACCTTGTGGATGCCATTCTCGAACTCCAGATGCCCATCAAGCGCCTTGTTTATCTGAGTAGCCTCAGCATCTTCGGAGCCATCAAGGAACAACAACCCTACGAGGAGATTAAAGAGACGGACACCCCGCAGCCCAATACGGAATATGGTAAGAGTAAACTGGAGGCAGAACAATATCTGGAATCTGTCATTTCTCGCGTACCTTATATTATATTAAGACCAACGGGAGTCTATGGGCCGAGGGAGAAGGACTACTTCATCATGGCGAAGAGCATCAAGCAGCATAGTGACTTTGCCGTAGGCTATCAGCGTCAGGATATCACCTTCGTCTATGTGAAGGATGTGGTGCAGGCCGTGTTCCTGGCATTGGAGAAAGGCGAGAATGGACGGAAGTATTTCCTCAGCGACGGACAAGTGTATCAGAGCACGACCTTCAGTGACCTTATCCACGAAGAACTGGGCCGGCCCTGGTGGATTCGTATCACAGCCCCTGTCTGGGTGCTCCGTATCATCACCTTTATCGGTGAGTACGTCGGACGGATGACGGGTAAGGTGACAGCCCTGAACAATGACAAATACAACATCCTGCGCCAGCGCAACTGGCGGTGCGACATCCAGCCAGCCATTGATGAGTTAGGCTACCAGCCGACCTACAATCTGAAACAAGGAGTGAAAGAGGCCATCCAGTGGTACAAGGACAACGGATGGCTCTAAGAAGTGAAAAGTGAGAAGTGAGAAGTGAATCGTGAATATATTTAGATATCTGTTTGAGAAGGACAAGAAGCCTCGGAAGGGGCTGTTGGCAGTGGAATGGGTCATCATGGGCTATCTGCTACTGACCCTGTTGCTGATTCTGTTCACCTATACGAAGGTACAGAACCCCGAGCCGCTGCTCTGGGGACGCTTCCGTATTGTGATGATGACGCTGGCCCTCTGGTTCGTGTACCGTTTGATTCCCTGTCGTTTTACCATCTTCTGTCGGGTGGTGGCTCAGATGGGACTGTTGTCGTGGTGGTATCCCGACACCTACGAGTTGAACCGAATCTTCCCCTGTTACGATCATCTCTTCGCCACCTACGACCAACGGCTGTTCGGTTTCCAGCCCGCCCTACTCTTCTCGCAGACATGCAGTCATCCGATATTCAGTGAACTGATGCACTTCGGCTATACCTCGTATTTCCCGTTGATTGCCCTGGTGACCCTCTACTATTTCCTATGCAGATATTCAGAGTTTGAACGAGCCACCTTTATCATCCTCACAGCCTTCTTTGCCTATTACGTCATCTTTATCTTCCTCCCTGTTGCCGGACCGCAGTTCTATTATCCGGCGGTAGGTATGGAGCAGATAGCCCAAGGCATATTCCCCGATTTAGGCCACTACTTCGCCGACCATCAGGAGATGATCACGCTGCCCGGATGGAGCGACGGTTTCTTCTACCACATGGTGGAACACGCCCACGCTGCCGGCGAGCGCCCCACGGCAGCCTTCCCCAGCAGCCATGTCGGCATCACCACCATCCTGGTGTTCCTGGCCTGGAAAGCCCGTTGCCGATGGCTCTTCTGGGTCATGATTCCCGTGTATATACTCCTGTGCCTTTCCACCGTCTACATCTTCGCCCATTATGCCGTCGATGTCTTTGCCGGCTGGGGCTCTGCCATCGTGATTTTTGTCGTTTTGCATTTTTTAGGCGGAAAAATTTGTGAGTTTCGAAAATAATCCCTACCTTTGCAAACGAAAGTAAGGAAAAGACATGATAGCACCGAGGATTCCGACAGCAGAACGTCGGGATTCTTTCTTTTTTGTCTGTCCAAGTTTTTAATGAAAAAATAACTAATAAAGAAGAAATATGGCATATATGTCACAAGAAGGCTACGACAAACTGATAGCCGAACTACATCGTTTAGAAAGCATTGAGCGCCCGAAGGCTTCAGCAGCCATTGCCGAGGCACGTGAGAAAGGCGATTTGAGTGAAAACAGCGAATACGACGCTGCCAAAGAGGCTCAGGCTCATCTGGAGGATAAGATCAACCAGTTGAAGGTGACCATCTCGGAAGCCAAAGTGGTAGATACCAGTCGTCTGAGTACCGATGCCGTGCAGATTCTGTCGAAGGTGGAGATGACCAACATGACCAACAAGGCCAAGATGACCTACACCATCGTCAGCGAGAGCGAGGCCAACCTCCGCGAGGGCAAGATCTCCATCAAGACCCCGATAGCCCAGGGGCTGCTGAACCATAAGGTGGGTGACGAGGTGGAGGTAAAAATACCCCGTGGTACCATCAAGTTAAGAATCGACAAAATTACCGTAGGATAATATGGACATATTCAGTAAGATTGCCGCTGGGGATATTCCCAGTTACAAGTGCGCCGAGAACGAGGAGTTCTATGCCTTCCTCGACATCAATCCGCTGGTGAAGGGTCACACCCTTGTGATTCCCCGCCGCGAAGTAGACTACATCTTCGACATGGACGACGACGAGATTGCCCGCTTTGAGGTGTTTGCCAAGAAGGTGGCTCTCGCCATCAAGAAGGCCTTCCCCTGTAAAAAAGTGGCTCAGGTGGTATTAGGTCTCGAGGTACCCCATGCCCATATCCACCTGATTCCGATGCAGTCGGAACAGGATGTGGATTTCCGCCGTGAGAAGTTGAAACTCACGGAAGAGGAATTCAAGGAAATCGCCCAGAAGATACTAGATGAGTTTGTCGCTTAGACAAACTCATCACCGTATTTCAGTCCTATCTCGCTGACATATTTCCGAATGAGTGAAGAGTCGTCATTCTTGCGGCAGACCAGCAGCACATCTTCACTATCCGCCACAATGTAGCCGTCAAGGCCATTAAACACACCGATCTTTCCCTTCGGCAACTTAATCACATTATTACTGCAATCCTCCAGTTCCACCTTAGAGTCGATGATTACATTGTCGCCCTCTACCTTACTCATCGACTCATAGATGGCATGCCATGTACCCAGATCAGCCCATCCGAAGTCGCACTGCATCACGAAAACATTCCTGCATTGCTCTAAGATGGCATAGTCGATCGAAAGGTTTGGATACCTCGGATAGTTCTTCGCCACAAACTCCATCTCCTCTTCATAAGTGTATTCTATCCTCTCGTACCTTAATTTTCGGAGTACGTCAGGGAATATCTGCTCAAAGGACTTCAGCAGATGACTTACTTTCGAGAGAAAGATGCTCGTATTCCAATAGAATTCACCACTGTTCATAAACATCGTGGCAAACTCACGCTCGGGTTTCTCCGTGAACGACTTGACGGCATACACTTCCGGTTTGCAACTCAGGTCACCCATCTGGATATAGCCGTAGCCCGGCTCTGGGCGCGTTGGCTTGACACCCATCACCATCAGCACATCATTTTCTGCGACATAACTGAAACCAAGTTCCACACTGTGGGTGAATGAGACCTCATTCAGCACCATCTGATCCGACGGCAAGACAATCACATTGGACTCCGGATCACGCTTCAGTATCCGCATGGCAGCCCAGGCCACACTCGGAGCCGTATTGCGGTTGATTGGCTCAACGATGAAATTCCGCTCTGGCACATCAGGCAACTGCTCACGCGACATTTCCAGATATTCCCGACAGGTACATACATAGATATGATCTGTGGGCAGCATTTTCACAATCCTATCATAGGTAGCCTGCAACTGTGTCCTTCCCGTTCCGAAGAAATCAATAAACTGCTTGGGCATCGCCTCTCTGCTGCATGGCCACAAACGCTTTCCGCGACCTCCTGCGAGGATCACGCAAAAATCCTTACTATAATCCATTTATATATAACAATACTTATAGTCGTTTTTTATGCTGCGAAGATAAGCATTATTATCGATATAAACAAGTATTTTTCATTTTTTTACCATAAATCTTTGTAGTTTCAGAAAAATGTAGTACCTTTGCAGCGCTTTTGAGGTTAAGTGCAACGCCCAGATGGCGGAATCGGTAGACGCGCTGGTCTCAAACACCAGTGGGGCAACCCGTGCCGGTTCGACCCCGGCTCTGGGTACGGAAGTACCACGTGTGAGGCGAAAAAGACGCACTGGCTCAAAGAAAGCAAGGTGCTGTAAGACAACAACTTACAGCACTTTTTTATAAAACCAAAGTTTTTCTCTCGAAATTTTCCCCACATTTTCCCCACCGATGCAAATTTGATGCAATTGAATGGTAGATTTTGGTGCAGAAAAGCTCTATTTTCAGGAATTCGTATAGATTGACAGATACCTGTTTCATGATTATGTAATTCGACAAGTATACTTTCAGTATTTAATTTATCGGTCACAACCGATGAATTTGGATAAGGCAATTACCTATTCGCGAATTTCCGTATAGCAGCTTCAAGTGCTCTTTTTTCTTTTGCCTCATATAATTGTTTAAAAGCCTCTAAGTTTTCGATACATCCTCCATCTTCTGTGTGTTCGAACCGTGTGTTCGCTCTTCAAACAACTTTTTCATTTCTACAAACTCCGCTTTGTGGATTCCTTTAGAGATATAAGAGTTTATATCCACTAAAATTGCATCGCCCCATGTTTCATTATCAGAAATAGCATTTTCCTTAGGATATGTGCGATATAGTTTCAAAGCCTCTTCTAATTTTCCCTGCATAACCAATGCATGAGCATTATTAGCAATATTGCACATTTCGCCCTTCTTCTCATCAGTAAAGTGGGAATAAATAATTTCTGCAAGCCTACCATCTCCTTTTTCGAGTACCTCTAAAACATCTTGTGTTTCATAATAAGCCCATGGTTTATAACAATTATACGCAAATCCTTCGATAATCCGGTTAGAATTGAATGTTCTGATATCTTTACGATATGTACAATAACCAGTATACTGTGACAAATTATAAAGATTACATAAAGATTTATGCATATGCGAAGTCACCCCTTTTAACCACTCTGATGCAGAATGTTTTTCTCTATATTCATTGGCATTGGAGTGGTTTAGCCAAATAAAAGGCGATAGATACAATACAGTCCGCTCCGTTGGGCCATATTCAGATGTTTTACTATATTTATAATGAATAGGACGGCAATGAATTATAGTTTCATAAATAAAATCACCCCATTCCTGTTCATTACTTTTTTCTATTTTGATGTTTTCCATTCCTATATGTGAATCGATATCTGAATAAGACAAATAATACTCTTTGTTTTCCACAACATCAAACAGCCTTATCCCATGGAAGTAGTATTCTATATGCTCTTTCGTTGTCACATACTCATATCCATTTCCAGACTTCTTAACCCTTAAATAATGGTTTTCCTCTGCTGTTTCTTTAAGTCTATTAGACAAGTCTTTGTAAGGATGATCTATAATGTCAATTTGAGGCAGTTTAAACTTATTGCCATTAGGAGCATTGTAATCGTCATCGCCATCGTCATCTATCGAAGGGGTAACAATTTCAAGTTTATGACCTAAAAACTCTTCTAAATATTTCTCCCTGTAATTGTTCTCAGCCATCTTTTGGGATTCTTCATGAGACCACCTTTTGAGTGGTTTAATATCAGAATCAACTTTGAAACGTTCATCTTCAGATATTGCAAATACAAGTCGAGAAATATAGTTGTAAACATCATCTATCTTCTTAATAACCTGTTCTTCTGTTACCCTAATCACATACCATCCATTTTCGAGAAAATAGGCATTACGTAGATAGTCACTGCATTCTCCATCTAAGTAATGAATTGGTTTCCTACTTAAGATATCGTATGGCTCATCTACTTCCACATCAATGCAAATACCTTTAGATTTCCACACAATCGCAACATCGGGTTTGTATCCATAATCTCTATTCTTTATGGGCAAAGATACATCTTTCAGAATTAACATTTCCGGTTCTATTTCTTTCAAACACTGTAGTTTTGAAAACAATCTTGGTTCTGAAACACCATTAACAGTTCCTTCGAAAGATGTACATGATAAAATGGACGTGCCAGTTTGAGGACATAAATAAAATGGATAATCATCTTTTGTCAGGGAATCCATTTTTTCTAATCCATTAATAACCTTACCCCAATACTCGAATTCAATTATCTCACTAGTTTTCCCGGCCATTCTTCTTTTCCCTACTGCGAGATTGGGAATTATCATATTCCCTCCTGAGGTTGGATATGTTATTTTAGAAGAGGAATGCGATAATGCGTTACCTTGACCACTTCGAGTTAAGGCATCAATAACAGAAGGAATATCAACACTAATTACGTCCGATGAAGAGGCTGATTCTTCATTAGTATTAGGGAGATTATCATCAACTTTCCAAAAGACTTTAATACCAGAAAAAGCCCCTTTAAAAAAAGACAATAAAGTTTTAATTACTTTCATACTCAACCCTATTTCAGTTTTTATTCATCTTCTATTTCTTCTTGAATTCTGTTCTCAAAAAAATCAGGACAAGTGGATTTATATATTTCTTTCCACTTTTTCTCTATAGACGGATACATTGAATCACACACATCAGAAACTATCATGTCTGATGTTTCACTAAACCGTCTGCATTGCCAAGTATCAGGTATTGCAAGAAAATCCCGACTCAGAAAATTACTCATCTTGTCGGATAAAAAGCTGTGTATGAAGACAAATTGATGCTTGTTTCTTATCATCTCCTTATTATATTCATATACCGTTGGGGTTTCAAAAGTATCTGCATCGTAATATCGTTCCAAGAATGAAATGAAATCTTTTGCATCAAATTTATCTATTTCCTCAGTATTAGCATTGAATAAAGCATAGAAATAGTTTAACTTCTGGTATTTTTTTTGAGCATCACTCTTAACATCTTTATGATATTGTGAGAAGAACCCATATCGTAATAATAGAAAAATAGAATCTTCTTCTTTGGCAATTGCCCCAGATTTATAACATTCCCAAAAAGCTTTTTTATTACCTGAATATAAAGCTAAAGATTGAGGTGTTTTTTCATTATAGAGTGGGATCGGATTGTCAAAAGAGAGACTTCCTTCTGCTAAGATATTGATAACATTTTCTTTCTTCGTATCTGTATATTTTTGCTTCTCAGTTGCCAAACTTCTTTTTAGACCAGTTAGCTTCTTTTCTGTATTCTCAATTTCTCTCTCTATTTGGAATATATTACTGCTTATTTTAGATAGCCCTATTTGCATCTTTTCATAATAATCAGATGATTTCTTCAATATTGTGCTTGTAAGAAACTTATAATCCCATTTATTATCTTTAATTATTTCGTCAATACTTGACACCTCACTAACTGCAAATTTATTGGGTGAGCATCTGTTTAATTCTTCTACGACTTTTATTGCTTCATCACTAATCCCCCAATGTTCAAAACAGCCCAAAGTACCATGACCCCCTCCTTGATAATAATACTCATACTGAGATTCTTTTATACTTTTTTGATGATTGGCCCATTCGTTGGGATCGTTAAAATCTGGATGGTTATATTCGCCTGCACTAAGGTAAGAATAAATCTTCTCATATGATCGAAGAATAAAAGCTTCGTTGTATGTCATATCGAACAATTTGTCTGAGAGGACATAAAGACAACTATTACTCTCACATTCATCATGTCCACCATCTGAATTGTGAACATGATACCACTTATCTTGTTCACATATGACCGTTACAATTTTAATCATAAACCTATAAATTAATCCATCGTTTCTTTCTATTGGCAAAGATAGGAAGTTTTTTCGACAAAAGCAAGAAATCATTCGAGTTTTTCTGAAATACCTGCCTGAATGTATAAAATGGAAGGCTACCATCGAAATTTGCTCTTGATTTGCTTGAAAACGGGGATGTCACAAACAGAGGCAAAGAGCAGGACACAGGACCTCACTTTGATGGTATCGCTGCCAAAAATGTCGTAAACTGATTTTTCACTATTGAGCACGACCTCGCAGATCTCCACCAGTCGCTCTCTTAGTATCGGATGCTCGATGTAAGCCTTGGCTTCTTCTCTGTCGACTATGCCATAGAACTCTGATATCTCAGAATGTCCCAGACCTTTCATCTGAGGAAACACATACCAGATCCAATGACCTCGCTTGTGCCCATTCTTTACTTCCTGCAATGCCTCAGCATAAGTGCTGGTACCTGCATAGATACCACCACTATCCTGAGCATGCACGAATCGTTGCAGGTTGCGCTGACGAGCCTCTTTTTGTTGTTCTTCTGCCATAATTAATCTGGATTATAACTTATGTTCAAATGGATATTGGGCCAGTGCTCATTAATCTCCGATAGAGGTATCAGTTCAATTTCATTCGAGTAGTGCCCACCTTGTCTAAGCAATTCAACTTCATCGAAATCAAGCGTATTCCACTTGTTGGAATAAACCCGATTAACAAAGAATCCATCAGACTCTTGTAAGGACGAAGCCAACTTAACATCAATAGTTAGCTCTGCATCCTTATTGCCAACAGCAACTGCATTGGTGATAATAAAACATCTAGAGCCATCAGGTTTATATGCCTCGATTTGAGGATATGCACCTGGATGATTTGTAAAACAGATAATCTGATAGCCATTCTGGAAAATATAATTGCATACTTCGAAACATGCCATGGCATTAGCCTCCCATCCAGACATGGTGTGGACATCATTCTTCTCATTCAAAGCTTCTAAATCCACTGGTTGCAGGGTATCTGGATCCAAGAAGAGTCCGTCTTCAATAGGTTCTAATGTATCTAAGGCTACAGGAAGTAACACCGTTGTAAGGTGATTGTCTTTCCTAAACTGCTCATAATAAGCTAACTCGTCTCTGTTTACATAAATCACATCACCGTCAACAGGAGCAATATAGATACTCAAGGCAAGTGATTTATAGATAAAAGACATATGCTGGCAGCATGGTCGCTGAGCCAGATGCTGCAACCAAATAAAAACGGCATCATCGCCTGTGGAATCGAAAGTACCACCAATGGAGTTTATTGATCGTTGCGTAGCCGCAAGCAGGCGCTCATTATCTAACCCTGCTGATGTCTCTTTCAACAACGGCAATAGTTTATCAATTGGAAGTGGTTCTGCTGACATATAAAAGGACCTGACTCTACCCTTTATGATTGAAACAGAAAGGGCAGGAGTGGTACCGTCTATTATCATGTTTTCAAACCTAAGAACAAACTCGTCGTCATTATCTTCATTTGCCCTCGAAATAGATATTTCAGGATGAATTCCACTATCCTTCCACGTCTTAAACTTACCGCTAATATAATCCAAATATTCCTCACGACTGGTTATCTCGTTGAATACAGCAAAGCTCTGATAGGTAACCCCACTATGCAGATATGGTTCCATTATACTGATATCAAGATTCTCATACGACTTCTTCACGAGTTCTGCAACCCCATAAGGAATTAATTCTTCGGGAAGTGGATTATCAATCTGAATCGGGAAAATGGTTCTACTATCCATTTTTATATGATAACCAGTTTGGTCATCTTCATCATTTGATTCACTTATATAAATTCTTACAACCTTAAGGTGACGGCCTTCAGTTGCATAAGCTTCAATAAGGTCTTCGTCCTTAGACATGGGACTGAACGTTGATTCAAACAGGATGTAATCACAATCAAAACTTCCCTCGCCAACGCTATCATGATGCCTGAGAACAGGAGGCAAATATTTGTCTTTTTTGATTGCTCCAAACATTGTTTTCTTTAAGGTATATCCACCTTCTTGTATTACTTCGAGTGTTACTCCTGTCTCTTTGTATGCCTGACATGTAACGTCGATCATAAAGTTTGTAATATCCTGAGGTGTATATTCTGAATGATACACCTTAGGTTCTCCATTCATTATTAATTCTCTCATATTAGTTAGTTTTATCGTTTTACAACCATCGATATTTACTGATAATCTGTTGAAATACAGGTATATCAGAGACAGAGGCGAAGAGTCGGATACATGCCCTGAATTTTATAATGTCATCACCAAAAATATCATAGGCAGAAAATTTACTGTTTAGTACGGCCTCAGAGATTTCGACAAGATGCTTTCTCAGTACCGGGTGGTTTATGTATTGGAATGCTTCTTGTCGCCCGTTGATGCCATAAAATAAGGCAGGTCTGCTATGAGTTCCCTTAATTCCATACATCTGTGGGAAGATGTACCAGATCCAGTGAGTTCTTTTACATCCAGTTTTTACTTCTTGAAGTGCTTGGGCATATGAACTTACTACATCGCCTTCATTAACTCCTCGACCAGCACCATCATGAGCATTCAAGAATCGCCTTAGATTAGGACAACGCTCGTTAACAATAGATTCTATGTAACTGTCATCTGGTCCAATCTGACTATCGATTTTGTTCATTAATTGATGCGCTTCATGACAACCAAGTAGAGCAAATTCTATCAGACTCGACCTCAGAAGTCTTATTTTATTGCTATCTTGTATTTCAGACGAATAATCATGTTGGAGCAATGTTGTGCACCACGACTTATAACATGTATTCATGAAATCATCATCAATGCTCAAAGCCATAAACCCAAATCGGGTTAAGAGGAAAAGACCATCTGCATTTTCTGTCCCTTCATATACAGGAAATAACGACAACAAATCTGTTAGGTTAGTTTTACCTACAGTATTGTATATCGTAGATAGGTGGCCCTTGTATTTTTCATACAACAGGACATCGTGTTCCGTCTTAGGAAATTTGTTATATACAAAGTCTTTGTCTATCTTAAGCATAAAAACGTAATATTGTTATTATTTCCAACCGTATTTGGTAATTACCTTTTTGAAGATTGGTTCATCAGAGATTGATGCGAAGAGAAGCATACACGAACGTAGTTTAAGCCGACCTAAATTACTGAAAATAGTATTTAGAGGCTTGTCATTATCTAACAGGACTTGGGCTGCGGCTATCAATCGTTCTCTAAGTACAGGATGTTCCATATATGCTTTAGCCTCTTCACGACCCTTTAGTCCATAACGCGTGGTAAGTTGACTCGTTCCAGATCTCTTTAATTGAGGATAGACATATCTGATCCAACATTCAAATCCAAGTTTTCCTTCCTGGATTTCTATAAGAGCCTGCTCATAAAGCGTATTCCCATGGATGCTCTTGCCATTCTGTGCTATTAGGAATCTGTCTAAATCTTCCATTCTTAGTCGTTATTGTTGATGTCATTCGTTGGTTCTCCGATAAAATCCCAGAAGAATGCAGGAAGAGAAATGTTATCGACATCACGACAGCATTCGAATAGCGGGGCAACTTCATCGACAGAATAGCCCGCTATACCACAACCTATCTCTGTGACAAGGAAGCGTTTCTCTGGGTGTGCCTTGGCAAACTCACAGAATTCCTTGACGTATTCACCCATCACCCCGATTCCACTCATAGAGGGAATCGCATAGCTTTTTCCCTGCAGACCATTGCCTTGTCCCATAATAGCACCAAAGTTCTCATGTGCTGCTTTGGCTGCGCCACCATAATGAAGGCCTTGCTCGTTGGATCCAAATACAAACACCTCGTTGGGGGCTAGGCGGGTAATCCTGTCAGGCGTGATGCGAGTGCCAGGATTATTCGGTGAGGCTTCGAGACGTTTCAGTTCTTCTGCTTGAGCCAATGCCATCTCTTTTCTCCACGCCTCCAAGAATTCTTTCATGTTATACTTCACTTCATCCAATTCTTCCTTCTTGAAGACACCGCTCTTTTCAACATACCATTTTATTTTCTTCTTGAGGGTTGCCTCTGTCTTAAAAGCCACCAGTTTCTTGGGATCGACCTTAAAAGAGAAGGACTTACCGGTTTTCTTACCATTGACTGTTTCAAACTTGATTGCTGTAATCTGAATTTCCATAAGCTTCTATCTCAATTTCAATTCATTCATCTTACTATCACTTAGATTCATGGGCTTTATCCACATATAATCGGGATATTTGCCCAGCACGAAGAGGGTTACAGGACATAGCCAAATGATTCCACCAAAAGAATTGGCAGCTTCAAGGTCTACTTGATAGTGAGCACCTCCTGTAATACTGGAATCTTGTTTTTCGATTCGGAACCACCCTTTAGGCATTCTGTCAGAAACGATATTTACGCAAACCTTGATCTTGGTGTGAGTGCCATCGTAAGAAAGGATTTCACATAGGGCATCAGCATTCTGAACCATCATCAGGTTGTGATGATCGAAGGGCCAGTCTGGATAGTCTACGTACCAGCATCCATCTCCTTCCTTTGTGAAAGAGATGATGTACTCGCTTTGCCTGCCAAAATACTTCTTCGACATCATCGAAGCAGCTGTCATTAAATCTGAAATTGAATAGTTCATTAATAGTCGTTTTATTGTTTGCTATTGATTGTTGACTCGCTTAATTGTATGAAATGGAAGTTGTTAATTACCATCACTGGAAGTGATTGAGCTGTTTTCTTCATTCCGCAGACGCTCGAGTTCCAGTTCTACATGGCGATGCGCCCTGAAGAATTCATTCAGTTCTAACCTCAGATAGTTTTCTTTGTCAGGGATTTGGGCAACAAATAACACAGTAGATCTGCAGTGGACATCGAGAGTACTTCCAGCATCGTTTACAGTATACACGGTAGTTAGTCCTGTAGACAAATTGGCGCTATTAATAGCCCTCTTCAATCGTGAGACCTCATTTACATCGTACATCTCAGCACTGGTCCAGTACAAATCCCAGATGCGGATGTAGGAATTACCATCAGCTACATCAACGACGAAATTCTCACCTTGAAAAGCGAAGCCGATTCTGCCGTCTTGTTCATCAATAGAATACTGACAACCGATCTTTGTTAAGGTCTCCATTAAGAGATCCCTCGTACCAATCATTGTTTCTTGAACTGTCTGTTCGTTTTTCTCCATAGACTTGATTTGTATTTTAGTTACTTCTCGCATTATATATTGCCAAAAACGCCCAAAAGGTAAACAATCGATATGTCAGAATTCAAGACGGAAGCCTTTTTCTTTCATTTCGTTGTAACTCTCTGGGTTGAACTTATAGAGGAATGCCACTTTCTTGTTGGGCATAGGAAGCGTCTCGTCGAGCTGGGTCAGGATGCCCAGTTTCAGCATCTTGTTGCAGAAATTGCGACGATCGAACTTCACGCTGAGAATGGCCTCGTAGAGGTGCTGGAGCTGGGTCATCGTGAACTTCTCAGGCAGCAACTCGAAGCCTATAGGCTCAAAGTGAATCTGACGGCGAAGCTCATTAGTAGCCTCGCGTAATATCAGGTCGTGATCGAAAGCCAGTGAGGGAACCTTGTCCAGAGGGAACCATTGGGCCTTGGCAGCATCGTCGCCACCCTTGACCTCGCTGATACGAACCAAAGCGAAATAGGCTATGGTAATTACTCTCTCGCGAGGGTCACGATCTACACCAGAGAAAGCGTGGAACTGATGGATATAGGCATCTTTCAGTCCCGTTTCCTCGTACAACTCGCGTTTGGCCCCCATCAGTGCAGTTTCGTCCATTTTCAGGAATCCGCCTGGAAATGCCCATCGACCCCTGTATGGTTCGATACCTCTTTCTATCAGCAGGACATTGAGTCGCGTCCCGTCGAATCCAAAAATCACGCAATCCGTAGTGACGCTCGGATGCGGATACTGGTAATGATACTTCATTTCTTCCATATTACTTCAATTCTTTAATCTTTCAATTCTTCAATTATTTTAAGCAGCGTAAGGCAGATCGCTAAAATCCGCCCCATCCGCCATCAGATCCATTATCTTTCTTAACACCTTATTTTTCCTACTCTTCACACTATTTCCATTTCTATAACCAACCCTCCTCGCAATCTCTTCCATTTTACAACCATCTACATAATAGCTCTCCAGAATCATCCTATCCACATCCTTCAACTTACCCCAGGCCTTATCCAATTTCTCAAAGATCTCTTTTTCATCATCTCTCTCATCCATCACATCAAAGAACTCCTTCATTCCATCCTCTTCATATTCCCTCTCACATCCTCTTTCCAAAATCCTATCCAAACTCTCAACATCCTCATTCACCTTTCTCAAATAATGCATCCCAATATTTCTACAAATCCTAACCAAATACCCAACCATTGATATTTCTTTCAACTTAAACCCCTCATCATTCATCTTATTCCACAAAACCAAACACCCATCACTATAAACCTCTTCTAAATCTTCATACCTTAAACCTTTAAACCTACCAACCAATCTCAACATCACATTTTCCCTTTCACCTTCCACCACCTTATTAAATATAAGATGACTAACACCCAGAAGTCCCCTCCTTTCCTCCATCGGAGACAACTTCTCAACTTTTTCTTCAAAACTACTAACCCAAACTTTAACAATCATTCTTTAAATTTTTAATTATTGCGTAATTTTTACGCTGCAAAAGTACAAAGAATATTTTAAACTTCCAAACTTTTCTGCGTATTTTTTACGCAATTGATTACTTTTTCCCTATTTTTGGCAATTATATATGCCCGATAATGGGTAAAAAAGGATTAAAATGGGTGTTTATGATGAGATTTGAAGTTACAAGAGAAAAACCACTCCATCAACAATTATCAGGTCTTGACTGCCACCTCATAGACGAGATAACAGTCAAAGGCTTTCTCTGCGATGCAGACTATGAGTTACTTACAGAGATGAGTGGAGCAGATGGAAACCTAAGAACAATTGACCTTTATGAAGTAAATGAAACAGACTGCCATTGTGAGTATGAATATGGAGCACAAGAGCAAGTGAGTATTGCGATTGCAGATTTCGCTTTTGAAAATAGCGTTAAGTTGAAACGGATTATTCTACCAAAGTTTTTAGAGGCAATAGGCAGTCCCACTTTCGGCGGCTGTGTCAATCTAAAAGGAATTGATTTCCCCGAATCGCTTAGATCGATTGGCTCAGAAGCCTTCCAATGCTGTCCTAATTTTGGAGAGATCTACATCGGTAAAAAACTCAATTTGGGAAATATTTATGATTGTGCTTTTACAGATTCAGCGAGTGGTTTCATTTGTGACTGGAACCAATGGCCAGTAAATAAAGAAGGGGAGCCATTGTATAAAGAAGATGGAAACGGGTTCTTTTCTCATGACGGTGTATTGTTTTTCGGTTTTGAATGGGATGAGGACATTGATTTGGAGAAATACCCATCTAATCATGAGCGTAACATATATCATGTTCCATCTGGCACTGAATCAATAAAGTATGGAGCCTTTAACAATTGTAAGTATCTACATAAGATTATCTTTCCAGAATCATGTGGAGTATTAACAACTGGTTCCATTTGCGGATGCCCCGAACTTGAAACACTAATCTTTAAAGGACAGGTACTTGATGGAGAAAGAGTCCATCATATGGATCTGTTTTGGGATAATGTGATAACCAACTGCCCAAAACTGCAAGACATATATCTATATGCAGAAGAGCCAAGCAATATATCTTTTGGTATCTTTGAAGATTTGGGAAACATCGGTGATATAATTTTACATGTGCCTTGTTTTTGTGCACAGAAATATCGACAACACGAAGAAGAATATATTAATGTTGCCAACTCCGATGACAAAAAGTATATCAAGTGCTGGCAGAGATTCAAACGCATCGAGGAGTTCGATCCAATTGATTTCTTTGAGAATGGAATTTAATGTGTATATTTCACACAACAGATTACTTTTTTGTTGTTTTTGGCACTATATAATGCCTGATATTGGGTGAATAATTAAAAATTTGGTAATTTATGATGAAAATCAATGTTTATTCGGAGAAAAGTGGTAATTTTGCTTCAGATTCTAAAATGAAGCCCATGATTATTATTGAATCCAAGAAAAAACCTCTCGAACCAGGCAAGAAAGATAAAAACGGGAAGCCGATTTTATCGTTGAAAGAAAAGTATCCTGATGCGATGATCATCGATGTGACAAGCAAGGCCCAGGATGAGTTCGTCAAGTTTAGCCCATTCTATCCCATTGGTGGTATTCCCGTTCCGTTTACTGAAGGCCTGGTGGCTTTGTCTGTCGAGGGCATCTGGCAAGGTCTGAAAGTGTTTGAGGATAATGACATAGACACAAGCCTGTTCTCGAAGCGAGATATGAAGAACATGAAACGAACCACACGCAAGTATGGCCCATGTCTCGGACATCGTAAGGGCGTTCATGGTGAGGAGTTGCTTGGCTACCTCACTGCCCGCAAGCTGATTTACCTGCCCTGTTATAAGTGGGTGTTGGAGAACAAACTCCAGAAGTTGGTAACAGCGATTCGTATCATCTCGAAGAATAAGCCAGTGGTTTTGCTTGACTACAACACGAATCCGGATGTATACAATGCTAAGAGTCCTCTTTCGCATGCCTCGCTGATTAAGGCGTACATCGAAGGTAACTATCCAGAGTAACATCAGAATTACTCAAATACAATATAATAATATAGGGATGCTCAATTTGAACATCCCTATATTTTTTTATTATCGGCGTATCAGCCTTTTTACAATCAGGCTTTGCTCGTCTTTGCTGCAAGGAAATCCTGCAGCACGTTTCCTTTTAAAATCACCAGTATCTTTATTTGAAGATCTTCTGGGCAAACATCGTCAGATAGATACGCCAGTTACGCCAGATGTGACCACCGTCGGTCTCAACATATTCGTAGTCGTAACCCTTCGAGTCCCAGTAGTTGCGCAGATCAACCGTACTCTGATAGAGGAAGTCAGTCTTACCCATACCCATCCAATAGAGTTTGGGCTTGCTGGCAAACAATTTGGCTGACTGTTGTGCAAAATTAGGATCAGCCTTGATCTGATCGGCAAATGAAGCACCCTGAATCTGGTTACCACCCAAGTGCAGACCAGCAGAGAAGAGTCCGTAATAGTCGAACGTATTTGGATAGAGCAGGCTTATGTGGAAGGTATGTCCACCACCCATCGACAGACCACAGACGGCACGACCAGCACGACTCTTCACCGTGCGGTAGTTCTTGTCCATATAGTTCACGATGTCCATGAAACTCTCGGGAATCGAGGCCACGGCAGGAGTTCTCGGGCCTGAACCGCCATCGCGGAAGCCAGGCGTGTACATACCGAACGACCACTCACCGGGGGCTGCCTGGCAGTTGGGATTGCCATTGGGCATCACCACGATCATGGGCTTGGCCTTGCCTGTGGCTATCAAGTTGTCGAGTATCTGAGCAGCACGTCCCAGTTCACTCCAGGCATTCTCGTCGCCACCAGCACCATGTAGCAGATAGAGCACGGGATACTTGCCACCCTTGTCGTAACCAGCCGGTGTATAGACGGTCATACGGCGCTGCATCTTCAGCGTAGGACTATCGTACCAAACCTTCGAGAGATTGCCGTGAGGCACTTCGTTCACTTTATACAAATCACCCTTGTCGCCCTTCTCATTGCTGATGATGAAGATATTGGTGAACGATACAATGTCGCGATTCACGTAGATGTTAGCAGGGTCCTTTACACCCGTCATACCATCTATATTAAAGGTATAACTGTACATCTCTGGGGCGAGTTTGTCGGTGGTATAACTCCACACGCCGTTTTTGCCTTCCGTCAACTGAGCCACACCTGGGGCATCGTACTTGCCGTAGCCTTCGACCTCGATGGGTTGCGTGGGCAGGAAGTCACCAGTCACCTCGACCTTGATGGCCTTGGGGGCATACAAATTGAATGTCACTGTGCCGTCCTTATTGATGACGGGCGATTGCACGCTGGCACTGTTGAAGAGTTTCTCCTGTGCCTGGGCACTCAGACAGCATACGGCTGCCAGTGCCATCACGATGATTGTCTTTCTCATATCTCTTATCGTTTTACTATTCTACCTTTTCAACAGGTTCATCTGAACCTCAGGTTTCATCACGTCGTGAACCTTCATCTGGAAAGACTTGGCTGGTGCAGTGAGGGTAGCCTTGATGTCCTGAGAGGAGGTGCCTACCAAGAACTGATATTCGCCCTCAGCAACCACCCATGCAGAAGCAGCCTCATCGAACGAAGCGAGTTCCGGAGCCGTGATGCTCAGTGTGAGAGTCTCACTCTCCCCCGGCTTCAGCAACTTCGTCTTGGCAAAGGCCTTCAGTTCCTTTGCAGGCTTATTCGCTGCCTTGTTGTCAGGTGCGGAGATATAAAGTTCCACGACTTCCTTACCCTCAAATCCGCCTGTGTTCTTCACAGTGACAGTTACGTCGTAGATGTCGTTCTTCTGGGAAATCTTCGCATCGCTGTACTCAAAGGTGGTATAACTAAGGCCAAAGCCGAAGGGATAACTGACAGGCACGTCAAACGAGTCGAAGTAGCGATAGCCCACATAGACATCCTCCTCGTAGTCAGTATAGTCTACGTTCTTCACGTTACCTTTCTGACCCTGGTTCATCATGTCGATCTTAACATTCTGATCAATGGGGAAGTTTTTAGAACTGTAGGCATCAGTGAACTTGACTGGCCATGTCATCGTGAACTTACCCGAAGGTGACTGCTTGCCGCTGAGCACATCGACGACACTGTTGCCGCCTTCCTGACCTGCCTGCCAAGCGCAGAGGATGGCATCGGGCAGTTCTTTCCAAGAGGCTGTCTCAATGACACCACCAATGTTCAGCAACACAACAACCTGCTTGCCTGCCTTGTGATAGACCTCGCACACCTGCTGGATGAGTTTCATCTCTGAGTCATTGAGATTGAAGTCGGCAGACTTACGGTCGAGGAACTCACCAGAGATACGTCCGATGGTGATGATAGCGACATCGGCACCATTGGCCTGTGCAGCCAGTTCGTCGGCAGTAAACTGTTTCTCTGCGGGCAGTGTGCCAGGCATGAAACTGGCCAACATAGCGGCCTGCTTATCCTTCTTGGCCATCTCCTCGAGAGCCTTCTTCTGAGCCTCCTTGGCGTCAGCAATATATTTCTCGTAGGCCGTCTTGATTTCGTCAGAAACGGTATAGCCGCCATTCTTCAGACCATCGAGCAGCGACACCACATAAGCATGGTTTACATTACCAGAACCTGTGCCACCGGCAATGAAGTCGTATGACGTACAACCATATAAAGCGACGTTCTTAATATTCTCCTTCAAAGGCAAGGTCTCGTTGTTCTTCATGAGTACCATACCCTCGGCAGCGCTCTGACGGGTAACGGCAGCATGAGCCTTCAGGTCGGGCTTATTGCTATATTGGTAGCCCTGGAAACGCGGACTCTTCTCGACGAGGTTCAGCACACGCTGTACGTTACGGTCGAGGTCAGCCTCAGACAGTTTACCGCTCTTCACGCCAGCCACGATACTATCAAACTGCTCCTTCTTACCAGGCTGTAACATATCGTTACCTGCCCACATCTGCTTGGCACCATCCTTGCCGCCGAACCAGTCAGTCATGACCGTTCCCTCATAACCCCACTCATCGCGCAGGATGGTCTCTACGAGATCCTTGCTCTCAGACGTATAGACACCGTTGATGTAATTGTAAGAAGTCATCACCGTCCAAGGCTTACTCTCCTTGATAGCAATCTCGAAGCCCTTCAGATAGATCTCGCGCAGGGCCCGCTGAGAGATATGTGCATCGGTATTCATACGATTGGTTTCCTGATTATTGGCAGCAAAGTGCTTGATACTCGTACCCACATCGTTCTTCTGTACACCAGTGATATAGGCAGCAGCAGTCTTACCAGCCACCACAGGATCCTCGGAATAATACTCGAAATTACGACCACAGAGGGGGTTACGCATGATATTGACGGCTGGTGCCAACAGCACATCGGCACCATACTCCTTTACCTCCTCACCGATAGCCTGACCTACCTCCTCTACCAACTTCGTGTTCCAGGTAGAGGCTAGCAACGTACCAATGGGGAAGTGGGTGCAATAATAGGTAGCAGAATCACCTTCACGGGTGGCATCGATACGGAGTCCGGCAGGACCATCAGCCAGCACTACAGCAGGGATACCTAACGAGTCGAGGGGGTAAGTGGTACCAGCGGCACCAGGCACGAGGTTCTTGGTGGCACCGATTACAGCATCGTCGCCAGAGAATCCAGCCATACCAACACCAATCACGAAGTGAGCCTTGTCTTCAAGTGAGAGTTTGGTCATCACCTCATCCTGATTGATCGTGTTCTTAGTCACTTTGTCGGCAGAAGTACAGCCCGTCATAAGGGCAGCCATACCGAGGGCAAGAAACAATGTCTTCTTCATAACCTTTCCTTTTTTATTATCTCATATTTAGTTAAATCGCTTGCATGGTGACTCCTGACCGAAGAGGTACTGGGGTTGATAGCCACCGGCATCGACCACAATCTTCTCGAAAACAATACCAGGATGTTTGGGCTGTAATGTCAGACTGTGTACCCCACTATGTGTCACAGGCAATTCCACGACCTTCTCCACCACACGACTTGCAACAGCAGGATAATACTCCGAATACATATAGGGCTGACGGTCGACAAGCGTCTTGTTGAAGTTAACCACCTGTGGCTCACCACCGTCAAGGCTGACAATGTACTCGAAGCCGCCTGTATCCAGAAAGTCGAGCGTTGACTTCGTCACGACATGGACCTTCACTTTAGCCGTTTCAGTGGGTAGCGCAAACTGATAGGTCAGGGAAGCGTTTCCTACTTCTGACGTATAAGGCGTCAAGGCAACGGCACTACGAGTGCGACCATAATAGGGATAGACAGTCCACCCAGTGCCTTCAGGTGCCGTAGCACTGAAATAATGCTCTGCTTCCATAGCCACATAACCATTACTGGAGGTAAAGGTATAACCACCGGTAGGACCATCTTCGACAGAAGCGGTTCGCGGCAACATATCTGCACGGAAGTTGTCGTTCCAGGAACGATAGCCAATATGCTTCTGTATCATCATACCATTCCACTTGCCACCAGCGATATCTGTATTGTATGCAAGACAAAGCAGTGAATCACGACGGAAGCACTCCTTCACCTTGTCGGCCCACATATTAGCATCGGGGTTCTTGCTGGCAGCCAGATACAGGTTCATGGCCTGGGCATAGTACATATCGTAGAGATTAGCCATCGCCTGAACCGGGAAGAGTACCAACTGACGATAGAAGTCGCGAGCCTCTACAGGAATCTGGTCATAGAGGCGCAGGGCACTCAGTTCCAGACGCTGGTAGTCGTCAGCCACCTGTCGCCACTCACCTGTCTCGATATTGTAGGTACGCGCATCGAGCATCTCAGGTGTGACACGAGCCATATACTGGCAGTTGCGGTTGTAAATCGACGCAGCCTCCTCTGCGATGGAGCCCCTGAGCACACTCTGGAAGAAACGACGGGTATGGTCGGTGACGGTCTGGACGGTATAGTCCTTCGGATTCCAGGCCATATCCATAAACAACTGGATGGGGTATTCCATCGGTTTCAGGTCGCCGACATTGAGGATCCACATACGCTCAATGCCGAAGTCATAGGCCAGCGACAGTTGCTCGAACATCTGCTGCGTCTGGGTGACGTTGAGCCACTTCGTATTACGTGGAGCCCCCACGTAATCGACGTGGTAATAGATGCCCCATCCGCCTTTACGACTACGTTCGGCAGCAGTGGGTACACGACGGATATCGCCCCAGTTGTCATCGCTGATAAGGATCATCACGTCGTCGGGCACACGAAGGCCGGCATCGTAATAGTCCTGCACCTCTTTATACAAGGCCCACACCTGAGTGGTCTTCTCAGCAGGCTTACCCGTCACCTCCTTGATAATCTTTCGTTGGTTGTCGATGATACGTTCCATCAACTTTGTGTCGGCAGTTTCGCTCATGGCTTCATCGCCATCGCCACGCATGCCGATAGTCACAATATCGTCAGTACCCTTCATGCGTTCGATACCTTCACGGAAGAAACGGTCAAGGTTCTCTTTGTTGGTCTGGTAGTTCCAGGCTCCCCACTCCTGACGGTTACGTGCATACTCCTGATGATTACGTGCCATTGGCTCGTGGTGTGAGGTGCCAATAATGACCCCCATCTCATCGGCCACCTTTGAGTTCTCAGGGTCATCGGCATAGAAAGCCCAGCCCCACATGGCAGGCCAAAGGAAGTTACCCTTCAGACGAAGAATCAGTTCAAACACCTTCTCATAGAAATGATGGTCGCCATAGTCCGTGCCAAAGGTATTCTTCACCCATGTGGTCAGACAGGGAGCCTCATCATTTAAGAAGAGGCCACGGTAGCGTACACTCGGCTCTCCGTCGGTATACTCACCTCTTTTGACATAGATAGCGTCATGCCTCTCCACCGGCACATCGGCCCAGTAGTACCAGGGCGAGACACCGATCTGCTGCGACAGTTCATAGATGCCGAAGACCGTGCCACGCTTGTCACTGCCGGCGATGACGAGTTGGTCGCCGATAGTCTTGATAATGTATTTCTCCGTCTTGCCTTTCAGGTCGCGGAGTTCGCCCTTCTTCACCCATTGGTCGATCTGCTTATTGACGCCCACAGTACCAATGAGGATTGACACAGAGGGACGGTTCTTTTGTGTCGATGCTTCGAGCGACACAAAAGAACCGTCCCTCTGTGTCACCCGCTGGAAGTCTTGTTGAAGATTGGCGACAGCACGTTGCACACAACTATGCTCCTTGGCATCGAATGAGATACTGGCACCTTGCAACGGGAGTACGTCGGCAGATGCCTTAAACACAACAAATTGCTCTGCTGCACTCATGGTCAGTGCCAGCAATAGCGAAAAGGTTATAATCAAAGATCTTTTCATATCGTCGGGTTCTTATTTATTTTGCAAAGATAACACTTTTTTCCTAAATAATTCTTTTTTTAGAAAAAAAACACCAGCCACCAACGGAGGTGACTGGTGCCAAGAGAGAATTTTCTAACTAACCTTTAAACTAATCATCTGTATGCAGGATTCTGATAGGCTTGCTTCTCCTGTTCCGACATAATCAAACCGTCGAGTTGTCCCTGAGGGATTGGACGGAGGTAATAACCTGCCGGGATGTCACGAGTGAATGACTCAAGATCCTTATCGGTATAACCACTGCCGGCGATACGGTATGTAGATGCGCGCTCAGCCCATTTCTGGGTACGAACGAGGTCGAACCAACGATAGCCCTCACCCCAGAACTCACGGCTACGCTCGTCGAGGATAAAGTCGATGGTGATCGTTGCGGGAGTGGCTGCCAGCATGGCGGCGCTGTTGTCAACAGATACTGCCACATTATCATTCTGAGAGAATGTCTGCTTACCAGCACGCTCACGGAGCACATTCACATATTTCAAGGCATTGGCATTATCGTTCAGTTTCACAGCAGCCTCAGCAGCAATCAGGTAGAACTCAGAGAACTTGGCGATGTTCCAGGGACGCGGACTACCACCGTTCACCTTTGAGCCCAGACCGCCATTATTGTCGGTACGGTAGATACCAATCTTCCAGTTGATTGGATACTTCTTACGACTGATGTGATTCACGGCTACTACGAAGTCAGCGCGACCAGGCATCTCGCCGAAGCCAAGCTTACCATCAGCACCTGTATAGTTGATATTGGCATCCTCACTCTCGGGAACCCAGCTGAAGTAAACCTCATTAGGACCTACCTGCATGCCATTGGCACCAAAGACATAAGGCTCAGTACCGCCAGCCTTCTGCCAGTTGGTGTGATAGCGCAGGGTGAAGGTAGCATCGTAGCGAGAGTCGATAGCCTTGACAGCATCTTCCCAAACACCACCTTCCATGAAATTGTCGGCGATAGGAGCCATACGAGTCCAAGGGCGGCCGAGTGCCTGCACAGCCTCACGCTGGATGGGGTTGATGGTAGCGCCAGAAGCAGCCTTGGCCGTCATCTCAGTGTAGTTCCAGGTCTCCATCCAGTAAGCGAAGTTCTCAGGAGAGCCACCACTACCCCAGCCATAGCCAGCACCACCGTTACCGAACTTCTCGTCCTCGTCGTGGTCAGCATAGAGCATAATCTCAGAGTTACGGTCGTTAGTAGCCACGTTGACATCATAGAAGGTGGGCTGCAGTCCGTAAGGTCCAGGATTGTCGATAGCCTGCTTGGCCATGTCGTAGGCCTTCTGGAAATAGCTGTTAGCCTGACTGGCATCACGACTGCACTCTGGATAGGTGGGGATATTGTTGGGGTTCTCCAACCACCAGGCGTATGTCAGGTAAGCCTTTGAGAGATACAGACGAGCCAGATTCTTGGTTGCAGTACCTGTGAGACGTGGGTTCTCAGGCAGGTCGGCAACAGCCTTCTCGAGATCAGCAAAAATAGCAGCATAAACCTCAGGAACGGTATTACGTACAGATGTACGAACAGTAGAGGTATTGAACTTCAGATCACCAGCACCGAGGTCGAGGGGCACACCACCATAGGTCTGTACCAGGATGAAATAGTCGAATGCACGGAAGAAGTATGCCTCTGCGAGCAGAGCGTCATCGATACCAGCAGCAGCGCCATTCTCAATGATACCGCTGGCGGTATTGATGTTTGCGAAGGCAGCACCCCAGCATCCGCCGGCGATACTATTATTAGGATTCATAGAACCTACGCCCGAGAGGTCGGCATCCTTGAAGTTGCCATCGGCAGACTGTGCGTATGTATATTCATCGGTACCAGTCTCCAAACTATTCAGATAATAACCGTTGCCATAGAAATAGCGCAGGTGTGCATAGAGAGAAGTCAGACCACCCTCAATACCCGCCTTCGTGGTGAAGAATGTCGGGTCGAACTGGCTGCGAGGCTGCTCGTCGAGCACATCACTGCAGGATGTCATCGTTGTGGAAAGACCACAGCAGACCAAACCCGCAGCAAGGATATATTTAATACTTTTCGTTTTCATAACCTTATTATTTATTATATGATGCATTATTAATTATGAATTATGCATTAGAAAGTAACATTAAGACCGAAGATGAAGTTGCGGGTAGAAGGTGTGTTATAACCTACAATCGGCATCCTGTGCTTGCCAGTGTATCCGTCGATACCGACGGCTGTGTTCTGGTTTGCATATGAGTTGGTCTCTGGATCAAGTCCGCTCTCGTTGTTGAAAGGTGAGAAGAGCACGAACGGGTTCTGAATCGTAGCATAGAGGCGCAGACGGCTGATGCCGAAATCCTTGACAGCCTTCAGATTGTCGAAGTTGTAACCGAGTGTGATGGCACGAACCTTCAGATAGCCAGCATCGAAATAGCCGAGCGTAGAACCGTACTTGGGGTTATCACCACTCTGGATACCACCGGGTTTCGGATACTTGGCACCTGTGTTCTGCTCTGTCCAGTAATCTACATCCAGTTGTCCGCGACGACCTGTCAGCATGTTCAGGTAACCATTAGCAGAGTGGATGGCACTGATCAACTTACCGCCGACCTGGAATGCGCCAATCACGGTCAGGTCAAAGCCTTTGTAACCGACTGTTGTATTGAAACCACCGATGAGGTCGGGCTCCATGCTCATCACTTCACGGTCATCCTCACCAATCTGGCGGGTAGGATTGCCGTTGGCATCAAGAGCCTTGTCGTGAGCCACCTTGATCATACCAATGTTACCACCGGGCTCAAGGATATTCATCTGTGCTTCCTCGCCAGCCTGCCACAAGCCGATATACTTGTAGTCATAGATGACATCGATAGGATAGCCGATGAACCAGCGGTTGCCCTTATCAGGAACAGGATTGCCGTTCTCGTCGAGTGCACCTGTCAGTTTGGTCAACTTGTTGCGGTTCTGGTAAAGGTTGATACCAGCCTCCCAGTTCCAACCGTTCTTGTTGTCGATGATGATGCCGTTCAGCGTGAGTTCCCAACCCTTATTCTCAGTATTACCGATATTACCAGTATAACTGCTTACACCAGAAGTAGAAGGCAGAGATACGTCGAGCAGAATATCGTTGGTCTTCTGCGTATAGTACTCAAATGATCCATAGAGACGACCACTGAACAGGGAGAAGTCAAGACCGAAGTTCCATGTCTTAGAATACTCCCATCCCAGTTCGGGGTTAGGCAGTGCATTTACATAGTAACCAGCCTTATAGGTAGAGCCGAAGTTATAGTTACGAACGGCCAGACCGCCAAGAGTCGAATATGGGTTGATTGACTGGTTAGAAGTCTCACCGTAACCTACGCGCAGTTTCAGGTTGTCAATCCAAGTGAGGTTCTCCATGAACTGCTCGCGAGAGATGTTCCAACCAGCACTGACTGCTGGATAGGTGTGCCACTGATGACCCTTTGCCAGACGTGATGAAGCATCAGAACGGAGGGCTGCAGAAATCATGTACTTATTATCATAAGAGTACATCACACGTCCCATCCAAGACATCAGACCGCTCTGCCAGTAGTTGTAACCTGTCAGGTTAGCCTGACCGACAGCCTTGTCAAGTGCATAGTACTGGAAATAGTCGGCAGGGATGTCCTGTGCGCTGGCACCTGTTGACTCGTAAGTCGTCTGCTCGGCAGAGTACATAGCAACAACATTCACGTTGTGCTTCTCAGCAAAGATATGGTCATAAGTGAGCAAATTCTCAACGGCCCAGTTACGTGTCTGGTTCTCAGAGATACCACCACCGTTCACAGCGTTGGCATCCTTGTTGTTGACACCTGTACCAGTGAAGTTTCCGCCCTTAGAACTACGGAAGTTCAGACCGATATTGATACGGTAACTCAGACCTTCAACCCATGGGCACTTTACCTCACCGAAGAGGGTGTTGTAAGAGCCGATACCCTTGTTCTCATTCAGCCACACGTCCTTGTCACGCTCAACGGTCTCCTTGGTCACGACACTCTGGTCGTCGGCAGGAAGAGAAATATAACGCTTCAAGTTGCCGTTCTCGTCGTATGGACTGGCCAGAGGGCTCTTGCTCAGTACACCATACATATCATTCACACCCTGAGTCTTACGATAACTGTTGTTCGTGCTCAGGCCAAAGCGGAAGTACTTGCCTACCATCTGGTCAAAGTTACCACGAACGGACACACGGTCGTAACCCTCAGTAGGAACGACAGACTCGTCATGATAGTAACCTGCACCGAAACTGTAACTACCACCATTGGTACCGCCGGCAACACTTACATCGTGATTATGGCTTACACCTGTCTGGTAGTACAGATCCTGCCAGTCAGTGTTCGTATTGTCGTTCTCATCGAGTGAATTCTGATAGAGGCCGGCATACTGACGGAACTTTGAGAAGGTAGGCCCATCCATCATCGGATACTTCTTGAAGACCTTCTTGAAACTGACATAGCCATTATAACTTACCTTGGCAGGAGCACCCTGGCTACCCTTAGTCGTAGTGATGATAATCACACCGTTAGCACCACGAGAGCCGTAGATGGCTGTGGCAGAAGCATCCTTCAGGATATCCATCGACTTGATGTCGGCAGGATTGATATCAGAAAGAACACCCATGAAAGGAATACCGTCAAGCACAATCAGAGGATCGTTGGAAGCACTGAGTGAGCGCTGACCACGAATGCGGATCTGCATCTCCTCACCAGGCTTGGTAGAGGTCTGCGTCATGAGCACACCAGCCACACGACCCTGCAGAGCCTGAGCGGCATTGGTGGCAGCAATCTGATTCAGTTTCTCACCACCGATGTTGGCAACAGAACCAGTAACGGCCTCACGACGCTGGGTACCGTAACCAATCACCACCACTTCGTTAACGACGTGACCATCTTCTTTAAGTTCTACACGCAAGTTATCACCGGCCTTAATCTCCTGGGATTCATAACCCACATAGGAAATAACGAGCGTTGCGCCGGGTTTGACATTAAGAGAGAAATTACCGTTGAAATCGGTAACCGTACCATTACTAGTACCCTTCTCCATGACGGTGGCACCGATCAGCGGACCTTGAGAGTCTGATACCCGACCTGTTGCCTGCTTCGTTTGCTGTACGGAAGTTACTGATTCAGTAACAGCCGAAGCCTCTTGCGCTGAGAGTATGCCCAAAAAGCACAATCCCACACATAAGGCTGTTTTCTTTGCTTTGAAACTCATACGTTTTGGTTATTTAAATAATAAAAAGATTTAATAATGTGGTGCAAAATTACAAATCTTTTACACCACACCACTTTCACGTATGTCTCGTTTCGTTGTTATTTTGTATCAGCCCCTGCCTTCTGCTCAATATACTCTGTTGGTGAAACGCCGAACTGCTTCCGGAAAACCGTTGAGAAATGTGCAAGATTACTAAAACCTACGGCATAGGCCACTTGTGTCACATTGACTTTCTGCTCCTTGAGTAGTCTCACAGCCTGCTCAAGGCGGATGTTGCGGATGAACTCACTGATTGGCAAACCAGTCATGTCTTTCATCTTACGGTGCAGTTGTGCACGGCTGATGCCCACCTCAGACGTGAGCACTTCAACATTGAAGTCACTGTCAGACAGATGTTCATTGATGACTTTCATGATACGTTCCATGAGTATCTCGTCATTGCCTTTCACCACCTTCTCTATCACCTTGTCTTTCTGCTGCTGCGTCCCGGAGTATTTCCCCTTCAGGCGAAGGTTTTTATTAATGAGGTTATTGATCACCATGTGCAGTTCATCCATGTCGAACGGTTTCGCCAGATAGGCATCGGCACCCTTCTCCAACCCCTCAAGACGGTTGGCGACATCAGACTTTGAGGTGAGCATCACCACTGGTATATGACTGATGTTCATATTGGTTTTAATCATACGGAGTAAGGTAAAGCCGTCCATCTCAGGCATCATGACATCACTGACCACCAGATCATACTGTCTCTCAGAATCCGCGCTTTCCAGAAGTTTGTGCAGGGCCTCGCGTCCATTAGTGACTGCTGAGATATAATAATAGCCACCTAACTCCTGAATGATATAGTTGCCAATCTCCACGTCATCGTCCACCACAAGAACCCTGTAGTTCGACTGTGCCTTCCGATGGCTCTTGTTTTCTTTCTCTTCCTCCATCAGTTCTTCCTTTGAAAAATGGGTATTCCCTAGAGGCAGACGGACCGTGAAGGTACTGCCTTGAGAATCCGTACGGTTTGCTGCCTCTATCGTTCCGTGATGCATAGACACAATCATCTTGCAGAGATTCAGTCCTATACCCGTTCCTTCAATATGCATGGAGCGTGACATGGAACTTTGATAGAAACGGTCGAAGATCTTATTGACATCACCTTTGATTCCCATCCCGTTGTCTATCACCTGAAGTTCCGCCGTATTGCTGTCCGGCTGTGAGACACGTATGGTGATTTCACCATTGTCAAACGTGTATTTGAATGCGTTCGAAAGCAGATTGTCAAGCACCTTATCCAAACCGTTACGATCCAGCCACACATTGAGCCTATCTACCTCTGGCGCATAGACGAAATTAATGCCACGCTCCTTTGCTGTATAGTCATAGGCCTTTAGGATGTTACCTACATATTGCACGATATCCGTTTCCTGGCAATGGAGTTTCATCTGCTGTTTGTCTATCTTCCGGATATCGAGTATCTGGTTGACCAGATTCTGCACACGACTGGCATTATGCTCTATTGTCTTCAGGTCTTCCATGACATCGCTGTCCAGATTGCGTTTCATCAGTTTATGCAACGGACTCATAATCAGTGTCAGCGGTGAACGGATATCGTGTGTGGCATTAATCAGGAACTTCATCTTGTCTTCATCCAACTGACGGTGGGCTCTTCGGCGGTAACTCCATGCCACAAGTCCGACCAAAGCCAAAAATGCTAATATATAAATAAGGTACGCGAAGTCAGATTGATACCATGGAGCACGTATCACAATATGATATGCCTGCGACTCTGTATAAACCCCATTCTCTATCGCTCTCACTTCCAAAGTGTAAGAGCCGGGTTGCAGATGATTGAATGACACGGCATTGCTGCCATCAGCGGTACGCGTCCAATCTCCGCGCATGCGATATTCATAGACTACGCTTTCAGCACTGGAATAGTTTAGTGTGGAAAACTCCATCGTAAATGTATTATCGACATACGACAATTCAATGTGGTCACTCTCTGCCACAGAACCATCCACCACCGGTCTGCCATCAGAAAGTGTACTGGCATTGACGGCAGTCTCGCCGATGAAGATTCCCGTAAGGTGGACATCCCCCTGTTTGTAGGAACTATTACGCAGAGCCTGAGGGACAAAAGAAGTGATGCCGTCACTAAATCCAAACCACACCCTGTCACTTCTGGGTGCACCGTCGCCCGCCCGTAGGCTTTCGTTCGTGTGCATCATCACGCCATTCACATATTCACGACTTAAAAGCCCATTACCTTGCATATAACTGGTGAAGGTCTTTTTCTGTCTCTGATATTGCCAGATACCCATGGTGGTGCTGCACCACAGGTCGCCGGACTCATCCTCCACGATGCCACATATATTCTTATCAGCAAGGGCCTCTGCACCTGGGAAAGGCACAGCCTCTTTCTTCTTCTGGTCATAGAGAAACAGTCCGGTAGCCGTGCCGAATAATATCTGATGGTCGTAAGTCTCACAAATCGACCCAACGGCATGGTAGTCGAGTATAACCTCCCACCCGTATGGATGGAAGTGGTTGTTCTCATAATCATAGCAGTTCACACCTGAGGCAGAACAAGTCCACAATTTCCCTTTGCTATCCACAAACAGGGCAGAAAGCCAGTCGTTATGCAGTCTACCGTTCTCCCCTCCGTCCTGATGCATCGAGAACCTGCGCATCTCGCCAGTGGAAATGTCATAGGCGCAAAAACCTTCACCAAACACAGAGAAGAAAAGATGCCCCTTGCCGTCGTCCGTCATGGCATTGATGAATCCGTTCTTAAACGACACCTTCAATTGGGCAACTCCGGTATAGGGATTATAGGAATAGACGCCACCGTTTGTCCCCACCCAGTATTCCCCTTTCTTGTCGCGATATAGGATATATGTCCCTTCGGGCGACGAGGGATGAGCAACGGTTCTCCCCTCACCGTCGATGCCAAAAATGCCGTTGTTCTGGACTGAGCACCATACAATCCCGTCACCACCGTCACAGAATGACGTCAAGGAGCCTCCCACGTTCATGTGCATGTCAGCAAACCTCCAACTGCGGAACGGGGGATCCTGCTGGGGCAACATCAGCAGTCCCCGCTTCTGACAGCCCACCCACAGATTGTCCTGGCTGTCCTCAAAGAGAGCCCAGATATTTGTGGTATTCAAATCGAGGGAAGCGCTCTGATAGATATACCTTTTAAACTGCCGTTCGCCCCGTGGCACCCAACACAGGCCATTACCCATAGTACCGATGAAGAGATTGCCATGACGGTCTTTCATAGCACAGCGAAGGAGCAGGTCCTTGCCATTTATCTCACCCCGTTCAAAATAGTCCTCATACATCTGGCCGTCACGATAGTATAGTAGTCCATGAATACAGACCATCACCACCCCGCCTTCATATTCAACGTAGTTGGTCACTGTGCCATAAGGTGACTCAAACTCTTGCAATTTCCCGTCAGGTGAGCGTCTCACGATCTGACTGCCATGACCGGCCTTCCAGAAAGCGCCCTCTCCGTCAATCATGATATGGCTGAAGTAATCTTTGTCACCCAAGGCATAGCCTTCCAGTTGCCGTGTGGTCTTGTTCTTGATATCTAACCTGAACAGACCGTATCCTGCTGTTCCCACCAACAGATGGTCGTCGTCTTCCTGAATGATGTCATTGATACGTGGAACGTCTTTAGCACCTTCCAGTTTCACATGCTCAAACTTGTCATTCAGGGGATCGTACAAATCCAGTCCTTGCCGGGTTCCTACCCAGAGGTTACCATATAAGTCAACAAAAAGGAATGAAATGACATTACTGCTGACCGATGTCGGATTATCCTTGTCATGTAGATATTTGGTAAAACGGTAGCCGTCGTATTTGTTTAAACCAAACTCCGTACCTACCCAGATATAGCCAACCTTGTCCTGGCAGATATTGTTGATCTGATTGCTCGACAGTTTCTCTGAGGTATAGAATTTGGTCTGTGCCAACACCGTTAAGCATAGCCCTATTAATGCTGTAAGTAATATTAGTCTCTTCATTGTTTGGTAATTGTTGGTTCGATGATCATCTTTACTTATTAGTACTTTCGCGTGCATTATTTGCGCACACCAAAGTTCTTGCGGGAATCGTCATTGATGACGCGGGCGGCCTGACGACCGTCAAAGTGAGTCGGGGCAATGATGAACTCAGGGACGTTAAAGGAGAAGAAACGGTCACGGTAGAAACGGCGCGGATTGCGCTGGGGCAGCATGAAGGCCTTGGTGACACCTCCCTCCGCATCGACGTGACAGAAATAGGGACGCGTGAAGAGACCGTCATCACGACGGGAACTGAGCACGAGCCAGCGGGAGTTGGTACTCCAATTGTGGAACGATTCCGTGTCGTTGGAGTTAGCCCCTCTCATAGGACGGCTTTCCCCCGTAGCAAGATCAAGCAGCCAGAGGTCGGCCTCATGATGCCAGATGCTGAACTGTCCATAGTCAGAGAGCGTATAGCAGAGGAACCGTCCGTCGTATGAGGGACGCGGGAAGGAGACGGACTTATGTTGAGCCTCAGCATCTACAATGGTGTCTATACGGCTACCAAACTTGCCTGATGCGGGATCGAAATCGATGCGGCAGAGATTATAGCGGATTGAGTCGAGTTGATGATTCCCTTCAGGGAGGGCGCGGGCTGCACAGAAATAGAGGGAGCTGCCGTCGGCAGAGAATACAGGGAAGGTCTCATAGATAGAGTCCTGCTTGAGCATGGACGACAGCAGCAACTCGTTTTTCTCGATGTCATAGACCTGAAGGTCAGAGGCAGTGTCGAAGACCTCGATACGGTTGGGGTCGGCACTATGGAACAACTGACTGGTCGCATTGGTGGAATAGGCGATATAGCGTCCCGAAGGATGCCAGTAGGGATAGACACAGAGGCCGAGCGTCTGGTCTGTCTTGGTGTTGTAGGCGGTGATGGAGCCATCAGCCTTGCTCAGCAACGTGGCACCATGCGGCCCACGGATATGCAGGCTCATATCGGCTGGGTTACCACGGTTGAAACTATGGCAGTTGACACAGCCCTCAAACTGGGTGTTCTCAATCAGCGGACGCTCATCGAACGAGGAGAGGTCGCGCTCGTAGATACCCATCTTGCTCCACACCTCGTAACCTGGTGCAATCAGGCGGTAGCAGATGCCGTAGTCGATACTGTCAGGGCTGACATGGATAGAGAAAGAGTGATAGGTGTGCCAGCCATCGTCATATCTGGCCGAGACCGTTACGCTGAGCGAGTCGCCACAGTTCTGGGAGAGCAATGCATGCCAGTCATCAATATCGAAATCCACCGATTGCTCACCCTGGCTTTGCAGACTGTTCCCGTGGCGGTCGGTAATGATGGCATCAACAAGCAGCACCGTCTCATCGGCCATGCCAAAGTTAAGAGGCGCGATATTCACTGGGATGGTGACCCCGACATAGTCGGGATAGATCTGAGGCAACCCACCCTCCTGCTTAGCATCGCTGACAGTCTCATTACAGCCCATCAGGCCCATTAACCCCATCAGACCTATTAATATAATATATAGTTCCTTTCTCATCGCTTTTCGGAAATGAAGTGATTAAACCTTTCACGGTCGCCCGTCAGCAGATAGTAAGCCAAAAGATATTGATAAGCCAGCCGATTGTCCGTATTGTGGAAATAGAGGCTTTCCAGCATCTCAGGCGTCACATGGTCGCCGAAATAGAAGTCTGCATCGTAGGCATACTGACGCAGGTGTCCGTATTCGGGATGGTTGGCTATGGCCTTTTCGTTTCCCAGTAACGGTAGTGTCTCATTGGCCCAATCACGATAAAAGAGGGTTTTTTGGAGAGCCGAGAGATATTTGCGGGCCACCTCGTACTGACCGTTGATAAGGTTGGTCTGCGCCAGACGCTTGTAGCAGCGACCACTCTTCTGGAAGTCGAGGATAGCCTCCTGCGCCTCAAAGACCGTCCGCTGGGCGACATTGACCATACCCAACTGATAGAAGGCCTCGGCGGTGGGGAGAGGACTGGTGGCATCTTCCTTTACATCGGGCAGGAGTCCGGCAATGCCGTTCTGGTTATATTCGGACATGTGTTCCAGGAGCACGCCGTGCATGGCCAGGGCAAGGTTCTGTACCGTCACACCAATCTGATTGTTAGGCTTCTCGACATTAATGGTTTCAAGGATGCGGTTCCACTGCTGGTGACAGGCCATGAAATCGTACTGCATCACCTTCTCGGCCTTGAAATTACTGTTTTTCCAAATCAGACTCCCCATGACGATAGCCACAAGGATTACGGGAATGGTTCCGATAATCCAATTGCCTTTGGAAATGGTATCATACAGCGCCCGGCTTTGCTGCTTCGTCCTGCGAAGAACCATGCCCATAATCCAAAGTGCGAAGACTGACAGGGACGCTGCCCAAAGCAGCCATGGGAATATTGTCGGGTAGCGATAGTAATGGATGCCATGCCACAGGCTGTCGATGGGTATCGGGAAGCAGACTGGACCCACCAAAAGATAGAGAATAGGAATGGCGACGATGAGCAGGGCGCGTCGTGTCCAACCAGTTGTCTGCCTGACGATGACACAAGCAACAAGCAGTGTGAGCAGGATGGCCCAGATGCCACTCATCAGCGCATTCTCGTCAAGCATAAAGAGCCAAAGCAGGAACGAAGGCACAAAGGTCAGACCGTATGACCATTGAACATTTATCAGCCGGAACGTCAGGAGTTGTACTGCCGAGAGCAACAGTGCAATGATAAAAGCCCCTACCCAGGCAAAAAGGAAGAACTGCGTGCAGAAGCGTCCAAGCAGGTCGGATATGCCACCTGGAAGACTGACAATCTCCCA
This sequence comes from uncultured Prevotella sp., assembly GCA_900320905.1. Lineage (GTDB taxonomy): Bacteria > Bacteroidota > Bacteroidia > Bacteroidales > Bacteroidaceae > Prevotella. The sequence continues at coordinate 97,887 of ONTZ01000004.1, forward strand.
CACGTATGTGCTGTCGAAAAGGAAAAGTTGGTATTGTTCCTGATAATGCAGATGATGCGGATAGGCCAGTCCGAAAAAGAGGAAGACGGCCACACCGAAAAGCAGCGTACATATCAGATGCAAATGCTTCATCAAAGAATCACTTTTCATTTCTCATTTATCACTTCTCACTTATCAAAGACCCTGCTGAACTCTTCGACGCTGATGCGGACAGGCTCCACCATGAACTCCGGACGGTTGTAACTCTTCAAGAGGAAGGTGTTGTATTCCGGGTCTTCCTGCGGCAGCATAAAGGCCTTCTCCACCTTCCCGTCGTGGAAATAGGAGAAATAGACACGACAATAGTTACCGTCGTCGCGACGACTGGCCACCATGATCCAATGGCCGTTGCTCGACCAACTAGCATAACTGTCAGGACGACCTTCGCTGTTCAGGTTGGTCAGGTCGAGGAACGACGGGGCCGACTGGTGCTCACCATCGCCCACTTCGTCGAGTGGCATACAGACAATGTCCGCATCATTATGTCTGATATGGAAACAGCCATACTGCCCCAAGGCAAAGAGCAGATAGCGCCCGTCGGGACTGACGCGTGGCAACGTGGCACTCTTGTCGAGCGAGGCGGCATCATATACCAGTTCCTCATCGCCGAAGCCGTGCGTTGCCACATCAAACGAACGGCGGTAGAGGTTGTACTGCACTTTCGGGTAAGTGGTTCTGATATCTTTGTCGTGCATCTCCTCGGGAAGGGGCACGGACTTGCAGTAATAGAGGTATTTGCCATCGGGCGACCAAGTAGGATAGACCTCCAAGAGGGTGGAGTCGTTGCTGACTACCTGCACCGAATCGGTCTCCACATCGTAGAGGATCAGGTCGCTGGCAAGGTCATAGACCTCAAGCCTGTTGGGATTCAACGTGTGGAATCCCTGCCGTGTCAGGTTGGTAGAGAAGGCAACGAGTTTGGCGGTAGGATGCCATGACGGATAAACGCCCGAAGAGATGGTATAGTCGCGCTTCAGATTGACTCTTGAAACCTTGCCATCATTCACAATCACAGTACCGGAATTCGAGAGACGCACATGGAAAAGCATGTTGTCGGTCTTGTAGTTCTGGTAACTATGGCAGTTGATACACTGACCTTTTGACCTGTCATTCATAGTAATCTCGTTGTTGAAGACCTGTGTCTCTTCGAACGAGGTGAGATTGCGCTGGGCAATCTCCATGAAAGTCCATGCCACATACGACGGTTCAATCAGGCGGTATGACACATATTCGTCGATGGGCTCCTCAGCCACACGTATCTCAAACGGACTAAACGACAGCCATTCACCCTCCTTCTGTCCCCAAACCTCGACCTTGATGCTCTTACCCTTTGAGACATTGAGCATCTCTTGCCATTCTGACTCTGGTATCTGCACCTTCACGCCATGGCCGTAGGTCTGTTGCTGGCCATCAGGCATAGTGAGACGTGCCACACACGCCTCATATTCATCGATAGGAAGCATGAAGTTGAGTGGCGCAATGTTGTAAGGCACGGTGACATTGCAATAGTCGGGATAGATGGCTGGCAGGCTCTTGGCCTCCTTGCTTGAAGAGGGCACATCGGGATGACCGGCGCACGATGACAATAGCAGCAGGGCTACTGCCAGAAACAGGAAACAGGAGTAGAGATGTCTTTTCATTGTCTTCTTATGATTGAACTTCATGACCAACTTTGCCATGTACAATAATGATTTTCCTTCCAAAGATGTTGTACCACCAGTAGGTGTCTCCCCATTCCTCACGCATCATCTCACCAACCTGCTCGATTGTCATACCAGGCTTTGCCTGACTTTCAAGAACCTCCCAGAACCGCTTGTAGCGATTGAAGATCGTTTCCTCCACGGGAATCATCATGCGCTTTTCCTCCGGGGCCTTGTCCATGAAAAGAATATAAGCCTCTTGGGCATGCAAGGGAAATTCCTCGTTTATGTGCGTCTTCACGAAATTACGCAGCGATGGCCAGAAGCGGCGGGAGTCACAGCGCAGCATGGCATAGAGCAGCGCCTGTTCCGAGGCCACTTTACTGTCGGATTCATACCAAAGGCTGATGCCATTGACAATATAACTATCGCTGTTCTCAACACCGGTAAGTTCATCGGGGTAGCATTTTTGCAAAGCCTTTATCTTTTCAGTGACCGGAACCGGTTGCCAGTTGTCGTAAAACAGATGGTGATGCAACTGCGCGGTATAGCGTTCCAACAACTCTTTATCTCCGCCGGCCAGGGCACAGCGGGAAAGAACTTTCAGGTAGAAGGGTGAGAAACCCGCCTGTATGGCATTTTCAAAATTCAGGCGAATGGCCTCATTTATCATGCCGTAGTTGTAATAGACCAGCGGCGAAGCGATGTCTAAAAGACTGACATGGACAGAATCGGGGTTGTAGATCGGATAAATGTTGTTACCCATCTTAAACGAACGGTCGAGCAGGCCGCCCTCATTCATCAGGGCAATATTTTTGAGAAAGACCATCGTGGTCGTCGGCTCGGGGGTCTCTTCTGCGATATTGAGGACCTCCTTCCAGTTGTCGTCCTCGGCATGGCGAACCATGCGCATCTCGTCGATGTAGTTCTGATCATGGAACATGAGCGACGAGGTAAAGACGATGCCTGCAACGGCACACAGCACCGGAACAAACCACTTGGTCAGATACTTGCTACACAGCGGAATAATCACAGAGACAGCACCCAACACCCAGAACGGGATGGAAAGATGCTCAGTACTGTCACTTGGGGTTATGAAGCGAGGCAAGCCTGCCAGCATGACATCGTCGGTTCTCAGATTTGAATAGAACTGTGTATGCCAGATGCTGGCGGTAAAGAGGAGCAAGACAAAACCCAGCACCTCGCGCCAGGTGATTTTTTCGGTAAGTGCCAGACAGAGCACGAAAAGCAAGGCAAACCATCCCAGCACCGGATAGAGACAAACGCCCAACAGATACCAGACCAGATGCCATTTACGTGGCGTCTGACAGGCTGCCCACAGGAGCAGCAACATGACAAGATAGCCTACCGACTGTGAGAACCAATAGCCTCTGATGGTAGATACATAGATCCAATAGCCCAAATCGACCACCGAAGTGAGCAGACAGGCGACTGGCAGGAGCATCAGTGCAGAGGCACTGCCCTGTAACCGGAATGCCTTAGTACCCACAAAAACAATCAGCGCCCAGATAGAAATCAGTACGCCTGCACCCAAGAGGGGATGACAGAAGAGTTGTGTGAGCCAGGCTCCCACATACTGCATCAGACCAAAGGGCTTCTGCATAAGGGCGTGAAAGAATGGGGCTCCATAGAGATACTCAGAACGGTCGTGTGCCGTATACAGCACTTCCTGATTAATATATAATATGTATACGGCAAATAATATGAAAGCCAACAGGCTTACATAAAGGACAGCACCCGATACTTTGTTGGTTTTATTCATCTTTGTTACTATTCTTTTCGCTGCAAAGGTAGCAACAATATTTAGAATCCCCAAACTTTTCTCTGAAAACTTACGGAAAACATCATGTAATATATTGCCCCAGATTCTGGGCAAACCATTTTGGAAGTTCATTTATCTGCCCCAGATCTGGGGGAAATCATTCCGACTTCGGAAAAACGTGCCCCAGATTCAGGGCAGGTTTCCCCCCACCGTGCATAAACGTGTCTCAGATTCAAGGCAAATAATTCCGATCTCGTAAAAACGTGCCTCAGATTTGGGGCAGATTTCCCCCCACCATGCATAAACGTGCCCCAGATTCAGGGCATATAATTCCGACCTCGGAAAAACTTCCCCCGGATTCAGGGCAGGTTTCTACCCCCCGGGCATTGGTTTCCCCCAGATTTGGGGCTGATTTTTGCACACCGGAAACGACAATAATGATTTTCAAGGCTTATGGCTATAAAATCGAAAGCATCCCTACCAAACGGCAGGGATGCTTTATAAATTTTATACCGATAAGGAATGATTATTCCTCGTAGTAAACAGCGTTCAGCGTCATAGAACCGCTGTAGAGCATGAGGTCGAGGTCACGACCCTCACCGCCCTTGGCACATTCCTTAGCCAGAGTCTCGGTGATCTGAAGCTCATTCTGACCATCATGCCACTTCACGTGATCGTAATAGGTGTTACTCCACCAACCGTTCATGACCTTCAGGTCGAAGTCCTCAGTCACGTCTGATACGTCGAAAATCAAAGTCTTCAGGCCAAAGTAAACATCATCGGGGATAGTGGGCAGATGTGCACCTTCAGTAGAACTGAAACGCATAGCTGCTGCATCCCATGCTGCAGGCTGGAATGGCACCTGATCAGGATTAGCTGCAACGTCACCATAGATGTAGAATCTCTCGAGGGCATTGGTAATCTCCTGACACTCAATCACAGCACTATCCTTCAGAACAGTACCATCGGGACAAAGGGCAGTCATAACCACTTTATGCGATCCAAGCTTCATCTTTTTCCAAGCATAGTTACCGACAAAGTCCTTACCACCGATATTCCAAGTTGCATTGACAGGAGCGGAGGTCGAACAGGTAATCACGTTACCATTAGCGCCACTGGCAGCCTTGTCAACAGAGATGCTGGTCATTGACTTCAGCTGATCTGCAGTGATGTGGCCTGCGTTGCCGATATCCTCATGAACAGGATCGCAAGCGATAATCGCACATACTGCGGCAAAAACCAAAATTATCTTTTTCATATTGTTTGCTTATCTTATTAATTAATACAGAACTTTATATGTGTACTCAGCAGGAGATGCATCTTCATCCCATCCAGGATTCTGCTTCATCTTACCACTTGACAGCGTAATCTGAGACTGCGGTTTGGGCAGGAAGCCCTTGGTATCAGCATAACGCTTAGCCCAAGAACAGGTCATGTGCTCCAAAGAGACCTTCGCACTGTGCTTACCATAGCAGGTAATCTGCTTACCCTTCTGAGCCTGAAGAGCCTTGGCAGCGTATGAGGTCTGACTGTGACCGTCAACACCAGACCAACGGCGCATATCGTTGAAACGGAGTCCCTCGAGAGCAAACTCCCAACGACGCTCGTTCTGGATATTCTTCAAAGAGTATCCTGTTTGAGGAACACCTGCACGGGCCTGAACCTGATTCATGTACTGAGCATCACCAGTGAGCTCTGTCAGCATCAGCAGCACGTCAGCATAACGCATCAGGTAGTAATCCTCGAAGTGGTCACCCTGCTGTTTGTTGTCAAGCGAACTTGAAGAATAACCCTCACACTTTGACCACCATGAATCGTTGTCGGCAGCACAAGCGTCAAGGTTGACATCTGCGTACTTCTTGACAGCATAGCCTGACTCCTCATTGTCATCCTTCTCGTAGGTATAGGCCTCAAGCTCATTATCGAGATCGATTAAAGTAGCAAGCTTACGGATGTCCGTATAACCTTTACCATCATTACCAGATCTCTCAGCATCAGTCCAGTCGTCCCAGATATTGCATGAAGGAGTACCCTGACCCCAACCCTGGTTGAACGGATAGGTCTTATCACGCTTACCATTGTCATTGGTAGCACCGTTACGAAGGCCCCAGAAGCATGACAGATAGTTAGAATACATACGCGGGTTGCAGTAGGTACCACCGATATTCCAGTTAGAAGCATTCATAAACTGAATCTGGAAGATTTCCTCGTCGTTGCCGTTACCATTACCTGGCTTGTCGAAGCAGTCAGCAGGATCCATGTCAGCAATGAATGCATAGCCGTGAGTACCCTCCTTGTTGCCGGTACCATCCTCATTATCATGAGCCTCAGCCCAAAGCAGACTGTTTGAGTACTGCCAAAGTGAACGGAAGTCTTTCAGGAGCTTGTAACCACCATTGGAAACGATGTCCTTCAGATAGTTGACAACATCGGCCTTGGAAACAGAAGCCTTATCGCAGCCCTCCTGCTTGATAGCCTCACCAGCGCGGTCAACAAGATTCATTGTAGTAGCATCATCAGTAGCGAGCTCACCTACGCCTTTGTAGAAGCCAGCCCAGAACATCCATGCGCGGGCCAGCATAGCCTCTGCTGCAAACTTATTAGCGTGACCATCACCTTGTACGCCATATCCTGACGCTCTATTCATGAGGTTCATACCGGAAATAAAGTCAGCGATAATCTGCGGGTAGATCACTTCCTCAGCGCTTACCTGCTCTTTCATCTCGTCAGTAATGGTAGTAGCTGTCATCAGGGGCACATCACCGTACATCTGAGTCAGCAGGAGATTATAGAAACCACGCATGAAGAATGCCTCACCAAGAAGCTGATTACGCATTGCTTTCTGCTTGTCAGTCCAAGCCACGTTATCGATGGTCTCAATCTGGTTGTTGGCACGTGAGACACCACCATAGATAAGGGTAAAATCTGCCTCATACTGGTTAGCACTTGCCGTTGTGAAATGATGCAGTGACTTTGCCACATTGTCCTGCAGACCACCACTTCCGTAGCAGTCGTCAGACATCAGTGACCACCAATAGAAAGGATTATTCAAAATACCACTTTGGTCGCCGCCACCCAGCGTATTCATAATACTATAGGTAGCTGCATTCAGAGCTTCAACATCTCCTGGCTTACCAGGGAACGTAGCCGCAGTCAACTCTGTCACACGCGGATCAGTGTCCAGCATGTCGTTACAAGATGTAAACACGGTTGCTGCAGACAAAACAGCTAACGATGATAAAATATATTTCTTCATAACTTTATTGTCGAATTAGAATTTAATATTTGCACCTACCAGATAAGTACGAGATGGCGGGTAAAGACCCAGGTCAACGCCTGATGCCCAGCCATTACCACCAGCTGAGTTACCTACCTCAGGATCGAGACCGGTGTAACCGGTGAAGGTGATCAGGTTCTGAGCCTGAACATAGAGACGGAGCTGCTGGAACGGACAACCCTTCCAGATGTTCTTGAAGTCGTAACCGAGAGTAATAGTCTTGATCTTGAAGTAGTCAGCATCCTCCATGTAACGGGTAGATACATAGTTGGTGTTCGGAGAACCAGTAGAGGAAATCTTCGGCTGGTCATTAGAAGTGCCCTCACCATACCAACGGTTGAAGATTGTGGTATCGTAGTTCTGATAAGGAGCATCACTGAATGAACGGTAAGAACGCATGATCTGCATACCGAATGCACCGGCACCGTTGACAGCGAAGTCAAAGCCCTTATATGCCAAGCCGAGGTTAACACCCAGCATCACATCGGGGTTAGGATTACCAATCTCATGACGGTCGCAAGTTTCACCTTCTGCATAGGTAATCACACCATCACCATTCCAGTCATCCCAGATACAGTCACCAGGCTGTGCACCATCCCAAGTCGGTTTCTCAAGTCCCGGATGTGCAGCAAGAGACTGAGCGTTATATTGATCAATCTGGGCCTGATTCTGGAAGATACCGCTGTAAGACATACCATAGAAGTAACCGATGGGCTTGCCTTCCTCAGCACGGTAGATGTACTCAGTACCCTGTGAGAGCACACCACTCGGACCATTGATATAGTGGTTCTGGTTGGCAATACGCGTTACCTCATTCTTATTAGTAGTAAAGTTCACGCCTACATTGTAGCTGAAGTCCTTACCGATTCTGTCGTTCCAGGTAAGAGCGAGCTCAATACCAGTATTCTTCACGTCACCACCATTGACGGCAGCGGGATTGGTACCGTCCCAAGAAACCTGCTGACCACCGATCAGCCAGTCCTTCGTGGTCTTCTTATACCAGTCGAAGTTCACGCCTAAGCGGCTGTTGAGGAAACGGGCGTCAAAACCGAAGTCGAGCTGCTCAGAAGTCTCCCAAGTCAGGTCAGGATTCGGTACGATGTTTGCATAAGCACCGGTATGTGGCGTACCAGCAACAGATGTTGCCATGTCAGAACCGAACTTGTAACCACTGTCGCCTGCCTCACCTGACAGAGCGATCGTAGCCAGATACTGGTACTTAGCAATATCCTTATTACCGTTCTGACCCCAGCTTGCACGGATCTTGAAGAAGTCCAGCCAACTCTTTGTGCTATCCATGAAGCTCTCATTAGAAACTACCCAACCGGCAGATACAGAGGGGAATGTACCCCAGCGCTTACCGTCGGTGAAGATACTTGAACCATCAGTACGCAAGGTAAAGGTAGCCATGTATTTCTCATTCCAGTCCCAAGTCAGACGACCGAACCAAGAAGCGAGATACTCTTCATCATTGGGCTTACCTGTCAGAGTAGCATCGGTTGCATTGACAAGTTTAACATTTGACAGCCATGCAGAAGGCCACCCCTTCAAGGTTGCGAGCTGATCTCCAAAGTTCACCTTGTTTGATCCACCAATATTGAAGCTCCAAGCGGTGCTCTGGAAAGACTGACCAACCATTGCGCTGATCTTGTGACCTGCAATCAGAGGAAGATCGTATGTAAGGGTATTCTCTACAGACCAATTGGTATTCAACCAAGCGCTCTGGTTAACACTGTAGACAGGTGATGTAGCATTACCATAACCAGAAGAACGTGGCTCACCATAGTTGCGGTAACCACCTGAACCCCAGTTATAGTTGAACTGTGAACGGAGTCTCAGACCCTTGATAGGCTGGATGGTCAGGAAAGCAGTAGCATTGGCATTGAAGTTGCGGCTCTCTGCCATAGAATTGAAACCACCCTTATCGAGGTTCTCGTACGGGTTGCTGAACAGAGAAGCGTTCCAGCCATTACCGTAAGCGATGTCACCATTAAACTCCTGATAATAATAGATGTCGCCATTGTCAGCATACTGCGGCACGAGCGGACAAGTCTGGAGCAGGCTGTGGATATAGCTCCAGTACATGCCGTCCTCAGCCAGGTCGTGACTTCTGTTGTAGCCGATAGAGATATTCTCACCGATGGTGATGGCATCGAAATCCTTGGCCTTCAGGAGCACGTGGTCGCTGTTGATACGGATGGTGTGACGCTTGTAGTAAGAAGCTCTGTCAGCACCCATGATACCGTCGTTACCAGTATAGGTGTAAGACATAGCGAACTTAGACATGTCGTTACCACCGGTCAAGGTCACAGAATGGTTCTGCTGGAGAGCGTTCTTGTTCTCGAAAGCCTTCCACCAGTCAGTGCCTTCCCAACCACTATTCACCTTAGCGAGAATGTCAGCAGGAACATAGCCGGCCCAATCCATCTTCTGACCAGAAGTGTTGAAGGTATACTCATCAATGATGGTCATATACTGCTGAGCATTGAGAAGTTGCGGACGCTTGTAGGCGTTAGACCAACCGAAAGCGCCGTTGTAGCTGAGCTCTATCTTACCAGCCTTACCCTGTCTGGTGGTCACGAGGATCACACCGTTGGCAGCACGGGCACCGTAGATGGCAGCCGAAGCAGCATCCTTCAAAATGTCGATGCTCTCGATATCAGCAGGGTTGATGTCGTCAAGGCTACCACCTGCTACACCGTCAATGACGTAAAGAGGTGCTGAGTTACCTGTGGTACCGATACCACGGATGTAGACCTTGTAGCCCTTACCTGGCTGAGTAGAAGACTGGGTGATCTGCACACCAGGCGTGCTTGACTGCATAGCCTCAAGTGCATTGGTAGTGTTCAGTTTGGCGATGTCCTCACCTTTCACCTGAACAGTAGCACCTGTCACCAACTTTTTCTTCTGGACACCGTAACCGATAACAACAACCTCATCCAGTGAGTTGTTGTCTTCTTCGATAGTTACATTAAAAATAGACTGATTGCCTACAGCAATCTCCTTAGTAGTGTAGCCGATGTAACTGATGACCAGTGTAGCACCGGGCTTCACGTTGAGTGTAAAGTTTCCGTCGAAATCGGTCACCACACCATTCGAGGTTCCCTTTTCAACGACACTTGCACCAATTACGGGACCCTGAGAGTCAGAGATAGTACCCGTAATCTTCTTCGTTGCCTGCTGGACGTTTTGCACGTCGCCAGCGGCATAGGCATTTGATGAATAGCCGAGACCCAAGAGAGCCATGGCACTCATCAGCAGCGCTGTCTTTCTAAATTTTCGATTCATACTTGAGTTAACTATAATTAATTGGTTTGTAATGAATACAACTAGGTATTTGAATGGAAGCAATAACTTCCTCATAGCCTGTAAGCCTGCTTAGCGGGCATACGGCCAGACATTAGGACGAGTTGTTTTGGTTCATACGTTTTGATTCCTTTTTGAGTTTATATGTTAAATAGTTGATAAGTAATTTCCCAATCGGGTGTATAATCGGGTGCAAAGGTAAACCTATTTTTTTAAAAAAACAAATTTTTTATAATAAAAGTTTTGTTTCTTCGCAAAATATTGCCTTGTCCTTTCAATTGTCGGCTGCAAAGGTAGAACAATATGGTTTAAAGCGCTTTGCGGATTGAAACAAACTTTTTGCCAATTGTATCAAATTCTTTAATTGTTACATCATACGGGGACATTTTCTTAGGGCCGGTTACAAATAATAAAGTGTTTGTTGCGTTAAGAAAAATCACAAATTGTGAAAAAACGAACCTTTGCAAGCGATAACCATTAAAGGTGAGAGCACCCATAAACTAGGCTAAGTGTGAGAGCATGTAAACCTAAATATCACAATTTTCTAACTAATTAATTTAAACGTATGTGGAATTTTAAATCACTACAAAAGCCGTTAGTGGCACTGTTCCTGCTCTGTTTGTTCCCTATGGGAGCACTGGCTCAGAGCATCATAAGGGGAACAGTGAATGATGAAGCAGGTGAACCCATTATTGGTGCCAGCGTGCAAGTGCAGGGTACCAAAACTGGCGCCATCACCGACTTCCAGGGTAAGTTTAGCGTAGAGGCAGCCTCCAACGCTACTCTTAACATTACTTATGTGGGTTACGAGTCCCAACAGGTAAAAGTCAACGGACAGAGCAACATCAGCGTCGTGCTGAAGGAAGATGTCACTGCTCTGAACGATGTAGTTGTTATCGGTTACGGTGTCCAAAAGAAAAGCGACCTGACCGGTGCCGTCGCCTCTGTAAAGGCTGACGCTCTTGAGGCCTTGTCAACCACTGATGCTGGTGCTGCTCTGCAGGGTAAGGTTTCAGGTCTGAATGTCTTGACCAACGGTGCTCCTGGCGAAGGCGCAGATATCCGTATCCGCGGTTATTCTTCAAACGGCGGTGATATTTCTCCGCTTTACATCGTCGATGGTCTCCAGGTCGAAAACATCCAGTATTTGGATCCCCAAATGATCGAGTCCATTGAAATTCTAAAAGACGCTGCCTCTGCCGCCATCTACGGTGCCCGCGCTGGTAACGGTGTTGTGCTCATTACAACCAAGACAGGAGGCGAGAGTAAAACTAGTATCTCCTACACGGGTCGTGCTACCTTACAGAACTATACCAGACGTCCTCTGTTGAATCGTTCAGACTTCCTGAAATATATGGCTGCAGAGTATGGCCAGGAGGATGTTAATAAGCGACTCAAGGACTTTGACTACAGTCATCCATATTATGCCGGAGGCGTCATTGACCAGGATTGGATTGATGCCTACATTGAGCCCACATGGAGTTCTCAGCACACCCTGAGCCTGTCTGGTGGTAACCAGAAGGGGCATTTCCTCACATCACTCAACTTCGTACATAATAATGGTGTAGTAAGGGGTAACAAGGATGTTTATGAGCGCCTCACGGCCCAGATCAATGCCGATTACAACATCACCAAATGGTTGCAGGTCGGTTCAAATAATTCTATCGAGAAGTGGAAGACAAAGAGTGTTTCGCAGCGTGGATACGGTTCTTCGTTTGAGCAGATGATTCAGATGGATCCGCTGACACCCGTCTATTGGACAAAACCAGAAGAGATGTCTCTCTCTGTTAAAACTGTTTATGATGCTTTACAGAATGGTACGGCTGATCAGAACTACCGCCTCTTCCGTGATGGTAATGGCTGGTTCGCCAACACCAAGTATTCTGATATGGAAGGTAGCCCGCTGGCTAAGCGTGATGCCACCGATGGCGGCAGTGACGGCTTCAATGTTAGGGGAACTCTTTTTGCCAATCTGACACCTATCAAGGGCCTGACAATCACTTCACGTCTCGGCTATCGCCTGAACTACAGCACTTCCCACAGTTACAGTGCTCCTTTCTGGATTGGTGACCGTGGTAACCAGACCACCTATTCTATATCTTCCAACCACAATACGGGCTGGTACTACCAGTGGGAGAACTTCGCCAACTACAACTTCACCCTTGCACAGAAGCATAATTTCGGTGTGATGGCTGGTATGTCATATCGCGAGACCAACCGAGACAATGCAAGCATCAGTTCTCAAGGCTCTGACATCCTCCAGTCTTACGAGGAAAACTTCAGATATATCGACTATCTGCGGTCCGACGCTCCTAAAACTGTCGGTAATGCTCCCAGCAAGAGCGCTGAGTTGGCTTACTTCGGACGTCTGACCTATAACTACGACAACCGCTACTTCTTCCAGTTCAACATGCGTGCTGATGCTTTCGACTCATCGAAACTTTCCAAGGACAACCGTTGGGGTTACTTCCCCTCTTTCTCTGCAGGCTGGACTATCAGCAATGAGAAGTTCTTTAAGGAGAATATCTCGACAGCCGCTGTTTCCTTCCTGAAGTTCCGTGCTTCTTGGGGTCGTAATGGTAACATCTCCGTGCTGAGAAACTATCCTTACTCTGCAGCCATAGCAAAGGGTAGCAGTTGGTATCAGTATGGTGTTGACCAGATCGGTTCGGCATATGGTTCTGCACCTGACAAGATGGCCAACCCCGATCTGACCTGGGAAACCTCTGAGCAGTTGGACCTGGGTATTGATGCTCGTTTCCTCAACAACCGACTCTCTTTGGGTATTGACTATTATAACAAGCATACCAAAGACCTGCTCTTCAGTGTGAATATTCCTACAGAATGGGGTTTTGATTCTATGACAGGCAACGGCGGTGACGTGCTGAACAGAGGTCTGGAGTTCGAAATTGGTTGGAGAGACCGCATCAATGATTTCTCATACTCAATCAACGCCAACTTCGCCACTTTGAAAAATGAGGTTATCTCTTTGGCAAATGGTGCCTCTGCCATCTATCAGGCGGATGCCAGTTCTACGAACTATAAGATTCGCACAGCCTTCCAGGAAGGTCACTCCATTTGGTACCTGTATGGTTATCTGTATGAAGGTATGGATGCAGACGGTAATCCTAAATTCAGGGATTTGGATGGCAACACCGAAATCAATGATGATGATATGACGGATATCGGACAGACAATTCCGTCTTTCAACTACGGTATCAGTATTACCGCTGCTTGGAAGGGATTTGACTTCCTGATCAATGGTTACGGTCAGGGCGGCAACAAGATTCTGCCGGTCATTCACCGTACTGGTTACAAGAACACCCTGCAGTACTATCTTGACGAGGGCGGTAAGTCCATTCCAGAGCCAGGTAAGATCGTCAGCCCCGATATTCCTTTCTGGTCTTCAACGGGTAATGTGTTCAGTGGAAACTACTTCCGCATCAAACAGTTGCAGTTAGGCTATACCATTCCTTCGAAGATTACAAAGAAAGCCGCCATTAGCAACCTCCGTCTGTATGTGTCACTCGACGACTTCTTCACCATCACCAGTTATCCCGGTCTGGATCCGGAGACTGCTTCTACCAACAACACTACCGGTGCCGGCCTCGACTGGGGGTCCTATCCTACCATGAAGAAACTGGTTCTGGGTATAAACTTGTCATTCTAAATTAAATGAAAATCAATATGAAAAAGATATTATTTCCCGCATTGTTCGCGCTCGCATTAGGCTTCGCCTCTTGCGCAGACAATCTTGATATTGACCAGAAGGGTGTTGTCACCACTGAGTCCTACTACGCATCTGATGCTGATGCAGAATCAGCCCTTGCTAACATGTACGCCAGTTTCGTTCAGAATGTAGCGGGATCAGAAGGAATTGACAACCCAGAACAAGTCATCTTAAACTACTCGGCTGACGACATTTTGGCTGCCGGTGGTAACAAGGAAGACCACATCGGCTTCCGTGTGTTCGACGAGTTCAGATATGGCGAATCCAACGGAACTTTGAAAGCATGCTATAACCGCTATAATTATGTCATCTATAGTGCAAACCTGATCATTTCCAACTTCACCAATGAGAATGGTACCAGCACTGAGCCTAAATATACCAGTACATTTACTAATCAGTGTGTGGCTGAGGCTCGTGTGATGCGTGCATATGTTCACATGATGTTGGCCATCCTGTGGAACCGTCCTGCTATTACCGATCATGTGTTGGCCTCAGGTGAACTGCCTACACAGGCTGAGAGTCAGGAGCAAGTACTGAAGTGGGTGATTGCTGAATGCGAGAAGGCCATATCTTCTGGTTCGCTGCCAAAGCGTAACGGTGTTGATGATAAGGATGCTACTGGTCGTATGACCGTTGGCTTTGCTCAGTTTGTTGCCGGTAAGGCTGCCATGTTTGCCAACGACCCTGGCACTGCCCGCAAGTATTTAGGTGATCTCATCAATTCCGGTGACTATAAACTTGTTGACTCCGACGAGTTCTGGACCAACTTCCATGTGGCTGGTGACGGTAACTGTGAGAAGATTTTCGAGCCGAACTTCATCTATGACAATACAGCCAGTTTCTGGGACAATGTATGGCGTAGCCGTTGGATGGTAGCCGATGTATTCTGCTGGCGTACGGATGCTCTGGCCTCCATGCCTAAGCCATGCCCTGCTGCCGGTTGGAATGGTGGTGCCATCCAAGAGGACTTCGCCAAGAAGTTCTTGGAGCACGATGGTAACTCTCCTCGCCGCCGCGCCTGCTTCCTGACAGAAGAAGAGTTCCTGTATGAGATGGAGTGGAATTCTGAACTCAACGATGCCTCCCTCGCAGAGAAGGAAACAGATGAGAACCGTGGTATTAAGGCTAATACTGGTATTTACAGCCACGGCCCGTATTTTGAGTGGAAACACATGTCGTATGCCACTATTCCTAAGATTTTGAGCGGTGGTAAAGATTATCCTAAAGACAATGTTCCCGAAATTATGGGTGGTGCCTCTAACCAGAAGAATTTCAATGTGGCTCGTTATGCTGAGGCTCTCTTGCTCTATGCTGAGGCTTGTATCGGTGCTGACGAAACAAATGGTTTGAAGGCCCTCAATGAAGTTCAGGCTCGTTCTGGTTCTGGCAAGATCAGCACGTCGCTCACATTCGAGGATGTCATGGAAGAGAAGCAGTATGAGATGTGGTTTGAAAACTGCCGCTTCCCAGACCTCGTTCGCTGGAGCAATCAGGGTAAGGTAAACCTTGATGAGATCTTCAACAAGAGATATGGTGGTATCCACAAGCATGTACCCACCGTGTTCGATGAGTTCTTTACAAAGGGTGCTGCCAAGCACAAGTTGTACACCGAATATTCTGCGGCTGAGCACAACGACTTCTCCGATAAGTACAAGTATCTGCCATTCCCGGTTGATATCCGTCTGGTCAACCATCTCAAGAATGTTCTTGGCTGGGAGAGCCTGAATGGCGCAGAAACCGCAGCAGAATAAGAAGAAACAATTTAATACATTAATAATACTTAGGTATACATTGTTTTGGTATTTTTTGAGAGTGCTGCGTCGCGATGACGCGGCACTCTATTTTTATTGCTATCTGACGCTACATTTCTGGAAAAAGTTACGTTTTTTTTCTCAAATGTAACAATTCCACACAAAGTGACGATTAATTGTTAAACCTACTAAAAGAAATAGCATCTAATTCAAAAATAATTCGTATATTTGCAACTGAAACTTAAAAAACGTTCAATTATTCAATTAATATCAACGCGAATGAAAAAATTACTATGTGTCATTCTCATGGGTGTGCCTCTCCTCGCAGCGGCACAGAATCCCATCATACGCGACCAGTTTACGGCAGACCCGACGGCTCGCGTATTCAACAACAAGGTGTACCTCTATCCATCGCATGACATCAAGCCCCCCGTCGGACAGCGACAGGACTGGTTCTGCATGGAAGACTACCACGTGTTCTCATCCGAAAATCTGACCGACTGGACAGACCACGGTGTCATCGTTACCCAGAACAAAGTACCCTGGGTGCGTCCTAACTCCTACTCGATGTGGGCACCCGACTGCGTCGAGAAAAACGGCAAGTACTATTTCTACTTCCCCTCTGCACCTCAGGCAGGTGGTGGCTTCGGTATCGGTGTAGCCATTGCTGACCGTCCTGAGGGTCCGTTCATTCCTGAGCCAGAGAACATCAAGGGTGTCAACGGTATCGACCCGTGCGTGCTTCAGGCCTCCGACGGCAATGCCTATATCTTCTGGGGCAATGGACGCTGTGCCAAACTCAAGCCTAACATGAAGGAACTGGCTGACGACAATCCCAAGTCAAAAGTCAAATGGGGCAACCGCGAGATGGAAATGATTGGCGTCAACTGCCTCGAAGGTCTGCCCAACCGTCAGGCTGAGGGTCCGTTTGCCTTCGAGGCTAACGGCTGGTACTACCTCACCTATCCGTATGTGAGGGAGAATACCGAAGTCCTCGGCTATGCCATGAGTAAGAACCCGATGGGGCCCTACGAGTACAAGGGATTGATCATGGCCGAGCAACCCAACGGCTGCTGGACCAATCACCATAGTATCATTAACTACAAAGGACAGTGGTATCTGTTCTATCACCACAACTATTTCTCTCCGAGTGATGACAAGCGCCGTTCTGCCTGTATTGAGAAGTTGTATTTCAATGCCGACGGTACTATCCAGGAGGTAAAGCAGACCATTCGTGGTGTGGGTATCAACAAGGCTACGGAGAAGATCGAGATCGACCGTTACAGCACAGCCAGTGCTGGCGTGACAGAAGAACTCATCGATACTGTCAACACGTTCCGCAGTTATATGGCCACCCTGCCTACGAAGGGCAGTTGGCTCCAGTATAACGATGTTGACTTCAGCATGATCACCGACGGCTATCTCATCATGAGTGTCAAGGCTGCAGACAATACCGAGTTCTGCATCCGTGAAGGCAGCGCCAAAGGCAAGGTCATCGCCCGTCTCAAACTGACGGTAAGGCCACCAGAGCCACCCGCAGGCGGTGCCGGAGGCCCTGGAGGCGGTATGATGATGCGCTTCAACCGCGACCAGCGCAACCAGTGGCTCACCCAGACAGCCACACTGGAATATGTCCCCAGTGGTGTGACCAATCTCGTGATTACCAACGAGGGTGAAGGTGCCCTCAGCGTGGACTATGTCCGTTTCAAGAACCGTCCGAAGTACTTCTCGCCTGTGGCTGCCAATACCACAGCACAGCCTGATGCCGAGGGCTTTATCCACCGTTGGCTGCTCCTGGAGCCTATCACCAAGCCCAACAGCGGTAATACCGTGTTCACAGACTCTTATCTGCGTGAGCACTTCAACAGAGAATACTTCAAGGGTCAGCAGACCATCATTCCGAAGGACGGTCAGAAGATCAAGGCCGTGTTCCAGCAAGAGCAGGCTCCCGCAGGCTTCGGACGCGGATTCGGCGCCCAGCAACAGCCTCAGGGACCACAGGTGAAGACTGTCACCCAGAACCTCACCTGGCACGCCCTCGACAGCGAGAACCTGAACGTGAAACTTTTCCGCTTTGCAGAGAAATGGGGTGAGGAGATCTATGGTGTGCTCTTCTGGGCAGTCACCATCATCGACTGCGACGAGGATATCGAGAATGTCCGTCTGGCAGTTGGTTCCAACTCCGCCTCTATGTGGTGGCTCAATGGTGAGGAGACGCTCCTGCTCTCTGGCGACCGTCGTATGGTGAAGGACGATGCCATGTCGAAACGTATCACCTTGAAGAAGGGCCGCAACATCCTGCGTGGTGCCGTCATCAACGGCCCGGGCATGAGCGACTTCTGCGTCCGCTTCCTCGACGAGAACGGTAACCCTGTCAAGAACTACAAGATCAATTTAAATCAGAAATAAATATGAAAAGACTATATAGTATCCTTGCGGCTATGACGCTTGCAACAGCCGCTAGCGCGCAGATTGGCGCACCCTTTATCCACGACCCCTCGACGATTGCCGAGTGCGAGGGCAAATACTACACCTTCGGCACTGGTGGCGGAGGTCTGATCTCTGAGGACGGCTGGACCTGGAACAGCGGTGCAGAGCGCCCCGGTGGCGGTGCAGCCCCCGATGTGATTAAGATCGGCGACCGTTACCTCTGCATCTACGGTGCTACGGGCGGTGGTCTCGGTGGCGGTCACGCAGGCCGAATCCTCACCATGTGGAACAAGACCCTCGACCCGAAGTCACCCGACTTCAAGTGGTCTGAGGCTGTGGAGGTCTGCTTCTCCGACGGTATGGAGGATCAGGATGCCATCGACCCAGGTATCATGCTTGATCCCACCACAGGACGTTTGTGGGTGAGTTACGGTACTTATTTCGGCACCATCCGACTGATTGAGTTGGATCCGACCACTGGTTTCCGCAAGAGCGGTAACGTAGAGAAGGATATCGCCATCGACTGTGAGGCCTCCGACCTCATCTACCGCAATGGCTGGTACTACCTGCTCGGTACCCACGGCACCTGCTGCGACGGTGTAAACTCTACCTATAATATTGTAGTAGGCCGTTCTAAGAGTCCTGAGGGCCCCTATATTGATAATGTAGGCCGTGACATGTATCATGGTGGTGGCCGTATGGTTGTTGCCGCTGGCGACCGCAAGACGGGTGCCGGACACTTCGGACGCACCATCATCGACGAGGGTGTCGAAGTGGCATCCTTCCACTGGGAGGCCGACTTCGACATGGGTGGCCGTTCCACACTGGCCATCCGTCCGCTCCTCTGGAAGAACGACTGGCCCTATTGCGGTGAGCAGTTCAAGGGCGGTACCTTCGAGATTGAGTCGGAGCGTCGTGGCTATGCCCTTGAGTTGGCTGTCGACTTCGTTCGTATGAATGTGGCCCGTGCAGGTGGATTCGGCGGATTCGGTGGTCGTCCACAGCAGAATGCCGCGCCCCCACAGCCCGTCGCTAACCAGACACTGGATCAGGTCAAGGGCACATGGCCCGAGGGTGACATCCCCGCCCGTATCGGTGACTATATGTTCCGTCCCCACCAGCGCTGGACTGTGACCCCCGTTGAAGGCAAGGGTGCCTACCTCGGCAACACCTACTTCAAGATTACCATCGAAGGTACAGAGCGTGCACTCGCCGCTACTGCCGACTGCGAGGTGAAGACCGTCCCCGCCTACACAGGTGCTGACGAACAACTCTGGCGCATCGAGCAACTGACTGACGGAACCTTCCGCATCATGCCGAAGGCCATCCCTGGCCAGGAGGGCATCAACACGAGCATCTGCCTCTACTCAGCAGGCGACTCCACCCCCACCCTCGCCAAGTACGACTTCAAGAGCGACAACTCGAAGTGGAACTTCCGCAATCACTAATCCTAGGGAATCCTAGGCAGTCCTAGGCTATCCTAGGATTGCCTAGGTTCCCCCAGGTTTTTTCCTAGATTTTCCTAGGATTGCCTAGGATTGCCTAGAATCTCACAATCCAAATTATTATGAAATCATACACAGAAGGTAAAATACTACGAAAAGCCGTTGTCTGGAAAGACCTCTACTTCTATCGGAAGAGCGATACCATTTATCAGTTAACAGTGGTGTTCTGTAAGCGCTTTCTCCCGCTTCACGGTGATCGCACGGTGGACCAGATGGTGCAAGCCGCACGCTCTGGCAAGCAAAACATCGTGGAAGGCAGCGAAGACGGACAGACCAGTTCCGAGATGGAGATTAAGTTGCTCAACGTGGCTCGGGGCAGTCTCCAAGAATTGCGGGCTGATTATCACGACTA
The DNA here is from genome assembly GCA_900320905.1 of uncultured Prevotella sp. Lineage (GTDB taxonomy): Bacteria > Bacteroidota > Bacteroidia > Bacteroidales > Bacteroidaceae > Prevotella. Next base: position 117,700 of record ONTZ01000004.1, read on the forward strand.
TCTGAACACCCATCATCTTTCGCTTTGGCCAGCCGACAGCGAACGCCAGCAGCGACTTCGTGATTTCTGCCACACGCATAATGACTATGATGCATACGCCCCGTTGGTATTAAAGATGAACGATGAAGAGATGGCTAACCTACTACTCACACTCTGCCACCAGACAGATAAGATGATGTGCGCCTATATCGAGAAATTGGAGCAGCGATTTGTGAAGGAGGGTGGCATCAAGGAGCGCATGCACGCTGCCCGCACGGGCTTTCGCCAGCAGCAGGACACCTATCTGCGCTCCCTGGAAGCCGAGATCCAGCGCCTGAAAACTGAAAATGTCGAATTGAAGCAGAGGATAGAAGAACTAGAGGCTAGGAAACTCTAGGCAGCCCTAGGATATTCTTGGCTGTCCTAGGCTGTCCTAGGTTTTCCTAGGATAGCCTAGGATTCCCTAGGATTGCTTAGGATTGCCTAGCCTATTTCTGATTATACTGCAGGGGCCAGATGGAGCGGAGGGTAGTGAGGATGCCGATAGGCAGTCGGAGGGTAAACTCATACTCCTGATCCTTCACCCAGCGATAACTATTGAACTGATCAAATGTGATGGGCTCTCCATCGACTTTCTCGATGATATAGTCGTGGCGGAAGCCGGCTTGCCAGGCCCTGCCCTGCTCCATCACCATCCCAATCATCGCCTTTCCATCCTTCTCAACGATAACAACATCCGGGCGGCGATTCGCCACAACACAGGATGTCTGTCCGTCGTAAGGCTGGAAGACCAGTTGTTTGCGGAAGGGATCGATGATCATCGCACCGTATCGTAGCAGGGACGCGCCAATATGCGAACCGCCCTGAATAGTGGCGCAATGTACCTCCTGCAATATAAAGTCACCCCATCTCAGACTGTCAAGCGACAGCAGTATGATCTGATGTGAACGCTCACTTCCAAAGTGGCCTATGGCGTGACTGCCATAAGTAATGCCTTCTATCTGATGCTCCACAGAGGGGACGGATGCCTGCATCTGGGCAAAACGCTGTCCGTTGACGGCATAGAGCAACGGACTGCCCGAATCGAAAAGCGCCTCATCCTGAGTACCTACAAATGGGCATATATTAATATAAGGTACATGCCACTTCAGGCGATATTTGAGCGCCTCGCCTTGTTCCCTTCGGAAATACTTCTTGCGGTCTGTGAGGATCATCACACTGTTACGGGTGTCGATCTTCGCAGCCAGTCCACGATGAAAGAGAGCAAAGCCAATGATACCATCCTCGTCCTCACGGATCACCAGACGATGCATCCGCTGTACCTTGAAGCCACTGATGGTCAGACTGTCGAGGCGGAACGGAGGCAACTCCACCGTCGTCACCCGACGGCTCTGCCCTGCAGCATCCTCCGACTGGATGAAACCCAGTACCTTCAGACCCTCAATGTCGACATCATCGTATATGACACCCTGACTGGCACCCGTATCGAGTTTGAAACGATACTGCCGCCCCTGTATCGTGACGGGCAGGTATATCTGGCCCCGCTCGATCTCAATAGGAACGGTCATCACAAAGTTCTTCTGCGACAGGCGGAAATCCGTATCGTAGCGTTTCAACTGAGACTGAGCCGTAGCACTGTTCCACAATGCTACGACCCAGAGGAGTATCGCCAGTCGTTTCAGCATACAACCATCCTACATGCGAAAGGCTATTTCTTGGTGATCATGAAACGGAAGTCGATGCCGCCACCGAAATCGCCGATGCGGTCATCCGACATTCCCATCATCTGATATTTCTTACCGTCCTTTTCCACCACATAACTGCGCACTTTGTCGGCCTTCAGTTGCTCAGCAGTCATCTCCTTGCCGCTGAAAGTGTGATAGCATTTCACACCCTTGGCCTCAAAGACCTCAGCCAGTTTGTTGTGGATGGCATCCATATCGCCCTCAGCCAACTGATGGTCACCGAAGAAACTGACGGCAATCGTTCCGCCATTGGAGCCGCTACCCATCTTCACCGAACGCACATTGGGGATACCGCCCAGGTCTTCAGCCTTGATGCCGAGTGCATCGAAGGAGCCTTCGCTCTCCACCTGATTCTTCAGCGGATTGAGCGATACGGAGAAGTTGTAGTCGATATAGTATTCCTCATCCCTCTCTACAACCTCAAAGGCAGGATTAGGCTCGTCGGCATAGTACTCGAAACTCATGGGAGTCTCGAAGTCGAAGCACAGCCTGAGCCGCATGTCGTTCTTCTCGCCAGGCAGATACAGTAGGGCATCAGAATCCCTGCGACCATTGTCGATGCGTTCCTGCGTATATTTGGGCACACGGAAACCCTTCTCCTGCAGTTTCTTCACGTAGGCCTGCATCTCTTCCTTGGTCACACCGTTATAATCTACCTGATACTGGTAGGAATTGTCGTTGGAGTCAAAGTTCGTAAACACGATGCGTCCCTTCGTCTCAATCTCAGGGATGCCGTACTTGTCGTAGATGGATGCGGGCCACTTGCCGTCAGCCAGGCCACTGGCACTGCTGCTACCAGATTCGTCACTACTTGAACTGCTACTGCCGCTCTTTCCACCGCAGGCCGTCAGTGCGAGGGCTGCGATACACATCAATACAAAACTCAGTTTCTTCATAATTTGTTGGTTAGGGGTTAAAATTCAGGCAATAATCCCCGTCAGGAGATCTGGCGGGGATTATTTAAATAACTATTACTTCTTGATAAACTCCACGCGACGGTTCTTGGCGCGGCCCTCGTCGGTCTTATTGTCTGCGACGGGCTCGTGCGAGCCCTTACCCACAGCACGGAGGTTGAAGCCATCCACGCCTAAGCCTTCGAGAGCCTTTACCACGGCCTCAGCACGCTGCTGCGACAGGGGATCGTTCACAGCGTCGGAGCCCTGATTGTCGGTATGGCCCTGCACCTCGAAGCGAACGCTGGGGTTCTTCTTCATATACTCAGCCACCTTCTGGATCTCCTCCATCGACTCGGGCTTCAGCGTAGCCTTAGCCGTCTCAAAGAGGATGTTGTTCGTCACGAACTTACCCGTCTCGGCAATGGCCTTCTCAACGGCAGCCACCTTAGCGTCGATGTCTGTGGCATTGCGCTCATAGAGATCAACGGCACCTTTGGCGATCACCACATTCTTTATATAGACAGGACTGGTACCACCACTGGCGAACCATGTCACCCATCCTGCACCAGGCTTTGCATTCGGCACATTGATCTGACGTTTGCCATCGACATAGAATTTGATGGCACGCTTGTTGAACGAGAGGGCAAAGTGATGCCAGCGACCATCATTATTAGTTGTAGTTTCTGCAGAAGTTGCGTGTCCATCTTTACTATTGAAAGAAGGCTCAGAGGTTAGACAATAAGTACAATCGTATGCTTGTTTATCATGACAAGTATTATATGTAACAGTAAACAACTCATTGTCGCGAGGCGATTTTTCGTGCATGATATCAAGTTCTATCGAAGCGCAGCCATCCTTTTTTCTGTCGTCATACAGCATGTCGTACTCAATGGTAAACACATCGCCTAAGTAGTTCTTGATGCCTCCCTTGACAAGCGGAGCAATCCAGGAATCACGCTGGTCCATCTCGATACACTTTGCGCCATTGATACTGGCCACCTCGGCACTACCTCTGACGAGATCCCACTTGGAGGGGAACTCACCAATCTGCTCACCAGCGAGGTCATCCTCGAACATCACTACTGAGCCACGCACGAAGTCGCTCTTGACATTCTTGGTGTCGTTCTTGTAGTCATCAACAGCAGCCTCGTCCTCGTCGTCGTCCGCATCGTTGCTCTTGGAACTCTTCGACTTCTTGCTGGACTTCTTTCCGTCGAGGACTTCGTCCATCGCATCGTCGGTGGTACGTTCCACCTTACTCTCCACCTTGCGCTCCACAGCATTCTCAGCGGCTTTTACCGCTCTATCCTTCAGTCTGTTCAGGAATCCCTGAGCATTCACGTTCACTGCGAAGGCCACCAGCACCACAAGCATTAAAACAACTCTTTTCATAATCAAATCTGTTTAATGGTGAAAAATATATTTATCGGGGACAAAGATACGGATAATATTTGAAAGTTCCAAACAATTTACTATCTATTTTTCAAAACAGGGCGAAACGGCACAAAAAAGGCCTTGCAATGGAATCACTGCAAGGCTCTCTGTTTTTCAGCAAATCGCTCGGATTTAGAAAGCGTAGGCGATACCTGCCTGGATGACAGGACCGTCGTATTTCATCTCAATGCCTTGCTTTGTCTTCTTGTTGCGCTGATACTTAGCGTCGAGATTTACCTTCACGTTGTCGGTCAGGAAATACTCGATACCGGCACCAACCTGAAAACCAAAGATGGACTGCTGCTTACCAAAAATATCCTTTATGGCACTTCCGTGGGTGATGCCAATGTTTGCACCGGCAAGGGGATAAACCTTCACCTTGTCGGCAACGGGAATCAGATACTGCAGGCTCAGGTCGATATCCATCACACCAGCATCGTCCTTCTTGAACCAGAAGTTGTAGGCAGCCTCAGCACGGAGGTTCTCAACAAACTCATACTGCAGTTTTGCACCTACTCCGAAGGGATTGTAGTGATTGCCATAAAGGGCAACACCAGCATTAGCACCGATAGCAAACTGTCCCTGAGCAAATGCGCCGACGCTCATGAGCATCATGGCGGCAATCATCATTAACTTTTTCATACTCAATAAATTTAAAAAAATAAATAATAGAATTATACAAATATTAATATTACTGGGTGCAAATATAAATAAATTTTTAATAACTGCTTCTATTCTGGTCGATTTTATAAGATTTTTTAAGATTTGCTGAGCGGACATACTATAAAATGAGCCTCGGCGGACTGCTGAGGCTCGTTTGCTTATAGAGTGACGGTGAGCCGTTTCAGGTCCTTGTCCTGCGAACTGGTACCGTAGAGGATCTCGTACTGGCCAGACTTGGTGCGCATGGTGTTGGTCTGGGGATCCCAGAACTCGAAACTCTTCGGGGTGAGTCGGAGCGTGGCCGTGACGGTCTGGCCGGCCTTCACGCTGACGCGCTCGAAGGCACGGAGGCTCTTCAGCGGGCCCTCCTTGTCGGAGAGATCGCGGATGTAGAGTTGCAGAGTCTCGCTGCCGTCACGCCTGCCGGTGTTCGTCACGGGGATGTTAAGGATGAACGCGGAAGTCTCGGAGCCTTTGGTGAGGTGCGCCGACAAAAGATATTATTTAACACTATCCCTTAAATTTTAAACTACAGCGGTGTGAGCCGTGGGGTGATGAAGGCCACCAGTAATGGCGGCAGAGCCAGAACGCCCCTTTTTCTATTTTTCCTTTATTATTTATTGGTGTCCGATAAATCTTAAATAATTCGCCGAAAATTTTGCACTTTCGTTTTTTTTATCTATTTTTGCAAACGAAAAATGAAGTGTGGAGACGGAGAATTCACGATAACAATTAAAGACAGGATCGTTGAAGGTAAGGCCACCAGTAATGCGGCAGAGCCAACCTCTGTCTGATAGAAGGAACCACAGTTATGAGTTATAATAAAGGAAAAAAACTGCTTTCTGAGCGATTCTACTTGACATGGGCTGGAGAACAGATGTTCTGGACAGTCAGAATGACACTGAAGATGAGGGGTCCTGTTGACGGCGATTTATTGCGTCAGGCAGTAGAATCAACGCGCCAGCGTTATCCATATTATCAAGTGAAACTCGGCATTAGAAAAGATACTGAAGGTACGGAATATTTCGTGTACGAAGACAACAGTGAGCCGTGGGTGGTAAACGAAGGGGAAGAACCAGTGAGACTGATTGGCCCAGAGTCGAACAACCATCTGCTGGCATTCTGTTATTGGGACAAGTACATCGCATTAGATTTCTTCCACTGCCTGACCGACGGCACAGGAGCCTACAACATCCTCCGCACCTTGCTTTACGAATATTCTCGCCGCCGCTATGATGCGACGCTGAGTCGTGAAAGAATAACATTGCCAAAGGGTGTTCATGTGGAGCGTATTCTTACACCTGAAGGAATGAATATGGCGAACATTCGTGTGGCTGGCGACACTATCAGCCCTAAGGAATGGGAAGACCCTGCAGCACAGGCTAAGCCCGACCACCTGGACCCGCTGCCCCTTCCGGAACGGCCGCGCTGCATCAATCTATCGACACAGGCCAAGACAACGGTAAACGAGGCTGTGGAAACCATCAACATTCTTGTTGAAGAGCAAGAGATGATGAAGTATGTGTCCTCAGGCGACACTTCGCCTGCTACGCTCGTGTCGTTATTGCTTACCCGTGCCATTGCCCGTTTGCATCCAGACACGACGGAAGGTGTGCCGATGGTGGCACTGGCCATCAACCAGCGTCCTGCCCTTGGCTGTCCGCAGGCCGGCCAAACACTGGCATCAGCACTCCGCCTGACCCTGAACGATGAGATGCGAGGGATGGATCTTGATACGCAGAAGACCATATTCCGAGGCATGGTGGCTCTACAGTCGAACGCAGACAATGTCATTGAGAATTTCTGGCAAACTCAGAATACACAAGACATGTTCGAAAAAATTTCCACCCTTGAGGAACGCCATCAGGCAATGGCCAAAGCCTATAGTGTCGTAACATCAGCAGCCACAACCTGTGTCAGTTACGTCGGCAAAGCCAATCTGGGTGCAGCCGAACAATACGTCAGCGAGATGTACACAGAGGCCTATACGCCGTATGCCCTCACCATTGAGATGAGTGCCGTGGGCGGCACCTTCTGTATCAGCCTGATGCAGCGGTTTACTGATGACACGTATCTCGACGCTTTCTTAGACGAATTCAGACAGATAGGCATGGCCTATCGTATTGCTACGCGCCATCCGATGATAGTGGCACCCATAGCAGACTATCGGGCGTATAGGAGCAATAACTAAAGTGTAACAGAGTCCCTCCTGTTACCCATGCCCCCCCGATCCTCCTAAGGTGAAAAGGGATGGCGAGGATTGGCTTTTCTGCAGAAAAATTTGGTCGTTTAGTTTATTTTTCCTAACTTTGCAATCAACAAACCAAGTAAGCTATAAAATTATGGAATTATGAAGAGGAAAAAAGTACCAATCCGCAAACTACTGTTGTCTTCTTTGTTTGCCTTGACATTGCCTGTTCAGGCTGCAGACGTGAGGACAGTGACGCTCATGGTGAATGGGGAACCATTGGTCATCCCGCTGAATCAGAATCCCGTCATCACCTACTCTAACGATGCACTTCACATCACTACCAGCGAGTCATCGACTCCTATTGATGTGCCAGTCAGTGAGATTACCGCCTTTGACTTCAAGGGAGCACCCAGTAAGGCCGATGCCAATGCTGACAATGCTGTGAACGCTGCCGACATTGTGGAGTTGGTGTATGCCATGATGGGTAAACCGAGTGACAGGTTTGAGCAGGCGGCGGCTGACGTGAACGGCGATGGGGTGGTCAATACCGCCGATATCGTGGAGATCGTCAACATGCTCATAAAACAATAAACGAGACAATTATTCATTCAGTTAACAATATCTTTAAACAAACATAATTATGAAGAAGAGATTTTTCCTGTCGCTCATTGCGGCAATCGTCTTAACATTCAGTGCAAGCGCACAAAACAATAATACTTATAGTATGGTTCTCACTTTGGCCAATGGTACTACCGTTACCATAGGACCTAACGAACTGCAGAACATTTCCTTTAATAATGGTGAGGTGAATTTCTCCGGTCAGAGCATAGAAAGTCTGGTGGAGTCTGTCAATGCCAATAAGGAGAATATCGAAATGCATTCCGCTCAGATTGAAAGAGTAGAGAGCCTGGCTTGGGGCCTAAAAAAGCAACATGAAGCTGAAGTCTATGAATTGTCTAATAGGTTAAAAGAAAATATTGAAATGCTATTAACAAAAATTAAAGATCTTGAGGCTATGGTGGATAAACTGAGTTCTGGTGGGGAGTAACAGTTAATTCGTTTAATGACAACAGTGATGCGAGTTAGGTAGCTCGTAAGAGGCCCACTACTCTAAGATAATCCCCGAAAGTCCTTTCGGCTTTCGGGGATTATTTATTTGTTTATTGGATTTCAGTGACGATGGGCTTCAGCAGATTCTTGTCCTGCGAACTGGTACCGATGAGGATCTCATACTTGCCAGGCTTCACTCGCATGGTGTTGGTCTCTGCATCCCAGAACTCGAAACTCTGGCGATCTAACTGCAGTTTGGCGGTAACCGTCTGTCCTGCCTTCACATCGACACGCTCGAAAGCACGGAGGCTCTTCAGTGGGCCGTCGGGATCCTGCAGGTTGCGGATATAGAGTTGCAGGATCTCCGTGCCGTCACGCTGACCCACGTTCTTCACGGGGAGAGAGATAGAGAAGCCGGATCCAGAGGTTCCGGATATTGCGGCTTCGCCCAACTCGAACTGAGTATATGACAGACCATAGCCGAAGGGGAAGAGGGCATCGGTGAAGTAACGATAGGTGCGGCCCTTCATCGAGTAGTCCTCGTAATCAGGCAGTTGACTGCTGTTCTTGTAGAATGTCACAGGCAGTTTACCGCTGGGGTTGTAGTCGCCAAAGAGCACGTCGGCAATGGCGGTGCCACCCTCCTGACCGGCATACCATACTTGTACGATGGCCTCGCAAGTCTTGGTCTCTGGTTCCAGTGCGATGCAGGAGCCGGAGCAGTTGACGAAGATCACCTGCTTGCCAGCCTCCTTCAGTGCTTTGAGGAAGTCGCGCTGCACCTTGGGCAGTTCGATATGCGTACGGTCGCCACCCTTGAAGCCGTCGATGTTGACAGGCATCTCCTCACCTTCGAGGGCTGCAGAGATACCACCCACGAAGATCACCTTGTCGATGCCCTTGAGTTGGGCGATGATCTGCTGGTAGTCGATGGTGCGCTCCTTGGCGACGTTGATCTTCAGGTTGGCGTTCCACGTCTTCACAAACTGGAACCGTACCTCGATATTGTAACTCTTTCCCTTCTCGGCCTGGATGGCAGTGCGGACAGGAGTCGTGCGCCAGGTGTGCTGACGGAACTTCTGTTCACCGTTGATATAGAGTTCGAAATGTCCGCAGCCCTCTACGTTTACCACATACTCACCCGACTCCTTGGGTGTAAAGACAGTCTCGTACTTCGCAGAGAAATCCTCAATCTGCACGCCAGGGGCGAAGTTATGCATACCTGCCGTGGTGACAGCCAGCGGCGTGGTGTAGTACTGCGTGGTGACGGGCTTACCCTCCATCTCCGTATTGTTCCAGAAGGTACCCTTCAGACCCTTCTTACCACCCGACTCACACTGTGAAGCCAACAGACAGTCGAAAATCTGGTCGTAGGTCAGGTCACAGCCCTTCTGATAGACGAGTTTCTTCTGCTTGGCCTTGATGCCGTCGAGGATGGTGACGGTATGGTTGGGCATACCGTTGTAGTTACCCCACATCATTGGTGCATCGTCGGCATTGGGACCAATCACGGCTATCTTCTCTGCATTCTTCTTCAAGGGCAGGATATTGTTGTTGTTCTGCAACAGCACGATGGTCTGACGCGCCATATCGAGGGCAATCTGCCGATGCTCCTTGGAGTCCATGGCAGAATAAGGGATCTTCGACCACTCCACCAGTGAGGGATCGTCCATTTCACCCAGATCGAAACGGCCTTCGAGCAGACGGATGACATGCTTATCGACCTCAGCCTCGGAGAGCAAGCCTCTCTTTACGGCTTCAGGGATGCTCTTATAGGCATAGTCGAAGCCGCACTCCACATCGGTACCAGCAAGCACAGCCTTCGAAGAACCGTGGACGGCATCAGAGGAACTCTTGTGGTTCATGTGGAAGTCGCTGACGGCGCCACAGTCGCTGACCACGAGGTATTGGAAGCCCCACTCGTCGCGCAGGATCTGCTGGAGCAGACGGTTACTGCCGCAGCAGGGATCGTCGTCGAGACGCTGGTAGGCACACATCACCTCACGCACCTTACCATCCTGCACGCAGGCCTGGAAGGCTGGCATATAGGTCTCCCAAAAGTCACGTGCGGACACATCGTTGATGTTCACCGTATGGCGTGTGTACTCTGGACCACTGTGGACGGCATAGTGCTTGGCACAGGCCCAAAGTTTACGGTACTTCGTTTCCTCAGGCCCTTGCAGACCCTTTACCACCTGCACACCCATCACAGAGGTCAGATAGGGATCTTCGCCGTAGGTCTCCTGTCCGCGTCCCCATCGGGGGTCACGAAAGATATTGACATTCGGTGTCCAGACAGAGAGGCTGTGGAATTTCTCATCCTCGCCCTTCTGTTCAATCATACGACGGTTGTACTGGGCACGGAACTCCGTGCTGGCTGCGTCGAACACCTTATATAATAATGCAGGGTTAAACGACGAGGCCATCGCTATCGGCTCGGGAAATACGGTGACGTTGCCCATATTGGCAGCACCATGCAAAGCCTCGCTCCACCAGAAGAACTTCTTGATACCGAGACGGGGGATAGCCGGACTCTCGTCGAGCATCAGCATGGCCTTCTCTTCAAGGGTTAGACGACCACAGAGATCCTTGGCGCGCTCCTTGGCGCTCAGGTTCGGATTCTGATACGGCAGTGTCTGTGCAGTCACACTCAGGCTGACGCACAACACAAAAGAAAGGGATAATAAGTAATGTTTCATTTTCTATATTGTTTGGTAAATTCTATTTGGTTCAGATAAACGTTCGCGTCTGAAAACAACAACGGGGCAATAGAAACGCTTTTCATTGCCCCGAAGTAGGAAAAACTACTAACTACTAATACTAATATAACTAAAACAATTCTATTCTGTCATTTTGACGCTGCAAAGATACAGCAAATTAGTAACATCCTATTTGTTTTGCGTTACATTTATTTTCGCGTTTGTTTCAATCGTCTCCAAGGTTACAAATAACATTATTCCCTGCAACAGTTTCGATATCGTACTCGTAGACCTTACGGATGGGAAGTGTCTCGAAAGTAGAAAGTTCCGCAGACCTGAGCGGCTGCTGGATGTCGGCAGGACGCAACAAATCGTTGGGACAATCACCCTGAGCAGGTTTCAGACCCTTGCCCTTCAACGGCACATAGGAACGCAGACGGAGCGTGCCACCGATTGTGGGACGGATCACCGCCTGTTGGAGTTTGCCTTCACGCCACTTCATATCTACCGTGAAACCACCACGAGCCTGCAAACCCTTCACCTCGCCACTGGCCCAGTCGTCGGGCAGGGCAGGCAACAGATGGACGGCACCGTCGTGACTCTGCAAGAGCATCTCGCAGACACCGGCGGCACAGCCGAAGTTACCATCGATCTGGAACGGCGGGTGCGCATCGAAGAGGTTCGGATAGGTACGTCCGTCAGGATGGCTGCGCATCGAACGGTCGTCCGGCAACAGATGCAACATGTTCTTGATGATCTTGAAGGCATGGTTGCCGTCGAGCATACGCGCCCAGAAGTTAATCTTCCAACCCAGACTCCAACCCGTCGCCATATCGCCACGCTGGTTCAGCGTATTGGCAGCAGCGGTGAAGAGGTCAGGATGCGAATAGGGAGATATCTGATTCGAGGGATAGAGACCATAGAGATGGGAGATATGACGGTGCTCGTCCTTGGGGTCGTCGCCATCAATCATCCACTCCTGCAACTGGCCATAACGACCAATCTGCATCGGCGGCAGGCGTTTCAGGGCTGCACTGAGCGGTGCGAGTTCTGAGTTGTCCTTACCCAGCACCTTCGCGGCAGCGAGGACTTGTGTGAAGACATCGAAGATAATCTGGTTGTCCATCGTGGAACCAGCCGTCACGGTGGTGCGCTTGCCCAACGGGCCGTGCTCTGGCGAGACGGTAGGCACAGACACCAGCCAACCGGCGGCATTCTTCACCTCACCATTCGCGGGATAGGTCTGCAGATAGTCCACCAAGAAGTCAGCAGCCCCCTTCATCACATCGTAGTATTGAGCCAGGAAATCCTTGTCGCCCGTATAGAGGTAGTGCTGCCAGATATGCGTTGTCAACCAGGCACCGCCTGTTGGGAACATACCCCACGTGGTGCCGTCGATAGGACCTGACACACGGAAGAGGTCGGTATTGTGATGGGCCACCCAACCCTTGCAGCCATACATCTCCTGCGCCGTTGTTGCACCCGTCTCACTCAGGTCGCGGATCATCGAGAAGAGCGGTTGCTGCGTCTCAGCAAGATTGCCCACGAGGGCAGGCCAGTAATTCATCTCGGCATTGATATTGATGGTGTACTTCGCATCCCATGGTGCATTCACCTGTGCATTCCAGATACCTTGCAGATTGGCAGGCTGTCCACCGGGCTGAGAACTTGAAATCAGCAGATAACGGCCATATTGCATCATCAGCGACACCATATCGAGGTCGGTGGGATCCTTCTCAAAGGCTGCGAGGCGCTGGTCTGTGGGAAGGGAATAGGCATTCCTAGGAGTCCTAGGATTGCCTAGGCTAAGGCTGACGCGATTGTATTGCTGCTGGTATTTCTGGATATGCGATTTCAGCAGTTGCTTGTAAGGCTTCGCAAAGGCCGAGGCCAGACGCTGGTTGTTCTTCTTCACTGGAGTGCCATTGATATCGTGGTAGTTCACGAAGTTGGTAGCGGCAGAGATATAGATGGTAGCAGTAGTGGCATCATCCACCTCTATCGACTCCAAATTGCGCTTCACCTCACCATCCGCCTGCACCAGGATACGGCACTCGGCCTTCAGACCCGCCTTGATGCCTTCGTGGTCAACACCATCGACAATGGCAGCCAGTTCGTTGACGGTACCCTTGATACCCTCGTGGGAAGAAACGGTAAACACCTGTGCCTGCAACGGTGTCGTGAAACTCATGTCAAACTCCAATTCACCTTTCTTGCTGGCCTTCAACTGGATGATGATGACACTATCCGTCTGCGAGGCAAAGACGGTACGCTCGTACTTCACACCATCACTTTTATAAGAAGTGGTGGCAAGAGCAGTGCTTAAATCCAGTTCACGATGATAGTCGCTGACATCCTTGTGTTCCAGTTTCAGTTTCAAGGAACCCAAGGGCAGGTATTTCATGCCATGAGGACCCTTGAAGAAGTACTTGTCGATGAGGGCATGCGCCTCATTCTCCTTGCCATCGTAGATCAGTTGTCGCACACGAGGCAGGTAGGCCTTCGCCTCGGGACTGTTGTTATTGTGGGGCGAACCGCTCCAGAACGTCTCCTCATTCAGTTGGATCTCCTCGGTATCCGTCCCGCCATAGACCATCGCTCCGAGGGTGGAGTTGCCCACGGGCAAGGCCTCCAGCCACTGACTGGCGGGCTTGTCGTACCATAACTTGTGCTGCTGTGCCGTTGCTGATAATGCTGTCAGACAGACGGCGAATGTGATGAATAGTTTCTTCATATTTATTTGTTGATTATGATTTCCTGTCCTTGATAGTTGATCTGTTTCGTGGTGCCATCAGGCCAAACCACGGTGAATGTCCTCGACGTGAGCATACCAGGATAGTTACCCTGGCGAGCACCGATGATGAGCGTCTTCTTGGCATTGTTCCAACGGAAGGCGATGGTGCTGTAGATACCTTTCTCGTAGTTGTAACTGTCGCCCTCGTCCTCATAGAGGGTGAACGTACCATCAGCACCTGGGTAGATGCGAATTTCCAAATTATCCCACGCCTTCTCGCCCACATACTGCATCTCAGGGCCGAGGGGCAGGATACTGCCTGCACGGACGAACATCGGCACGCGGTCGAGGGTGGTCTGCAGCGTCACGTCCTGTCCGCCCTTATAGGTCTGGTTCGTCCAGAAGTCATACCAGAGAGTCCCCTTCGGCAGATACTTCGTGGCCGTCTTCGTAGCCGTCCAATCCAACTTTTCACTTTTCACTCCATCACTTTTCACTTCATTCCTATCCCACCCTGTCATCGCATTGGTGCGGATCACTTTTTCCTCCGTATATTGCGGATCGACGATAGGAGCAGCGAGGATGCTGCGACCAAACATAAACTCGTCCGTCATGTCCCACACCTTGCGGTCAGCAGCGAAGTCACTGAAAAGGGGACGCAGATAACTGTCGTTGTTAGAGGTCACCTGCCAGGCGGTACTATATAAATAAGGTATAAGGCGGTAGCGCAGACGGATCATCTTTTCGATGGCATCATAGACGGGCTCGCCCTTCTGTCCGAACTGCCAGATCTCGCGGGGTGCATCGGCACCGTGACTACGGAAGACGGGACAGAACAGGCCGTACTGCATCCAGCGCACGTAGAGTTCCTGGAACTGCGGATTCTTCGGAGCGGAGCCACTGCCCCTCGTATTATAGGAACTGCAGAAGAAGCCGCCGATGTCGGTATTGAAGTTGGGATTGCCCGTCAGCGAGAAACTCAGTCCGGCAGGCACCTGCTTGCGCAGCATGTCCCACGACGAGTTCACGTCACCACTCCACATATTCGAGCCGTAGTGCTGCTGTCCAGCGTACGAGGAACGTGTCATGATGAAGACACGCTTAGTGGCGTTAGGATAATCCTTGCGCTGAGACTGGTAGATGCCACGCACCGTTTCCAAGGGGAAGGCATTACGCTGCGAGCGCCAGGTACCACCATAGACCTTATGCTGGTAGTCCGACTCACGGGGATCGAAGAAATCCGGATCGGTAGAGTCCATCCACCACGCATCCGTACCGTAGTCGTAGAGGCGTTTCAGGTGCTTCCAGTAGATATCACGAGCCACAGGACTGAAAGCATCGTAGACCTTCACACCAGAGGGATAGTCCCTGCGTGGCGGCCAGATATGGGAGATACCGCTCTGGGGCCAGGTTTCGAAAGGCATCAACAGACCCTTTTCGTTGAGTTCACGGAACTGCTGGGTCTGTGGTCCGAAACTGGCCCAGATGGAGATCATGAAATGGGCGTGCTTCTGGTGCACGTTCTTGATCATCTGTTCACCATTGGAAAAATCCTCAGAAAGGAAGTCCATCGCATTCCACAGATAGTTCGAGCCCCAGTACTGCCAGTCCTGGATGATGCCATCGAGAGGCACCTGCAACTCACGGTACTTATCGACGATGCTTTCCGTCTCACGAGCGGTCTTATAACGCTCCTTCGACTGCCAGTAGCCGTATGTCCAGAGAGGGAACATAGGCACATCGCCTGTCAGGTGACGCATCTGGGCGATGACCCCGTCGGCAGAGCCGCCATACATGAAATAATAATCGACACCCCCACCGACCTCAGAGGTGAACGACATCCCGTTGGCATCATCGTCAAACATCGTTGGCGAATAATTATCCCAATAGAGGCCCCAGCCCTTGATGCTCTGCAACACATTCTGGAAGTCTTCGAGATTCGACTGCTCCATCCGCTTGTGCTCACCACGACGGTTCATCTTGCCGTTCTGGATAGTACCCAGGCCATAGATGGCCTCATCCTTGTCGAGGGTGAAGACCTGCTGCACCTGATACCTACCTGCATCGTTACCCGTTGTGATGGGAGTCAGAGCAAGTTTCTTCTCACGGAGCAGCACCTTCCCCTTGGCGGAAAAAGTGATGGCACCCGTCTTGGGATCCACCTTTACCATAAGCGTCTTGCTGGAAAAGGTACTGCCGTTGCGACTCACCTCCACAGCCTCC
Source organism: uncultured Prevotella sp. (assembly GCA_900320905.1). Classification (GTDB taxonomy): domain Bacteria; phylum Bacteroidota; class Bacteroidia; order Bacteroidales; family Bacteroidaceae; genus Prevotella. Next base: position 133,314 of record ONTZ01000004.1, read on the forward strand.
GGCTGAGCGGCCACCACCAGATTTCCACCTGCAAACGTACTCCCCACAGGGTGCTTCGTCACCCTGACAATCGAGGACGTATAGAACTCCACACTCACTTCTGTTTCACCTACTTGCAACCGCATCGGATTCTGTGCGGCCATGCCTATTGTCACACACAAGAGGGACAACAGCAATAATCTTCTACTCTTCATGATTCGACTCGTTTTTGTTTGACTGCACAAAGATACGAACTTTTTATGAAAAAAAACAGAAATACATCCATTTTTCTTGCAAATTTGAAAAAATATCCTTAACTTTGCCGCATCAACAATCATAAATAGAAGGATATGGAGAATCATAATCAAAGAAGCATGGGGCGCCGCGAGTTCCTTCGCAGACTCGGCATCGGCACAGGTTCTGCGATGGCCCTGATGGCGATGGAGCCACTGAACGCACTGGCACAAAAAGACAAGAAAGCCGTTGAGAACCGCATGACCTACCGTGTGCAGCACGGTTCAGGCGAACAGATCTCCCTGTTAGGTTTCGGTATGATGCGTCTGCCCAACAATCAGGAACAGGTGAACGAACTCGTTGACTATGCCATCGAGCATGGCGTGAACTACTACGACACCGCCCCGATGTATATGGGCGGACAGTCGGAGGTGCTGATGGGCAATGCCCTCTCACGGCACCCCAGGGAGAAATACTACGTGGCAACGAAGATGTCGAGCAAGAACCGTCGCCTCTGGGCGTTCGATGAGTCGAAACGGATGTACGAACAGTCGTTTGAGCGGTTGAAGGTGGATCATATCGACTATTACCTGTTGCACAGCATCGGCGGGGGCATGGACTCGCTGAAAGGTCGTTTCCTCGACAATGGGGTATTGGAGTTCCTGTTGAAAGAGCGCGAGGCAGGACGTATCAAGCACTTGGGATTCTCCTATCACGGTGATGTACGTGACTTCGACTGGCTGCTCGACCACAACGACGAGTACCATTGGGACTTCGTACAAATCCAGATGAACTTCCTCGACTGGACACATGCCTCGATGCGTGGTGGCAGACGATCGGATGCTGATGCAGAATATCTCTATAACAAATGTGAGAAACTGGGTATCCAGAATGTCGTGATGGAACCCCTGCGTGGCGGTGCCTTCGGACGTATGGCGCAGGAACTGACGGATCAGTTGAAGGCCGTCCACCCCGATGACAGCACGGCTCGTTGGGCCTTCCGCTGGGTGGGTTCCCATCCGAATATCCTCACCACCCTCAGTGGCATGAACCGCATGGATCATCTGGAGGAGAACGTAAAGACCTTCTCTCCCTTGGAGGTCTGCACGGAGGCAGAGAATGCGCTGTTGGCGAAGATCGCCGACCAGATGTCGGGCGTTCCCACCGTGCCTTGCACTGCCTGCGAATACTGTATGCCATGCCCCTACGGTGTGAATATCCCTGGCAACTTCTCTTATTACAACGAGGCGGTGAACAGTCATATCCTCCCATTGCCAGAGCCTTCTGCCGCCGACTATACCGAGCGCCAGCAGAAGTTCATCGAGGGCTACCGCAAGGCTCTGCCCAATGCCGAGACCTGGGCCCGTGCCTGCCAGGACTGTGAGGAGTGCCTCTCCAAGTGTCCGCAGCAGATCCGCATCCCCAACCAACTGAGTCGCATCGTCCAGACCCTCCGCGTCCGGAAAGCATAAAAGGAATCACGGGGTCGCTTAGTCTGCAGTGTCAAATCAAAACGAACAATGAAAAAACAAACCATCCTCACCATTCTCCTTGCCTTCATCGCGATGGCAGAACAGGCACAGAATCAGCTGGCCCTGCACTTCAAGCCCGTGCCACTCGACACCAAGGAGATGGACTTCCTGGAAGGCTATTCCGACGGAGCCTTTACTTTCTGGAATATCTGCGACTCTAAGTACAAAAAAGAAGTGGTGATTCCTGACGAGTGGAAGAATGTGCAATATGCCAAGGACGAGACGCTGCCCGACGCCACGATTAATAAAGGCGTGGCTACTATCAAGGTGAAACTTTTGGGCTATAAGCCTGAGATGAAAAAGGAATTCATGGTGCATGGCTTCACGCCACTATGTTCCAAATCACGTTTCGAGAAGGAATTCCCCTTTGCCGACGACGGCACAGTCACGGCAGAGATTCCCTTGTGGCTGCCTCGTCAGGTTCGCATTGGCGTTTGGGATATCACATATCCCAATGAAATAAAAGCATTCCCTACCATCCTCATCGCCCCTGGTCAGGAGACTGAGATCCTGATGAAAGTCACAGACGGTCAGGAATGTCCATTTGTCGCCTTTAAGGGCTATCTGGCCAAGACCAATATGGACATGCAAAAAGCATACGACGCTTTTACGACCTACAAGGATGATGAAAAGACCTACCTCAAAGTCAGGGAGTGCAAGACAAAGGAAGAGCGTCTGCAATGTCTGACGGACATCTTCAACCAGCGCGTTGCCGATGCTATGGCCTCGGACTATACCACAGCAACCAAAGACCTGCTGTGTATGGAGGCAGAAAGTCATTTCGTAGAGTGGACACACAACTTTGCTGGAACTTATAGCCATTATGTGATGTCACCAGACGGAACGGTGAGAAGTTGGGGCAACGACAATTATTTTGAGGATTGTGAGAAAAACAGGGAACTGCTTCTTCTTTCGGAAGAGGAAATTGCCTACACTTACAAGTATCTCTACGAGCCGAAATCGCCTTGCAGTTTGGCTTTCTGGGAGTCGGAATTGATGAGTTACTATGACATGGATGCCGCGAAAAAGAATGTCCATAACAATGAACTGAAACTTGTTCAGACACTCATGGGGGATGAATATAAGGACTTGCTGAACAATTTCCTCGAGATAATGATATGTGAGGACTGTAAGAATATTATCCGCGAGTATCAGGCAGAACAGCAACGATTAGTCCAAGAACTGGGTAGCACAGAGCATGTGTTCTATCAGAAGTACGACGACGTAGCCCCAGAAAACATCCTGCAGACCATCCTCGACAAGTATAAGGGTAAGGCGGTGCTCATCGACATCTGGGCCACATGGTGCGGTCCTTGTTGCGCTGGTCACAAGGCCATGAAGCCGATGAAAGAAGAGATGAAGGGGCAGAACGTGCAGTTCGTCTATCTCACACCGCCCTCATCACCCTTGAACACATGGCAGGAGATGCTCAAGGACATCGACGGTGACCACTACTATCTGACCAACGAGCAGTACACCTACATCCTCGACAAGTACGAGTCGGACGGTATCCCCACCTATGCCATCTACAACACCAAGGGCGAACAGACCTTCAAGAACATCGGTTTCCCTGGTAACGATGTCATCCGCAAAGAACTGGAAGCAGCAAGTAAATGAATCAGGGGAAATCCCCCTTACTCAGCAGATTTCCCTTACTTAGTAGTGAAACTGACTGCTCTTTCCATACCTTTGCTGGAAATTTTCCATAGGGGGCAATGTACAGTTTTTCATAATTCATTGATTTGCAGAAGTTTCCATTTTTCTCTTGGTTGAAAATTTTCCATAGGCAAACGATACAACTTACGAAATAATGTCGTATCTTTGCAACCGAGAAATCATGAATAATTGATAACTGTGCTTACAAGATCATTGTACATATTCATTTTAGGCATTCTGATGGTTGCTTGCAGTCAGCAACAGCAGGGGGCGGATTCACAGACGGCAGCACGTTGTCTGGAAGAAGCGGAGGCGGCTCTGGCCAACGACAGCATCCGTCAGGGTGAAACCATGCTGCGAAAGACCATCCAATTGGCGGAGGCTTCGGAGGATTGGCACACCTATTATATCGCGTACCAGCGATTGGCAGAGGCATTGTCGCAGAGCAACCCTGAGGAGGCATTGCGACTGATGAAGAAAGCCCTGAGCGTCTATGAGCAGCATCCCGACGACAAGCGTAACTATGTCATCTTACTCGACTATGCTGGCACATACGCTTCACAAGTGGCGTTCAACACGGAGGGATCATACGACGAAGCACTCGACTTCATCCATCGTGCTTACGACATCGCTGAGAAACAGCAGATGACTGACCTGATGTGTCAGACACTCACCAGTCTGGCAAACATCGCCTGGGCCAAGGAAGATTATCGCCAGGCGCTCGACTACGCCCATCGGGCAGAATCAACAGCGACCACCGATCTGCGACCTGGCACCTTACAAGTGCTGGCCCGCAGTTACCTCAGCCTGAATATGCTCGATTCTGCTGAAACCGTTTATCGGCGGATTGATTCAGGTAACGATGTCCATCTGACATATATCGTGCAGAGTAGTCTCGCAAATATAGCCCTCCGAAGGATGGGAGCCACACAGTTGGAGGACAGCGTGGACGAGGCCTTCGGGCAGATAGAGGACATCTATTACAAGGCGCTTGGCCAGAAAGACCAGTACTATCAGGCAACATTGCGGAAGGAAATGGAGAACCAACAACTGGAATACCGTTCAAAGATGTATGGCCGTACGCTCCTGATTGTCATCATTGCCTCGGTGATCATCCTTCTTGCGGTTGTGCAGGCACTTCGCTATCGCATCCGTATGCAGGAACAGGAGAAACGCCGGCTTCAACAGGAGGCCGAGCATCAGAAGACGTTGTTGCATCAGGCCAATGAGGTGGTGACATTCCTGCAAGGCATCATCCTTGAACGTACGGAGGTGATGAAGAAACTCAACCAAAACGGCGATTCGCTCATCACCCTCCATCCGCACGAATGGAGTGAGATAGAACGGACACTCAACGCCATCGACAACAACCGCTTTGCCAAGATACGCGAACAGTACCCCACGATGCAGGAAGACGACATCCGTCTGTGTATCCTCACACGACTCGGCCTCAGCAACCGCACCATCGGCAACATCTACTGCATCACCGTCTCAGCCGTCCAGCATCGCAAACTCAAATTGAAGAAGGACGTGTTCGGAGAGAGCAATCCGGATATCACTCTGGAACAGATACTCAATAGCAAATAATAACAAATACAATAACGACAATGAAGAAACTATTATTCCTATTCATTTTGATACTCTTACCAATGTTGGCAAGTGCCCAGACAGTATCGAACGTGCAGAACAGCGGATGCCTAAATAAGACACGTGGGGAAGACTCCCAGGGGGTACCGACAATTGTCCTAACGAAAGAAGGAAGCACCTTGTCTGTACAAGTGCTAAACTTTGAAAGTAACTGTTGCACGGATGACTTTAATATAACGTCCAGCATTAGCGGCAGCAGCGATGGTGAACCCTGTTCAGTTTCGATCAGTGTGAATCCAGTAGGTGAGTATGATTGTGATTGCATATGTCCGTATAACGTGTCATTTTCCATACATGACTTGGAACCGAATAGCTTTTATTTGAACTGCTGGTGGTATAAAGGACTGGTAGAACTGACGGAGGGAAAGCCTTTGGTGTTAGAATACAAAATTGAAAGTGTCATCATCGACGGCATATCTTTCAATCTCCTGAAAGTCATGCATAAGGCCAAACTGACGAAATGGACAACGGCAGAAAAAGAAATACGCATTCCTTCGGAAGTAACCTACGGAGGAGAGAATTATATCGTGACATGTATAGACCATAACGCATTTGGGGATTTAGATTATGTGACCACGATTACCATTCCTAGGACAATCAGGAGCACTGATCTTGACGTAGACGGCATCATCTGGGCCAATCCTTTCCGTGAATGCAAATCATTAGAATGGATAGAAGTGGAAGAGGGCTGCCCTTTGCTCAATTCTGTTGACGGAGTGCTTTTCGCTGGGAACAAAACAATGCTTTTAGGCTACCCTATTGCATCACCAAGAGAGACTTACACTGTGCCAGAAGGTGTAACTATTATTCGCAGCGGTGCATTTCATCACAACAAGTATTTACGGAAATTGGTGATACCAGAAGAAGTAACATACTTAGGTTGGCATTTATTCAATGATACCAAATGTTTGGAAGAAATCTATATCAAAGGAGTCCTTAATCCAGAATGTATGGATGATGATCTGTTTGGCGGTATGAGTACGAATGTAAACATCTATGTGCTACCATCGGAGGTCGATAAGTTTAAGGCTATCTATAAAGGCCCTGTCTATCCGTTGCCAGAGCAGACGAACAATCTCGACACCCCAAAATACTTCCCCACAGGCATGACTTGGGAAGAGATTGTGGTGGATCCATTTATGGAACAGGAGAATGTCAATGCATGCATTTATGAAATAGGTACTGACACCATTATTGGCGATATCACCTATAAAAAAGTGTTGAAGGACAATGTATTCAGCGGTTTATGTGTACGGGAGAGTGGCGACAAGGTGTGGCTGTTGGCAAAGGAATACCCTACGGAGATACTTCTCTATAACTTCGACTGGGACAGCAATCAGGAAATTGTGACAGAATACCTGAAGGGTAAACCCCATATGGTTCAGGACGAGGAAGATTATGAAGTACGTCAGGAAACGATCCCTGTGGGTGATAGTCAGACCGTTGAGATTGAAGGCAGAACCTACCAGTATATCATGCAAAACCTTTCGGGGACAATAATTCGAGGTATTGGAAAGGTGGCAGAATTGAATCGCTATCCCTGTCTTCTTAGTTATAGAGAGCCCGCAGAAATTCCCCCCGGTTTGGATTACCATAAGGTACATTGGATAAAAAGAAATGGTGTAGAAATCTTCCGTTCAGAATCCGCCAAAGAGTGGATCGAGGAGATAAAGGATGATTACCGTCCGTTTGTCGAAGAAGGTAAAGTGTGGAAGGTGGGAAGCACTGCTGGTATTTCGGATGGTATTGTGAAAATGGTTGACTACTACTACTTCGATGGCGACACGATCATCAATGGAAAGACCTGTATGCAGATGATGTGCCAACGATATGTCAGCCCAAATCATCCTGATTATGCTGCTATGTCACAAATTCCCTCCTTAAGATATGTTGGAGCATGGTATGAAGAGGACAAGAAAGTGTACATTTATAACGCGATAAACCAATTTAGAATGACGTACGACTTCTCGCTCGAAGCCAATGATACCCTGTTTATTGATAATCAGCCATACGTGATAGGGCCAAAGCAAACTGGAGGATTAGAAGGCTTTAAGGGCGTTTATAGAGACATTATGTGGTGTTTTGATGGAGATCCTTATTACAATTACAATACCACTTGGCTGGAAGGTGTCGGAGGTATTGATGGTCCGACCGTAAATGTCTATTCTGGAAAAGTGGGGCACGGACTGTTCCTGATGTCCTGTGTCGTTGGTGATGAAGTCATCTACCTCAACGACGAATATGAGGATGAGGCTACCCCTGAGGGAGCCCGGAAGAAACGCTTCGACTTCACCCATACAATCAAGACGAAGCCAAAGGCACGGATTAAGAGAGAGAAGAGCGATGTTTACATCAACTCTTCCGAACGTGACGTGGCTCGACCGAAGGTCAAGGCACGAATCAGGAGAGGGGAAGCGCAATCGCTATATGGTGAATACAACGACCAACAGTTAGGCATTAATCTTGACCCACTCGACGATGACTATCTGGTTAGCATTACTGACGAATTTGGCAAGACAGTCTATGAGAAAGCCGTCAATGCAGGCAGCATCGTAGCCCTCAACATCGACATCTCTGCATACGCAAAGGGTCTTTACACCGTAACGATAGAGAACAATAATGAGGTCTTCACTGGTGAATTCGGAACAGAAACGACAGGAATACAAGAATTGAAGAATTCAAGAATTGAAAAATTTAAGTCTATCTACAATCTACAAGGTCAGCGACTCAATTCCTTGCAGAAAGGATTGAATATAGTTAATGGACAAAAAGTTTATGTAAAATGAATGAAGTTACTCGTCGAACTGGTCATGGGGGCTACTAATCACTTATCAAGATAAATGAAATGAGAATGAAAACAGTAATGAATCATAGTCAAGACGGCGGGCTCCTGAAAATGATCAGAAGAACCGACCCCGTGATGATACAACATTCGAAAAAATGTCGTAACTTTGCAGCCAGATGGGAGCATATATTCAATAATTAAGGATAATAACAAAAAAGACAAAATTATGAAGAAAATACTTTTATTAGTTGCATTGATATTACTGCCATTGGCAGTTAGTGCAGTCAATCTCATTGATGGCATCTATTACAACCTAAATTCCGATACTAAAACAGCAGAAGTAGTAAAATACATTTCAAAGAAATATAGCGGAGATTTCGTCATACCGTCATCGGTAACTGTAGAAGGAATCAATTATAAAGTGACTAGCATAGCAGCAAGTGCATTCGCCGGATGCAGCGACTTGACATCCATAACCATCCCCAACAGCGTCACGACCATTGGAAAAAAAGCATTTTCTGGTTGCACTGCCCTAACTTCTGTAACAGTTCCAGACGGTGTGACGAGCATTGGAGATATGGCATTCTATTATTGCACTAGCCTAACCTCTCTTACTATCGGTAAAAACGTGGAAACAATCTATCATGAGACATTCGGCTTTTGCAATCTAAAAAAGGTTGATATTAATAGCAGTGCGATAGTTTCAAAAGACTACCAACTTACTTCATTAAACTATTATTTTGGCTATCAAGTAGAGGAATATATTATTGGAGAAAGTATAAAAAGCATCGGAAACTATGCATTCTTTATGAACGAACAATTGACATCTATTTCTATCCCAAACAGTGTAACAAGTATTGGAGACTTTGCATTCCGTGCATGTATCTAAACGGGTATAAATAACTAGGAATATCTAATACCAACTACGTGTAAATCGCTTATTCTCAATAACTTTTGATTTTTAACACTTGATTGCTGGAATTTGGTAGTAACCGAATTTCAGTATATTTTTGCAACGTATTTCTACCGCGAGGAATTTACGAGGCCTGAAAATCGTCATTCTGTGGACTCAGACGGGGTGCAAAGGGTGACAAAACAGGACGAACGGATTCAGAGAGAGTCACGACGCGGACGGAGTTGACATAGGGTGACGAACGTGAAGCATGGTTGACTCAACGGCAGGGAAAAAGAAAATGTACGTTGAACCATCAAAAGTGACAAGAAAATGAAGCAAGTTAGAAAGTGCAAGTATTGTGGGAAGGAGTTCGTGGCAAGGAACGGAATGCAGAAATATTGCTGCGAGGAGTGTCAGACGAAAGCGAAGGAAGCCAGAAAGAAGCGGCAGCTGGATTTTATGAATGCCGTGGAGCCAGTGATTGACCTGCAATGTCAGGAGTACCTGACGTTTGCCAAGGCTGCGATACTGATGGGGTGTTCGCGGCAATATGTGTATAAGCTGGTGAACGAGGGGAAACTGGCAGCATCGAGAATCAGCAGTCGTATGGCGTTTATACGAAAGGCTGATATTGAGAAGATGCTGACAGGGAATCCGTATCACAGGGTTTTGCCGACGAACAGGCCCAAGAAAGCATCTGTGCCAACAACGAAGAAAAGAAAGGCAAATGCCAAGAATGTGGAAAGTAATGCACAAGAATCCGAAGTGCTCGACTACATTTCTGGCGAGGAAGTCATGCGCATCTATAAAGTTAAGAAGTCGTGGCTCTATACCTCAGCGAAACGGAACCAAGT
>ONTZ01000070.1 GCA_900320905.1 uncultured Prevotella sp.
GCAGCAGCGTAAGAGCTTACGGGTCCGGGAACTGTCGTTCAACAGCTATTACGAGTTTGCCCGTCAGCGTATTCCCCAGATTATCCATGAGGATAGCATTCAGTTCCCGATCAATGACTTCGCGGCCATCCTGAAGCCGTTCTATCGTGGCGGTGCACTGGAATATACCCTGAACAATGACATGGACGGTTCACTGTTCGATGAACAGTTTATCGTCTTTGAGATAGACAAGGTGAAGGACGACCCCGTGCTGTTCCCCATCATCGTGCTTATCATCATGGACGTGTTCACCCAGAAGATGCGTATCAAGAACAAGGTGCGCAAGTGCCTGGTCATTGAGGAAGCATGGAAGGCAATCGCCACCCCAGTTATGGCAGAGTACATCAAGTACCTGTATAAGACGGCCCGAAAGCATTGGGCAATGGTGGGTGTGGTGACACAGGAGATTCAGGATATCACCTCTTCTCCTATCGTCAAGGAGGCCATCATCAACAACTCCGACGTGTTCATGCTGCTCGACCAGAGCAAGGCCACACTGGCCCTGACGGATATCGACTGCAAGAAGATCTTCACGATTAACCGTCTTGACAACAAGGTAGGCCGTTCGCCGTTCAAGGAGGTCTTTATCAAACGAGGCACAGAGGGCGATGTCTTTGGCATCGAGGAACCACGAGAATGCTATATGAGCTATACGACGGAGAAGGCTGAGAAAGAGGCGTTGAAACTCTATCGGCGAGAGCTGAATTGTAACCATCAGCAGGCTATCGAGGCCTTTGTGCGCGATTGGGAACGCAGTGGTATCGGTAAGTCGCTGGAGTTTGCACAACTTGTAAATAAACAGGGTAAGGTTTTGAACCTGCCACCTAAAAAACAGATGATACATGCGTAAGGTTTCATTTTTCATTATATTCTTCCAGATGCTGACCGTCCCCCTCTTTGCAGGGGGATGGTACAGTGTTAATATCGACCTGAAGACCACGGCTGCTATGACTGCTGCTTATGCTGCAGAGACGGCTACAGAGATGATGAACGACGAGGACGTGCAGAAGATTCTCGACCATTATACCAATGCGGAGGTTTCTACAGCAGGTATCTTTGCATCGAAGTGGCTCGACAGGAAGGCTCTTCAGAATGCCGGACTCTTCGGTGATGCCGAGGAGAACTTCTATTATAAGCGTATCTATACCATGGTCAGTGCTCAGATAATGCCAAAGATTCTGGATGTGGCAGCACTTGCTGTCAGGAACCCAGAGAAGGCCATCTATTGGGGACCATATTTGTTTCGCACCTGTGAGCAGGTGAAACAGCTTTGTATGACCTTCGAGACAGTGGTGGCCAACGGGAAAGTGTCGTTTCAGGACGTCGCTTTCCTGGCCATCAACGATAATCTGAAAGGACTGTTCGACCTTACCAAACTTGGTGAGGTGGACTGGACTGCCTTGTGGGATCATCTGGCTGACTTCGGTGATGGTTTGACGAAGGAAGATCTGGAAGAGGACTTGGAAGGACTCATGACAGCTGGTGGGGCAATTGTCTCTGGTGGTGGAGCCGTGCTTGATAGTGTCTGGACGAATGCCAGCAGGGTAGGGGGTGTCTTTCATTCAAGGCCCGGCGAAATACTACAGCTCTATCATGATTTCAAGGATATGTATGAGACGCTTTCTGACCCCTCGAACATCAAGGATCTGGTGATGCAGCAGATTCTCTCGACGGACAGTACTGGTGTGGCCAACCTCTTTACGCTTGACGGCTATAACATAACTTCTTATATCAGCGACTACCTTCAGGAGATGCAGGGTCGCTATTATACCCAGCGATGGTATATCTACTGGCGTGATTCAGGTAGTGAGCAGGTGTGCAGTTATGCTCCACCTACAGACAGTGAGAGCATCATGTATGGTGGTGAGTGGTATCGTGTTGGTACGTCAGATGCCAACTATCAGTACACTGCTGCCGACTACGAGAACTCCTTGCGAAACTCTGAGAGCTATGCAGGATGGAGCCGTGCACGGTGCCAGGAACTCAATAGCAGTGATTCGAAGTATCACTATGCCTTCTATAACTATATGTCATCCTCGCGTATCTATAAATCGAAGTCAGGTCGAACGACGGCCTTTTCCTACGCACATTACATTGATGTGTATAAGACTTGGAATGTCTATGAGGAAGTGTACGAGGAAACCTTTGACTCGCAGTACGATGCAGAACAGGCCATGCAAGCGAAGTTCAATGCAAAACTTGCTGAGCTTAACGACAACGAGGAGGGGCGTGTCTATCGAATCGGGAAGGATCGCAAGAACTATTATCAGGCTGCTGACGAGGTAAGGATGCGTGGCTGCTCAACGGTCAGCTTTACCATGGAGTGCCACGACCAGGCTAAACTTGGTGAAGGAAATTTCTCATGGAAGGAAAACGGCAATCAGCGCCATGCCCTCGACGAAGATTCCAAGCGCTATGCTATGGAGACAACGCTCTCAGGCGGTGCCGACACATCAGAGTTGGACGAGGGCATTAGTACATGGGGTAGCGAGGTAACCCGTCTGCAGGAACAGATTCATGCACTTGAAGTGGAGAATGACAACCTGTTGGCACAGATCAGTTATGCGAGTGTTGAAGAAGCAGCATCCCTTCGGGCGCAGTATAATGCCAACCGCACGAAGATTAACCAATTGAAAGCAGAGTTGAGCAATGCGCAGTCGAAGTTGAGCCAGTACCAGAATGCAAAGAGGGAGTTAATAGATGACTTTGCCGATGAGCGCGATGGCACCTACCGTATTCCTGCCGTGATGCACGAGATAGAGACAGCTTACAATATCATGTGGACGGATGCGGGTTCATGGCAGGGTTGGAGCTTCATTCGTCATGGAAATGTTCCGAATATCAGTGGCGAGGTGACGTTTCAGGCAGACCTCTCCAAGGAGCGTGGTGAGAGCCATTTCCTCGGCATCCGTTACCACCGTGCCATCCTTGCCGTACATTGGACGCTGACCGCCAACTATTCCAGTTCGCAGATTGTGGATATGATGGAGCTGGATCCTGAGTTGAGCGATGCAGAGAAAGCCGATTTGGTAAACCAGAGGTTGCATGAAATCATGAATGACCATCCAGGTTGTACTGTCGAAGCTAATTACGCCTATAGTAATCCGGCTGAGTCGGAGGGTGATGAAGATGCCATCCATCTCTTATGGACGTGTGACCGTCTGAATATTGCGCGTGACGTGGACTACCGTCTCTCGAAAATCTATGCTCAACTCATACTCATTGAGAAGTTCATGCGCAGCCGCGAGACCATGCTCGACTACCTGAAGCAACAGCTGGGTATAACCGTTCTCAGTGGTACAGACCGCATCCGCATCGGTGGCCGCAGTTTCCGGCATTGGCGTAATGTCGCTTCTGCTGTGGCCCGTGGTGATTATATCGTAGAAGATGATGAAGATTGAAAAGATATTCCTGATGTTGCTGATGCTCGTGCCGACGATGGTGCGGGCACAGTACAGTTTCGACTTCCTGTCTGTAGAAGCCCTGATAGACGACCACAAGCGCATCCGCAGTGTACTGATGGCCCGTAGCGGTGTGGAGCAGGCCAATGAACTGCTGCACCAGTATTCCAGTGAGGCCAATGTGGATTACGACTCGCTGAACGTGAAGCTCGACAAATACACCAAATGCTTCGACATTATCGATGTCATCTACAATGGCGGTGTGACGGTACTGAACGTCAAGAACACCTACGATGATGTCTCTGACCGTATTACGCAGTTAAAGGACTTACTGGAGCGGTTCACTACCCAGCTGACGCTGCGAGGCAATATCGTCTCGTCTGACACCATCATCATCAATGCCTGTGATCGTGCCGTCAATCAGGTGCTGGTTGACGGGCGTGAGCTGACGAACAGCCTCTATGAACTGGCGCAGTACGCTGTTGGTGCGCGACAAATTACGACTGAGGGCCTGCTTACGGTGTTGGGGCAGATCAATGAGTCGCTTGACAACATCCGCCATTGCATCGACCACACCTATTATGTCGTCTCGCGCTACGTCACCATCCGCCTGAACTACTTCAAACGGACGCTCTATATGTCGAAAACCATCCGTGAGATGGCCAACGATGCCTTTTCGCGGTGGAAACGGGTGGCGGAGGAAGTCGGGTATTAAAGTGAATTATTAGCTACCGATATGAAGAGATTATATTATCATGTTTTGTTATTGGCGGCGATGCTGCCGCTCTCTGTGATGGCTCAGTCAGTGACCTATAATCATGATGAGTCGGTGATGAACCAGTTTACCATTGGTGAGACAGGTGCGGGCAGTTTCACACCCGACTGGTATTACGATGTGCTGCATAAGAACTACCGCAACGGAGCCATGATGACCAATAAGCAGTTCTTCCGCAGTCAGATGAACCTCACGCTCTATCAAGAGGTTCCCCATGCCGAAGCTCTCGATTCAGCCTTGACGGAGCGTATGCGTGTGGAAGCCAAGAACATTGCCGACCGTACACCGGGCTTGACAGACATTGCCTGGCAGGTGGAGCGGGGAAAGATAGAGTCGAAGCTCTCCGTTCTGAAGGGCAATATTGAGCGTATCACGCTGGAGGGCGGCTCGGCGCATAGCTACACCACTTGGCTGGAGCGTTACAATGCCATCAACTGTGGACTTCAGGCTGTGCGCGATGCCTACATGCCACAGGGTAAGCGCAAGGAACAGTATCTGGCCATCTACAAGGACATCCTCCTGAAGAACACAGAGGTCTGTGAGTATATCCTCTATCTCCGCAAGCTGAAGGAGGTGAAAAACAATTCCGGCTCAGCCCCTGCGCCCCATCGTGCCAACATCACGACTATCTGCCGTTCCGCTCATGGCCGTTGGAAGGTGGCTATGGCCGCTGGCGGTGGGATAGGGGAATGATGCTTAACTAAGCAGCCATTTCCACACAGGAATGACATTGATGCCATCCTCAGTAGTCTCTTCATCGTAGGAAATAAGGAAGCACTGCCAGTCTGGGTGAGATTTGCTGTATTTGACAAGGGGAGGTATCTCGCGGTCTTTTGTCGATTGCTCTCTGATGCTGTATGATGCCTGGATGGCCAGTTTGGCATCAGGCACCAGGAAGTCTATTTCCTTATCTACATTCAGATAGAACACGTTATCTTTGCCATACCTACGACAAAGTTCTATGGCCACCATGTTTTCGAGCAATGAAGTGTCAGGATTGGTGAGGAACAAGTTCAGCAGTCCGTTGTCTATGAAATAGTATTTCTTCTGCGTTTCCTTTTCGGTTAGTTTGCCCACTTCGTTTTCCATAGGCAGTACCAGCCAGCTGTCGGCGGTGAAATCAACATAGTCTATGGTCGTTGGCACACTGATGGGGCTGCCTGTAGAGACAATGATGTTCTTAAGTCTGTTGAACGACAAGGGCTGTTTGACGCTTTCCGCCATTTTCTTGATGAGAATGTTCATTACCCTCTCGTTCTTGATTTTGTTTCGTGCGCAGATGTCGCCTAGATATATTTTCTGATAGAGGCTTGACAGCATGGCTCGTTTGTTCTTAAAAGAAATGATCTCCGGCAGACCACCATAGTAGAAATATTCGCTCAGATGGCGCTTGACCTCACTGCGTTGGACGCTATCGTACTGCCAGTGTTCTTTCAGTTCCACATGCTGGGCTGTAAGATATTCCTTCAGCGAATAAGGATAGGCATCAAGGATGAAGAACCGTCCGCCAAGGGTAGTGGCCACATCCTTGCTGAGCATCTTGGCATTACTTCCTGTGACATAGACACGGTATTTGGCATCGGCCAGGCGACGCACGAACTTATCCCAATATGGGATATTTTGTACCTCGTCGAGAAAAACTATTGGTTTCTTGCCGTATAGTTCCAGATGGGCTTCCAACAGACTGTTGAAGTCTTCTGTCTGAAATTCTGCCAGACGTTCGTCCTCAAAATCTATAAAGAGAATTTCGTCCCAGCCTTTTCCTTCTGCCTGAAGTTGGCGTACACGCTGATAGAGCATGTATGACTTGCCTGCATGACGCACTCCTACAATGACATAGTTGCCATTGGGTTCGAATTCGATGGGGCGGTTGATGATTTCCGCTTCGTCTATCTCTCTCTGTTTGTTCATCAAGCATTGCTTGATTATGTCTTTGCTGATACTCATTTTTTAAACTTTAGTTTATAAGATTCCTCGCTTTTTATAAAGTTTGGTTTACAAAATTAGCTATTTTCTATAAATTACAATTAACAAACTAAGGAAATCTGCTTTTAATTTGGTTTATTTAACGAATCAGTGACCTTTTTCGGTTGGTGGGGCGAAATTCTTGAGTTGTTAATTCATGGAACAAAATTTCTTGTGGCGGTCTGTTTCAGGATTTAGCAGTACTTTCGCAGCAAAAAAGCGAAATGGGAGTTTCAAATATTATGTTGCAGGCAGGCGCGATGCCGGAGGTTGTCGATAGTATCGTCAACAATATAGGCATTGACATGTTCGACGAGGAGATAGACGATGTCATCTTCCAGACGAACGAGTTTCTGACGGATGCAACGTTTATCGGAGCAAGCGGGCCGTTCTGGTGGATACTGGAGTGTTGCATGGCCCTGGGAGCGATGTTTGCCATCATCATGGCGGCGGGCATGGCGTATAAGATGATGACGAAGGGCGAGCCGTTCGACGTTTCCAAACTGTATCGGCTCTTATACGCATGACCTTTATGAGATAGAGGCGGCGCAGGTACAACAGAAATTTGATAACCTGCATGAGCCTTTGAAACAGCGTCAGGACAGCATCGACCACTATATGGCGATAGCGAAGGTGACCGTGGACGGAATGCAGAAGGCTGGAGTCTCGGACATCACGCAGTATGTGGGCTACCAGACACTGACGGACTCGGAGAAGAAAGCCTGTAAGTTCTATCTGCAAAGTACCTATACGGGTCTGATGATAGGACTGGATAAGATAATCATGCTACTGTCGCTTGTGGTGTTCCGCATTGGCTGGTGGGGGACAATCTTCTGTCAGCAGATCTTGTTGGGCATGCTGACTATTTTCGGGCCGCTGCAATGGGCCTTTTCGTTATTGCCGAAATGGGAGGGAGCCTGGGCGAAGTGGATTACGAGGTATCTCACTGTGCATTTCTACGGTGCAATGCTCTATTTCGTGGGATTCTATGTGCTGTTGTTATTCGACATTGTGCTGAGCATACAGTATGAGAACCTGCAGGCGATACTCGACGGAGGATTCTCAGGGTATTTGCAGAACTCTTTCATGACG
Source organism: uncultured Prevotella sp. (assembly GCA_900320905.1). GTDB lineage: Bacteria > Bacteroidota > Bacteroidia > Bacteroidales > Bacteroidaceae > Prevotella. The sequence continues at coordinate 7,273 of ONTZ01000070.1, forward strand.
GCGGGTTATCTGTTGGTAGCTTCGTTGGTGGCCTTGAAGTGCCTGAACCTCGTGCCGGACTTGGCAGCGTGGATGATACCAGAGGGCGACACGGCTTTCTCGACAAGAAACTTCGGCGAGGGCGTGGCCAGTCAAGCAAAGACAAGTGCAATGTCAGTAATGCGATAAAAGTAAGTTAAAGATATGGTAATAAAGAATCTGGAGAATAAGATTAAGTTGGTGATGATAGTGAGTTGCCTGTTCATGGTGGGCTGCATCATCATCTCGCTGGGGGCCATCTTTACCGCCAAAGGCATGGTGGACGATGCCCACAAAAAAGTGTATGTGTTGGACGGCAATGTGCCTATCCTGGTGCAGCGCACAACGATGGATGAGACGCTCGACGTGGAAGCCAAGAGTCATGTGGAACTGTTCCACCACCTCTTCTTCACCCTCGCGCCTGATGACAAGTACATCAACTATACGATGGAGAAGGCCATGTATCTGGTCGATGAGACAGGACTGGCTCAGTATAATGCCCTGAAGGAAAAAGGCTTTTATAACAACATCATGGGTACGAGTGCTGTATTCTCAATCTTCTGCGACAGTATCAAGTTCGACAAGCAGCAGATGACCTTCACCTATTATGGCCGTCAGCGCATCGAGCGACGTACAAACATCCTGATGAGAAAGCTCGTAACAGCTGGAGAACTGAAACGTGTGCCGAGAACTGAGAATAATCCTCACGGACTGTTGATAACAAACTGGCGAACCCTCCTGAATCAAGATCTGGAGCAGAAACAAAAAACCATTTATTAAGCTATGGGTTGGAAGAGATTGATAGTAGGAGAGCCGATGCCGGACAAGAACGATCCGAAGTATAAGGAGCGTTATGAGCGCGAGGTGGAAGCAGGCAAAAGGTTTGCCGACAAGTGCGGCATCAGCTGGGGAGCTAAACGGCTGCAGGAGGTCGGTCAGGAACATAAGATGGCATTTCTGGCTATCGTGTTCGGATTCGTGATGGTGTGCTTTATGATGAATGTGTTCTATCTGATGGATGTCATGCAACATCAGGGGCAGATAAAGGCGACAGCCATCGAGCGTGTTGACAGTGCGATGCAGTCGAAAGGTCACCACATAGTAGTAAACAAAGTAAAGTGAAGATATGAAGAAGATTAATTTCAAACAACCGAAGTACGTCATTCCGACATTGGTTTATATCGGGTCGCTGGTGATACCCTATCTATTCATGGAGGTATTCGATGTAGAGATAGAGGATAAGAAAGACGCCAACCTGCAGACGACCGAGTATCTTAATGCTCAGTTGCCATCAGCCAACGTATCTAAGGATATTGGCAGTAAGCGAAAGAACATGCGCGATGCGTTTGGTGAGATTACTGACCGCAGTGCCGTGCAGGACTTTACGGAGAATCAGGACACCGTGAATAAGAAAGAAGATTTTGAGTCGAAGTATTCTGAGGAGGAGTTGCGTCTGTTGGATGCACAGGCCCAGGAGCAGGCAAGAATCAAGAACCTTCAGGACTTAAATAACCGTATTGCACAGTCAGCCAAGAAGGGTGAGAGCATGAGTAGCGATGATTATGTGGTGCCAATGACAGACGTAGAACGTGCCAAGGCATTGGCGATGCGTCGTCAGGGCATGATGGCAGAACTCGACCGTGACTTAAATAATATCCGTGCGCAAGGTGCAGCAGCTATAGGTGCTGTGGCAGATGCCCAGGATAGTATTATTTCCAAGGGTGCGAAAGCGGCAAGGGATGTAGCAGATGAAGCACCCAATGCCGTGCGTGAACTCGATGATGATGCCCAGAACAATATCGTGACGAAGGTATCGAAGGATGAATCGGAGTATTTCAATACACTGAGCGAGAATGCGCCCAACTCGAACCTAATAAGGGCTATCATCGATGAAGAGGTAAAAGCCGTAGAGGGTAGTCGTGTACGTCTACGCCTATTGGATGCCATCGACATCAATGGCACACAGTTGCCCAAAGGCAGTTATCTGTATGCTACGATGAGCGGATTCGGTCAGCAGCGTGTAAAGGGTAAGGTACAGAGTGTGCTTGTAGGTGATGAGATCCTGAAGATAGGACTGTCTATTTACGATGTAACGGATGGTCAGGAAGGTCTTTATGTTCCTGCCAGTCAGTTCCGTGAAACAGCGAAGGATATTGGTAGTACAGCTATGCAGGGTAATATGAACCTGAACCAGACCAGTGGCGGTACTTCTGTCAGTCAGTGGGCAGGTCAGGCTTTGCAGAATGCCTATCAGAAGACCTCTAATGCCATTAGCAAGGCCATTAAGAAGAACCGTGTCCGCCTGAAGTATGGAACACAAGTGTTCTTGGTCAATTCCAAACAACAACGCAAGCGTTAGTTGTTGTGGAAATGTTAAAGATGTTTAAGAAATAAAAAATTTTGACAATATTCATCATGAAAAGAATTTCGAGAACCAAATTGGGCGCGTTTTTTCTCTGCGCCGCGTCTGCTTTGAGTGCTTCAGCCCAGCAGACTTACAACGAGATGGAGCAGTTGACGGTGAATGAGAACGTCACCACAGTGATAACGGCATCAGAACCCATCCGACTGGTGGACATCAGTACCGACAAGGTGGTGGGTGACAAACCCATTGAGAATGTCATCCGAGTGAAGCCGAAGGAAGGTGGCCATGAGGATGGAGCCGTGCTGGCTATTGTGACAGTGGTGACAGAACGTTACCGTTCTCAGTATGCACTGATTTATACTACCAGACTGGAGGAAGCCGTTTCAGACAAGGAGGTACAGATGGATGAGCGTAATGCTTTCCATAACCCTGCCGTGAGTATGAGTACACAGGATATGGTACGCTATGCCCGTCGTATCTGGAATAGTCCGGCGAAGTATCACAGTACCAGGACCAATAAGCACCATGCAACGATGCGACTGAACAATGTCTATGCAGTGGGGGAATACTTCTTTATCGACTTCAGTGTGGAGAACAAGACTAACCTACGCTTCGACATCGATGAACTACGCTTTAAACTCTGTGACAAGAAGCAGCAGAAGGCTACGAACGTTCAGGATCTGATGCTGGAACCAACATTGTTACTCGATAGGAGTATGTCGTTCCAACGAGGTTATAGGAATGTGGCGGTGCTGAAGAAGATGACATTCCCTAATGACAAGGTGCTGACCATCGAACTGAGTGAGAAACAGATAAGTGGTCGAACTATCTCGATGACGATAGACTATGAGGATATTTTGAGTGCTGATGCGTTTGACAGTTCCCTTTTAATTGAAGATTAGCTATGATGAAGAGAATGATGTTATGTTTGGCAGTGGCCTCGATAGGTCTTGTTGCCAATGCACAGACGAATAGCAACCATCTGATGTTTGGGGTGGGAGCTTTGTATGAGAAAGGGCTGGATGCGACCATTGCATACGAGCATGGCAGCAAGTATCATAATGCCTGGGAGTATTTCGCAACGGGCTATCTTCAGTATGACGATGACCCCAATGCGGGGCATGTGACAAAGAAGAGCTTCTGGCATAACTATAACTCCTGGCATCTGGGCATTGTCTATAAGCCATGTGTGAATCGTGGGCGTAACCATCATGGAAATGTCAGGATAGGTGCCAGTGGCGGCTCAGACTTGCATGACTTCGTAGGCGGTGTACATCTCGGATATGAACA
>ONTZ01000018.1 GCA_900320905.1 uncultured Prevotella sp.
AACAGACAACCTATATAGGAATAAAAAAAGAATAGTGTAAACCAAGTTAGGAATAACAAACAAAACTGTCAACCAAAATCAGTACACTACATGCCTCGGTTTTAGGGCAAAACATTCCGACCTCGGAATATTATCCCTCAAATCTGGGGCAAGATTTTGAAGTTTTGGGATGGTCTATTCCGAATCTGGGACATGTCATTTTATCATCAAAACGGAATATCTCCATTTACAAGTTCCAATTCGAAGGTATCCATTAGTTTTTGGACTTCAACATTGGTTTGTTTTATCTTCTCCAAAAACAGAGGATCAGACGAAGACATATCATTTGTGATCTTTGACGGTACATCTTCTGGAAACTGGCGGAATGTCAAATCAACTAATGACAAAAGTTCTGTCATACTCGTATCCGTAGGGAGTTTGTATTTGTCATCAAGTGCCAAATAGGCGTATTTTCTAACGATTAATATACTTTGTTCAAACAAATCATAACGAGGAAATCCCCATTTTTTCAAGATGGCATATTCAGGACTATCCATCACGTAATTGTACACTTTCCTATTCCATTCGTCAAAAAAACGTATTGCTTTTAGATGTTCCATCCTGAACAGATAATTATGTACACGATTAATGCTCAGATGTTTTGAAAGGTTAAACACGCTTTCATCGTAATTCATATGTGTCTGCCCATATATCGAGAATCCGTTAATACACAAATCATGGACTATCTCAAACAGCATATCGATGGCCTCTTCTTCAGATATCGTTCTTCCAGAATTACAAAGTACAGCCAAATAATCAACAGTTCTCAATTTATTCCTATCAATGACATAGTCAGGATCTTCCGCTAAGCGTAGGCTAATAAAATAGAAGTCTCTATCGTCAGTAAATGACACCATATTCTCCTTCACATAAGAAATAGGGAAGAAACGGATGATGGACCATGCGCACATCGGCTCATGAAGTCTATCCCACACATCCTTCACCTTTGCCTCAAACGACTTGTCCCAATGATGGTAAAGTTTCGAATAGGCCCATTGTCTGTCAGATTTGCAAGAGTCAAGGAATGCCATTAGAATTTTCTTCTGGTCCTTCCAGTCAAGGTGTTCGAATCGCTTCTGAATCTCATTCCTTGATTCATAGACTTTGCCACTCTTCTTATTGATGAAGTTCTTGATGAGCGTAGCAACAGGGGTGTTCCGCTTTTGAATTTCGTATATCATACCTTCGTACTCTTTATTGATTGGTGCAAAGATACGTAATTATTCTGAATATGCAAGTGGATTATCCTTTCACAAGGCTTGTGGAGGGGGAAATGATAAAGATGAAAGAATATCTGAACAAACCAAATATTTAGGGATTTTTTTCAAAAAAGAGATTCGTTTAGGCGGAAAATGGGGCGACTCATTTGGGATTGGGAGTGAAGAGCCTGAGAAAACAAAGAGGTTATTTTGAAAATGGGGTGATATGAGTGGAGGCGGGAACAGGTCGATTTTGTGTTCCGATGATATGGGTGAGTTTCGTGTGATCACGCTCCAGAAGTTGAAAAATCAGCCTAAAAACTGGGAGACGTTTATGCACACCGTGCAAAAGTCTGCCCCAAAACTGAGGCATGTTTATGCACCCCGGGCAAAATCTTCCCCCAAATCTGAGGCATGTTTATGCACCCCGTGCAAAATCTTCCCCCAAAACTGAGGCACGTTTATGCACACCGTGCAAAATCTTCCCCCAAAACTGAGGCACATTTATGCACCCCATGCAAAACCTTCCCCCAAAACTGAGGCATGTTTATGCACCCCGTGCATAAACGTCCCCCAGTTTTGAGGCAGGTTTTTGAAGTTTTGGAATGGTATTCCTCGGATTCAAGGCATATCATTCGGATCTGTTTTACTGGTCCTTCTTGATTTCGTAGGCCTTGAGAATACGGACATCCTCAACAGGACGATCGTAGTCATCCACCATGACTTGTTGGATGCGTTCCACCACATCGAGGCCTTCCGTGACTTCAGCAAACACGGTGTACTGACCATCCAGATGAGGGGCTCCGCCAGTCTTGCGATAGAGTTCCAGCAGTTCTTCTGTCATTTTCACACGGTGGTCGGTCTGCTCCTCGACCTTATCGCCAATCTGGTAGAGTTGTTGGGTAGAATAGGTGCGTCCCCAGACAATATAGAACTGACATCCGCCAGAGCGACGTTCCGGATTGCTCCTGTCACCCTCGCGAGCCATTGCCACCGCCCCACGCTGATGGGGATGCAACAGATGACCCTCTGCATCGAAAAACTCACTCTCAATGGTATAGTCGACACTGCCATTGCCCAGCATCGCGCCAGGCTCTGCACGACGACTGGTGGGATCGCCACCCTGAATCATAAAGTTCTTGATGACACGGTGGAAGAGCAACGAGTCATAGAACTGTTCACCTACCAGTTTCAGGAAGTTATCACGGTGCCGGGGCGTATCATCATAGAGTGTCAGCACGATATCTCCAGCAGTGGTTTCGAGTTTCACTTGGTGGCTCTGAGCCATCATCGGAACGCAGGTGGCAAAAGCAAGCACCACCATCAAGAATCTCAGATATTTCATTTTTCCTTAGCAGTTACAACGGTGACGATATAGGCACTGAGCAGGACAAGGATACCAGCAACGGGCTTGTCCCAGGTGAGTACATCCTGTCCGAGCCAGATGGCAACGAACGAGGCGATGACGGGCTGGAGGTTGGTATAGATGGAGACCGTCGTGGCATGCAGATACTTCATGGCGAAAGGAATCAGGAAATAGCCGAGGGCAGTGGCACAGATGACGATGAAGGCCATCTCCAACACGCCGTCCCAGCCCCATGCCGAGGTGTAGAGCGCATTGGCAGGGAGTTCAGGAATGGCGATGGGAACCGTGACAATCGCCGAAATCAGGAACACATATTTCATCTGCGTCACAGGCGAGTACTTCGATGCCACATTACGGGTGATAATCAGGTAGACGGCCCACGTGAGCACACTCAGGATGGCGAGTGAGATACCAATCAGGTCGTTCTTGCCCGAACCTAACGACTGACTCATCAGCACCATCAGCACGGCACCTGCGATACCCAGCAGCACACCCAACGACTTCATCGGGGTGATCTTCTCGCCAATCGTCAGGGCGGCACAGAGCATCACAGCCACAGGCGTCAGCGTGGCGATGAGCGAGAAATACACAGGACTCGTGTAATCGAGTGCCCAAGCCGTCAGCGTCTGTGAGATGACGAAGCCCAACAGACCACCTGCGAGGATGGTGATAAGGTCTTTCTTCTCTACTTTCTCCTTGGGCAGGAAGGCCGCAATGATCCAGAAGAGGATACAGGCTCCGAGAGAGCGAGAGGCCATATAGCCCATCGGTGTCACCCACTCGTCGAGCAGGAGTTTGGTTACGGGTACGCCAAGTCCGAAGATGGTGTTGGCGAAGAAGATGGCGCTGTGCGCCTGCAGTTTTTTGTTCATATACTATGGTTGTAAAGTTTCATTCGTTCTTTGAGGGGCATCTTGGCATACTTTCGCCATTCCGTCGCTTCCCCTTTCAAGTAATTTAAGTTGTTCATCCGTGCATACGCCTCGATTTCGAAGGGGTTTAGCAGATACGCAGCATGTTTCATCTTCCGGCGGATGGCAGATCCGCCAGAGCAAAACGCCAGACAGACGCTGTTTTTCACCCAGTACCATATATATAATAGGTAGAAGCGCAGCCAGGAGTCGCCACAGGCCTGAGCCTGACGCAGATGGATCATCTCGTGGTTCTTCATCGTTGAATAGCCGCTGTTGAAACGGTCTGCCTCAGCCTGCGACGGGGCGAGGATCTGTCCGAAGAAGGTCAGTCCCTCATAGCCCTTCGGCAACCAGAAGGTGTTCACCACAGCAGGCATGTCCACGATCCTACTCGGACGGACAGCTCGCCACATGATGGGTATCACACGAAGCATCATCCACATAATCGGGGGCAAAGGTACAAAATCATTCTGCCTTTTTCTTTGGGCATATATATTAATAGCCCAACATTGCTGCTGGCGTTATTCCCAAGGTGGAACAAAGCAAACGGGCTATTTTCAGCGTAGGCTCAGCCCTGCCAGAAACGTAGTCACTGATTCGGGAAGGACTAACCCCAATCTCTGTAGCCAACTGCTTCTGGCTCATCTTCTTTTCGTCAAGCGAGAGTTGTATCAACTGGGCTACGGTAGGTTTGCCTATGGGATAGTGCTCCTTCTCATAGTCAATGACAACATCCGACATCATAGTCAACTCCACAGCATTGCGATCGTTAGCAGGTGTATTGTCATCTACCATTGGTAACAGTTCCTCAATTCGTGCCAATGCGAACTCGTATTGTTCTTTTGTAATCTTTGCCATATTCGTACCTCCTCAAATTATATCGTTAAAACGTCAATCTTATCGTATTCACTGTGAGTACCCACAAATCGGATGAAAATATGCCCGATTGTGAACTTTACGACCACTACCAGACGATATTTATTGCCTCTAATGTCAAAGACATAATGTTGATTCCCAACGTAGTCTGTTGTGGGGAAATCTGCCTTTATATCCGACAGGTTCTTCCACTCTGCCTTTTCTGCGATGTTATACCATCGTTCAAGTGCAGCCTGAGCATCTCCATTTCCTTCCGAACTATAGAACTCAACTAATCGTCTATGTGATACGATCCTCATATTGGGTGCAAATTTACGAAATAATCTTGAAATTCAAAAGAATATCGCTATTTTTTTTTGTTATTTAGGATTTTTCTTTCGTTTTGCGTGGTGAGAAATATGATAATCTTGTTAATACTCTTCATGTCTCTCGAAGGACCATTGCACGCGACATCGACCTTCTTCGCTCCCAAAACAGGCTTATGAGAGAAGGGGGTGATTACGATAATGTCCATAATACAGAGATTACCATCGTTTCCCATAATGACGATGACTATATTTCATTGACCGATATGGCTCGAAGCCAGTGTTACACATAACGTTGATGCATTTCCTGGACGCGCCGCTTGACTTCCTGTCGGACATATTCGGGAGTCAGCACTTCCACTTCATCTCCCATAGCCAAGACGACTTGTATGAAATCGTATGTGGGAGTTAGGTGTACTTCAAAGATGGAATAGTCTGCCGCTTGTTCCGTTTCCCTTTGTGAATGGTGCAGTGGCAGCGAGCGCAGATATTCACGCCGGTGGTTGATGTCATAGACCTTCATCCTGATAGTCTCGACATCATATTCCTCCGGTTCCACGATGATGCCAAAAGCATCCGCGAAATAGTCGTCAACAGAAAAGTCTTGCGGCATCTTGAAAGTAGCATCCGTCTGTTCTAATGTCATAACCCGGTCCAATGCATAACGGCGAATGCGGCCTTGATTGGTCAGTTCAGTAGGCTCATCACCCTTGGGCTCATTCTCCATCACGCCTATCACGTACCACCGTTGGCGGAACACACGGACACAATAGGGCTCCAGCAATATGTCACGTGGTTTCTTGTCAAAATAGTCCTTATAAGTCACTGCCAGCACACGGTTCTCCCTCATGGCATTCAGCACCTCCAACAGATAATCATTTCCCGAAGGAATCTCTTCAAACATCACCCGTTCACGCAGTCCACGACTGTCTTGCAAAAGACCGTTTACAGCAAAAGCCGACAACAGCCAGTCCTTCACCCTGTCGTTCTCCAGCCAGTCGCGCTGCACAATGCAATAGCGATAGCCATTACGGGCATCAGAGGAAATGTCGATATCGAATGTCTCCTCTATCGCCCTGAGGCAGTCGGCAAACGTCCGCTTAGGCAGCGATGTACCTAATACATTCTGCGAACTTCGCTCCCACCGCTCTGCAAACTCCTTGTAAGTCAGCCCCTTAGGATTCTGGTACAGCTCGCTCAGTATCCAGATATGTCTTCTTAAATAATCCTTCATGCTTAGTTCTGAACAGTTTCCCGTTACACTTCTTCTGCCAAATAGCGGTCACTACGACAGTGTAGGTCTGCTATACCTTGGCTAATAAGTTGGAACATCTTGGAATTGTAGAATTTGAAAGTGGAAAAATCTATTTGATTCGAGTTCATATCCTTTACTTCAATAACATTATTCCAACGTTCTTGCTGGCAAATATACAACAATTCTTAGTGTTTCCCTTATTTTGCCTCTACTTTTATAGATTATTAGAAGAAAAATGTTATTTTCCATCAGTAATTGCATTCAGAGCGATGTCAAGCAAAGCCATCAGCGCAATGGTATGGTCGTTCTTCTTTCCCTGATAGGCTTGGGTGTATGCGTTATATTTCTGAGTGACCAAATCCGCTGCGGCCATGTATCTCTCTTTCTCGTTCTCCTTGATTGTTACTTCAAGTTCTTCATCGTATAAATGAAGTGTAATATCTATCTTTTTCATTTCTTTCTGTATTTTATTGAATGTATCTTTTCAAGTATTTAATAAGCGCCATTAATGAAGAACCTTTTCTTTTCGTTCTTCGCATATCTTTATCGCTTCCAAAATTTGTTTCTTGGCATCGACACGCTTCTTCTTCCAAAGAAAAGCCCAACCCAAGACGGCGGATACTGTTACAACACAAGATGTAACGCCAAGGAAGGCAAGCCGGTCATGAATGCTGATGCCCATCAGGCCGCACATCATCCCTACGGCAACAATCGACATCGGACCGATTATTGAGTTTGAAAAATCATCATAGTTAGGCTCAAGATCCTCAATGACACCACTGAAGTCTATACCTTGTGCCTCCTCGTCACTAATTTCCCTGCCAAGCAGATCGTTTACTTGCTTACGTATTTCTTTCTTTTCATCCATAGTTGTTTGTTTTTTTGATTACTGGCTGCAAAATTAAAGCGTGGCTATGCAAAAAAACCGCATAGCCACGACAAAAATCAAATGACCTACTAAATTTTCCTACTTCATGTCCAGGAACTGGCAGATTACCTTGTGCCAATAGTCCCAAGAATAGCCTACGGAGGGGTGGTTCACGGGCATAATCTTCACCTTGGAGCCGTCTTTCAATGCATAGTTGCCACACTTGTTGATGTTACCATCTACCACGATGTCCGCATTCCACGACCACCGTTCGCCAGCAGGCATGTAGCCCCAAAGGCGCGAGCCCCACACGATGACATACTGCGGACGGTACTGTTCCAGCACATCGAAGAACGGCTCTGCCGCCTCTTCATACTGCCTGTTCGTACCGGCCTCACGAGGCCCGCCCATCGCCGCCTGCAGATAGTTGTAGAACACCACGGAGTTCCATATCCTCTTCCGTTCCGCCCAGTCCGTCTCATGTCCAACCAACGACCGTTCAAACTTCAGGTACGTTGACATCCACCGCTGCCTCTCCAGCGCTTCATTCAGATAGTCACTCACCACGCCGTTCGTAAAGGCGCAGCACTCTGGATGCACTCTTGCATTACCGCAGTCCTCGCATCCTTCTTCACAGTAATGACTTTCCCCGAGAATCATCACCCGCTTGCCGAATATACTGCCCGATGAGTAGGCTGAGCCTACAAAGGGTTTGAAAAAGATGTTTCTCATATCTTACCTTGCTGTTTCCTGTTTAACCCATTTGAATCCGTCCGTTTTAGTAATCACTGCCACGTCTATAGGCTCTCCCACCGCTGTTCTTTATGGCGTAGTTGACACACTTGTTCAGCCTTAAGCTGCATTTCCAAATGCTTCTTTTTGCTCTGTTAGGATTTCAATTACTTCCTGAAGGTTCTTAATTTGGTTCTTTAATTTCTCAATATCTTCATTGTTGGCTCTATTCTTACTTTGAGCACGGCGAAGAGCTTCTTCTAAGTCCCGATTAATTTCTTTTTGCTTGTTAATTGCAGCTTGTAGTTTTTTAATAATTTCTCTGTACATGCGATCTTTTTCCTCTTGCTCCCTTTTGGCTTTTTTCTTCGCTCTGTAGTAAGCAATTCCTCCACCAACAACAAGAATTCCACCAACAACAGCCCCAATACCAGTAGCTGATAAACCTGCACCAGCAGCAACTGCTCCACCGCCTGCGGCACCAGCTGCAGATAATGCCGCAATACCTAATCCTGACAATACCGTACCACTTACAACTGCTGCACTGCCAGCGGTGATTCCTGCACTGATAGCTAAGGCACTTGATGTTACACCTGTAACTGCTACGTATTTCCAGGTGTTGGAAGAATCTTTGTAAATACCAGTAGTTTCTTTAAGAGATTTGGATGGGTCGTTGATCACTTTTGATGCACCATCCACCATAAATTTAATTTTTGCAAGTTCTTTGTTCATACGATTTTTATTTATTATCAAACATTTTTTCTAAATCGGCAAGTTCTTTTGCAGTAACTTTATCAATTTCTTCCTTGATAAATTGTTCCTTAACTTTAGTGATGAATCTGATGTCGGAGAACAAACGCCATAATGTAACAAGAAGTCCGCCTATGTCAAGTTTCTTTAAAGCGTCTCCCACATTGCCTGAATAAGCGTTTACTCCTACATACGCAAGATTTATACTAGAAGATATAACGTTCGAGTACAAAAGAATTTTTCTCGTTCGAACTTCATAGAAATCCCTACGATGGTCTTTTTCTGGATTGTAGAAAAATCCATGTAGTAAAGAAATTAGCATATTGATTAATATGGCGAAGGCTGCTTGAGAACCAACACGTGCCGCATCTTTGGCAAGACACAAAGCATCGTATTGCTCACTATACAATTTGCCCGCTAATTCTGGGCTAAAAGTGTCAAGAAGAGGAATAGGTAGTCCTCTTTCGGTAAAGACATCAGACTTTAAATGAGCATATTGGGCAAACAAGGCAGCAGGAAGTCGATATTTGTCTTCTCTTAAACTATCATAGACTTCATAGAACATTACAGCAGCAGGAATCTTTTCCCCAAAAACGCCACCGGGATATTCAACACGATATGTCCCATAATTAAATTTTCTTGAACAAGTTATAGTACATGTCATGAGATTTGCAGTGCCAAAAATCCAACCTAAAATTGGATCATGTCCTAATGTATTCTGCCTATGGGCACCCCTACCTCCATCCTCAAATCCTTCAGGACTACCATTTTGGGCATCATAAGGACATCTCCATTGAGTCTTACCGCCATCTGTTCTTTTATATTGTCCAAAAATGATGTCCTTCCATGTTGGATACTTTTCACTATTTATGTTCTCTTTATCACTATGCTCAGAATTCCAAGTATTTAGTTCATCTTTTTTTTGCGCGTCACCTTCATAGCTACTAATACGTTCGCCTCTATCCCCTAAATCTCCTAAAACTTCTTGAATGACTATCCATCTTGCTGTCTGTAGTGCTACTGCTATCATAAGGAAGGCAATGTCGACTTTACTCAGTTTTGTTTTTTGTGCAAATTCATCGTTAATTCTCGCTATTTCCTCTTGACAATATTGAAATTCTTTTGCACTCAGCAAGTCTTCAAGTATGACCTCTCCTTCGATAGCCTCATTTGCTTTTTCTAACATATTGTTCCATGCAGGGATCTCACTCAGTGAGATTTTTTCATCAGTCAAGAATTCGGTATTGTCAATAATATCGATACACTCTTGTTTTGTTATAGGATTAAGAATTTTTACTGGATTTAAGCCTTTTTCCTTTGCCAATTTTAGTGCCTTTACCCGAAGTTCTTCTGACTTATGATATAATTCGCTTAGTTCTTGGTCTTGAGATTTACAATCAGCATTTAGCATGTCCGTTGCTGTTTTCAACAACTCACTTCTTTGCTGAAGTTTTTGCAACTCATCTTGTTGCATCTTTATGATTTTATTCCGGTCAAGTTCTTCTTGACTATATTTATATTTACCTTTACGTTCCATTGAAAATTTTTGATTTAAGAAAGTACTGATTCACCTGCTTCTTCAAATGTTAATTTTTATAATTCTATTTGTCCTTGTCCATAGAATGTGAACGTTTTTCCTGTGCCCACCCTTTTCTTTGTATTCCCACTCCCGCACTTAGGGCAGTGCGGCAGGTTAATGCCTGCCCTAATGCCACCCTCGGTGTAGAAGGTTTCGAAGGTCTCGCCACAATCCTTGCACTTGAATGTTGCCTTTCCCATTTTTGTAAGCATGATATGTTCCTCCTTTCTTTAGTTACTCCTTCCAGAGGGGTGTGCCGTCACTGTGGGTGAAGGCTTTGACAAGGGCATCCATGCCTTCATGGTTGCCCGCAGTCTTGGCACGAAGGAAGGCGGCTTGGGGCACGCCACGGGAGTTTCCGTAGGGGTGCTGGAAGCCAGAGTAGTTCTGGTTAATCCACTCGGTTAGTTCTTCTGAGGTCATGGTCTTGCCCTGTCGTGTCAGAGAGACTGCAAGTTCTATGACGCCTTCATATACCTTTTCTTTTAATTCTGTTTCAGTCATCATCGTTTTAAGTTTTTTTACTATATACACTGAGGCGCAGACTTCGCGCCGATATTCTTGCAACGGAGCAATGGCCTATGCCTTATCCGTTTGCAAAGATAATGAATCTTTTTGAATTGACAATACTTTTTGGCGAAAAAGTTGCATAACTTCTGTCAATATCCCATCATCGAATCAGAACACATGCCCCTTAATGCCGAGGAATCCATATTTCAGGCCATCTTCGAACTTGAAGCGCAGACTCAGTCCTTCGATACCAGATCGGATGGGTATCTCCTTGAAGTCATAGGGACGCTCCAGCAACCGAGTGATGCCTTTCAACATTTCATTAGGATAATAGTCAACAGTGGTGGATGACCTGTCGCCTGTAGCCACCTGTTCAGTATATCCATCGATGGCTTTGCCGTTCTCATAGACACAACATTCTGTGAAAGTGGCGTCTTTGCGATTTCCGATCTTGGTCCAGATGCCAATAGGCAAGTCTTCTTCATCACACTGATAGGAGTAGATGTAGCGGTCGAGTACCAACTTGGTGGCTTTGCCGGTCAGATAGCCTTCGTGGAATTGGAAAGTATAGGCCTCTGTCTTTGTCCTCCCGTCCTCCGTCTCTCGCCAGGAATAGTTCATCGGGCCATCGAGCAAGCCGTTTTTGTAGTTGAGGGTGATTTTCGCTACCACCTTGTTGCCATACATGCTTCCATTGAAGGTGAGTGTCCACAATCCCTCCAGTTTGTCATCCTTGTACTGACCTGTCTCGGTGTAGGTAGAACCACCGTTTCGCTTGTCGATTCTCTTGTAGGTGTACTTGCCATCAAACATTCGCCTGCCGTCGTCACCCGTATAATAAGAATAGGTGGCCGCGCCGGCATTGCCACGACCGAAAGGACCATTGTAGGTCTGGTGTTCTTGCTGTGCGTTTACTGTCAGGGCAATGGCTGCAAATACGGCCACCACGAGACTTCTCTGAATCATTCTTCTTTTCATTTGATACTGTCTTTAAGTGAATAAATACGAATATTATGGTGCAAAAGTATGATTCAGGTGTGCGAAAAAACTGCATAGTTGTGAAAAATCTCGCAAAAGTTTTGTACCTTTGCTCACATTAAAGAAGTCACCGAATTGCGTTAATCTTCCAAAATCCGTTGTTCTTTACAAGTTTTTTTCGTAACTTTGCCATCAGAGAAGGCGAACTTACTCCGTCTCGGCATAAAAAAGATTAAAATCTTTTGTTCTGCTCTCGACTTTTCGTAACTTTGCCACCAAAATAAGAAATCAATGATGGACGAGATACAGAGAATCAACCAACTGCGCAAGGAACTGCACGAGCACAACTACCGTTACTACGTGCTGAACCAACCTACCATCGGCGATCAGGAATTCGACTTTCTGATGCATGAGTTACAGGACTTGGAGGCGAAACATCCTGAGATGGCAGACCCCAACTCCCCTACCCAACGGGTGGGCAGCGACCTGAATGAAGAATTCCGTCAGGTGGAACACAAATATCCGATGCTCTCACTGGCCAACACCTATAATGAACAGGATGTGGCCGACTGGTACGAGAGTGTCAGGAAAGGTCTGGCTGGCGAGGACTTTGAGGTGTGCTGTGAGATGAAGTACGACGGACTCAGTATCTCGCTGACATACGTTGACGGCAAACTGACACAGGCTGTGACACGAGGCGACGGCGTACATGGCGACGATGTGACGGCGAACGTGAAGACCATCCGCAGCATCCCCCTGGTGCTTGAAATGAGAAATGAGGCTCATTCCTCATTTCCCCACGAATTTGAAATCCGTGGGGAGATCCTGATGCCGTGGACCGTCTTCGAGCGACTGAACAAGGAGCGTGAGGCTGCAGAAGAACCGCTTTTTGCCAATCCGAGAAATGCTGCCAGTGGTACGTTGAAGAGTCAGAAGTCAAGTCTGGTGGCCTCACGCCAACTCGACGCGTACCTTTATTATTTATTAGGAGAAGAATTACCTGCCGAAGGCCACTACGAGAATCTGGAGGCTGCACGCAGTTGGGGTTTCAAGATATCAGAAGGGATGAAGAAAGTCAAGACCCTACAGGAGATCTACGACTTTATCAACTACTGGGACAAGGAGCGCAAGAACCTGCCTGTGGCTACCGACGGTATCGTGCTGAAAGTAAACTCCCTGCGCCAACAGCGTTCGTTGGGCTTTACTGCTAAGAGTCCACGCTGGGCCATCGCCTATAAATTCAAGGCAGAGCGCGTCTGTACCCGTCTGAACGAGGTGACCTATCAGGTGGGACGTACGGGTGCCATAACCCCTGTGGCAAATATGGATCCCGTGCAACTCGCTGGCACCACCGTGAAGCGAGCCACCCTCAACAACGAGGACTTTATCAAGAGTTTCGACTTGCATATCGGCGATTACGTCTATGTAGAGAAAGGCGGCGAGATCATTCCCAAAATTGTGGGCGTGGATATTGACCAACGCCCCATCATCGCACAGCCCGTACAGTTTATCAAGCGCTGTCCGGAATGTGGTACGCCACTGGTACGTTATGAAGGTGAGGCAGCCTGGTACTGTCCCAACGACACGGGTTGTCCGCCACAGATCAAAGGACGCATCGAGCACTTTATAGCCCGTAAGGCAATGAACATCGACTCCCTCGGTCCTGAGACCATCGACGACTACTACCGTCAGGGACTCATCCACAACGTGGCCGATCTCTACGACATTGATGTACAGCAAATCAATGGTGACGGCAGTCGAACAAAATCGGCACAACGTATCGTAAATGGTATAGCCGCCTCGAAGGAAGTTCCGTTCGAACGGGTGGTCTTTGCCCTTGGCATAAGATTCGTGGGTGAGACCTCTGCCAAACTCTTAGCGCGCCACTTCAAGAACATCGATGCGCTGATGAATGCCGGCTTGGAAGAACTGCAAGAGATAGAGGGTATCGGTGAGGTGATGGCCAAGAGCATCATCACCTACTTCCACGACGAAAAGAACCGAGAGATTGTGGAACGTCTGCGCAACTACGGTCTGCAGATGGAACTCTCGGAAGCGCAGACGGCACAGACCTCAGATAAACTCGCTGGGCAGAGCATCGTCATCAGCGGTGTCTTCGCCCACCACAGTCGTGACGAGTATAAGACTATCATCGAGCAGAACGGTGGTAAGAACGTGGGTAGCATCAGCAACAAGACCTCTTTCATCCTCGCAGGAGAAAACATGGGACCCTCGAAACTCCAGAAAGCCGAGAAACTCGGCATCAAAATCATGAGTGAAGACGAATTCCTGACGTTAATTGAGAATTAAGAATTTAGAATTAAGAGATGAAACGACTCCTGACCATACTTTTCACTTTTCACTTCTCACTTTTCACTTCTACTGCGCAGTTCGTGACGGGAAATGAGCAAACGTACAAAGGCCCTGCCGATGCCCGTTGTCTCGACATCATGGGCGTCCCCCTCGAAGGTCCCGACTCCGTCTTTGTCCCTGCCCTGGAGAGTGTGGGCTTCGAGCGTGTCATCTCAGAGGATGACGAGCCAGGCGACTACTATTTCCGTGGAGACTACTATGGTATCAAGGCCAACCTCGTGGTGAGTGTCGATGAGAAGACGAAACTGCTCTCCACCGCCCTCGTCACCAGCGGGCCTTACCGTACCTTCGCCCTCTACGACCGCAACAATCGTTACTTCCTCTTGAAACTGCAACGCCAGTACGGTAACTTCGATGCCAAGGGCGACGGCTCACTCCACACGATGACTAATCTGGGATACATCAAGATATCCAACACCCTGCACGACGACAAGTCGCGCACCATCAAAGTATTCTACCTGAATACGACACCTTATTACAAGGATGCCGTCAATATGGGTCTGAAAGGGGCTGTACAGGAAGTCATCACGGAGAATCCTGTGGCAGAGAACGGCATTGAGCACTTCGACCCACAGGGCAAGAATACTGGCACCGACATCATCGACCGCCAATACTCCCCGACGGGTTATCTCGTCTCTGCCGCCATGCAGGAACCGACGGGAGCCAAGAGTCTGCTGAGTTATGAGTACGACGAGGCGAACCGCCTCATCAAGCGCACCCTCACCAATACGACAGAAGGTATCCGAAGTGTGAATGAGTACTCCTACAACAGCGATGACGAGATCAAACAGCAGACGCAGAAAGTGTTCGACAAGAACAACGAGTGTATCGTCTCCATCACGATGAAGAACAACTACACCGCCCACGACGATGAAGGCAACTGGACCAAAAACGAACTGAAACTGATGTACTGGGAAAAGGACCAGCAACCTCAGAACATGAACGTGACCCAGACCCGCACCATCAGTTACTGGGAGGACGACTGAGAATTTTTGTTTAAAAAAATCCACAACGTGATTAAACCTTTTCGTAATTGTTACGTCTAAGAGGCATCTAACTTTTATCAACATTAATTAATTAACAAAAGAAAAAATGAAAAAAGTATTTATGATGATTGCCATGGTGGCAGTAGCATTCACTGCACAGGCACAGACCAAGTTCCACGATGTAGAGGTTAACGAAGCCCAGGGTGCTGTCAAGAAGATCACCACCAACGTGATGGGTCAGGCACAGGTTGTTTCCTTCGACCAGAACGGTAAGCAGACCGAAGGTCTCAACGATGCCAAGTACGATGCTAACGGCTATCTGCAGTCAGCAAAAAGAACGATGTTCCAGGGTCAGGAGACCACCATCAACTACAAGTGGGAGAACGGTAAGATCGTGAGCCAGTCAATGGAAATGATGGGCAACCAGATTGTCACCAAGTTGACTTACAACGACAAGGGTGCTGTTGCTGCTCAGTCGATGAACTTCGGCGGTCAGGAGATGAGCATGCCCTACACCGACTACAAGTATGACGCAAAGGGCAACTGGATCAGCCGCAAGATGTCTATGATGGGTCAGGAGATGGAGCAGACCCGCACCATCGAGTACTACGAGTAATCTATCCCAGACATAACAGAACAAAGCGTGGTGAGAAATTCACCACGCTTTTTTTAATGACAAAACGGTCAATTTGTTTTTGTGCTTCCGTATCTTTGCAACGGCTTTGCGGCATCGGTCTATATTTTTTATTAAGATAGTCTTAATCAACTATTCGAATAATTCCTTTGAGTCGTCCGAATAATCCCTATACCCTATAAGGGATTATTCGAATGAGTCGTTCGGATGGTTCCAATGACTTATTAAAACTGTCCGAATGAACCAAAGGTAAGGGGGTATTGCTTGGGAAAAAGAACAATTAGTAAGAGTCCGACATCAAGTCGAATACGGAAAAACTCAAAAAATTTTTGGTTTTCTTCTCACTTATTCGTACCTTTGTACCCATGAAACGCGGACTGGTATTAGAAGGCGGTGCAATGAGGGGGCTGTTTACGGCAGGGATCCTTGATGTGATGATGGAGGCAGGCATTGAGCCTGACGGTCTCATCGGCGTCTCTGCAGGGGCGGCCTTCGGGTGTAACTACAAGTCGAGACAGCCAGGACGCGCCCTCAGATATAATAAGAGGTTCGCACGCGACAAGCGCTATTGCAGTTGGCTGTCGTGGTGGAAGACGGGCGACCTCTACAATGCTGAGTTCGGCTATCACATCATCCCCACGCAGTACGACATCTTCGACGACAAGGCCTTTGAGGAGAATCCGATGGAGTTCTATGCTGTCTGCACAGATGTGGAGACGGGGGAGGCCGTCTACAAGAAACTGGAAAAAAGCACGCCCCTCACCTACGACTGGATCCGTGCCTCTGCCTCGATGCCACTGGCCTCGAAAGTGGTGGAGTTGGAAGGCATGAAAGTGCTCGACGGGGGCGTGGCCGACTCCATTCCTTTGCAATACTTTGAGAGCATAGGCTACGACAGGAATGTTGTCATCCTGACCCAGCCCGACGGCTTCGTGAAAGAGCACAATAAGTTGATGCCCCTGATGCGCATTGCCCTCAGGAAATACCCCAAGATGATTGAGGCGATGGACAAGCGACACATCATGTATAATAAGGAACTGGTGTATGTCTATGAGGCAGAGATGGCTGAACGTGCCCTCGTCATCCGTCCGGAAAAGCCTCTGCCCATCGGACATATATCCCACGACCCCGACGAGATGCAGCGGGTGTATGATATCGGACGTGCCATGGGCGAACGATACATTGACCGCATCCTCGCCTTCTATGGTAATCATAATTGCTAATTACTAATTACTCATTACTCATTAAATGCGAATAGACATCATCACCGTATTGCCCGAAATGCTGGAGGGCTTCGTCCACGAGTCCATCCTGGCAAGGGCCGAGAAGAAAGGACTGGCAGAGATCCATCTGCACAACCTGCGTGACTACACCCTCGACAAATGGCGACGGGTAGATGACTATCCATACGGCGGCTCTGCCGGTATGGTGATGCAGTGCGAACCCATCGACCGCTGTATCACTGCCCTGAAAGCAGAACGAGACTACGACGAGGTGATCTTCACCTCGCCCGACGGCGAACGCTTCGACCAGCATATTGCCAACGAACTCTCGTTGAAGGGGAATCTGATTATCCTCGCAGGCCACTATAAAGGGATTGACCAGCGCATTCGCGACCATCTCATCACCCGTGAAATCTCCATCGGTGACTTCGTGCTGACAGGTGGTGAGTTGGTGGCGGCAATGATAGCAGACGCTGTGGTGAGAGTGGTGCCTGGGGTGATTGGCGACGAGCAGAGTGCGCTGTCAGACTGTTTTCAGGATGACATCCTTGCTGCGCCCATCTACACTCGTCCGGCTGACTATAAAGGATGGAAGGTGCCAGACATCCTGCTCAGCGGCAACGAAGCCAAAATCCGTGAATGGGAACTGGAACAGGCGATGGAACGCACCAAACGCCTCCGTCCTGATTTACTAAAATAAAAGCAGCGCCGACTGGCGCTGCTTTTTATTTGTTGGCAAAGCGTTCTGCCTGTTGGCGAATCAACTCCGTATCGTTGAAGTAATCAATCTGCATGGCCTTGCGGACCTCATCCATCGTCTGGGCGCCAACCTCTCGTGCCTGCTCTGTACCTTTCTTTAATATATTGTAAATCTCAGGGATGTCCTTCTCGAACTCAGCACGACGCTGGCGCATCGGATCCAAGAACTTATTCAACACCTGATTCAAGAACTTCTTGCACTTCATATCGCCCAAGCCGCCACGACGGTAGTGATCCTTCAACTCGTCGAGATTCTGATACTCAGGCCAGAACTCTGCGAAATCGGCATCACACGAGAAAGCATCAAGATAAGTGAATACGGCGTTGCCCTCCACGTGACCAGGATCATTCAGGTTGATATGCTCAGGATCGGTGTACATGGAGCGTACCTTCTGCCAGACATCATCAGCAGAGTCTGAGAGATAGATGCAGTTGCCCAGCGATTTCGACATCTTTTCCTTGCCATCGGTACCTGGAAGGCGACGGGCTGTCAGATTCTCAGGCAACAGGATGTTCGGTTCCACGAGAACCTCAGCATACACCTGATTGAAACGGCGCACCAGTTCACGGGTTACTTCCAGCATCGGTTCCTGATCCTCACCAGCAGGCACGGTAGTAGCCTTGAAGAGCGTGATGTCAGCAGCCTGCGACACAGGGTAGCAGAAGAATCCGAGGGGGATACTCTCGCCCTCGAAACCACGCATCTTGACTTCTGTCTTCACCGTCGGATTGCGCTGTACACGACTCACTGAAACGAGGTTCATCAGATAAGTAGTGAGTTCGGCCAGTTCAGGAATCTGACTCTGGATGAAGAGCACGCACTTCTCTGGGTCGAGACCTGCAGCGAGGTAGTCAAGAGCCACCTCTATGATATTCTGACGAATCTTTTCGGGATTGTCGGCATTATCGGTCAAGGCCTGCACATCGGCCATAAACACGAACATACGGTCATAGTCGCCCTGATTCTGCAATTCGACACGACGGCGCAACGAACCGACATAGTGTCCTAAGTGGAGTTTTCCGGTGGGGCGGTCACCGGTCAATATTACTTTTCCCATCTTATTATTTAGTCTTTGATTTCGAATTTGACTGCAAAGGTACAACTTTTTATTAAGAAAAATACTCGCTACGTAATTTTATTGCAAATTATTGCAAAAAAAACTACGTTTCAATAAATAATGTGTATCTTTGCAGAAAAATTACAGATATAACAATGTTTAGCAAAGAAACTTATATCAAACGCCGTACCGAGTTGAAAAGACTCGTGGGCAACGGTATGATTGTCCTTTTTGGCAACAACGACTCACCGATGAACTATCCTGCCAATGCGTATGCCCCGATGCGACAGGACTCCACGTTCATCTATTACTTCGGGCAGCATCGCGACGGACTCGTTGGCGTCATCGATATTGACAACGATGAAGAATGGCTCTTTGGTGACGACATCGATGTGGAGGACATCGTATGGATGGGCTATACCCCGTCAGTGGCTGACCTCGCCGCAGAGGTAGGTGTCAGCAAGACCGCCCCGATATCAAAACTGAAGGAATTTGTAAATGGCAAAACCATTCATTTCCTGCCGCCCTATCGCTTTGACACGAAGATTCAGATTATGGATCTATTCGGCATCCACCCCTCTCAACAGAAGGAGAAAGCATCACTCCCACTCATTAAGGCTGTCGTGAAGATGCGCGCCACGAAGAGTGCAGAGGAAATTGCCTATATCGAGGCAGCCTGCGATGTGGGCTATGTGATGCACACCACCGCACAACTGCTGATTAAGCCTGGTGTCACAGAACGGTTCGTGGCCGGACAGGTGGACGGCATTGCCCGTAGTCTGGCGCAGGGCAATAGTTTTGCGACCATCTTCTCGCAGCACGGTGAAATCATGCACGGCAACCCTTCTGACGCGAAGTTGGAGGACGGCCGACTGGTACTCTGCGATGCTGGTTGTGAACTGAATGACTACTGCTCCGACCACACCCGTACAATGCCCGTCAACGGTAAGTTCTCGCAGCGCCAACTGGAAATCTACAGCATCGTGGAAGAGTGTCACGACTACGTATTACAGGTGGCAAAGCCTGGGGTGAAATATCAGGATGTCCACTTCGCCGTTTGCCGACAGATGACGGAGCGCCTCAAAGAACTCGGTCTGATGAAGGGCGATACCGATGAGGCTGTCGCAGCCGGTGCCCACGCTATGTTCCTGCCTCATGGATTAGGACACATGATGGGTATGGATGTGCACGATATGGAAGGCTTAGGCCAGATTTACGTGGGCTTCGACGAGGAGACCCGTCCGAACCTGGAGCAGTTTGGCACCAACTGTCTGCGCATGGGGCGCAAACTTGAACCAGGTTTCGTACTTACTGACGAGCCGGGCATCTACTTCATCCCCCATCTCATCGACCTCTGGCGGAAAGAAGGTCACTGCAAGGAGTTCCTCAACTTCGACAAACTGGAGGAATACAAGAACTTCGGTGGCATCCGCATCGAGGATGACCTGCTGATTACCGAGGATGGCTGCCGTTTCCTCGGTTCGAAGCGCATCCCCTACCATCCACAGGAACTTGAAGCCTTCATGGTTAAGCCCTAGGCTGTCCTAGGCTATCCTAGGCAACCCTAGGTAATCCTAGATAATTCTATAAAAATCAAAATAATAAAAGAAAAAAATGAAGAAGATTTTAACTTTTGCACTCATGGCTATGATAGCCCTCAGTGCATCGGCAGCCAAGAAAAAGGCTCCCGAAAAGAAAGACCAGAACAAGCCCGTGTTTACAACGATTAAGGCGAATCCCATTACCAGTATTAAGGATCAGAACCGTTCGGGTACATGCTGGGACTACTCTACGCTCTCGTTCTTCGAGGCAGAGATTCTAAAAGCCACGGGTAAGAAATACACCCTCTGTGAGGCATTCGTGGCCAACAAGACCTATATGGAACGCGCTATCCAGGTGGTACGCTTCCACGGTGACTGTCAGTTCGCACAGGGCGGCAGTGCTGAGGATGTGCTTCACACCTTGAAGACATGGGGCATCTGCCCCATCGATGCCATGCCCTTCCCCGGTTCTCTCTATGGCGACTCACTGAACAACTTCAATGAATTCTTCTCTATCCTCGAGCCTTATGTGGCAGCCGTATCAAAGAGTTCTGCCAAGAAGATCAGCAACCAGTGGAAGGTTGGCTTGCAGGGCATCCTCGACGCCTATCTCGGCAAGTGCCCGGAGAAGTTCGTCTATGAGGGCAAGGAGTATACCCCGAAGTCGTTTATGGCTTCGCTCGGCATCAACCTCGACGACTATGTCTCCATCACCAGTTACACACACCATCCCTTCTACACGGCTTTCGCAGTAGAGGTACAGGACAACTGGCGCTTCCCCCTCTCCTACAACCTGCCCATGGACGAGATGATGCAGATCATCGACAATGCCATTGAGAACGGCTATACCATAGCCTGGGGCGGCGACGTGTCGGAAGACGGCTTTACCCGTAAGGGACTGGCCTACGCTATCGATAGCAAGGCCACACAAAGCCTCGCTGGCAGCGACATGGCCCGCTGGCTCAAACTGACAAGCGAGAAGAAGCGTGACCTCATCGACTCACTGGGTTGCACCGTGCCAGAGATTGTGCCAACCCAGCAGATGCGCCAGGAGCGCTTCGACAACTGGGAACTGACCGACGATCATGGTATGCACATCTACGGTGTGGCCAAGGATCAGAACGGCAAGGAGTATTATATGGTACAGAACTCTTGGGGTGAGACTGGCGACTACAAAGGCACCTGGTACATGACCAAGGCCTTCATTGCCGCCAATACGATGGATTTCCTCATCAACAAGAAAGCCATCCCCGCCGCCATCCGCAAGAAACTCGGTATCTGACAAGACAAGTAATCTGACAAACAAAAGTAAATCCCGCCAATTTGGCGGGATTTACTTTTGTTTACCTCCTCCGACCGGTCTCGGTCTATTATTCCAATTCCAAAGTAGGAATAGCCTCCGTCACCTTGTCCTCATCGAAACTGAGATACCACTTAAAACCGTCCTCATCATCGGTGATGCCAAGTCCCTGAGCCCAATATGTGAAATAGGGATATGCATTCTTGATACAAATCCTCTCTAACGGATAGCGGAACTCATAAGGAACCATGATGGCATGAGGATCCTGACCGTTGATGGAAAGCCTCGTCTCCACCATATTGGTTCTATCATAGATATACGGCTGATAATTCTTATTCAGGAAAGAGAAGTTCTCGTCAACTTCTACCGTCTCTTCTACGAAGGGAGTCTCGGGCTTCTTTTTCTCAGTATTGATAAATACCTTACCTGACTTTCCGAACAACTGATGTACCTCGGTCTCTTCATTAATAATATCACCGTTGATATTCTTGATGTAAACCTCATCGAGGGCACCGCAAGCCACAACCTGCCATACTACATGCGTTGCATCTTCTCTGTAAGCCCTGATTACTACGTCGTTCAAGTCATAGTCACCAACAGGCGTGTCCTCGAAGCAGAAGGTGTACTTGTTCTTGTCGATGGTGGGGGGAGGTGGAACCATTATACCACCAAGCACCTCGAACACGATATCGTTGAAGTCCTTGTCTGAACCCGACTCACAGCACAGATACTTTCTGTTGTTTGCCCAGAACCATGCCATACGGGGGTTTTCGCCTTGAAGTCCCGACGTTTTGAAGTGTCCGAAACTGTTAATATCGACATTCAGGCGACCATCGGCATACAATTCACCATCTCTCATATCTTTGACTTTTGGATCGTTATGGTGCTCTTCTGTGTCAATGCTTCTGAGCATGAAACCAATCTTATAGCCCTCGGGGAATTTATATTCGCCCTTGGTCTGTCCTGGCGTAGGTGTACCGTCGCCCCAGAAGATCAGAGTATAGGCCGTTTCGCGCTTGATCTTATCATTGATCATTTGATGTGGATCAACAATAGAAGTATAGAGTTCGACAGCCTTGTATTTGGGAAGATTCTTGAGATATTGCACCTGCTCTGCATCACTCATGCCCTCAATAGTCTCCTGCTTAAAATAATAGTAATAGATATCACAATTCTCTATCTCATGATAGATTCCATCATTCTTGTAGATAGGAGCCAGAATGATAGGATCGCTACCAGTAGCGAAAGGATAGTTGTTGTTTGACATGTAATACACGCTATTCTTGATCTTGTCGATATTGTCTTTCTTATTCTGCAGATAGCCATTGAAGATCATGTCATACAAATCATCCCTGTAGTCGTCGGTATAATCAGAAATGGTCAGACACTGGGTAGCCTCAAATGTCTTTGGGAGATGGTAGAGCAGGTCGTTTCCCCAACCATTCCAATTCCTTATATTATTATAGGATGCCTCAGGTTCTTCGAGTACAAGATCTTTGGGAAGGCTACTGACAAGCGCATCGAGGTCGAAATTACCTGCTTCACTTCTGGTGCGGGCATTCACGGTGTTTGAGGTGAAGACAACATTCTGTTCACCCACGTTGAAACCCTTGACGAAATACTCACCGTTCTTCTTGACACAAGCGGCATACAACCTTCTGTACATCTTGGGAGCATCGTAGTTGAGCGTCACGCTCTGACCGAAAGAAATTTTCTTCTCGTTCAGCGACAAGGCACCATTGGCATCACCGTTACCGAAAGGCGACGCTGTCAGAATCTGCACTTTTTCAACATCCTTCAACTCTGGGTTGTTGATGGTGATGGTGACCTTACCGTTCTGGGTGGTACACCAATCCTGATTCGGATCAAATGTCACCCCGAAAATCTTTTCGACATTGGTTTTGACTGCATCTTCCTGAGTTGGAAAATCCATGTCGTGAGAACAACTGGCCATCAACAGCAGGCCAGCAACAAATAAAACATTTTTCTTCATATAGGTATTTTTAATGGTTTATAATTTTATCAATTTAAATGGTTAAGGGGTTGATTAACTTATTTTTTCGATTGCAAAATTATTAATTATTGACGAGAATAAGTGTGAAAAATACATCAATGGTGTATAAAATATGAGAATTAGGTGTGTAATTTGTCGTATTTTACACAACCTTTTTGCTTATTTTCGAACTTTTTCTTAACTTTGCACCCGAAAAGGTAAAAAGAGAGAAATGATACACGTAGAACTGATGCAATTTTCCGCCATCCTGTTGATGACGCTATTGGCACTGAAATTATTCTTACTGCCCAAGAGTGCCATAGCCAGTGCCATCGTAAGGAAGTCGCGATTATTCCTGTTTATCGGTACTTCGCTCCTGGCCATTCAGTTCCTGCTACAATATGTATTAGGTTGGCGCGCACGAGAGATCACATATGCCATTATGCTCAACCTGGCATTTTTTATTCCCTGTTCAGTCTTTTTCTCGCTGGCCGTCCTTTACTTGCAACGTCATGGACATGTCAACTTCATAGAGAAATATATCGGTGTGCCAGTATGGTGCCTGGCTATGGCTATCATGACCATCGGTATCGTCTTGGGGAGAATCTACTATGGGCAGAAATCATCGCATCTGTGCTCTACGCCGCCGTACAACTCTACTATACAATCCGTGAGATGCATTACATGCGCCACCTTCGGGAAACGCTGGCCAACTACTATGACGGGGATATGGATCACGTGCTGGGGTGGATGCAGTGGAGTATCATCCAACTGACACTGATGGCGGTGATGGTACCTATCATCATCTTTGGTCACGGTCCACTCCTGGCCCTGTTTGCCCTTCTGTTTTTCTTTGGCGTCTTCTATCTGGTCGACAGTTTCTGTATCTTTGTTGCTAGCAATACTCCTGCCAAGGTGGTGGAGGCGGAGACCGAACAGACTGAGACAGAGACGAGAGAGTCGGAGGTGCATGTCTCAAACGACTCCATTCATCGAGTAGATCTGGCGGTAGAGGCCTGGATTGTCAAACGTGGTCATCTGAAAGCGGGATTGAATATGCCCAATGCCGCTGAGGAGATAGGGGTGCCGCGTTATCTGCTCTCTGCCTGGCTGAAACAGAAGGGGATCCGTTATAACGACTGGCTGACCGAGATGCGTATCGACGAGGCAAAGCAGATGATTCGTGACCACCCGGAATGGTCAAACGAGACCGTTGCACAGCACTGTGGCTTCAACGACCGCACCTATTTCCAGAGGAAATTCAAGGAAATCACAGGCACCACGCCCCATGATTTCTTGAACCTTATTTGAACAAGAAAGTCTATTCTTGGGGGATTCTCCCATATTTCTCCAAGCCTTTTTTCAGGAAATCGATGTAGGCTGGGATATCCTCGTTGTAGGCACGGCTGGCGCTAAGAGGTTTGCCCGTGACAGGATTGATGATAACGTAGAAAGGCTGGGCATTGGCACCAAACTTTGTGCTTTGCAGATAACTCCATTTGGCACCGACAGTACGCAGGGTCTTCATATTTCCATTGGCATCCTTCACTTCGAAAGGCTCAGCAAGTGGTGTCTTGTCGTCGACATAGAGCGAGATGAGTACATAGTCCTTGGTGAGTAAGTCTGCAACGGTGGGATCAGTCCATACGGCAGCCTCCATCTTACGGCAATTGACGCAGCCAAAGCCTGTAAAGTCGATGAGTACGGGCTTACCCTGTGCCTGAGCGGCAGCCATGCCCTCCTCATAGTCAGTATATTTGGCCTCAACAACCTTCGTATTCAAATTGAAGTCCTGCGTGTTCATCGGTGGAGCGAAAGCACTGACGGCCTTACATGGAGCACCCCAGAGTCCGGGTACCATATACATCGCGAAGGCAAACGAGACGAGTCCGCCCATAATACATACGACAGGCATCGGCTTATGCAGGTCGGCCCCCACCTCATCCGTCTGGAACTTCAACCAGCCACAGAGATAGGCCCCTAAAAGGGCGAAGATGACAATCCACAGCGAGAGAAACACCTCACGGTCGAGCAGATGCCAACCGTATGCCAAGTCTGCCACAGAGAAGAATTTCAGGGCAAAGGCCAGTTCGATGAATCCCAGCACCACCTTAATCGTATTCATCCACGAACCCGACTTCGGTGCCTGCTTCAGCCACGAAGGGAACATGGCGAAGAGCGTAAATGGAAGAGCCAGGGCTACGGCAAAGCCCAACATGCCCAGAGCAGGAGCCAGCCAGTTGCCACTAGTAGTGGTCTCAACAAGCAACAGACCTATGATGGGTGCCGTACACGAAAAGGATACGAGCACCAGCGTAAAGGCCATCAGGAAAATGCTGAGCAGACCACTGGTCGTTGTGGCTTTGGTGTCAACGCTGTTCGCCCAACTGTCGGGCAGTTTGATTTCAAACCATCCGAAAAATGAGAAAGCGAATACAACCAGTAACAAGAAGAGGAAGATATTAAACACGGCATTCGTCGACATGGCATTGAGTGTGTCGCTGCCGAAGAGGGCTGTCACCAGCAGTCCCAGTCCGAGGTAGATGACAATGATACTCAAACCGTAGGTGATGGCGTCCTTAATACCCTTTCGTTTGTCCGTTTTGGCTCTTTTAAGGAAGAAACTAACGGTCATAGGGATGATGGGCCAGATACAAGGCATACAAACGGCAAGGAGTCCGCCGATAAAGCCCATAATCAATATATATAATAAGGTGTGACTTGCGATGTCATCACTACCCCCCATCGCCTTCAACTCATCCACGACGGGAGCCCAAAGGTCATTGGAGGAGTTGGAAGATGACAGTGGAATAGAGAGGGAGTCAGAGGACATTACCTCTGTTTTCGTAGTGTCTATCACTTGTCCTTTATCTTCTTCTATCTCCTTCTTATCTTCTTCTATCTTCTCATCTTCTATCTTCTTATCTTCTATCTTCACTGGACTCTTTCCCTTTTGCTTCAACGACACTTCCGAGGGAGGCAGACACATCTCATCGCTACAGGTACCATATTCCAGATAGCAGTCAATATCGTACTCGGGCTCGGTGAAACGTATCTTCTGCACAAACGTAGCCTTCTTCTCGAAGAAGCGCAGTTCCATGTCGAACATCTTGTCGAACTGCTTCACCTCGTTGCCTCTTGGCTGCAATTTACCGACGGTCTCGGCACCTTCCATCTTCACCTTATTAAAAGTAGCGGAGATGGGACCGTCGTTGCCCAGATCGGTGGAATACACATGCCAGCCATCATCGATAGTGGCAGAGAAGATGATTTCAGCCTGGTCACCACTGAGCATCTTCAACTCTGAAGAGAAATGTACGGGATCCATCATCTGAGCATGCGCTGCCACAGCGAGGAGAACAGATAGGAAAAGCGTAAGAAACTTATTCATCTTGTTGCAGTTTTTGTTTGCAAAGGTACAAAAAATAGTCGAAACTCATAAGAAAATCATTAT
The DNA here is from genome assembly GCA_900320905.1 of uncultured Prevotella sp. GTDB lineage: Bacteria > Bacteroidota > Bacteroidia > Bacteroidales > Bacteroidaceae > Prevotella. Next base: position 26,693 of record ONTZ01000018.1, read on the forward strand.
AAATATGTTAAAAAAACAACGGTTTTTAAGGCTATTTCATTTTTTATTCTTATCTTTGGGCGCTAATTTGGGTTATTATACCCTTTTGGCAACACCAAAGCGACAATAAGAATAAAAATAACATATTAAATGCATTTCAAATGGAATTACGAACCACCTACATCAGAACAACGGACGGCGGCTAAGGAGTTAGGCGAGAAAATCGGCATGAGTCCGATACTCGCAGACCTGCTTATTCAGCGTGGCATCAAGACGGAGAGCGCAGCCAAGCGATTCTTCCGTCCGATGTTAAACGAACTGATAGACCCGTTCCTGATGAATGACATGGACGTGGCTGTTGACAGGCTCAACGACGCAATGGGGCGCAAAGAGCGAATCATGGTATACGGCGACTACGATGTCGATGGATGTACGGCGGTGGCTTTGGTGTACAAGTTCCTACAGCAGTTCTATTCCAACATTGAATACTACATTCCCGACCGATATGAGGAGGGCTATGGCATCAGTATCAAGGCGTTGGAATATGCCGCTGAAAAGGACATTAAACTTATCATTGTGCTCGATTGCGGCGTGAAGGCAATCGAAGAAATCAAATATGCCAAATCATTAGGCATAGACTTTATTGTGTGCGACCATCACGTGCCGGACGACGAGTTGCCACCTGCTGTGGCCATCCTGAATCCGAAGCGTGAGGACTCCACTTACCCCTTCAAGGATCTCTGTGGATGCGGCGTGGGCTTTAAGTTCATGCAGGCCTTTGCCAAGAACAACGGTCTGCCGTTCTCACGGCTTATTCCCCTACTCGACTTCTGCGCCGTCAGTATTGCCGCCGACATTGTGTCGGTGACGGGTGAGAACCGTATCCTTGCCTATCATGGGCTAAAGCAACTGAACCAGAGTCCTTCGGTAGGCTTGAAGAGCATCATTGAAATCTGCGGACTCACGGGGCGTGAACTCACGATGAGTGACATTGTCTTCAAGATCGGACCGCGCATCAATGCCTCCGGACGTATGGTGAACGGTACCGAGGCTGTTGACCTGCTGGTGGAGCGTGACTTCGAGAAGGCACTGGCAGAAGCCAACCGCATCAACGAATACAACGAACAGCGTAAGGATGTGGACAAACAGATGACGGAAGAGGCCAACCAGATTATTGAGAAATTGGAGAGTCAGAAGCATCATTCCAGTATCGTGCTTTATGACGAGAACTGGAAGAAGGGTGTGGTAGGCATCGTCGCTTCCCGCATGACGGAACTCTACTATCGTCCGACGGTGGTTCTCACCCGCAGTGGCGACTTAGCCACGGGATCTGCCCGCAGTGTGGCCGGCTACGACATCTATGATGCCGTAAAGAGTTGTCGCGATTTGTTAGCCAACTTCGGAGGACATACCTACGCCGTAGGCCTGTCACTGAAAATAGAAAACATCCCTGAGTTCCGCCGTCGCTTCCAACAGTATGTCAACGAGCATATCCTGCCGGAGCAGAAAGAGGCTACCCTCGACATTGAGGCAGAAATCGATTTCAAGGACATCACCAAGAAACTGCACAACGACCTGAAAAAATTTGCCCCTCACGGACCAGGCAACGAGAAGCCCATCTTCTGCACCCGTAATGTCTATGACTACGGTACCTCGAAGGTAGTGGGTCGCCAGCAGGAGCATATCAAACTTGAACTGGTTGACTCGAAGTCGAGCAACGTGATGAACGGTATTGCCTTCGGTCAGAGTGCCGATGCACGCTATATCAAGTCGAAGCGTTCGTTCGACATCGCCTTCACCATCGAGGAAAATATCTACAAACGCAGCGAGGTGCAGTTGCAGATAGAAGACATCAAACCGAGTGAAGAATTATAGGGAGGTTCTCCGACAGTACTGGGGCTATGATGACTTCCGGGGGATTCAGCGGGAGATCATCGAGTCAATAGGCAATGGACATGACACATTGGGACTGATGCCTACAGGAGGCGGAAAGTCCATCACCTTTCAGGTGCCTGCGCTCTGCAGCGAGGGCACCTGTATTGTCATCACCCCCCTCATCGCCCTGATGAAAGACCAAGTGATGAACCTGCGTCACCACGGTATCCGTGCTGCCGCCATCTATTCCGGGTTGTCACGGGAAGAGATCATCATCATCCTTGAAAACTGTATCTTCGGTGATATAAAAATCCTATATGTCTCGCCCGAGAGACTATCCTCCGAACTCTTCCGCACGAAACTGCGCCACATGAAGGTGAGTTTTATTACCGTCGATGAGGCACACTGCATCTCACAATGGGGCTATGACTTCCGTCCCTCCTATCTCCAGATTGCTGATATCCGTAAGGATCTGCCCCACGCCCCGGTATTGGCGCTCACCGCCACCGCTACGCCCCTAGTCGTTGAGGATATCCAGGATAAATTATCCAGAATCCCCGGGTCATCCGAGTCATCCGAAGTATCCGGTTCATCCGGTTTTTCTGTCTTCAAGATGAGTTTCGAGCGCAAGAATCTTGCTTATGTCGTCAGACGCGCCACCGATAAGCGTCAGGAACTCATCCATATCCTCAACAGCGTGAAAGGCTGTGCCATCGTCTATGCCCGTAGCCGTCGCAGGACAAAGGAAGTGTCGGATATGCTCAACGAGGCATGTATCAGCGCTACCTTCTACCACGCTGGTCTCGATGCCAGCGTCAAGGACGAGCGGCAGAAAGACTGGCAGAACGACAAAATCCGTGTGATGGTAGCCACCAATGCTTTCGGCATGGGTATCGACAAACCCGATGTCCGTCTAGTGCTCCACATCGACTGCCCTGACTCCCTCGAAGCCTATTTCCAAGAAGCAGGCCGGGCAGGGCGTGACGGCAAGAAGGCCTACGCCGTATTACTCTACAACGACGCCGACCAGCGTAAACTCGATAAGCGCATCCTCGACACATTCCCTGAAAAGGATTATATTAGAAAGGTGTATGAACACCTCGCTTATTATTATGAAGTCGGCATTGGCTCTGGCTATCATGCCACCTTTGAGTTCAATATTGATGACTTCTGCCATAAGTTCCGCCACTTCCCCATCCAGGTAGACTCCGCCCTGAAAATCCTGAACCGTGCGGGTTACATCGAATATACTGAGGAACAGGACAATCAGGCAAGGGTGATGTTTACCGTCAGCCGCAATGACCTCTACCGACTGGAAAACAACACACCCAACGAAGACAAGGTCATTACAGCCCTGTTGCGCAACTATGGAGGACTCTTTGTGGATTATAACTTTATCGACGAGAGTTTCATTGCCAGCCAGTGTACTCTACAGCCCCAACAGGTGTACCTGACGCTGAAAAGCCTCAGTCAGAAGCATATCCTACACTTCATTCCACAGAAAAAGACACCTTATGTCAGGTATCTGCAACGTCGGGAAGATGCTGAACATATACAGATCATGCCTGCTGTCTATGAAGAACGCAAGGAGCAGTTCACACAACGCATCCATGCGATGATTGACTATGCGACAAACGATACCATCTGTCGTAGCCGTCAGTTACTGCGCTATTTTGGCGAAGAGGACAGTCATGACTGCAAGCAGTGTGATGTCTGTCTCGACAAGCCCCACCATCTGGCTCAAGAGTCGGCAATGAGTGCTGAGGCACAAGCCATCCTCAACCTCCTTTCTGACGGCAAGTCCCACCATATTACAGAATTACGCGGCATTCAGTTGCCTACCCATCTACTGAATGCCGCGCTGGAATATCTTTTTAAAGAGGAATACATCCACCAAGAAGACGGATTTATCGCATCAGTTTAAACCTCTGTGATAATCTGAGCAATCTGTGGCTCTAGAAGTCAAACTTCAACTGACGTTTGCGCTCCTCCTCATCGTCATGCTCATGACAATAACTGCTTCCGTCGAAGCAATGGGTACAGATACTGCATTTCGGCATACCGATGCTCTTCACCAAATCCTCCAACTTGGCAAATTTCAACGAAGTCAGCCCCAAGCGCTTGGCGATCTCATCCACCATTCGCTTGTACTCCGGCGAATCAGTAGTGGCATAACGCTCCAGATTCTTCTTGTCGTCGCCCTCAAAGTCCTTGATGATACGACGGGTGATCAGTTCCATATCACTCTTTGAAGATGTAAAGCCAATGAACGGACAACCATAGACCAGTGGCGGACAGGAGATACGGCAATGCACCTCCTTGGCGCCATATTCGAAGAAGGTTCTGACATTATCTTTCAACTGTGTGCCACGCACGATAGAGTCATCGCAGAACACTACACGCTGATCTTTCAACAAAGCCGGATTGGGAATCAGTTTCATCTTGGCCACCAGCGCACGACGCTCCTGATTGCCAGGGGTAAACGAACGGGGCCATGTAGGTGTATATTTCAACACGGCGCGCTTGTAAGGCACACCCTTGCCCTCGGCATAGCCCAGTGCCATTCCAACACCCGAGTCAGGCACGCCACAGACGCTGTCCACCTCCGTCTCATCCTTTTCGCCCATCAGTTTACCATTGGCCTCACGCACAGCCTCCACATTGATACCGTTGTAATCGCTGGCAGGAAATCCGTAGTACACCCAGAGGAAAGAACATATCTGCTCGCGCCTGAACGGCTCCTGCAACACTTCCATAGAATCTGTCTGAAGATAGACAATCTCGCCAGGTCCGAGATCTCTCACCCGATGGTATTCAAGGTTCGGAAAACTCGTGGTCTCGCTACTCACGGCATAGGCACCTTCCTTCTTACCAATGACAATCGGCGTACGCCCCAGGAAATCACGGGCAGCAATAATGCCTTTCTCCGTCAGGATCAGCATTGAGCAGGATCCCTCAATCTTTCGGTACACGAGGTTGATACCCTCCACGAAACTGCGCCCCATGTTTATCAGCAGGGCCACCAGTTCCGTCTGGTTGATGGTATTGGCCGAATATTCACTGAAGTGCATACGCCGCTCCAACAGTTCATCGGCAATCTCACGTAGGTTATTGATCTTCGCCACCGTCACCACCGCATAGCGCCCTAAGTGGGAATTCACGATAATCGGCTGCGGATCTGTATCACTGATGACACCAATGCCTTGATTCCCTGAAAACGAATCCAGTTCATCCTCAAATTTTGAACGGAAATAATCGCGCTCCAAGTTATGAATCTTTCGACTGAAGCCTTTCTCCTTGTCAAACATCACCATACCAGCACGCCTTGTGCCGAGGTGCGAGTTATAGTCCGTACCATAGAACAGGTCGTTGACGCAGTCCTTCGTGCTGATGGTTCCAAAGAATCCTCCCATACCTTATTATATAAAATAGTAGAGGAACGATGCGATGCCTTCGAGTGCAGGCTTGCGTTGTCCCTCTATCTCAATCTTGAAATCTATCTCTGCCTTACAGATGCCGCGCAGGCTCTGGATGTTATGCAGTTTGGTGACCAGCCTGACTTTCGAACCTGTGATGACCGGCAGACCGAAGCGCATCTTATCCATCCCATAGTTCACCAGCATCTTGATATTATTCACCTCAATGATCTGGTCCCACATATAGGGCAGCAGCGACAGGGTCAGATACCCATGGGCAATGGTACTCTTGTATTGGCTCTCCTCCTTGGCACGCTCCACATCCACGTGTATCCACTGGTGGTCGAGGGTAGCGTCTGCAAATAAGTTGATGCGGTCTTGGTCTACTTGCAGCCACTCCGATGCACCTAACTCTTCGCCCAAGTGCGCTGCAAATTCGTCGTACGAATTGATGATTAATTTACTCATAATCCTGAAATTTGCTGCAAAAGTACAAAAAATAAATGAGAAATGACAAATGAGAAATGAGAAATGTTGATTTCCTCTGCAATTATTGATTAAAAATAGTTAATTCATCATCCTCCATTTCTCATTCCTCATTAAAAATGCGTACCTTTGCACCCGCAAAACAGTGATGGGTGTTTTCCAGAGTGGCCAAATGGGGCAGACTGTAAATCTGCTGTCTTTCGACTTCGGTGGTTCGAATCCATCAGCACCCACAAAGAAGGCTCGCCGATTGGCGAGCCTTTTTATTAAAGTTCCTGATTCTCGGGACGCAGTTTGCGGACGGTCTCGCCAGCACGCCACATCTCCTGATTACGCATGGCCTCGAGTTCCTTCTCAAGTCCCGCACGATAGTCGGGCTTCGAGTTGGCATCGATGGTGATCTGAGCCTCGTTACCAGTCTGAACAGAGTAGTACAGCCACTCCATCACAGGCTTGATGGCATCGTGGAAACGGGGAGCCCAGTCGAGGGCACCACGCTGAGCGGTGGTCGAGCAGTTGGCATACATCCAGTCCATACCCTTTGCGCCGAAGAGCGGGCCAAGGCTCTGTGTCAGTTCCTCAACAGTCTCGTTGAAAGCCTCCGAGGGAGAGTGTCCGTGCTCGCGGAGCACCTCATACTGAGCCAGCAGCAGTCCCTGGATGGCACCCATCAGCGAGCCGCGCTCACCCGTCAGGTCTGATGTAGCCTCGCGCTGGAAGGTGGTCTCAAACAGATAACCAGCACCGATACCGATACCGAAAGCAATCGTCTTCTCCTTAGCCTTACCAGAAGCATCCTGATATACAGCGTACGAGCAGTTCAGGCCGCGACCCTCGCAGAACATCGTACGGAGAGAGGTACCAGAACCCTTCGGAGCCACCATGATGACATCGACATCCTTCGGGGGAATCACACCCGTGCGGTCACTCCAGTTGATAGCGAAGCCGTGAGAATAGTACAGGGTCTTACCTGGCTTCAGATATTGTTTGATGACAGGCCACTGCTGAATCTGACCAGCATCAGAGAGCAACATGCAGAGGATGGTGCCCTTCTCGGCAGCCTCCTCAATAGAGAACAATGTCTCACCAGGTACCCATCCGTCGGCCACAGCCTTGTCGTAGGTCTTACCCTGACGCTGACCGACGATGACGTTAAAGCCATTGTCGCGCAGGTTACATGCCTGTCCGGGACCCTGAACGCCGTAGCCAATCACGGCGATGGTCTCATTCTTCAATACTTCACGTGCTTTCTCCAAAGAGAACTCCTTGCTGGTGACTACTGTTTCCATCACGCCACCAAAATTCATTTGTGCCATAATTGCAAAAGTTTTTAAATGTTATACATATCCCTTGCGTACCATGCCAGCCCTACCCGAGAGCCGGACGCTTGGTGCTTACCACCGCCTTTTTGTTAGTCCGCTCCCACCCTACTCAGAGAGTGCGACGAGGGGTTAACTACAAATCGCCTGCAAAGTTAGTGCAATTTGAGCGAATAACCAAAAGAAAAACCAAATTCTTTTCGCTCACAGCGCAAAGAAGCCGAAGAAATACATCACGGCCGCCTGCCGGGGGTCGCTCAGATTCTCCACCTTACCTATAATAGAGCCGTTCTTGCGGATGTCGCCGTTCTTCTCAATCCTGCCTACGATCGAGCCGCCGATGCGCACATCGCAGTTCTGCTCTACCCTACCCACGATGCTGCCCCGCTTGCGGATGTCGCCGTTCTTCTCTATTCGGCCCTCGATGGAGCCGTTCACCCGGATGTCGCCGTTCTGTTCGAAGCGGCCCTTGATCGAGCCGTTGATACGCACGTCGCCGTTCTTCTCAATCTTGCCCACAATCGAGCCGCCCAAGCGCAAGGTCTGGCCGTCGGCAGCATTCGCTTGCACGCAGACACCCACCAGCAGCACCAGTGCCACTGCCAGTCTCATCATTAGATTCTTTTTCTGTTTCATAATTTCCGTTTTTTAAAATCGCTGCAAAGTTACACAAAAAAGCCGGAAGTACCAAACTATCGGCGTAAATAACGAGAAAGCACTCGTAAAAAATCTTGAAAAAGTGCCTCTCATAACTCGCGCCATAGTCAGCAATCGAAAATCTGCCCACAAAAACGCGATTTTGGGGCGGTTTCGTTAAACCACTGACAATACGCGAGTTACGTCTCATACCACTCCATCGACACAAGGACAGGTCACTTTTGGGTCGTTCAAATAGTCCTTTTCACCTGTTCAAATGGCACTTTCGACTCGTTCGGATAATCTCTATACCCCCATAGGGATTATCCGAACAGGTCGTTTGGAGCATCTAAACGACCCGAAAAGACCATCTATTCAACCTTCATTCTACCTCTATTCAGCCTCCCCCGCCTTTTGCACCGTTCTTTTCACCCAGAACGCTCAATCGCAGAGACACTTTTTTAGGCAGTCTTTATTTACAAACAACCAGTTCGGAATCCGCTTGAATGGGGCTGACTATCTCATATGCCCATAATGACACTCACTAACTTCACGATGTCAGCAATATTCACCACACCGTCGCCATTTATGTCAGCAGCATCCTCTTTTAATACATTAGGCTTGTTGCCTATAAGATACTTCACAATCTCTACTATATCGACAGAATTAATAGTTCCGTCGCCATTAGTATCACCTTTCATAATAGGCTCTTCTGACATTTCCACGATTTTGGGGAACAAAGACCATGAAGGTGTTTGCTCATACAGACTCTTTGTACCTTCGGGCACATAGAGAGTCGCAATTGGTGGAAGAATGTCATAACCATCTGATGTAGTTGCAAACGTATTATCTCCTATCTGAAAAGGATTCTTTATGTATGATGTGACAGATTCTAATGCATTACATGCCCAGAAAGCCTGTAATCCTATTGATATAACAGATTTTGGTATTGTAACCTCTTTCAGTTGCTTACAATTATCAAATGCGCCCACGCCAATTGACAAGACTCCTTCTGGTATCTCAAGTGACGAAATCCCGCAACCAGCAAAAGCCGATTGGCATATTTCTGTTACTCCTATGGGGATGGCTACAGAAGTCATACCACTACAACCAAAAAATGCTGTTTCACCGATGACTATTACAGAATTTGGTATGATGGTGTTTTCACATCCAAGAAGAAGTGTGTTTGATGATGTATGGATAATGGCATTGCAATTCTCTCTGGAGTCAAATGTTTTATTTTCTAATGCCACCGTGATATGAGTCAGGCCAGTACAAAATAAAAAGGTATTAGTACCAAAACTTCTCACCGATGCCGGAATGTGGATGCCAGTCAGATTCATACATTTGTAGAATGACCAGTCTGATATTTCAATAACGGAATACCCATTGATGGTTTCTGGAATTCGCAATTCTCCAGAGGATGATGGGTCTATCGCTGGCGTATGAAGATCATCTGGCCAACCTATGACACAAGTCTTGTCATCAGTACTGATAACTCTGTATTTCAGATTAATTCCATTGATATCGGCTACAAACTTATCTCCAGACATAATTTCTGGTGACTCAATTTCCACGATATTGGAAAAATCACTCCATGGTTTCTTTGCTTCATAAAGTTCTTTAGAACCTTTACGCACCTGAAGGACACCATTAGTATATGTATTCTTTGGAAACACATTGGTACTGATACTATAAGGTTCTTTCGCGTAACAAGTCACTTTTAACAGGTTCTTGCAATCAAGAAAAGCATTTCCTTGAATACTCCTAATGGTAGCAGGCAGTACAATACTATTCAAGCCATTACATTCGGTGAAGGCAATGACACCTATGATTTCAATGCCATCAAGAATAACCGTATTATTGCATCCTTGAACTATTTTATTGGTAGCCGTTTCAATCAGTGCATTACACCCCTTTCGAGAATCGTATTTCGAATTACCTTCAGCAACAGAGATTGATTCGAGATTCGGATTCCTCGGAAAAGGACTGGCCTCAATCGTATTCACACTGGCAGGAATGTTTACACTAACAAGGTTGCAGCCGTCAAAAGCATTCTCGCCGATCTTTTCCAAGCCTTCTGGAAATTGCAAACCTGTCAATGTCTTACATCCGCGAAATGCATAATATTCAATTGTTCTCAAACTGTTTGGAAAGGATATGCCTTCCAGGTTTTCTGCATGATAGAAAGCACCATATCCAATAATATCTATCCCCTCCGACAGTGTAATACCCCGCAATTTACTATCGTTAGCGAATGCATAGGGACTAATAGCCACAACGTAATACCCGTCTATCTGTGCAGGTGTTGTCAATAGTTCAGACTCATGATGGGAAACGGCATTATGAGCATTCCGAGAGCCATCGCCAAGTTGACAAGTCCGATTCGCTTCGCTCAGTACCTGATAAGTCCATTCAACGCCATCAACTACAGAGGTTCTGACATCGTAATCTCCTGCCACAGCATTTAATTCCGCTATAATGGCAAGAAAGACCAGGCAACTCCTAAAAAACAAATGTTTCATATTCTAATTTATCCTTTTAAATCTTCTTATTTCCTAATACATAGTGACTCTTTTTCTGTCTGTATGATTTCAAGGATATCTCCATTGATACTGAATCTATATATTATCCAGTTCCTAATGATAAACCTTTCCTTCCTCAGGATTACTTTATGTCAGCTCATCCTTACCCTCAAAAGAACAGACTTAGTCGGGTACAAAGATAGAGAATAATTCGGAAACCACCAAGAAAAAGCGAAGAAAATCAATCCCTGAGCCGCTGGGCTCAGGGATTATGATTATCGTAGGATTAGGGATTACCTTGTGGGAGCGGCAGGAGCGGCAGGAGCGCCAGCGGGACGGGGGCCGCCAGGAGCACCACCACCGAAGCCAAAGCCGAAGCCCTGCTGAGGTGCAATCTCAGGCTCGCCAAAGACAGAAGCCTCGACATCCTTGTCATTCAGTTTGAACACCATGAACTTAGGATTCTTCTCGGTGCAAGGAGCCCATACGCCACCCTTCGGGCCATTAGGATCGCTGTACTTGGCGAAGTTCGTCCAAGCCGTCAGCATCTTTTCACTCAGATCCCAGTCGCCCTTGGTCCAAGGACGCCAGCAGTGCTTCAGGCTCTTGAACACGAACCACAGGTCTGAAGAGTGGAAAGCACCACGCAGACGCTGGGTTACCTCAGGATGGCTGCCATCGTCGGGCAACGGACGAGCAAACTCGTAAGCCCAGGCCTTGCCACCCTTCTCAGCACGAACCTTGCAGAATTCAGCGATGTTAGGAGCCATATTACCCATATCGTTGAGGGTGAAACCAATCATATAAGGCACATCAGCCAACGTACCCTCACGGGTAGCATCATCAAAACTCTTAACGCTGACATAGCCGTCGATCATCGGCATATAGCCCATGCCCATACGCATCATACCACCAAAGCCGCCCTGCTGTTGCTGACCGCTGTTAGCCTGCTGATACTGCTGATAGATGGTTGGCAGCGCAAAGACGGTCTCCGTAGAGGCCTGACGCATTTTTTGCAAGTCGGTCATACCTGCCCAGTCAAACATCTTCTTGGCATTGTTGGCTGCATCCTCGATGGAACCACCGCCATAACGGCCACCCATCATACCACCACCATTGGGGTTGGGGATGCTGAGGCCCTGAGCACTCATGATAACAGCCTTATGGAACAGGCCACGGGCCAGCGGTGACTCACAGAGCGTACGAACACTACCACCACCGGCACTCTGTCCGAAGATCGTCACGTTGTTGGGGTCACCACCAAACTGAGCGATATTCTTCTTAATCCATTTCAGGGCCTCAATCTGGTCGAGGATACCATAGTTGCCAGACACCTTGTTGGGGCTTTCCTCAGCCAATGCGGGGTGACAGAGGAATCCGAAGATACCCAGACGGTAGTTGATAGAGACGAGCACCACATCCTTGGCACCCCACTCCTGACCGTCGAACTCAGGCTCAGAACCGAAACCCTCGCGATAGCCACCACCGTGAATCCACAGAGCCACAGGCAGTTTCTTGTTTACCTGACCAGGAGCCTTTGTCCATACGTTCAGATACAGACAGTCCTCACTGAAAGCGGCCTCCTTACCATAGCCCCACTCTGTGTAATAGCCACCAGTGTACTGGATGGCCTGATAACTCGGGCGACCGAAGGTATCACAGATCTTCACACCCTTCCAGGGCACAACAGGCTGCGGAGCCTTCCAACGGTTCTCCCTGATGGGAGGAGCAGCATAAGGAATGCCACGATAGACAAACACATCAGGATGATCATCGGCCAAGACACCTTTCACCTGACCACCTTCAATCGTTAACACGGGATTGTTCTGCGCATTTGCAGACACTGCTACCAAGAGCAGAAGGGGCAAAAATAGTTTTTTCATAAATGTTGTGATTAAAAAAAGTTAGTTGGTTATGATTAGGGATTATACATATCTTTACAGTAGAACGCCATGATGTCGTCCAACATCCGCTTGGCCTCGACGGCAGGACTGTCAGGGTCGAGTTCGATAGCCTGGATATAGGCGTTGATAGCCTCATGCCACAGGCCCCTTTTACGAGCCTCGTTGCCCTGTTCGTACCATTCCTGAGCCTTAGTAATCATTATTACTAATTACTAATTACAAATTACTAATTGATTATTGATAGTATTCCTTCTTGCCGGCGGCGAGGGTATTCTTCATCAGCGAACAGATGGTCATCGGCCCAACCCCACCAGGAACGGGAGTAATGAACGAGCACTTAGGCGCCACCTCGTCGAACTTCACGTCGCCATTCAGGCGGAAGCCGCTCTTCTTCGTGGCATCAGGCACACGGGTGGTACCCACATCGACAATGACCGCGCCCTCCTTCACCATGTCAGCAGTCACGAAGTCTGGCTGTCCGATGGCAGCGATGATGATATCCGCCGCACGGCATTCCTCCTTCAAGGTCTTGGAGCGAGAGTGGCAGACGGTGACTGTCGCATCGCCATACTGCTTCTGCATCATGAGTTGTGCCATCGGCTTTCCCACAATGTTCGAGCGCCCTAAGATGACACATTTCTTACCACTGGTCTCAATGTTATAGCGCTTCAACAGGGTGATGATGCCCAGAGGCGTAGCCGAGATGAAGCACGGCAGACCAATGGCCATACGCCCCACGTTGATGGGATGGAAACCATCCACATCCTTGCGGTAATCAATGGCCTCGATGATCTTCTGTTCATCGATATGCTTGGGCAAGGGCAGTTGCACGATGAAGCCATCGACATCGTCATCCTTGTTCAGTTTGTCGACACAATCCAAGAGTTCTGCCTCGGTGATATCGTCTTCAAAACGGATAAGGGTGCTCTTGAAGCCACAGGCCTCACAAGCCAGCACCTTATTCTTCACGTATGTCTCAGAACCACCATCATGGCCTACCAACACGGCAGCCAAATGGGGCTGTTTACCCCCCTTGGCGATAATCGCCTTTACCTCTTCGGCAATCTCGGCCTTGATGGCTGTTGCCGTTGCTTTTCCGTCAATCAGTTGCATGGACTTTTCACTTCTCACTTTTCACTTCTCACTTCTCCTTCATCCATTGCCACTCGTCCTTGGCCTTCTCAGGGTCGAGGTTCATCAGTGCATCTACGTCTGTGGCCTTCATACCGATATACATAGCCACCTCTTTCAGCGTTTCCACTTCCTTGTTGCTGACATTCTCGTCGGAATTGACGATCATGGCGAGCATACTCAACATCTGGTAACGGAGGTCTTCGCTCAATGAATTGGCAATCTGACTACCGCAGTCGCCAATGAGTTGCAGGAAAGCCATCGGCTTGCGGGCCTCAAGTTCCTCGTGCTTGGCAATGAGTTTCTTCACCACGTCAATGCCCTCGATCTCAGCCTCCTCGCCGAAATGCTCCTTCAGGAAGTTACCCAAGAACTTATATTCCGAAGGCTCCACCTTGCCGTCGGCAATCACGATATGCGAAGCCATCACCAACATGGAGAACAAGAAACTGTTGCGCATGTTCTCCCTTACAGGACTCTCCACATTGAATGTCTGGTTAAACTCATTCGAGAAGACCACATTCTCTGCAGACAACTTCAACTGTGGTTTTTCCGCCACTTCCTCTGTCAGTTCCTTCATCGGACCGTCATTAAAGAGGCCCTTCAAATTACCAATCCATTTACCAAATGCCATAACTATTACATTTTAATGATTAAAGATTTACGAATTATTAAAACGGCTTACCGCCTTTCATCTTCATGGCGGCGGCCATCTGGGCCATACGACTGTTACCCATACCACTGACCATCTTCATCATCTTACGCGTCTGGTCGAACTGCTTCATCAGACGGTTCACGTCCTCAATCTTCGAGCCTGAACCTTTGGCAATGCGCAGGCGACGACTCTGGTTGATGATGTCGGGATTGGCACGCTCCTTAGGAGTCATTGAGTTGATGATGGCCTCAATACCCTTGAAGGCGTCATCGTCGATGTCAAGGTCCTTGATTTGCTTGCCCACACCTGGAATCATCGAGGCGAGATCCTTGATGTTACCCATCTTCTTGATCTGCTGAATCTGTCCCATGAAATCGTCGAAGTCGAACTTGTTCTTGCGGATTTTCTTCTCCAGACGCTTGGCCTCCTCCTCGTCGTACTGCTGCTGGGCACGTTCCACAAGAGAGACAACATCACCCATACCAAGGATACGATCGGCCATACGTTCCGGATGGAACACATCGATGGCTTCCATTTTCTCACCAGTACCAATAAACTTGATGGGCTTGGTGACGACAGTACGGATAGAGAGAGCAGCACCACCACGGGTGTCACCGTCGAGTTTGGTGAGTACCACACCATCGAAGTCAAGACGGTCGTTGAATTCCTTAGCGGTATTGACAGCATCCTGACCCGTCATCGAGTCCACCACGAAGAGAGTCTCATCTGGGTTGATGGCCTGCTTGAGGTTGGAGATTTCGTTCATCATCTCCTCATCGACAGCCAGACGACCAGCCGTATCGACGATAACCATAGTATAACTCTCCTGCTTAGCCTTGCGGATGGCATTCTGAGCAATCTCGACAACATTCTTGTTGCCTTCCTCGGTATAGACCTCCACGCCAACGGTCTGCCCCACCACCTTCAATTGTTCGATGGCAGCAGGACGATAGACATCGCAGGCCACCAGCAACGGTTTCTTGTGCTGACGTTCCTTGAGCATCTTGGCGAGTTTGCCGGAGAACGTGGTCTTACCAGAGCCTTGCAGACCTGACATCAAGATGATGGCTGGACGGCCCTCGAGATTCAACTCCGCAGCCTTGCCGCCCATCAGTTCCGTCAGTTCGTCGTGAACAATCTTCACCATCAACTGACTGGGCTTCACGGCAGTGAGCACGTTCATACCCATTGCCTTCTGCTTCACTGTGTCTGTAAAGGTCTTGGCTACCTTATAGTTGACGTCGGCATCCAACAAGGCGCGACGCACATCCTTCAAGGTCTCGGCCACATTGATTTCGGTGATCTTCCCTTCACCTTTCAGTATCTTAAACGATCTTTCTAACCTATCTGATAAATTCTCAAACATAATACCTTATTATAATTCGGTGTGCAAAATTACAACAAAAAAATGAGACTCGCAAACTTTGAGCCTCGTTTTTATCTATTTTTGTAGTTGTACTGTCCGTTGGGAGAACTCACAGCCACAATATTGCTGGTTGTAGAAGTCAAATTCTTTCAAGAGTTGGTTGCGTCGTTCCTGCAATCCACCCTTGCGCCAGTTCTGATTCCAGAAGGTAGTACCTTCGACAGTCTGTTCTGCCAGATAACCTGCCCTTTCTATCTGTTCGAGACGCTTCCAACGACTGGATGCAAGGGTGGTCGTGAAGTATTGCAGTCCAAGTTCTTTCGCCTTCCTGGCAGTCTCCGTCAAACGGAGTGTAAAGCATTGCTCACACCTTCTGCCCCTTTCAGGTTCACCCTCAAGGCCACACACATCCTGTCGCCACTGGTCATGATTATAATCGCCATCAATCCAAGTGAGACCGAGACTCTCTGCATGACGTTTGCTCTCGTTCTTGCGGATCTCATATTCCTCACGGGGAAAGATATTGGGATTATAATAGAATATTGTAGGGCGAACCCCATTGGCAAGCATCCACTCCACAATCGCAGATGAACAAGGTGCGCAACAAGCGTGCAACAGCACTTCCTTACAACCCTCTGGCTTTCCAAATACGTTCTTTCGCATTATTGATCTCCTGGAATTTCTTTTCCGCAGCCTTACGCACATCCTCTCCGAGAGCCGCCACTTTGTCGGGATGATGCTCAAGGGCCAGTTTGCGATAGGCTTTCTTCACCTCGTCGTCTGTGGCATTCTGACTGACACCCAATACCTTATAGGCATCCTCCAGCGTATTGCCTTCTAAATGTAGCATCGAGTCCACCTCACTGCTACGGAGACCCATCCACTGGGCACACTCTTTCAGAGCCGTGATCTCACTCTGAGGCACAGAACCGTCGGCCTTTGCCACCATCACGAGGTAGTTCAACAACTGGAGGCGCTGCGAATAGTCCATCTGCTGGTTGATTTGTCCACAGCACTGGCGCACCGTCTGCTTGAACTGTGTCCACCCCTCTCGTTTCTGCTCGTCGAAGAGTTTGTTCAGAATCTCATTACCCTGATAGACGGCCTGACTGCCGAAGTTCTGACGAAGCATCTGGCGCACCATCTCCATCTCGGAGTGCATCGCCTTGCCGTCGGCCTTGATGATATAGGAAGACAGCACGAGCAGCGAGAACAAGAAACTATTACGCTGCCCCTGTTGCTGGCGCTGGCGGTAAGCCTGCTGGTAGGCCTGACTGTAATCCTGATACGACTGCTGTTGCCAGTTCTCCTCGCGCTGGGAACCAGTCCCCCACGTACCAGAGTTATCGGGGGTGTTCACCCCGTCGAGTACCGAGTCAAAGAGCGTCCCTATCAGATAGCCGGCCAGAGCGCCCAAAGGACCTCCAGCCATCCATCCGATGAATCCACCTATCCACTTACCTGCTGCCATCTTTGTTGTTTACAATTTGACAATTTACCATTTTTATCTTACAACCTCACCAATGGCTTCACCCACGCAACAATTCGGCTGCTGGATATGCAACATCTGCGTCACTGTGGGAGCAATATCCGTGATATGTACTTCTCGACTCGTGCTTCCATGCTCTACTTTCCATCCATAGAACAACAGGGGGATATGGGCGTCGTATGGATTCCAGGAGCCATGGGTGGTGCCAATAGGCGAAGACGATTTGCCAAAGTCATACCAGCCTGCCTCCAATACCAACAACAGGTCGCCAGAGCGCTGGGGATGATACCCCAAGAGTGCACGACTGCGAAGGATATCGGGTACACTCCAGGTATTCACTTTCTCAAAATCCATCACAAACTGCACATGAGGCATCTGTGTGAAATACCCAATCAACACCTCCTTGACTTTTGCCAAGTCCAGTCCTAAAGCCTTGATCTTACTGTGGTTCAGAAAGAGACGATAGGCATTGATACCATTGATGATAGACATATCTGCGGCAGGTCCGAGTTTTTCCTTCAGATAGGCTTCCATCTTGCCGTCCTCCATCTCGTCGTAAATCCTCCAGGCTCCACCGCCCATCTGATGATCGACCATAAACTGATAGTTATGGGCAGCACCGTGATCTGCCGTCAGGAAAAGGAGATAGTTGCCCTCACCGACCTGGTCATCGAGTGCCTTCAACAAACGGGCGAGATCCTTGTCCAACTCCAGATAAGCCTCATCAGTATGCTCGCCACGAGTACTATATTTATGGCCTATCACGTCTGTCTGCGAATAACTCACACAGAGCATATCCGTCACCTTGCCCTTGCCAAGTCGTTCTCCTTTCAAGGCGGCAATCGCCATATCGGTAGTGATATGTCCGCAGAGGGGATAAAGTCCGACATCCTTGCCGACTTTCTTCAGTTCCTTGTTCTTCTTGAGTTCCTTATTGTAGGCTTTTGCCCACTCTGGCAACTCCGTACGATAGTAAGTGCTCGTGATAAACTGTCCATTATCGTAATCCAACCAATAGGCATGATCCGAACTTCTTCCTGCCGGCAGGATGGCGGCACGATCCTTGTATGATACACCAACTACCTTTGACTGGAAGTCGGTGTGTAGCCTCAACTGGTCGCCGATGGTTGTTGCCAACAGATTGCGGGGCGACATACAGCCACGCCTGCGGTTGTCCGTTCCCACAGGATCAACGGTCTTATCACCACAGCAATACACTGGCTCGTCGTCGATGAAGAAGTCATTGCCGCAGATACCGTGCAGGGCGGGAGTCGAACCAGTATAGACACTTGTATGTCCGATGGCTGTTACCGTCGGCAGGTAGTTAATCAGACAGTTGTCGCAACTATAGCCTTTCTTGATGAGTCGCTTAAAACCGTCGTCACCAAACTGGTCGTAATATCTGCTGAGATAGTCCCAACGCATCTGGTCCACCACAATGCCCACCACCAATTTCGGGCGCTCACCAAAATCAGTATGCGCCAAAGCAGTATGGCAGACACATAGTGTCATTACGAAAATAAACAGAATCTTTCTCATATTTGTTTGTTTTTTGTTTCTCCAATCACTTTCAGGATGTCTTGCTGTATCACACCGTTTGTCGCCACGACACTGTTGCCCTGTGTAAAGTCCGTCGAACCGTCGTAGTCTGTCACCATTCCACCAGCCTCCATCACAATCAGGCTGCCAGCCATATAGTCCCACTGGCCGATATACTGTTCGGCATAGCCATCGAGCCTGCCAGCAGCCACCTGACAGAGCGCCATAGCGGCAGAGCCACAGGCACGGATGCTTCCCACATTACCATAGAGCCTATCAATAAGTTGCTTGATCACAGGCTTGTAGGCCTCACTGTTATAAGGCAGTTGCAGACAAATCAGCGCATCCTGAATCTGCTGACTGCTGACCTTCAACTTTTCACTTTTCACTTCTCCACTTTTCACTTCTAAGTACGCTCCTCCTCCCTTCCAGGCATAGAAACACTCATCGGCACAGATCTCATAGACCACACCGATAAGAATCTCCTTACCCTGTAACAGTGCGATACTCACAGCGTATGGTGCATACTGGTGGATGAAGTTCGTCGTGCCGTCGAGCGGATCCACCACCCAGCACAAAGGAGTATCTGCGATAGACTTTTCACTTTTCACTCCTTCACTTTTCACTTCTGTCGTTCCCTCCTCTGTGATAAATCCCGCCTCTGGTAACAGTTCTCTTAACGCACTGACAATCAGCCGCTCCGACCCCTTGTCGACATACGACACATAGTCGTGGGCGTGTTTTCGCTCCACGCTTTCAAGGGAGAACTTCTCCCGTTCTCCCCTAATATACGCCCCAGCCCGCCGTGCAATCTCGCACACAGCCAGGGTACATTTCTCTAAATCAACCATTTACTTCTTGAAGAAGGAGGCTATCCAGAGGATGAGAGCCGCACCGATGATGGCTGTGGCGAGTTGTCCGAGAAGGCCACCCCAAGAAATGCCGAGCAGGTCGAACAGCCAGCCGCCGAGGGCACCGCCAAGGAGACCCAGCACACAATTCATGATGATGCCGAAGCCACCACCTTTCATTAACTTGCCAGCGCAGAAGCCAGCCAAACAACCTAAAAGAAGTGAAATGATAATACCCATAATTTTACTATTTAATTGGTTTGATGCTGCAAAAATACGCAAAATAATCGGAACCACCAAGAAATGAACCGATTATTTTGCGTATTTGAACAGACTCAAGGACTATTTCTTTATCTCTATGTCTCGCTTCACATTGTTGCGGATCTTTGTGAGATAGCCCTTCATACCCTCAGCATCCTTGTTGTCGATGATTTCCAGAAGTTCTTTCAACTCCGTACGAATCTGACTCACCTGGTCATGAGTATAGGGGTTGAAGAGGATTTCCTGCAACAGATAGTCATCCTCATTCAGCACGCCTTTGGCAATCCGCATGTGGCGCTTGAAGGTAGTACCCGGTGCATCCTGATGCTTCATCACGGCCGCAAAGACAAACGTCGACACAAACGGGATTGACAGCGAGTAAGCCACCGTCTTGTCATGCTCCTCGAAGGTGTATTCGTAGATATTGAGACCTAACTTCTGATAGAGGTCCTTGAAGAAGATACGACCCATATAGTCGCCCTCGCTGATGATGATGGCATTCTCCTCAGAGAGTTGCTGCAAATTTGCAAACGTAGGACCGAACATCGGGTGGGTACTGACATAGCGCATTCCCGAAGCCTCATAAAAATCTTTCAAATCAGTCTTCACAGAGGCGATATCGCTGATAATACACTCTTTGGGGAGATACGGAATCACCTCCTTAAACACAGGAATGGTATATTTCAGCGTCACAGCATTGATCAGCAGTTCCGGCTTAAACTCCTTGATTTCCTCGTAGGAGGTAAAGCGCTGACAGTTGTAAGTGAACCGCATCCGCTTGGGGTCTCTCTCAAAGACTGCCACCTCGTGCTCAAAACTCAGCAGGTCGATGAAGAAACTTCCCATCTTACCTGCACCCATCACAAGAATCTTCATAATACTCCTCTTTTATGAAAGAAATTACTTATTAATGATTTCGATTTGTTGTCTGACACTTTCCTCGTGGATATTCTCAAAGACGTGAGCCACGAACTCAGGAGCCATACCACAGAGGGCTCCCTGCGCACCACGCTTGTTCAGAATCTCATTGTAGCGGTTGGCCTGCAACACCGTCATATTGTGTTCCTTCTTGTACTGACCGATCTCACGACAGACCTTCATGCGCTTAGCCAGAATATCCATAATCTGATTGTCGAGTTCGTCAATCTGCTTACGTAGTTGACTGATGCCCTCTGTCGTGGTGTGCTCATCACGGATCACGAGCAGGGAGAGGATATAGTCGAGCACATCAGGCGTCACCTGTTGCTTGGCATCACTCCACGCCTTGTCAGGATCACAATGGCTCTCAATGATCAGACCGTCGAAGCCAAGGTCCATGGCCTGCTGACAGAGTGGAGCCACCAGTTCACGACGACCTCCGATATGTGAGGGGTCACTGATGAGCGGCAGGTCAGGAATCCTGCGGCGCAACTCAATGGGAATCTGCCACATCGGGGCGTTTCGGTAAATTTTCTGCTCATACGAAGAGAAACCACGGTGGATGGCTCCCAGACGCTTCACCCCAGCCTGGTTGATGCGCTCCAAGGCACCTATCCAGAGTTCGAGGTCAGGGTTGACGGGATTCTTCACGAACACAGGTACATCTACCCCTTGCAACGCATCGGCAATAGCCTGCATGGCAAAGGGATTGGCCGATGTACGGGCACCTATCCAGAGGATATCGACATCATATTTCAAGGCCAGTTCCACGTGTTCTGGCGTAGCCACCTCACAGGCCACGTTCATCTTGGTCTCTTTCTTCACTTGCGAGAGCCACACAAGGGCGGGTTCACCGTGTCCCTCAAAGCCACCTGGCTTCGTACGGGGCTTCCACACACCGGCACGGAAGTTATGGCAACCCTTCATTGCCAGTTCACGGGCTGTGGTCATCACTTGTTCCTCCGTTTCGGCAGAGCAAGGGCCTGCAATCACGAAGGGACGTTCATTGTCACTCGGTAAATTCAATGGGGCTAATTCCAGTTCCATAATTATATTGCTTTTTTGATTCTTTCTAATGCTTGCTGTATTTTCTCTTCCTTCGCACAGAGGGAGATGCGGATATACCGCTCACCGTTAGAGCCGAAGATGAAGCCTGGGGTGATGAAGACACGAGCCTCATGCAGTACACGCTCCGTCAGGTCTTCCACGTTCTGGATGTCAGCGGGAATCTTTCCCCATAAGAACATACCCACCTGATTCTTGTCGTAGGTACATCCTAAGACATCCATAATCTTCTCTGCCCACTCACGACGACGCTGATAGGTATTGATATTATACTCCCTGTGCCAAGCCTCATCATTCTGATACGCCTCAGCGGCAGCCAGTTGGATGCCACGGAAAGTACCACTCTCAATGTTCGACTGCACTTTCAGTATCCACGTAATAAACTCAGCATTCGTTGCACACAGGCCTACACGCCAACCGGACATATTGTGACTCTTCGACATCGAGTTGAACTCGATACAGCAGTCCCTCGCACCAGGCACTTGAAGAATGCTCAGGTGTTCCTCGCTGAGGATGAATGAATAAGGATTGTCGTTGACAACCACAATATTGTGCGCTTTGGCAAACTGCACCAGACGCTCGTAAGTCTCACGCTGGGCACGACCGCCCGTCGGCATATTAGGATAATTTGTCCACATCAGTTTCACCTTCGAGAGATCCATCTTCTCCAGTTCCTCAAAGTCTGGCTGCCAACCGTTATCCTCACGCAGATTGTAGTTCACGATCTTGGCGCCCAAGATCTTACTCAGCGAAGTATAGGTAGGATAGCCCGGATTCGGCACCAGCACCTCGTCGCCAGGATTCACGAAGGCGAGCGTCACGTGCAGGATACCTTCCTTCGAGCCTATCAGTGGCAGGATCTCCGTCTTGGGGTCAAGATCCACATCGTACCAGCGCTTGTAGAAGCCGGCCATGGCCTCACGCAACTCAGGCGTACCCATCGTAGGCTGATAGCCGTGGGCATTCGGTTGGTGGGCCACCTCACAGAGTTTCTCGATGGTCTGTGGTGACGGCGGCATATCGGGACTGCCAATGGCGAGGCTGATGATATCCTTGCCCTCAGCATTCATCTGAGCCACTTCCTTCAACTTCCTACTGAAATAGTACTCCTGTACTAAACTTAATCTCTCTGCTGGTTTAATTGGTCTGTTTGCCATCCTTATATTCTCCTAAAATCTTTAAGTCCTTGGTCAATGGGATAATCGCGTCAATGCTCTGGCGGTAACGGGTCAGGTCGTCGTACATCACGTCGACATAGAACAGGTATTCCCACTCCCGTCCGATAATCGGCAACGACTGGATCTTCGTCAGGTTGATCTTATAAAAGGAAAGGATTGCGAGTACATGACTCAGTGAGCCCTCCTCGTGAGGCAGGGAGAATACAATGCTCGACTTGTTGGTTTCCAACAGCGGACGAAGCATATCCGCCTTATTGGGATTCGACACCACGAGAAAACGGGTGAAGTTGTGCTTGTTATCCTCGATATGGTCTTCAAGCACCTTCAATCCATAGAGTCGTGCAGCCTCTGCGTGACAGATGGCTGCCCAGCCTCGCCTACCCTCTTCGGCAATCATTTTTGCCGAGCCTGCCGTATCCTCAGCCTCCACATTCTTCAACTGCGGGTGCTGGGCCAGAAACTGGCGGCACTGCATCAGGGCCACAGGATGCGAGTGTACTTCCGTGATAGTGCTCCAGTCGTCCTCAGGCAGACAACAGATGCAGTGCGAGATGTGCAACTTATGCTCACCCACCACTGTGGTGCCAGAGTCGCGCAGCAACTCATAGTTATGCAACAGCGAACCCGCAATCGTGTTCTCTATGGCCAGCATACCGATGGCAGTAGGATCCTGCTTGATACTCTGGAATACCTGTTCAAAGGTGGAACAGCAGATGAGTTGTATCTGTTCTCCCTCGAAATACAGGTGCGCCGCAATGTCGTGGAACGACCCAATCAGTCCTTGTATGGCAATCCTCTTCATCTATGTAATTACAATTTGACGATTTACAATTTATTAAAAAATCCCGCTTTCACTCTGTTGTGAAGCGGGACCTTATTTCAATTCTTCAATTTTCAATTCTTTAATTTTACTTACGGCCTTCCGCTTCACAGTTCCCTGCAAAGTAAAAGTAATAACCGTAAAAGTAAGCGTTCAACATTGACATATTCTGTTCGTTTTTGTCTTATCGGCTGCAAAAGTACATCATTTTTGCGAAACAAACAAATAATTTGCAAGAAATTTTGCGATTTTGCTTACTTTTTTAATATCCGCACCACTGACGGCGCATTTCGTCACGATCCACCTCGTCTATCAGTATTTCTGCCAATGCTGTGACGACCTCAAAGGGGACCTGCATCCGAGGATCATCACTGTGCGGATTGATAGAAGGGAGGAAATGAGCCATCTCATGCTTATACACCTCACGCATCCGATGGCCTTTCTTGCCGCTGTCCACCGAACAGGTATAAGTCACGTTGGCCAGACGGTCGCAGAGTTTCACAAAGGGAGCATAGAGTGTCTCGCGTATACCTTTATAATATTTCTCCCCAGCCCGCTCGGCACGCGTGCGCCCCTTGTCGTTGGTCAGGGCATAGACGATCTCCGTCGCCATCAGCGCCTGTTCCTCCGTCAGCCACTGCCGTGCGATATTCATCACATCATTGTACGTCACCCGTGCATCCTCGATGCTATCGTGATAATAGCCTCCGAAGAACAGCGGCAGCACATCCTCCTCGCAGGCACATACCAGATGACCGAAACCAGAAATGCCTTCCACCACCATATCGAGATGGAATCCGTATGGCAGGTCGTCGCCATAGGTCTGGTTCACACTCTGATGCAAGTCATGGGCCGACTGCCTGATGGTTTCCAACTGGGCAGCATATTTCTCCTGATACTTCTGAAATTCTTCCTTTGACATAAAGATACTTTGTTATTCTGATGCAAAATTAATTAAAATCTTTTTAATCCGCAAATATCATGGCTAAAAAATTGTATCTTTGTAGCCGATATGAAGAAAAAGACGATATTTATCACTGGTGCGACGAGTGGCATAGGGCTCGGCTGCGCCCGCAAGTTCGCCGCTAATGGCGACAGAATCATCCTCAATGGCAGAAACGTTGAGAAGTTGGAAACCATCCGTCAGGAACTGGAGGCGAAAGGCACTCAGGTGCTTGTCCTCGCCTTTGATGTGAGAGACCGCGAGGCATCTAAGAAAGCCATCGAGGGCCTTCCAGCCGAATGGCAGCAGATTGACGTTCTTATCAACAATGCCGGTCTGGCCCTCGGACTGGAATCAGAATATGAGGGCGACCTCGACGACTGGGAGACGATGATTGACACGAACATCAAAGGACTGTTGACGATGACCCGTCTTGTCGTGCCTCAGATGATTGCTCACAACAGCGGACACATTATTAATATAGGTAGTGTAGCCGGTGATGCTGCCTATGCCGGAGGCAATGTCTATTGTGCCACAAAGGCTGCTGTAAAGGCTCTTAGCGACGGACTTCGCATCGATGTGGCCAATACGGCAGTACGTGTCACTAATCTCAAGCCCGGACTAGTGGAGACGAATTTCAGCAATATCCGCTTTCATGGAGATACAGAACGTGCGGCCAAACTTTATCAGGGCATCAAGCCCCTAACGGGTGACGACATCGCCGACGTGGCTGTCTATGCCGCCAATGCACCAGAGCATGTGCAAATAGCAGAGGTGCTCATCCTTGCCACGCACCAAGCCAGCGGAAGCGTCATCGTCAGAAAGTAAAGAAGAGACCGCAGAAAGTCTCTTCTTTCATCAACTGATCAGTCGACAGATGGTCTCAAGATAATAGCGGTCAGTCTCGTCAAAAGTAGCCAGATCCTTGCTGTCGATATCGAGCACGGCTACCACCTCGCCAGCCTGTGAAAAGACAGGCACTACAATCTCCGACCTTGAGAGGCTGCTACAGGCGATATGCCCAGGGAACTGTTCTACGTCAGGTACGACGATGGTCTCCTTGCGCTGCCAGGCAGTGCCGCAGACCCCTTTCCCAAATGGGATGTGCATACAGGCGACAGGACCCTGAAAAGGTCCCAACACCAGTTCATCACCTTGCACACGATAGAATCCCGTCCAGAAGAATCCCATCGTCTCTTGAATGGCCGCACACACATTGGCCATCACTGCCACGCTGTCCGTCTCGCCCTCTATCAGGCTCCGTATCTGTTCTTCCAACAATATGTATTTCTCTTTCTTTTCCATACGCATTTTGTTGGTGCAAAGGTAAACATTTTCCCGCACATACACAAACTACTCCATCTTTTTTTGACCATTCGTTTGGCTGGTTGCCTTTTATTTCGTAATTTTGCAACCAGAATAAGTATAATTGTAAAACCCTTTAATGACTCACAGGAAAATGAAGACGAAGCATATCCAATACGAGACCCACGGCACCTGCTCGAAACTGATCGACGTGACTGCCGACGAGAACAACATCATCCAGCAAGTGTTTTTCCTCGGTGGCTGCAACGGCAACCTACAAGGTGTCAGCCAGTTGGTGCGTGGCCAGCACATCGACGATGTCATCAAGAAACTCGACGGTATCCGCTGTGGCACGAAGGGCACCTCATGCCCTGACCAACTTTGCCGCGCCCTGGAGCAACTCAAAAACGCTCCCTTGAAGGATTCCTAAATCTCTGGACAAGACATCCTCAAGTCGGAATTATTAGCCCTAAATCTGGGGCACGTTTCTACCCCCCGTGCAAAAGTCTGCCCCGAGTCTGGGGCACGTTTTTGCACCCCGTGCATAAATGTCCCCCGGTTTTCAGGCTGGTTTTTGAAGTTCTGGGATGGATTTTCATGGATTTGGGACTAGGTTTTCAAACTCTTGGATGTTCTGTCTTAGATTTGAGACAAGTCATTTTAATCTTTTAAAAATCAGCCCCAAAAACGGGAGGAATTATTCCGACCTCGGGAAAACATGCCTCAGATCTGGGTGAAGAAATCCAGACCCCAGAGAAATATGTGTAGTGTACTGATTTTGGTTGACAGTTTTGTTTGTTATTCCTAACTTGGTTTACACTATTCTTTTTTTATTCCTATATAGGTTGTCTGTTTGAGAC
>ONTZ01000020.1 GCA_900320905.1 uncultured Prevotella sp.
GATTGAGCGTACACTCAAAAGGACAAGCAGCCTAAGGCTGGTTAAACAAACCTTCCTTATCGTCTGTGAAGGAGAGGTAACTGAACCAGAATACTTCAATTCCTTCCGACTGACATCTGCAAACGTGAAAGCTATTGGAAAGGGTATGAATACCATTTCGCTAGTTAAAGAGGCAATAGCCATTAGAGATATTGAGAAGAGAAGAAGTCGAAACTACGATCAATGTTGGGTCGTATTTGACAAGGATGATTTTTCTGACAGCGATTTCAACGCTGCCATACAGATGGCTCAGACTAATGGTTTTCATGTGGCATATAGCAACCAAGCATTTGAATATTGGTTCCTGTTACATTTCAACCTATATCAAGAATCCATACACAGAAGCCGCTACGGTGAGATGCTTTCCCATCTGCTTGGCTTCAGATACGGTAAGACAAAAGGGGACTTCATGAAAGTCTTCAATGTCATTTACCCGAAAACTCGTATTGCAATAGACAATGCCCAAAAGGTACAGGAATCATTCGATGGCAGTAATCCGGCAAAAGAAGAGTCGTCAACCACCGTACATCAATTGGTTGAACAACTCCTACAGTTCATCGGATAAAGATGAACTTACAGTTTTCTACATAGTCATCATTCCAGGTATCAGCCATCGATTAAGTTTTACCCAGAATCGTGCAATACTTAGTCGGGATTGTTCTGGGACGCTTGGTTCATGAACAACAAATCCGCGTTCTTCAATATATTGGGCACGAAGTTCTTTAACGGCATCACTGGTTTTTAGTTATGCCTCCATCGCTGCAGCTTGGAAGTGTTTGAGCATCAAAACACCAAAAATTGTGCGTAAATCAGCGGAATCTCAAAAAAAATGATAGATTCCGCTGGTTTAAGCACATTTTTTATTATCTTTGCACCAAAATTCTAAGATTATGCTGATAGGAAGAGACAACGAAAGAAAAATACTGCAAGACGCGCTTACTGATGAGTATTCTCAGTTTATAGCGGTCTATGGCCGTCGCCGTGTTGGCAAAACTTTCCTGATAAGGGAGTCATACGACTATCATTTTACGTTCCAGTTCACTGGAGCGGCTAAGATCCCAGCCAGGAAGCAGCTGGCTCGTTTCCGCATGGCACTGAAGGAGCATGGGCTGACGGATATGCCGCCAGTATTCTCCAATTGGATAATCGCATTCTCTGAACTGAAGCGATTTATCACCCTTCAGCCAGAAGGTAAAAAGATCATCTTCCTTGACGAACTGCCCTGGATGGATGCCCCTCGCTCTGGTTTTCTTTCTGAACTGGAATCGTTCTGGAACGGATGGGCATCAGCCAGAAAGGACATCGTATTCGTAGTGTGCGGCAGTGCTACATCTTGGATGGTCAAGAAGATTATCAAGAATAAGGGTGGGCTGCATAACAGGCTCACTCATAGAATAGCCCTGAAGCCTTTCTCTCTCCGTCTGTGCGAAGAGTTGATGGCATCTCGTGGTATCGAGATGACACGCAAGCAGATACTGAACGGATATATGATATTCGGTGGAGTACCCTACTATTGGAGTCTGCTGCAAAAGGGAGCCAGCCTCTCGCAAGAGGTTGACCGTCTGATTTTCTCTAAGGAGGGAGATCTGTATGATGAGTTTAGTATGCTCTATGCAGCACTCTTTAAGAAACCAGAGCCATACATCAAGGTAATCAGTCTTTTGGCTGGAAAGAAAGAGGGTATGACTAGACTGGAGCTTATTGAGGAAGGAGGATTGGAAGATAATGGAAAACTGACAGACATGTTGAACGATTTGGAATGGTGTGGTTTCATCCGTGGTTACTCCGTCATTGGCAAACAAACAAAGGATGAGATATTTCAACTCATCGACCATTACACACTCTTCTATTATGAGTATATCAATGGAAAACGGCACGGCATAAATTTCTGGCAGGCGACGGAGGGAACGCCCCGATATTACAACTGGTGTGGCCGTGCCTTCGAGCGCGTCTGCCTCTGTCATACTGACCAGATAAAACAGAAACTTGGTATTAGCGGAATTCTGACAGAGGAATACGCATGGCGATACATTCCCAAGAAGAAAAAGGAGGATGAAGAACCTGCAGTGGCAAAAGGTAAGAGGAAAAAGGAAGGTTGCCAGGTAGATTTATTGATAGACCGAAGTGACGGTATTATCGACCTCTGTGAAATGAAGTACCATGAGGGTAAGTTTACTATTTCGGAATCTTACCAAGAGGACTTGAACAACAGGAAGAATATCTTTAAAGAGGCATCCAAGACCCAAAAAGCCGTGCATAATATCATGGTCACAACCGATGGTCTTGCACACAATGCCTATTCCAAGGAAATACAGAATGAAGTGTGCTTAGGAGACTTGTTCCTTTAGCATAAGAACGAGAAATGTACTCAAACCAGCGGAATCTACCGAAATTTTATAGATTCCGCTGATTTACGCGCAGTTTTTATAGAGCCTTATGGCTCCATCGCTGCTGCCTGGAATAGCTCTATGCCAAGACCCTCTTCAATCTCTGAGATTGTCTTGAACGAGAAGTTCACCTTGCCGGAAAGGATCTTGCTCACATACTGAGGGCTGACTCCCAACTTCTCAGCAACATCGTTACGGGAAAGCCCTTATCGGGAACTGCTTGCCTGAAAATTCAGGCACATTTTCTAACCCTTGTGATGACCTCCCCGTTTTCCCAGTCAGACCTTGCGCCTTGAGGTAACGACTGACAGTCCCATCGACAAGATGCGCGAAATTGCAAAATAGTCTGCGGCTCGACTCTCAAAATATGCAATAATTGTTTCAAAATATGCAAAAACTGAGTGCATCAGGATTTCGGAGCATCGTTATTGGGGGAATTTTGCTATCTTTGCAAAAACAAAAGATGTCCATAAAATCCGTATCATAGCATGAATAAAAGGTGTACACCTATTTTAATAATTAACCCCCAAAAGAAATATTAGTATTGAAAAAGATTGTGTTATTATCCTTGGCCCTTTTGGTGGTAAGTGCAACCCTTGCGGCCCAGCAGAATTCTACGGTCCAAGAGAAACAGCAACAGCCCTCGGAGCAGGAGATGGCAATGGTGCAGCGCATAAATGAGGCACAGATGAGTGGTGGCGACTCGGACTTCTACGAGGCGCAACAGGCGTATATTGATTATTTAGAGAGTCGTCAAGAATGGGATAAATACTATCGTACTTGGTTGAATCGCGTGATATATGAGGTGAACCATAAACGTTTCCATCGTGCCTTTGCTGAGATTCATTACATCACTGAGCACATTAAAGAGTTTCATCAGGAACAGTATCTCTACATCCCTAATATGGGTCTGGGCTTCTTCTATAATGGTAGTAACCTGCCAGAAATGGGTGAGAAGTTCTTCCGGCGTGCTTTGCAGGGCATTGATGTAAAGAAAGAGCCTGTGGCAGTGTTCAATGTCTACCTCTCGCTGGCGCAGTCGCTCAGTTTCAAGCGCCCTGCCGAGGCTATGGCATGTCTTGACAGCCTGCCGCAGCAGATGCTCGCAAACCCGATGTATGAGAGCGGTGTGTTAGGTTATCGCTGTATCATCGCCAACAAGATGGGCGACCGGGAGGCTTTCTACCGCTATTTCGCAAAGTATGACAGCATCCGCCAGAATCTGCCTGCACAGTTTAATGCGGCCAACCTGCAACAGGTGATGGTGTGCCACCACCTCATGCAGAACGACTATCGGCAGGCTCTTGCCTGGTGCGATTCCCTCGATGTGCCACTGGTGGCTACAGAGTTGCGCATCAACGTCTATGAGCAGATGGGCGACTGGGAGCGGGCCTTTCGTGGCTCGCAGTTAAAAGACAGTCTTGTTCATGCCGATGAGCGTGAAACATTGGAGTTACAATTTGCAGATATGGCGCATGATATTGACTTGCTTCAGGCTGAGCAGGACAAAGCCGAGATGCAACGTATACAGTTGGTGATAGTTGGTGTGATGGCTGTGGCCATCATCGCGCTGCTCATCGGTATGCTCGTCTATCGCCATAGGAAAAACCGCCGGTTGAAGGAGCAGTTCCTGATGTTGCAGGAGGCTCGTCGCAGCACTGAGGCAGGGCAGGCCATCCGCCGCGCCTTTGTCAGTACGATTCAGCAGAAACTGAAGTCGCCCATCAACGTGCTGATGGGTTATGCCCGCATTTTCAACAACCCGTCATTCCTCTTGAAACCTGAGGAACGTCCCAAGCGTTACAACGACATCCTTGCTGCCGCTCGAAACATAGAGTCGCTGATAGACCCTGTGCTCGACTCTTTTGCTCAGGGAACAACAGGTATCACTGATGAGGAGAGGAATATCTGTATGGAAGCACTCCGTTCACCGCTGCTTACACTGATGAGCACAACAGAGATTATCATTGATGGGCACGGGCAGATACCCCGAGATGAATATATTCAACTACGCGCTATCGTGTGCCATAATGCCTACCATGTGGCCACCTCTACTCATCAACTTATCCTGTTCAGTCTCTATGGCGATGACATCCCGACACCTAAGCAAGACAGAGCAGAACTGAATGAAATAGTACGCTCCATCCTGAATAGTTACGACCACCACCCATCGGCCATATCTAATATCGATAAGGACCTCAATGTGACCACAGCGTTCAAGACCGATGTGGCAGACGACGTGATTGTTTATGTCAGCCCACTATTGCAGGATCTGTTGAACTGTCTGCTTAACAATGCTGACAAGTATGCTACCGGTGGTACTGTGCTAGTAGGTTGTCATGACGATGGCGATGGCACCTACTCCATATCCGTCACCAACGAAGGTCCCGTCATCCCCGCTAATGTTGCAGAGCGCATCTTCGAACCCTTCGTCCGCCTCTCTTCCGACGAGCGTAGCCTTGGCATAGGCCTGCCTTTGGCTCGCCACCTCGCGATATCAATGGGTTACAACATCACCCTCGATCTGGAATATACCAACGGAGCCCGTTTTGTTGTCACGGGTATCTGACTTTACGGCTTATCCTAATTATGCGTCGATGTTGGCGTAGGTGGCGTTCTTCTCGATAAACTGGCGGCGAGGCTCTACGTCGTCGCCCATCAGCATGGAGAATATCTCGTCGGCCTCAGCGGCATTCTCGATGGTGACCTGTTTCAACAGGCGATTCTCAGGATTCATGGTGGTCTCCCACAACTGCTCGGGGTTCATCTCACCCAGACCTTTGTAGCGCTGGGTGTGGAGGGCTGTGGCGTTCTCGTCGCCTGCCACGTACTTGTCGATGAAGGCCTGGCGCTGCTGCTCGGTGTAGCAGTACTCAGAGAACTTCTTATACGTACACTTGTAGAGTGGGGGGGTAGCGATATACAGATGCCCGCCCTGGATGACCTGTGGCATGAAACGGTAGAAGAGCGTCATGATGAGTGTGTCGATGTGTGAGCCATCGACGTCGGCATCGGTCATGATAATGATCTTGTCGTAGCGCAGTTTGTCGATGTTGGCCTCGCGGTCGCCTTCACCCTCGACACCGAAACGTACGCCAATCGACTGGATGATGTTCATCACCGACTCGGCCTCGAACACACGGTGCCACTGTACTTTCTCTACGTTCAGAATCTTTCCGCGCAATGGCAGGATGGCCTGGAAATGACGGTCACGGCCCTGTTTGGCAGAGCCACCGGCAGAGTCACCCTCGACGAGGAAGATCTCGCAGACCTTCGGGTCTTTCTCGGAGCAGTCGGCGAGTTTGCCGGGCAGGCCACCTCCTGTCATCGGGTTCTTGCGCTGCACGCTCTCACGGGCCTTACGGGCGGCGATACGGGCGGTGGCTGCAAGAACGACCTTGTCGCAGATCATCTTAGCCTCTTTCGGATGTTCCTCCAGATAGTTGGCCAAAGCCTCTCCTACGGCCTGCTGGACGGCACCAGCAACTTCAGAGTTGCCGAGTTTGGTCTTGGTCTGTCCTTCGAACTGGGGCTCGGCAACCTTGATGCTAATCACTGCTGTAAGGCCCTCGCGGAAGTCCTCGGGTGCAATCTCAATCTTGGCTTTTTCAATCTGCTTGGAGATCTGTGGGTCGCTATCTGCATATTTCTTTAAGGTACGTGTGAGGGCGGCACGGAAACCGGCCAGATGGGTACCTCCCTCAATCGTATTGATATTGTTCACGTAGGAGTGTATGTTTTCTGAGTAGTCTGTGTTGTACATTACAGCCACCTCGATGGGAATGCCCTGCTTTTCGGTTTTCAGGTAGATGACATCATCTACGAGATGCGTGCGGTGACGATCCACATAGCGCACGAACTCTTTCAGACCGTCCTTGGCATGGAACACCTCAGGCTGTCTCAGGTTGCCCTCTTCATCGGGACGCAGGTCGGTGAGCGTGATGGTGATGCCTGCATTCAGGTAGGCCAGTTCACGCATACGACGGGCGATGATGTCGTATTTGTATTCTGTGGTGGTGAAGATGGTACTATCTGGCCAGAACTGCTGACGGGTACCCGTCTTGTCGGTATCGCCCACGATTTTCACGTCGTAGAGGGGTTTGCCCTTCTCGTATTCCTGCTGGTAGATATGCCCGTTGCGGAACACCTGTGACATCATACGGGTAGAAAGGGCGTTCACACAGGATACACCCACACCGTGCAGACCACCAGACACCTTATAGGAGCCCTTGTCGAACTTACCACCCGCATGGAGCACTGTCATCACGACTTCCAAGGCACTCTTGTGCATCTTTTCGTGCTCGTCGACTGGGATGCCTCGTCCGTTGTCCTGCACGGTGATGCTGTTGTCTTCATTGATGGTTACCTCGATATGTGTACAGAATCCTGCCATCGCCTCGTCGATAGAGTTGTCGACGGTCTCGTTGACTAGATGGTGGAGTCCTTTCTCACTGATGTCACCGATATACATGGCAGGGCGCTTGCGCACAGCCTCCAAACCTTCGAGCACTTGGATGTTACTCGCGGAATAATTCTGTTCCTGATTCAGTTGTTCGTCTGTCATTTTATACTCATTTTTCTGATTTTCCGTGCAAAGGTAAGAAAAAAAAATCAGATAAACTATGTTTATCTGCTAAAAAACAATAAAAAAGAAAGCCGCAGTCCAGAATAGGGCTGCGGCTTTCTATTGTTGTTGCTGTTTTTTACAATTTGTTGATGTGCTGAGCAAGGCTTGATTTGAGGTTTGCGGCCTTGTTCTTATGGATGATGTTTGTCTTGGCCAGTTTGTCCAGCATCTTCTGCACCTTCGGGTACAGGGCTACAGCCTCTTCCTTGTTAGTCATAGCGCGTAGTTTGCGCACAGCGTTACGCATCGTTTTTGCGTAGTAATGGTTGTGAAGCGCCCTCTTCTCTGTTTGGCGTATTCTCTTCACGGATGATTTGTGATTTGCCATTTTTAATTTTAAATTGTTTAAATGTTAATGTTAAAGCTTGTGGGTCTTACATCATAACGACCGCCCTGGGCAACCCCCTTAGGAGTTTCCGTCACCTTATCCCAGTAGTCTGGTAGCACTTGGCTGTGCAGATGGCGGATTTAATGTTGGTAGTCCGTAGGAGAGTCGAACTCCTCTTTAGAGAATGAAAATCTCTCGTCCTAACCGATAGACGAACGGACCGAAGCCATAAAAGCGGGTGCAAAGGTACTGCTATTTTTCCATTCCGCCAAATTTTCTTAAGAAAAAATGTCTTATTGCTTGAAAAAATGTGCATTATGCATGATTTATTATGCATTATTTTGTATCTTTGCACCCGTATGCTGACCAAGACACAGGCTATTGTGCTGCATTCAATCAAGTATGGCGAGACACGACTTATCGTCGATATGTTCACCAGAGCCTACGGTAGACTCTCGTTTATCGTCAGCCTGCCCAAATCCCCTAGGTCAAAGGTCAAGAAGCAGCATTTCCAACCATTGACGATGCTTGAGATTGAGGCGGATGTGCGCCCTAAGGTGCAGTTGCAGAAGGTTCGGGATGTGCGGTTGTCAGGGCCTTTCTCCAGTATCCCTTTTAATCCGTATAAACTCTCTATCTCTTTATTTGTAGCAGAGTTTCTTTATCATGCCTTGCGTGGGGAACAGCAGAATGTACCACTTTTCGACTATGTAGCCTCAAGCATCCTGTGGCTTGATGCCCAGCAAACTAACTTTGCCAATTTCCATTTGGTCTTTCTTATGAGAATGAGCCGGTTCTTGGGCTTCTATCCAAATCTCGACAACTATGCGCCTGGTGACTATTTTGACCTTCGCGAGAGTGTATTCCTTCCCAGCCCGCCTGTCCATCGCGAGTTCTTGATGCCACAGGAGGCGGAAAAGGTACAGTTGATGATGCGCATGGATTTTCCTACGATGCACCTGTTCCAGATGTCACATGCAGCGCGCAATCGTCTTCTGGAGGTGGCACTCGTCTATTATCGCCTACATCTGCCCGATTTCCCGGAACTGAAGTCCGTTGGTGTTCTTCAGGAACTATTTTTGTGATGGAGTGGTGATGCCTGCGGTGGATACCTTGAGGCG
Organism: uncultured Prevotella sp.; assembly: GCA_900320905.1. Classification (GTDB taxonomy): domain Bacteria; phylum Bacteroidota; class Bacteroidia; order Bacteroidales; family Bacteroidaceae; genus Prevotella. The sequence continues at coordinate 8,503 of ONTZ01000020.1, forward strand.
TGTCTGCTTGCCGTTGTTGTAGAAGGTGGCTGTGAAGCGACCTTCGGCATCAGGACGGGCATTGGGATTCCAGTATAGTGTGCGGCGGTGATCTTGCAGGTCGGAAGGCAAGGGACGCTGACTGTAGTCAGGGTGATAGAAGTCATCGGGCTCGTACATGCCGTCGAGAATATAACGGCGATCGCGGTAGGTATAGCGTTTCCCGTCATCGGGCAGTAGCATGTAGTCGAGGGTGACATCTGCCACTGTGCTCTGCATCTCCACATGCTTGTCCTCGTTGCGCAGTTCGAAGTCGGTATAGAGCCTGATCTGGTTCTGGCGGTTTAGTTTGATTTCGTTGAAGACAAGTTGTTCGCTTTTGAACTGTTCTGTGACAGTGGGTCCTGGATCGTAGTTGCGGTAGAAGACGTAGGGCCTATAAACCTGGTCGTTGAGCCGCGCCATAACCTGCATACGGCGGTCGCTGTTGTAATTGCCTAAGAGGGCCATACTCACCTGGATAGGAAACATTTTGGCATTGTACATGCCGTAAGAGAGTCCACGATCCGTGACGAGATTGTAGAGGTCGTAGGTATCGAAGACATAGGCGGGCTTCGAGTAGTCGATGCTGCGCCTGCCACGATGCTTGTGGCCTTTCACCTGAATGTCCTTGAGGGTCTGGTCCATCTTCGAGAGTCGGGCGGTGTCTGCTATGGTATAGTCGTCGAAGGCAGTGCCATCAGCAATCTCTGGCAGGTGACACTGGTAATAGTCATATTTGTCGGCGAAGACGGGATAGAAGATATCGCGCTTCACGTAAAAGTCTGGGAAGGCCGTCTCGTCGAGCATACGGTTCTGACGCTTCTGCTTCTTCTTGTCACTGAGGTCGGCCTTTCTGGCCTTGAGGAAGAGAATGGCATTGCCGTAGTAGGGCGGGATGGAGAATGAGAAGCGACCCATCGAGTCGGTGGACAATTCGATGGTTGCGATGTCGTCCTCAAAGACGAGTTCACTTTCCACAACCACCATCTTGTGCAGGTTCTTGCGGTCGATACCGAAATAGGGGTCGATGGCACTCGTGGGGTTTTCGGTATCCTCCACATAGATGGCTGTGCCCACCTGTTCCACCTGTAGGGTACCGTTCTGTGTCTGGGCCACAAGACCGTCGGGTGTGGTGGCCTGATAGCGGTCCATGCCCTGCACTTTCTCTTCACCTTGCTCCTGTTCGATGGTGGAGGTATTCGCTTCCTCAGCACTTGGGACGTAGCCGAAGATACCTTGAGGCCAATAAGGCAGTTCTTCGGGCAGGATATCGAGGGAGTTAGGCACGGGATAGACGGCTCCTTCGATAGTCATTGTCTTTTCGGGTTGATAGCGCAGGGGGGTGTTGCTGGTGATCTCGTTGTAATCGTAGCGCCGCCATCCCTGTACCATCATCAGCAGGTCGAGGGCGCGCCTATGTGTCTGGTCATCGGATTCAAAGTAATAGTCCGGGTAAGCGATGAAACCCTTCAGTTCGCTGGAGAGCAGAAGGTCAGTGACGATGTTGCCCGTGTCGTAGGTCGGGTCCTCGTGGGCACCGTCACGCACGGAGATGGATATAGGTCCAGTGCCTGGGGGTGCCTGGAACTGCAAGTTGACCGCCTCGAAGGGCTGGTACTCACTCTGCATACCGCTGACGGTGATGGGATTCAGGTCGTAGTCGTGGTGGTTGACGAAAAACAAACGGTCTGCCAACAGATGTCCTTCTTCATCGAATACCAGTAGGTCGTTGACACCTGTGGGCAGTATCGACTGGTCGATGGTGACGCGTCCATTGCCCTTGATAGTCTGGAACGACTTGAGCACCCCCCTACAGAGTACCGCCACCCCGTAGTCGCGGTCGGCGGGGAGTCCCTGTAGTGTGATATCTGCAGTAGTGGATTGGGGTGAGGTCTCTACATGCAGGGCGCAGCCTGTGCGCTCTGGCTTTGGCAGGTCGAAGTAGTAGGTCTTACCATGATATGTAAACGAGGCTTCTGCGTCCTTGCCCTCAGGCACGGTCAGGAAGAACAGACCTTTGCCCTGATGCTCTGTGCGGATGGTCTGGCTGTTGTCGCCTATTGTCACCTGTCCGCTGATGTCGATATGCTCACCCTCCTCGTTGACCACCTCAAAGGCGACGGCGCAACGGGTGCCTGCCAACAGATGACCCCCCTCGGGATAGAAGCGCACCTCCAGTTTCGCTTTCAGTTCCTTCTCAATCCTGGTCTTGGGTCTGTTGACGATGTATTTCTGACTGTAGTCACCTGTGGAGTCAGGACGCTCATAGACGGGAAACACGCGACTATACACCGTTCCAAATTGCCGGAAGAAGTCGCGTGCCATGTCCTTGTTATAAAAATACTCGCGGTCCTTGCGCCCGTAAGGATGTTCCGTCACACAGAAATTGAGCATCCACCGCGTGTAGGCACGTATCTCGTAGTAGCCCGAATAGAGTGAGTCCATCAACACGAAGTTGCCGTCGCTATAACCGTCGGGTGACACGATGATGTTCTCGCGCTTCACCACCAGTCCGTCAGGTGAGAGCAGTTCCACATAGAGGATGCGACTCATGTCGCTATATATCAGACTGTCGGCCCGTACTACATACGACTTGTACCAGATGGTGTCGCCTTTGTAGTAACAAGTGTTGTCAAGGTGCAGGTAGACTTTTTCCTGTACTGGTGCCTGCTCTAGCATCTGGCGTATGTTGTCCAACCGTGTTTGTGCCCCCGCCGGATCCACCAGCGTGACAAGCATCATCAAAGTCATTATGATTTTTTTCATATTCGTTTTGCTTATGCCTTACTTGATTTTTATGCCGAGGACATAGAAATGCGGAATGGACTTCACAATGTCCGATGAAAGATCGGGCTTGATGACGCTCTCGCCGCAGAAGCGGCTAACACCTGTCTCTGGTTCATACCAATAGGAGCCATACAAAATGAGTGGGACGAATTCCCCTTTCTCGAAAGGCGGGACAAGTTCAAAAGGACGCGACTCGTAACTATACCTGCTTTTGGTTGGCTCCTCGGGTGCATAAATCGCCCTTAGGCTAAGCCGTCCGTTGAAACCTCTCCCCTCGGAGAAATTGAAAGTGTAAATGGCTGTCGAGTCATTTCCTGACGGCGCAAAGCCGATGACCAGTTTCTCACTGAAGTTCATGGAAAAACTGAAACCGAGCACATCCTTCGGCTCTTCGCCCTTCACATATTCCATAACTACTGGTTCAGCCTGAGCACCGTTAAAGTCCTTTGTGTCGAAACTGTAAGCCATATAACCCTGCGCTTTGAGGAGCGGCAGATAATCGTTAAGCGAAGGCTCAACCGACTTTAACTCCTGTGCCTGTCCGGTAAGGAAGGCACAGGAGAGGAGGATGGTAATGATATGCCTGATCATTCGTTTGTCCTTTTTCGTTTTCGCCTGCAAAGTTACGAACTTTTCCCGAAAAACAACATACCCTACAGACTTTATTTCTCCTTGGTCGTGATAAGCAATCTGTCCTTAGGGTGCTCGCTGTCCTTAGCGACATACTCTATGCTCTTGATGGGGTTTAGGGGAGATTTCTTCTCCTTCATATCCTTTACGGAAACGGGTACCCCATCGATTTCATAATCGAAATGCTCAGGATCATTGATCATGATATTCCCAATGGCTCTTAACAATTGATTATCAGTAGGAAGTTCAAACAGATATCTTTTCACTTCCTTACCGTTGACGATGAGTCTGCCGTTCTCGTCGATTCCTGTCATTCCCTCAGCGGACTCTGCTGGCGTGTCGGTACCCTTGACATTAGTTGCTTCTTTGTTACCCAGACGGAAAGAGACAGGTACTGAATATTTCACACGGACTGCTTGACCATTTTGTTTGCCAGGCGTCCATTTCGGCATGTTGCTAACCACACGGAGGGCTTCCTCATCAAGAGAAGAATACGTCGGCTTCGCCACTTTGGCGTTGCTGATACTACCATCTTTCTCAATAATGAAACTGACGATGACACGTCCTTGAGTACCTGACTCTTTTGCATCCTTCGGATAACGCACGTTGGTGCTTAGATATTGCATTAGTCCCGCCATACCATCAGGGAAATGCGGCATCTCGTCCACCTTGTCAAAGACATCTGGTTGGCTGAGTGGTTCATTGTCTATTTCTTCTTGATGCTTCACTGTGGTTATTATCAGTGCACCATACTTGGCCTTTTCGCCGTATGACCTAATGGCAGCCCTTTCTCTCATCGTAGCCACCTTGGCGACAGCATCTCTGGGGATAGCCCGCACCTGTTCTATTGTGGCAATCTTGCCATCAACGATGAGCAACGGTTCTTCTCCTTTCTTCTTGGTATTGAGGATAATGACAGCCACATTCAGCTCTGTCTCTTGCAATTCGGCAGTGTAACTTGGCAATTGTTCAGCCGTTGCAGCCTTGTCTTGCTCAACCACCTGAATGGTCTGGTTGCCGCCAGTCTTGATGGTGGCATCTTTCTTGCCTTTCTTCACGGGCACCTGTTTCTGGGGCTCGTCATTCTTATAGACCACGTCAGTGATGGTTTCGGCATTAAGTGCGAGGGTGACGCCAACGATGGGAAGCAGGGCCAACAACTTCAGGGAGTTGCGGCGTGGGGATTTATTAACTAACATCATATTAATTCTCTTTTTGATGGTGCTGTTGTTGATGCCGTTGGCGAGGATACAGGCCTTTGTACCCGTCGCCTTCCGCATCAGTAATTGGATGTATTGGCTCACGTCTGAACCTGACGAGAGGACGGATGCATCGGCTTCATACTCATGGATGGTTCGCAGGTCGCGACGCAGGAGCCATACCACAGGGTTGAACCATTGCAGGGCCGTAAGCACTTCGACGAAGACGATATCCCAACTGTGATGCAGTAGGATGTGTCCCCGTTCGTGGGCAAGTATCGAAGGGTTGCGCTCCTCGTAGTCAATCCGGCTTAACACGATGGTGCGCATCCATGAGAAAGGTGCGACGGGCAGGTCGACAACTGCCAGTGTCACGCCATCCTCCAACGAATGTTGCTCACTATCCTTAATCATTCGGCGCAATTGCCGATAACTTTTCGCGATATATAGTGATCGGCAGACAACGCCGATCATAAAGATGGCAAAGATGACGGATGAAGAATCAAGGGGACTGGTCGCGTGATTGTGGTCTTTGACCCAGTCATGGACCTGCCCCTCTGATTCTCCCAATTCTGTGATCACCAGTTCGGCAGTATCTACCACCGGTATCTGCTCAACCTCTACCGTTTTATGCAGCGTGATGACGCACAGAGGCAAGACCAGCGAGAGCAGAATGGACGACAGCAATACGATACGGTTCAACCGATGCATCGTCTCACGTTCCATCAACAGCCGATAGCAGAAATAAAACACGGCTATCAATACGGCAACCTTCAAATCGTATATCAGAAATTCAGCCATTACTTACGGTGTTTTAGGATTTCCATAATCTCACTGACCTCTTCATCGCTTAACTGCTCGTCTTTGGCAAAGAAAGAAACGAGTGATGCAAACGAACCGCCAAAAAATGTATTCTGCACCTCTTTCATATAGGCGCGCGTATATTCCTCTTTGCTGATGGTTGTACTGAAGAGCTGGGCTTTTCCATGTTTCTCCGAACTGACAAATCCCTTATCCTTTAAAATCTTGAGGAACGTCAACAGGGTTGTCAGGGCCGGCTTAGGCTCTGGGTACTTCTCCATAATCTCAGATGAATAGCCCTGGCTCTCCGGCAATGACCAGAGAATGCTCATCACTTGTGTTTCTGCCTTAGTCAGTTGACCTTTGGCTTGTCTTTTCTCTTCCATATTCTAAACTTTTAGAGTTTCTGGTGGCAAATATACTCTAAACTTTTAGAATTTCCAAATATTTTCTCTAATTCTTTAGAATATTAACAAGAATTAAGGGAAACATAAAGACTGGGGCAGACTTCTGATGGAATGGTTCGTATTCACATCAAAGGCCTGCCCCAGCAATTGTTGTCTCCGTAATTGATTACATAAACTTGATGGTTCCCTGTACAGGCTCCGTTGGAGCCTGAGTAGTCTCTGCAGGTTCGTCGCCAGTAGCCTGTGAGTTGATACTGTCAAGTACCTCACGGGTGCGCTTATAGGTAGGTGTGGACTCAACGGCGGAGATGACATCATCATTGTCGAGATCTTCTAAACGGAAGAGATAGATGTTCGGACGACGTTTGTAGCGCTTGGCGGTGCTGTCGCCACCATAGTAACGGTTGCGGCGGTCCTGCCGCTCTACGGCTTTAGCTTGTTCCTCGGCAATGCGGTTGATGTCGTCTTGGGTATGTTTCTTCATGTGGGCATCCATACCGTCGACACTCTCGATGCCGAATCCTGTGGCCAGAATAGTGACCTTCACCTTCTTGCCGAGTTCCGGATCGGTAGCCAGACCCCATTTGATCTCGAAGTCGTTGCCGAACTTCGCCATGAAGTCATTTACATCATTCATTTCCTCCATCATCAGTGACTGCTGGCCGTCCTTTGCACCGGCGAAGGAGATGCTGAGCAGGATCTTCTTGGAGTTGAAGATGTCGTTGTCGTTGAGTAACGGTGAGTTGAGCGCGTCCTCAATGGCTTTTTTCACACGCCCCTCGCCTTCGCCGTAGCCAGTCGACATGATAGCCACGCCACCGTCTTTCAGGACGGTCTTCACGTCGTTGAAGTCGAGGTTAATGAGACCGTGGACGGTGATTATTTCTGCGATAGACTTGGCAGCGACGCTGAGTGTGTCGTCGGCCTTGCCAAAGGCATCGAGGACGGAGAGTTCAGGGTAGATTTCACGCAGACGTTCGTTGTTGATGACGAGCAAGGCGTCTACATGTTTCTGCATCTCTTCCACACCGTCGAGTGCCTGATCGATCTTACGGTCACCCTCGAAACGGAAAGGGATGGTGACGATACCGACTGTCAGGATGCCTAACTCCTTGGAGACACGAGCAATGACGGGAGCCGCTCCCGTGCCTGTACCTCCGCCCATGCCGGCAGTGATGAAAGCCATGCGGGTGCCGTCGCTAAGCATGCCCTTGATATCTTCGAGACTTTCCTCTGCAGCCATACGAGCCTTCTCTGGCTTATTACCTGCGCCGAGACCTTCCTTGCCTAATTGGAGATGAACGGGCACAGGTGAGTCATTGAGAGCCTGATTGTCCGTGTTGCAGAGCACGAACGTGACATCGTGAATGCCTTCACGATACATATGGTTAACGGCATTGCCGCCACCGCCACCGACACCAATCACTTTGATGATGCTATGATCCTTCTCCGGTGTGCCGAAGTCCAGGATATCGATATTGAGATTTTCTGCCATAACTACTTAACTTCTTACATACTTAACTTCTTACCTACATTAATCATTCTTCAGAGACGATGTCTTCACCAAATTTCTTGGCTTTCTTCAGGAATCTGTTCCAGATGCTGTTCTCGCGCTTCTCCTTGGCGATACGCTGGCGTTCTGCCTCTTCCGCTTCGAGGCGCTGGCGCTCCTCTTCTTCCTGCTGGCGACGGCGCTCCTCTTCGGCCTTCTGCTTCTCGGCCTCTGTACGTACAACACCCGCTGGGATATCGCCCACCTGACGGGCTGGCCGCTGGTCTGCAGTAGGATGGGGTATCTCTTTCTTAGGCATGCCAAAGAGATCGCCGTTGAGACTGACCTCATTGCCTGCGCAGTTGATGTCGCCCTTGGCCAACAGGCCGAGAACAGTATTCATCTTGCCATCATGAGCCTTAATGTCCTCGTTGTTGGAGTTGATGGTATTTGTCACGAACTTGGCAATGCGGATCTTATCCACGTGGGTGTGGTTGGCAAAGGCCTGTTCGATATTCTTCATGTTCGAGCCGCCGCCAGTCAGTATAATGCCTGCCAGCAGTTTATCGTAATAGTCGGATGGTATCTGGTACCATACGTTCTCGATAATCTCCTCCAGGCGTCCTTCAACAATCTCAATGAATTTGCGGCTTTCTACCTGGCGTTCTGCATCGATGGGATACTTCAGGTTGTTGTCGATATCGTTGTTGTCGGTATAGGCCGATCCGTATTTCAGCAGCATCTTCTCCGCATCGCTCTCTTCCATCTGAAGGGTGGTGATGTCCTTGCTGATATTGTTGGTGCCAAGGGGAATGACGGCCAGGTGGCGCAGGATATTTTTGCTATAAACGGAGACAGTGGTGGTATCGGCTCCGAGGTCGACAAGGGCACAGCCAGAACGCTTCTCCGCCTCAGTGAGTACGCTATCGGCCAGAGCCAATGGAGCCAAGTACATCTCGGCCACGTTGATGCCTGCCACCTCGAAACACTTGTTGAGGTTGCGGTAGAAAGCCTTGCGCTCGAGAATGTTCAGAAAATTGCCTTCCAGACGGGTGGCCTGGATACCCACGGGATCGATCTGGTACTGGGAGTCGACCTTGTATTCCTGAACGGCAGCATCAAGGATCTCCTGATCCTGATACTTCATGTCACGGTTGGCGTCCATTAGTTCAATGACCATATCCTGAGTGATGATAGTCTCTGCAGGCAGGTCTTTTGTTATCACATTCCTGATGCTGCGAATAGATTGTCCGCCAACACCGACATACACCTGAGTAATTTCTGTCTTTAATTGATTCTCCAGTTTCTTGATGATGTTGGTGAGGCATTGTGCGGTCTTGTCGATGTTGTAAACGACACCTTTGCGGATGAACGACGAAGATGCCTCTTTGATGACGGCCAGTACGGTGATACTCCCGTCGAGGTTCTTCTGACCCGCGATACCGGTCATCTTAGATGAGCCGAGTTCAATTGCTACGATGAATTCCTTTGCTGCCATATTATTCACTTCTTCTTACATATTATCTGATTGTCGAACTCCACACTGATATAGGAGTATTTGTTCCAGCCGGCCTGGTTCAGACCGTACAGATAGAACTTGCGCAGACGCTCCAGTTTTCTAGGAACGTCGATGGGCGATCCGAGGTAGACGATATGATTGCCGACACGGGGAACAACCTCTAATGAACCGTCGTCGAGTACATGAATCTGTACAATCTGACTCTGCCAGAATTTGTCTCTGACAATCTCGTTGACCACGGGTGTGAGTGTTTTCTGTGCATATTTCTTAGTGATATTGCCCGTAGTCACTAGCAAGTCGGAGGCAAAGCGCGTCTCTGGCAGGATATTACCATGTATATCGACATAGTAGTTGTCGCCATTGTTGGCCATCACGTGCATGATGGGCATACGTTGTTTCAGGCTGATACAGACGTGCCCGTTCTGGGCTTTGTAGCACTCCGCCTGCTGCACAAACGGGTTCTTTCGGAGTGTCTCCTCTATGTCACGGGCATTGACATCCATCATAGGCTTGGCCAGTGGGTAGAGTTGCTGTTTCTCCAGAATCTTCTTAATCTCATTCGCATTGAGGAAGCCGTCGGGCATCTCGTCGTCGATGTCAATTTTCACCTCAGAACACACGGAGGCTCTTTCAGCGGGCTTGTTGAACGCTGTGACAGCCAGTATGAGATAAGCGGCGATGACGATATCAAATACGACGATGATGGACTTTTTCCAGTTGAATGACATCTTATTGCTTGCTATTTAACAATCGGGTTATCTTGGGTACCATGTTGTCGAGATCGCCGGCACCAAGGACAATGAGCACTTCGAAATGGTGTGACTTGACAAAATTAAGCACCTGATCTTTGCTGATCATTTCTTTTTTCACACCCTCGCTGAGGTTGTCATAGATGAGTTGGGAGGTGACACCTTCGATAGGTTCCTCACGGGCAGGATAAATCTCGGTGAGGATGACCTCATCGAGTTGGCTGAGAGCCTCGGCAAATTCCTTGTAGAAGTCGCGGGTACGGGTATAGAGATGTGGTTGGAAGATGGCTGTGATATGCTTATCCTTGTACAACTCACGGATACTCTTGGCACTCTGGTAAATCTCTTTCGGGTGGTGGGCATAGTCGCTGAGGAAGACTAGACGGTCTGTCTTGATTTTAAAGTCGAAACGACGATCTACACCTCCGTAGGTTTGGAGACCGAATTTCAGTTCCTTAGCCGTACAGCCATTGAGTTGGGCCATAGCCATTGCGGCAATGCCGTTCTCAATATTGATGGGGATGGGCTGACCCAGTTCCACGTTTGGCACACATTCGATGGGGGAGATGAAGTCGAAGGTAATCTCTCCATTTTCGATACGGATGTTCTCGGCATGAAAGTCACCTTCATTGAGACTGTAATCATAGCGACGCACGCCGTCGCGAAGGTGTTCCTTCATTTCCAAGTCACGATGGATAATCAATGCACCACCAGGCTGAATCAGTTCAGTGTAGTGGCGGAAACTCTCGAGATAGGCTTCCTTTGTGCCATAAATGTCCAAATGGTCAGGATCTGTGGAGGTGATGACTGACATCCATGGACTGAGCCAGTGGAAACTGCGGTCGAACTCATCGGCCTCGATGACGACATAGTCAGAATCGGAGAGGATATAGTTTGTTCCGTAGTTCTTGGAGATGCCTCCTAAGAAAGCGTTGCAGTTGAGGTGGCTCTGGTGCATGATATGGGCACACATGGTGGAGGTGGTGGTCTTGCCATGGGTACCTGCCACACAAAGGCCCTTATGGGTCTGGGTCAGAGAACCCAGAACCTGAGCCCGTTTCTGAATCTCAAAGCCATTCTCCCGGAAATAGCAGAGTTCTTGATGGCTCTCAGGAATGGCAGGGGTGTAGATGACGAGACATGACTCCTTATTTTTGCAGGCATGGGGAATCTCATCGATATTCTCTTCATAGTGGATGAGCATACCTTCTTTTTCCAGCCTCCGTGTAAGTTCGGAGGGGGTCTTGTCGTAGCCAGCCACGACAAGACCTTTCTTGATGAAGTAGCGAGCGATGGCACTCATACCGATACCACCTGCTCCTACAAAATAGACTGCTTTTATTTCTTTTAAATTCATGGGTCTAAAGGGCTTGATGTGTTGAATGGGCGAGGGCGATGACCTCGTGGGCGATGATGTTAGCGGAATCTGGAAGTGCGAGTGTGAGCACATTATCGCTGAGCGATTTGAGTTTCTGCCCATCTTGAACTGTTTGGATGGCTAATGGCAAGAGAGTGGCAGGCGCCTCTGCGTCCTTTACATAGAGGGCTGCGCCCTTATTGGCCAGGGCGAGGGCATTTTTCGTTTGGTGGTCTTCCGCAACATTCGGACTGGGTACGAGGATTACGGGTTTGCCGATGAGACAGAATTCGGAGATACTGCTAGCACCGGCCCGACTGATGACCAGGTCTGCGGCCTTGTAGGCGGCTCCCATGTCGGTAATGAAGTCTGTGACTTTCAGGTTGGGGATATCTTGACCCTTCAGTTGTTCATTGATACTGGCATTGTAATATTTACCTGTCTGCCAGATAAATTGGATGTCACTCTCCTTGATGAGGTCGAGGTGCTGTATGACACTTTCGTTGATGGTTCTGGCTCCCAGACTTCCGCCCACAAGCAGAATGGTTTTCTTGGCAGGGTCGAACCCCAGACTACGTACGGCATCCTCGTGGGTAATGGCAGTCTCTAAAAGAGCCTGTCGCACGGGATTACCAGTGAGCATCAGTTTCTCAGAAGGGAAGAACCGTTCCATCCCTTCGTAGGCTACACAGATCTTAGAGGCCTTTCTGGCAAGGGTCTTGTTGGCAAGACCAGCATAACTGTTCTGCTCTTGTAGTAAAGTTGGGATGCCTAAACTGTTGGCGGCACCTAAGGCAGCACTGCTAGCATAGCCGCCTACTCCGACGGCCACCTGTGGACGGAACTGTTTGAGAATCTTCTTGGCCATCCACTTGCTCCTGAGGTAGTCGATGGCCACACCGATATTGGCAGGCTTCCACAACGGACGGAAAAATCCGCGGATGGGCAGACCCTTGATTTCGTAGCCAGCGGCAGGAACACGTTGCATCTCCATGCGTCCCAAGGCCCCTACGAACAGGATTTTGGCATCAGGGTACAAGGCTTTGATAGCGTTGGCGATGCTGATGGCGGGGAAGATATGTCCTCCGGTTCCACCTCCGCTGATGATAACTCTCAACTCTTTCTCCATACCTATTTATATATTGGTGTGCAAAGTTACAAATTATATTTCGTTTATCGGCATATTCTGCCCTCTTTTTTTTGCAGAACGACTAACACTTAACATCGCTCCAATATAGGCACAGTTGATGATGGTCGATGTGCCGCCACGGGAGATGAGTGGCAAGGGCTGACCTGTGACAGGAGCAATACCCACTGCCACCATCATATTGAAGGTGGCTTGGATAACCAACATCAGGGCCAGGCCCATGACCAGAAATGCAGGGAAGTTATTCTCGCAGCGACTGGCAATACGTGCTGCTCGATAGAGTAGGACAATGTAGAGGAAGGCCACGAAGGCTGCCCCCAAGATGCCCAATTCCTCAATGATGATGACATAGATGAAGTCGCTGAAAGCCTGAGGAAGGAAGTCACGCTCTACCGACTTGCCTGGACCCTTTCCGATAATGTTACTGCCGACAATGGCGATGTTCGCATGAGCCACCTGAGCATCCTTGTCAAGGTCGTAATCCTCTGGCGCTACGTTTTTTTTGTTTAGGTGCTTGTCGATACGTCCTTTCCAAGTACTGAAACGATGCAGGAAAGTGGTTTTTTTCTTTGTGTCTGTCTTGACTTCATTGTTGACGATTGTCTCTGTCTGGGTCTCTCCACCCTCGCTATTCTCGAAACTGCCTAACAGATAGATGGAGCCGATGAACAGAATCAGGAGGATGATGCCCGCACCAACGAATTTGCCTAACTGTGTCAGGGGTACCCGTCCGATGAACATCATTAGGAAGATGACAGTCAGGATGAGGGCTGCTGTAGAAAGATTTTCTAATCCGATGAGCAGACAGAAGGGAAGAACGATGAAGAGTATATATTTGAAGGCCCGTTTGTCGGCTCCGTCATCACGTTGCATGGCACTGAGAATCTGGGCTGTCACCAGCACCATCGTGCCTTTGGCAATCTCGGAAGGTTGGAATTTCAGGCCTAACAAACTGATCCAACGTCCGGCATCATTGGTTTTCTCTCCAAAGAACAATACCCAGAGCAACATGATGACGGAGATGAGCAACAGACCTGGTGTTGCTAGTTTGAAAAAGCGACAAGGAACGTTCAGGATGAGAATGGCCACACCGACGCCTACTAAGATCTTCCAGGTATGCCCGATGATGGGACCCAGATAGTCCTGACTCTTGTATGTCAGCGTGCTAGAGGCAGAGAACACCTCCACGATGCTGATCAGGCACAAGAACAGGAGTACCATCCAGATGACCCTGTCTCCCTTAAACAGATTTCCTAATTTTTTATTCATACTTTTCTTTTTCTAGGCTTCCTAGGCTATCCTAGGTTGTCCTAGAGATTTCTTACTAATTCTTTGAATTGCTCTCCACGATCCTCCATATTCTTGAAGAGGTCGAACGAAGCGCAGCAGGGACTCAACAGCACGGTCTCGCCTGGTTGGGCCATTTCGTAGCAGGCGGCCACACAGTCCTTCATGGAATGCGTGTCGCAGACGGGTATGCCCAGGCTGTCAAAGTTGTCGTGCAGTTTTTGATTGTCGGCTCCAAGATAGACGATACCTGAGCATTTCTCCTTCACAAGGGGCTTGATGGGTTCGTAGTCATTGCCTTTGTCCTTACCGCCGATGATGAGGATGACCTTGGTCCTCATGGCTTCCAAGGCATACCAGCAGGCATCGACATTCGTGGCCTTGGAGTCGTTGATATATTGTACGCCGCGTACGGTGCAGACTTTTTCCAGACGGTGCTCTACCCCGGGGAAGTCGCTCAGGGACTTGCGGATCTCCTCTTTTTTGATACCGGCAATGTCTGCTGCGATACCAGCGGCCAGAGAGTTGTAGATATTATGCTTGCCCGTGAGACTGAGACTCTCCTGTTCCATGTTGAATGGCTCGGGTTTCTCTATCTTGTACTGGCCCTCCTCGATGTAGCCTATGACACCTTTCTCTTTTAGTTCGGCAAAAGGATACTGAATGGCATGGATATCGTACCTTTCTAGTTCCTTCTTGATGATGGGGTCATCAGCCCAGTAGATGAAGGCATCGTCACCCGTCTGGTTCTGAATGATACGCATCTTTGCGTCCACATAGTTCTGCATCTTGAAGTCATAGCGATCCAAATGATCAGGCGTGATGTTCAAGAGAATGGCGATGTTGGCACGGAAGTCATACATATTGTCGAGTTGGAACGAACTGAGTTCGATGATATAGTATTCGTGCGGGTCCTCAGCCACCTGCAGAGCCAGTGAGTTTCCGATATTACCAGCCAGTCCGGCATCATAGCCAGCATCTTTGAAGATATGGTAGATGAGCGACGTGGTTGTGGTCTTGCCGTTAGATCCGGTAATGCAAATCATCTTGGAGTGGGTGTAGCGGCCTGCAAACTCAATCTCACTAATGATGTGGATGCCTTTTTCCATCACCTTTTTAATCATTGGGGCTGTGTCGGGGATACCGGGACTCTTGATGATCTCATCGGCATTGAGTATTTTTTCTTCTGTATGCTGACCTTCCTCCCATTCGATATTGCGGTCGTCGAGCATTTTCTTATACTTATCGGCAATTCTTGACATGTCTGACACAAACACGTCGAAGCCTTCTTTTTTGGCCAGTACGGCAGCACCTGCGCCACTCTCGCCTGCGCCTAATATAACGATTCTTTTCATTTTATCTCATTTTTAATGTTATAATAGTCAATGCTGCCAGTATAATGGTCGTGATCCAAAAGCGGATAGTTATCTTTGACTCATGGAACGGCCGATGTGGCCAGCCTTTTAGGATATAGGTGCTGGTGGCATCCAACTGCTTGTCAAGTTTGCGGAAATTATCATGGATGGGTGTGGCCCGGAACACACGGACACGCTTACCCTTGCGTTTCTGAATCTTGAACCACTGCGTCTGTATGATGACACTGAGACTCTCGACGAAGAAGATGCCGCAGAGGATGGGTAGTAGTAGTTCTTTGTGGATGATGACAGCACAGACGCCGATGATACCACCGATGGTCAGAGAGCCAGTATCGCCCATAAAGACCTGAGCCGGGTAGGCGTTATACCACAAGAAACCGATCATGGCTCCTATAAAGGCACAGAGGAAGATGACCAGTTCCTCTGAATGTGGAATGTACATAATATCGAAGTACGATGCATAGCCGATGTGTGATGAGACGTAGGCTAAGATTCCCAACGCTACACCGATAATAGCGGAATTGCCTGCACACATGCCATCCATGCCATCGTTGAGATTGGCGCCGTTACTGACAGCTGTTACTACCAGAATGGTCATCAGGACAAAGATCGCCCAACCTGCAGCCACCTTATATTTGCCCAAGAACCCCAACACCGCAGAGTAGTTCAGGTTATGGTTCTTGACAAAAGGAATAGTGGTCTGTAACGATTTAACAGCCTCCTGCTGGTGCTTGACTACAATCTCCTGGTTTTGTTGCTTGACGTTGACATTCTCTCGCACCACCACATCTGGACTGAGCCAGAGGGTCAGGCCTACGATGAATCCGATGCTGATCTGGCCAACAATCTTATATTTGCCTTTCAGTCCTTCCTTGTCGCGCTTGAATATCTTGATGTAGTCGTCAAGGAATCCCAGGAATCCTAGCCAGAGAGTGGTAGCAACCATCAAAATGAGGTAGATATTACGGATACGTCCGAACAAGAGTACAGGTACGAGAATACTGACGATAATGATGATACCTCCCATTGTGGGAACGCCTTTTTTCTCAACACCGAAGGGATCGATTTCTGGGTCACGCTCCGTCTCGAAGATCTTCCGTCGTTTCATCCACTTGATGAACTTCTCACCAAACCAGGCAGAGATAAGCAAAGAGAAAATCAGTGTCAACAGTGAGCGGAACGAGATATAGGCCCACATGTGAGATCCTGGGATATTGTATTGCTCTAAGAATCTGAAGAAATAGTACAACATGGCTTTTATTATTAATTTAATTCCAAAATTTCTCTTACCACCTCTTTGTCATCGAAATGGTGTTTTACACCCTTGATTTCCTGATAGTCCTCATGACCTTTGCCGGCAATGAGAATCACGTCACCCTTTTCTGCCATCATACAGGCTGTGCGGATGGCCTCCCTGCGGTCGACGATGGAAACCACTTTCTTCATCTGCTTGGCATCCAGGCCAGCCAACATGTCGTTGATGATGTCCTGCGGTTCCTCGAAGCGGGGATTGTCGGAGGTGATGATAACTCTATCACTTTGTTTTACAGCCTCCTGTGCCATCAAAGGACGCTTGCCTTTGTCGCGGTTGCCACCGGCACCACAGACCGTGATAACCTTTCCCTTTCCGTCGAGTACCTCGTGGATGGCCTTTAGAACATTCTCCAAGGCATCGGGGGTGTGGGCATAATCAACCACTGCCGTATAACCCTCTGGGGAACGGATGGGCTCCAGTCGGCCATTGACACTCTTGAGGGTACTGAGTATCACGAGTATGTCCTCTGGTTTCTTGCCCAGCATGACGGCCGCCCCATAGACTGCCAACAGGTTACTGACATTGAACTTGCCTATGAATTGAACGCCTACCTCATGGCCATCAATCTCCAAGTACATACCTTCAAAATGACACTCAATGATCTTCGCCTTGTAATCGGCCATGCTGCGGATGGAATAGGTCTTCACTTGTGCCTTCGTGTTCTGCACCATGAACAGACCGTTCTTGTCGTCTGCATTGACAATGGCAAAGGCATCTTTTTCTAGTCCGTCGAAGAAAGCCTTCTTGGCATCACGGTAGTTCTCGAAAGTCTTGTGATAGTCGAGGTGGTCGCGAGTAAGATTGGTAAAGAGTCCTCCTTTGAATTTCAGACCACCGATACGCTTTTGGGCGATGGCATGACTGGAACATTCCATAAAAGCATATTCGCAGCCAGCCTCTACCATCTGAGCCAGTAATTGGTTCAGTTCAATGGGATCGGGCGTGGTGTGACTGGTGGGGATGGCTTTGCCCTCGATATAGTTGCAGACGGTGGAGAGAAGGCCACACTTGTGCCCAAACTGGCGGAACATATTATATAATAAGGTGGCGATGGTGGTTTTGCCGTTGGTGCCGGTGACACCGACCAGTGTCAGTTTTCTGGACGGGTCACCATAAAACTGTGTAGCCACCTTACCGACCGCATCCTCCGTTGAGGACACCTGAATGTAAGTGATTCCTGCTGTATATGTTTCTGGTATCTTTTCACAGAGGATGGCCTTCGCTCCCAACTCGATGGCTTTCGGAATGAACTGATGACCATCGGTCTGTGTGCCAGCGATGGCAACGAAGAGATGTCCTGCCTTAATACGGCGTGAGTCGATGTTCACACCAGTGATATCGGCTCCTGTGTCGCCAATCATGTTGAGGATTTCCACGTTTTTAAGTAACTCTTTCAGTTTCATATTGTTATTCGCTTTTGTCTCTTATTCCAGATGTAACTCACAGGCCATACCTTGTTTGATGGCTGTTCCACTGTATATGCTTTGTGACTTGACCTTGCCACGTCCCTTTACGATAGCCTTGACACCGCGTCGTTCCAGTTGATAAACTGCATCCTTGGCACCCATGCCTGTCAGGTCGGGGATGATACCGGAAGGGGTGTTCTTTACAGACAATGACGGTCTTTTCTTGATGTGCAGACTATTGAGGACATAGTCGGCTGACGTAACATCTCCCTCCTTTACATCGGGGACAAACACGGATTTCTCGTCGCGGGCATCTGCTACGCTGAGTTTCAGGTTCTGGGCCATCACCCCTTCGGAGATGCGGTGGAACACCACACCACTCATGCCACCTCCGGAAGCGGGTAGTCCAGATTTTTTCAGACAGACGATGCATGTGTAACGTGGGTTGTCGGCAGGGAAATAGCCTGCAAACGACAGCCAGTAACGGGTCGTGCCAGAGTGGTAGCCGCCATATTGGTCTGCCACTTGGGCTGTTCCGGTCTTACCGGCTACCTTGAACATCTTGGAACCCGCCTTACGACCAAGGCCTTGACTGACTACATGTTCCAATATGGTCTGCATGGTCTTGATGGCTTGAGGCTTGGCAATACGTTCTTTTAGGACAACAGGTTCAAACTCCTTGATGACCTGACCGTCCTTGACGAGTTGCTTGACGAAGCGGGGCTGCATCATCTTACCATCGTTGGCAATGGCATTATAGAACGCCACGGTATTGATGGGCGCAATCTGTGTCTCATAGCCGATACTCATCCACGGCAAGGTAGTCTTGCTCCAGTATTTGGTACGGTCGGTGGTCTTGGTGTCTGGCATTCGGATCCAAGGCGTGTGATAGCCCACAAGCGGAAGTTTCAGATCCTCATGAATACCCACACGGTAGAGGCCCTGCACATATTTCGTAGGGTTATTGCCGTAGAACTTGTCAATGACATAACTGACGCCAATGTTGGAACTGACCTCTAAAGCCCGGGCTACGTTGATGTCCTGATAGCCACCACGACGCCAGTTATGGTCTTTCATCGGGCGCCCGTGCATCTCCATTACACCACTGCCAGTATGAATGACAAAGTTCGTGTCGTTGGGAATGATTCCATCGTCGAGGGCTACGAGAAAGGATGCCACCTTGAAGACAGAACCGGGCTCACAACGGTAACTGATAGCATTGTTCACCATCTCATAATATTCGCCATCTGCAGCACGGCTCATATTGACGATGGCTTTCACATCGCCAGTCTTTACTTCCATGAGGATGGCTACGCCCATCTCACCGTTGATCTCTTTCAACTCGTCTATAACAGCCCGCTCGGCTAAATCCTGCATACTCACGTCAATGGTGGTCACAATGTCACAGCCGTCGATAGGAGAAAGAACTGGGATGTCGAGATACTTACTGAGTACCTTACGACGGTGCATCAGTCCGTTGGTGCCTCGCAACAAGGAGTCATATGATAGTTCCAGACCATTCTTCGCACTGTCTTTGGCGATATACACGTCGCCGATGGTGCGCCACGCCAGTGAACCGAACGGATGACGACGGGAATTGTACTCCTCCCAGTGGAAGCCTCCTACGCCTGGACGCTCACGGAAAATAGGCAATTTATGCACCTCACAGAAAGTGTTGTAATCGATGCGTTTAGACCAGATAGCCCAATGGCGGGCACCGATGGTTCCGTTTTTCATCACCTTGTGCTTGCCTTCCAAAAGGTGTGTCTTGAATTCCGCTGCAGAGCGGGTGGGGAAGATCTGGTTGAGTTCATAACAGATAGTGTCAATGTTGGCTTCCCAAAGGGAGTCACGGTTGTGATTGCCGATGGAGTCTGTAGCACCTGCCTGAAAGTCAATAAACACTTTGTATTCCGGAATGCTGCTGGCCATGAGTTGACCGTCACTACTGAGGATATTACCACGTGTAGGCTTCACACTGACACTGTCGCGTTTCAGACGGGAGGCCACTTGAGTCCAGTAGGTCTTTTTTGCGGTCATGATGTACATGGCTTTACCGATGATGGCAAAACCAATAAGCGTCAGGAATACCGCAATGGCAAAGTACCTGGGCATGACTTTATCTGAACTAAACCTACTCATTAAACCTGTTCAATCTGTTGATCCTATTCCTCTACATTAATTATATAAGGTGGCTGGTCAGCGATATGCAGAACACTATCCTTGTTGTTTCGCAGAGCATCTAGCACATGACTTTCACGGCATTTCTCCGTGAGAGTACTCGAACTCGACAGAGCCTTGTATTTTGCATCAAGCAGTTCTTTTTCCATTTTGTCGATGGCAATCATATCCTGCTGACACTGGTATCTGAAAGCGACATAGACAATGGCGAACAAGACAATTAGCATGATGAGCCAGATCTGATGGCGTACCATCTCGGCTGTAAGGAAATCACCGCCCAGAATCGTGCGTAGAGTCAGTGTGGATGACAGTTTTGGGTCTTCTTCCTTGACAGTCTCCTTGATCTTCCGGATGGTTCCCTTTGTTTGTTCCTTTATCTCGTTTTCGTCCATATTTTTTATTATCTTAGGCTTTCCTAGGCCTTTCTAGGTTTTCCTAATTCACGCTTTCTCCCCAATTCTTAGTTTCGCGCTCCTGCTGCGCGGGTTCTGAGTCTGTTCGTCTGCAGAGGGCGTTATCACTTTGTTGTTGACGGTTTTAAAGGGAGCCTCTATCCGTCCGAAGAAATCCTGGCATACTTTTCCTTCGGCATTACCCGCCTTGATGTAGTTCTTGACCATACGGTCTTCCAATGAATGGTAGGTAATCACGGAGAGCCGTCCTCCCGGACTGAGCAGGTCGCGAGCACCGTTGAGCATCTCGCGAAGCGCGTCCATCTCGTGATTGACTTCAATGCGCAGGGCCTGGAAAAGTTTTGCCATTTCTTTCTTCTCGCTCCCATTAACCCCATTGGACCTAAGCAAACCATCAGTCACTCTTATCAGGTCAGCCGTAGTCTCTATCCGTCGTATGGCCCTCTCTTTTACAATGGCGGAAGCAATTCTCCGCGCCTGTTTCAACTCTCCATAAATGTACAGGATGTCGGCCAATAGACTTTCTTCAGTCTCATTGAGGACATCGGCTGCAGTCTTTCCAGCCCGTTTGTTCATCCGCATATCCAAAGGAGCCTCGTAGCGGAAGGAAAAACCACGCGTTTCATCGTCGAAATGATGACTGGAGACTCCAAGGTCGGCCAACAGACCGTCTATTTGCTCTATGCCATAGTAGCGCATCCAGTTTTTGATATATCTGAAATTGCTCCTGACAAAGGTAAATCGCTCGTCGTTTATGCTGTTTCTTTCTGCGTCTGCATCCTGGTCGAAACTGAACAGATGTCCTTTCTTCCCCAGCCTGTTGAGTATCTCCTTGCTGTGGCCACCACCACCAAAGGTCGTATCTATATAAACACCGTCGGGCTTGATAGCAAGCCCGTCGACGCTCTCCATAAGGAGTACTGGTACATGATATGTCTCAGCCGTCTTGATCATTGGGCGTTGTCGGTATTCATAATGTCCTCCAAAGCGGCTCCAAATTCTTCATCAGTCTTCAAGCTCTCCTTCAGACGTTGGGGTGACCAAATCTCAATTGTGTCATCAACACCGATGAATTGCAAGTCCTGTTCCAGATTGGCCATCCGTTGTAAGCGTTTGGAGATCAGGAAGCGGCCATTCCCGTCAAGGCTGACCACCTCCGCCTCCGAAACGAACTGCCTTAATATCTGCTGATGCGTGGGTTTCCACTGCTTCAACTGGGATTTCAGCAGGTCTACGCGCTGATTCCACACACTTTCAGGAAACAGAACCAGACACTGCTGGAAAATGTCCTTGCGCAGCACAAGATTTTCTTCGCCCGATGCTTGTAGCACCTTGCGGAAAACGGCTGGCAGGAATGCCCTTCCTTTAGCATCGGCCTTCGCTTCTATGTTTCCTAAGAATCGCATACGTACAACTTTTATAAAGAATTCGGTTACAAAATTAAGTAATTCTCCCCCATTTTCATCCACTTTTATGAACTAATTCCCCACTATTTAGTATTTTTAACTATTGGGGGCTTCTTTTGCTATCTGGGATTTTACATCTGACTCGATTTGATTCTCTTCTCATTTTGTGGATACTTATGGGAGTAAAAATGCAAATCGTATTCAAATTGTACCTTTTTTGAAAGATTTCTCGATTTTTTTGCTCATAATTAAAAGATTTGTGCTATTTTTGCAACTTGTTAGTATGAGATGAGAAATGGCAACGGTCACAGAGAAGACAATCGACATCGATAAGATACTCCGTCAGAAGATGGGAGCCAAGGCGAATTTTGTCCCAGGATTCCTTGTCAGTTGGCTGAAACGGATCATCCATCAGGATCGGGTGAATGCCTTCCTATGGGAGAGCCGTGATAAGTCGGGTGTCGAATGGTTGGAGGAGTGTGTACGCTATCTCGACATGACGTTGGAGATAAAAGGGAAGGAGAACTTGCCAGACCCCAATGATGGCCGGCTCTATACCTTTGTCAGTAACCATCCTCTTGGCGGAGAAGACGGGGTTGCCCTTGGCGCCATCATCGGACGCCATTATAATGGCCGTTTCCGTTACCTCGTCAACGACTTGTTGATGAATCTCCCTGGACTGGCTCCCGTCTGTATACCTATCAATAAGACAGGTAAGCAGAGTCGTAACTTCCCAGCGATGGTGGAGGCAGGATTCCAGAGTGATTACCACATGCTGATGTTTCCTGCCGGCATCTGTTCCCGTAAGCGCGATGGAGTTATCAGTGACATCCCATGGAAGAAAACCTTTTTGTCGAAGAGCGTTGAATACCATCGGGATGTAGTTCCCATCCATTTCAGTGGACAGAATTCCAATTTCTTCTATCGTCTGGCCAGTTTCAGTGACAACCATCTGAAATTCAACCTTGCTATGCTGTTTTTGGTCGATGAAATGTATAAAAACGTACATAAAACTTTCAAAGTGACAATAGGTAAGCCTATTCCTTGGCAGACTTTCGACAAGAGTCGGAATCCCGTAGATTGGGCTCAGTATGTCCGTGATAAAGTTTATTCCCTATAAGACTTTCAATCAACCCCAAAAATATGGAACAAGAGATTATCCAACCCATCGAAAAGGAAGTCCTCAAAAGTGAATTGACGCCTGACCGTCAACTTCGGATGACCAACAAGAGTCACAACGAAATCTACATCATCACGGCTCACAATGCTCCTAACGTGATGAAGGAGATTGGCCGTCTGCGTGAGATCGCTTTCCGCGAAGCGGGTGGTGGAACGGGAAAGGACATGGATATCGACGAGTTTGATATCTGCGAGAACTGCTATAAACAACTCATCGTCTGGAATCCAGAGGCTGAGGAGATTATTGGTGGCTACCGTTATCTCGAAGGCTCTGCCTGGGAGATGGATGAACAGGGACAGCCTAAACTTGCTACCAGCCACATGTTCCATTTCTCTGACAAGTTCCTGAAAGAGTATATGCCTTATACCATCGAACTTGGACGTTCGTTTGTGGCACTGCCATATCAGTCGTCACGCATGGGAGCCAAGAGTCTCTTCGCACTTGATAATCTCTGGGATGGTTTGGGGGCGCTGACTGTTATCAAGCCCAACGTGAAATACTTCTTTGGTAAGATGACCATGTACCCTTCGTATATCCGCAAGGGACGCGATATGATCCTGTATTTCCTGAAAAAGCATTTTGATGACAAGGAGCACTTGATAATCCCGATGAAACCGCTGAAAATTGAAGAAGACCCCCAAGAACTGGAGCGACTATTTTGCGAAAATACCTTCAAGGGTGATTATCGTATCTTGAACCGCGAAATCCGCAAACTTGGCTATAATATCCCACCATTGGTCAATGCATATATGAGTCTCTCGCCCACCATGAAACTGTTTGGTACGGCCATCAATTATGGTTTTGGCGATGTCGAGGAAACAGGTATTCTCATTGCTGTTGATGAAATCCTTGAGGATAAGCGTGTACGACACATCGATTCCTATATTCAAGAACACCCTGATGCTCTGAAGATTACAAGTGGTGCTAACAAGGTCATCTACAAAGAAAACGGATAGTTAATCGTATTTCACATTGAGTAATGCGCGAGTTTTGAGCCTTTCTCACGCGCGTAGTAGTAGGCTAAATGGAAAATAACCCGCTCATCCCGCCTATCACGCACCTAAGTAAAAAATATTACGTGTAGGTTAGGCGGGATGAGCGGGTTGTTTTTGGCATAAGACAAGTAGGTGCAAAATCGGTCAAAATCAGGTGCTTCTTGCCAGGACAGTACTAATTTTCGCTACGACGGTACTATTTTTCGTTACGATAGTACTAATCTTTCTATCGACCGTCCCCAAAATATCCAATTAGACGATGGGCAGGGAGATGCCACAAATCTTCTGATAGACATCGAGGGCATAGACATCGGTCATACCACTGATATAGTCAATGACAGCCATCAGGCGGGTCTCGAGGTTAGGCGAGTAGATGTCGTATTGGCTGCTCACACGGCTGATGAGTTGTTTTGAATAGAAACGTTCAGGATGGCGGGTCGCCTCGATGAAATGGCTCATGAGTGTTTCCATTATTTTATAACCGGAGAGTTCCACGTCAAGCACGGGGCGACTCTTGTAGATGCGTTCTACAGATAGTGAGGCGCATCTCTTATAAGCCTCGTTGGGCGTTTCAGAGATATGGTCGATGAGTGAACTCTCAAAAGTTCCGTTGAGGATGTCCTTTTCATGTTCGACAAACACACGGACGCACTCGTTCTCCAATCTGCCAATGACACAGGCACGCATATAGACGATCTTCTCATTGTCGTCTGTCAGCCCTTCGTCAATGATGCGTCTTTGGATATGTTCTTGTTCTTTCTCTTCAAAGAAACTAAGCATCAGTTGGGCAGTTTCTTCGTATGAAAGAATTTTAAGTTTGTGTGCATCCTCAATATCCATGATTTCGTAGCAGATATCATCGGATGCCTCTACGAGATAGACCAATGGGTGGCGCACGTAGCGCAACGGTTCTCCTGGGCCAGAGAGGCAAATAATGCCCAATTCATCGGCTACTTTCCGATAGACATCCTTCTCTTCGTTGAAGAAGCCGAACTTCCCTTTCTTGCTGGGAGCGGAAGATGAGTAGGGGTATTTCACGATGCTGGCAAGCATGGAATAAGTCATGACAAATCCACCAGGGCGACGACCCCTGAACTGATGGGTGAGCAGACGGAAAGTATTGGCATTGCCCTCGAAGTGGGTGATGTCATCCCAGAACTGGTGGCTCACCTCCCTCTGTAGGTCGCTGCCTGGGCCTTCAGTAAAATAAGTCTGCATAGCCTTCTCGCCACTATGCCCGAAAGGCGGATTGCCCATGTCGTGCGCCAGGCAAGCCGTTGCCACAATCTGTGCAATCTCAGCAAAGAGTGTGTCTTTCAGTTCCGGGTGGCGACAGATGAGTTGTTTTGTCACATCATTACCTAGCGACATACCGACGCTGGCCACCTCAAGAGAGTGGGTGAGACGATTGTGTACGAAGACGCTGCCAGGTAGGGGGAACACCTGCGTCTTGTTTTGTAGACGACGGAAAGGGGCCGAGAAAATTAGTCGGTCGTAGTCGCGTTTGAACTCTGTTCTGTCGTCGTGGCGCTCAGGATGACGGTGCTCCTGTCCGAGCCGTTTGTTGGATATAAGTTGCTGCCAATTCATCATAATTGACTGCAAAAGTAGCGAATTTATTATAAAAAACAACATTTTCTTGGGAAAAATATGGATATTTCAAGATAAATGTGTACTTTTGCACCAATGTTAAAATGAAATTTTAAAAGTATGCTCAAGATCAAGGTCGTCAACAAAGGGCATCATCCGTTGCCACAGTATGCCACCACGCAAAGCGCGGGGATGGATCTGCGGGCTAATTTAGATGCTTCAATAACATTGAAACCAATGGAGCGCAGACTCATCCCGACAGGACTTTACATTGCGTTGCCCGAAGGCTTTGAGGCTCAGGTACGCCCGCGTAGTGGATTAGCCCTAAAAAAGGGGATCACAGTGCTTAATGCCCCAGGCACGGTGGATGCTGACTATCGCGGTGAGGTGGGCGTTGTGCTCATAAATCTTTCGCAGGAGGACTTCGTTGTGGAAGATGGTGAGCGTATTGCCCAAATGGTCATTGCTCGTCACGAACAGGTTATGTTTGAAGCCGTTGAGGTGCTCGATGAAACAGAACGCGGGACTGGTGGCTATGGGCATACAGGTGTGAAATAAACTCAAAAGGAAAACAAGTCACGAATAAGAGGAATAAAATAATCATTCATGCCTGGATGCTGGTGACCATACTGACAGTAGGCATCTTGTCGTGTTCGACCACTGCTAAGACGAGCGGTGGAGTGAGTATTGTGGCAGAGGGGAGATCCCAACTCTCCCCAGAAAAGGCACGCCTCTATGATTATTTCTTTCTGGAAGCGATGATACAGCGACAAAAAGGCCAGAATGATGCGGCTTTTGATTTGTTGAACCATTGTCTAGAGATTAATCCGCATGCGGCTGAGGCCTATTTCTTTATGGCACAGTATTACAGCGCCCTGAAACAAGCGGAGAAATCGCTCGACTATTTTCAGACAGCAGCCCGTCTGAACCCGCAGAATGAGACTTATATGGAAACGCTGGCACAGGTGTATATCCGTCAGCAGAACTATCAGGATGCCATTGCTGTGATAGAGAAACTCTATGAGCGTCATAAAGACCGAGAAAACTTGTTGGAGATGCTCTTCCAACTCTATCAAGAAGTAGACGATTTTCAAAATGCTATTGCCGTTTTGGAGCGGATTGAGATGATTGATGGCAAAAGTGAACGACTTTCCATGGCAAAGAGTGAGGTTTATACGCGGATGGGCAACGAGGAGGCTGCAGTGGAAGAAATGGCTGCCCTTGCCAAGCAATACCCCAACGATTTGAATTATCTGGCGATGTATGGGGAGAGTCTGATGATGAACGGCGAGACAAAGCAGGCGTTGGAAATCTATAATCGTATCCTGAAAGAGGAGCCAAATAATAACCGTGTTCTCATGTCATTGCGTACTTATTACCAGTCGCTGGAGGATTATGAGATGGCTGACTCATTGACGAGACGTGTACTGTTGGGTAGAAGTACGAGCCTGGAAGAGAAAACCTACCTGATCCGACAGATTATTGGAACCAATGAACAGGCAGGCGGTGACAGTACAGAGGTACTCCGAATGTTTCACCAGATGATGTCAGTTGATACTACTGATGTGGACATCCCTATGTTGTGTGCCACCTATATGGATTTAAAAAAGATGCCTTCGGACAGCATAAAGCCAGTACTAAACCATATCTTGAGACTCGCACCGGACAATTCGGTGGCACGTCTGCATCTGGTGGGCTACGCTTGGGCAGAAGACGACAAGGACCGTGTGATAGAACTCTGTCAGACGGCCAGGGAATATAATCCTGACGATATGGCTTTTTATTACTATCAGGGAATTGCCTATTATCAGCGTGACAGTCTGGATCAGGCGCTTTCTACCTTCCAGAACGGGGTGAGCGTCATCAACGAGAAGAGTAATGCAGATATTGTTTCAGACTTTTATGAAGTGATGGGTGAGATCCTGCATAAGAAGGGAAGGGTTGAAGAGGCTTTTGCTGCCTATGACTCCTGTCTGCAATGGAAACCCGATAATATTCCGTGCCTGAATAACTATGCCTATTATCTCAGTCTGCGCAATGAAAATCTGTCGAAGGCCGAGACGATGAGTATGAAGACGTTGAAGGCAGAGCCAAAGAATGCCACCTATCTTGACACGTTCGCATGGATCCTTTTCATGCAGCAGCGTTATGCTGAGGCGAAAATCTACATTGATCAGGCTTTACAGAATGTAGATACCGTTGCTCTCAATGGAGATACCATTAGCAATGCGGCTATCTATGAGCATGCCGGTGATATATACTGGTATTGTAAGGATCCCGACAAGGCATTGGTCTTCTGGCAGGATGCCCTGAAAGGTGACTCGGAGAACAAGGTACTTATCAGAAAAGTTAAACTTAAAAAATATTTTAAAGAATGAAATCATCCAGTTATTTGAAGATTGCCGTTTTGGCAATGCCGCTGATGCTGACTTCTTGTTTCTTACACAAGAAAAGCGTGAAAGAAGAAACCCCGCAACCCTTGACTGTTGAACAGCAACAGCAGAAGGACTTTGTGGAGAGAGTACAGGACAATGTCACTACCGCCCGCTTTATTACTTCAAAGGTGAAGTTCTCTGTTGAAGTGGGTGCACAGAAACTGACGTTGACAGGTAACCTGAAGATGAAGCGCGATGATGTAATCCGCCTTCAACTGATGGCATTCGGTTTTGTAGAGGCCGGACGTATTGAGATGACCAAGGACTATGTACTGATTATGGACCGTATCAACAAACAGTACTTGAAGGCTCCTTGGATGCAGGTGGACTTCCTGCGTAACAGTGGTCTGGACTTCAGTTCGATGCAGGCCCTGTTCTGGAACGAGTTGTTCAAGCCCAATCCTGTCATCATCGGTAAGAAGCCTGCCGCTTCTGACACGACAGCCATCTATACAACCCTTGAAAGCGGTGATGACATGATTATCCAACTGAATGAAGGGAAGATGGACTATAGTTGGCTTGTTGGAAATAAGGATGCTGCCATCAAGATGGCGAATATCCAGTACAAGGATCGCTTCAATCCGGAGAATAGTGCTCAGTTGAACTGGGACTACGATAAATTTGAGATGTTCTCTGGTAAGAAGTATCCTACCAAGCATGCCATTGCCCTGACAACTGCTAAGAAGGAGGTGAAACTCGGTATGACCCTTAATTATCTTGGTAATGATACAGAGTGGGAGACCCGTACCGAAGTATCCAATAAATACCGTGAGGTGACGGTCGATGAGATTCTCCGTCGCTTTATGTCCCTGTAAATAGCAGATGAAACGACTGCAGGTAGTCCTCCTGTTGTTTTGTCTCTTTGTAGTGACCGTTTCCGGACAGAAAAAAAACACTGTCCGGAAAAAGGTTGCTACTACAAAGATTGTGTCTAAAAAACAACCTGCTAAAAAGACAACCAAGAAGGTCTCTACCACCAAGAAGGAGCAGCCTGTGACGGTGAAAGGGTTGCAGAGCCAGCGCCAACAACTCCAACAGCAGATGAAGGAGCAGGAGCGCAAGTTGCGCCAGAATGAGCAGGACGTGAAGAAACGCTTGCAGAACCTGATGATCATCAATACGGAGATCAGTGACAAACGTCGGACGATTGATACCATCCGTCGCGACATCAATACCCTTGATGGGAATATACAGGTCTTGGATCTTCAAGTAAAGAATCTGGAAAAAGAACTTGAAGAACGTAAGGAGCGTTTCAAGAAGTCCGTGCGCTATATGCACCGCAATAGGAACATCCAAAACCAGTTGATGTTCATATTCAGTGCCAAGAACTTCTCACAGATGTTCCGTCGTCTGCGCTTTATGCGGGAGTATGCTGTTTTCCAGCAGGCTCAAGGTGAGGCCGTGCAGTCCATGCAAGAGCAGGTTGCTGAGGCGGTCGAGGAACTGTCGGGCGTGAAGAAGCAGAAGAACGATCTGCTCTACCGTGGTGAACGCGAAAGGAAGTCACTTGAAAGCAAACAGGTGGAGCAGCAAAAGGTGGTGACCTCCTTGCAGAAACAGCAGAAGACCATCCAAAGTGTGTTGGAACAGCAACGAAAAAAAGATGCTGAACTGAACGCGCAGATTGATAAGTTGATTGCCGAGGAGATTGCTCGTGCCAAGGCCCGTGCTGAGGCTGAGCGGAAGAAGAAGGCCGCAGAGGAAGCCCGTAAGAAACAAGAGGCGGAAATGGCCCGTAAGAAGGCTGCTGCCGAAGCCGCTGCCCGGGAGAATGCCCGTAAGATTCAGGAGGCAAAGGAGAAGGAGGCTAAGGCCAAGGCCGAAGCCCGTGCTGCCGTCCGTAAGAGTGAACGTGAGAAGGCTACCGCAGAGAAGGCTGCCCGTGAGGCAGAGAATGCCCGTAAGGAGGCGGAGCGCAAGGCGGCTGATGAGGCCAAGGCCCATGAGAAGGAGATGGCTGAGGCCAAGAAAAAATCGGAAGAGGCCTGGATTATGTCGTCTGTCGACCGACAGTTGAGCGGTAACTTCGAGAGTAATAAGGGACGGTTCCCCATGCCCATTACTGGGGCTTATAAGATCGTCAACACTCAAGGTCAGCATCGTGTGGAGGGGCTGAAAGGAACAACGGTCCAGGAGACGAAGGGCATTGAACTGAAAGGACAACCGGGTGCAAAGGCTCGTTGTATCTTCGACGGAGAAGTGAGCCGGGTGCAAGACTATAGAGGTTCGGTGATTGTCATCGTGCGTCATGGAACCTACTTCTCCGTATATAGTGATCTCTCGTCGGTGAATGTTACGAGTGGACAGAAAGTCAGCACGCGCCAAATCATAGGCTCTGTCAGTCGCGATGGTACGATGAAGTTCCAGTTGCGTCGACTGTCGGGAGCCTTGCTCAATCCCTTGTCGTGGTTGAGCAGATAGATTCCTTATTTAGAGTTGAAAGTCCGAGAGCAACCGCACATACGTGTCGATGGCCTGCTCTATCTCGGAGATGCGGATGAACTCATCGGCAGAGTGACTGCGTGCAGAATCACCAGGGCCTAACTTCATCGACGGGAAGGACATCAGGGCCTGGTCGCTGAGGGTCGGACTGCCAAAGGGCTGCATATTCATTGCCAGGCATTTCTGTACCAAGGGATGCGTCTCTGGGATGCTCGACGAGTGCAGACGGAACGAGCGGGCCTCTAAACGGCACTTTTTCATTTTCTTCCTTAAGAACTCAAACAAGTATTCATTTTGATAGAATTCATTTGGGCGTACATCGATGATAAAATGCAGGCTATCGGGAATCACATTGTGCTGGGTGCCTGCCTCTACGACGGTTACCGTCATCTTCGTGGGTCCTAACAACGGACTCTCTTTGCGGAACTTGTAGTCTCTCAGCCAGACCAGATCGTCCAGGGCCTCATAGATGGCATTCACCCCTTCGCTCCTGGCAGCATGACCTGATATGCCATCGGCATAACCGTCGATGACCATTAAGCCCTTTTCGGCGATGGCGGGCTGCATACCTGTCGGCTCACCGACGATAGCCACGTCAATCTTCGGAAGTCTCGATATGACACGACTAAAACCGTCCTTACCAGAAACCTCCTCCTCGGCAGAGGCTACCCAGAGAATATTATAGTTACGGGGGCGGTGGAGCATGATGCGATAGGTTTGAAGCAAGGCCACAAGACCGCCACCACAGTCGTTGGAACCTAAGCCATAGAGGAGATCGCCTTCTTGGGTTGGCTGATACGGATTGTGGGTCCATGTGGCAACGGGCTTGACGGTGTCGATATGGGCATTCAGCATCACTGTCGGACGGTTGTTATTCCAGTCCTGGCAACCTATCCACAAGTTATTGCCCTCACGACCGTATGGTAATCCCCATTCTTCTAAATAGCGACTTAACAGATTGGCTGCACGCTCCTCATTTCTGCTGACTGATGGTGTGGCTATCAGTGCCCTCAACAGTCTCACAGCGTCATTCAAATAAATGTTTTGCTCCATAGATACTTAATATTTGCTGCAAAGTTACAAATATAAATTGAAAGTACCAAAAAAAGATGCCACCACTCTCGCGAGCAGTGGCATCAAAAAAGCCTATGTTTAACTAAAAATCCTTTTCTCTAAAAGAAATTTTCAGCCTTACGGCTAAAAATTTGAAAGTTTAAAAGGGAATTTCACAATTGCCTCCTGTTATCCACAGCTGAAAACTTTCTCTTACCAATAACTAAAAACCTAAAACTATAAATATTACTACTAACCTAAAACAATCTATTAACCTTTTGACGTTGCAAAGATAATTCTTTTTGGGATAACTTGCAATACTTTCACTAAAATAAGTGTATAAAAACCCATCATTCTTGACATAAATCAAGCGATTGTGTGCGGAAACACTAAATAAATACTCATTTTTCTTTGTTTTTTGCAAAACTTACAGTACCTTTGCGCTCAAATTAAATAAAGTATATGATATGAAGAAATTATTAGCAGTAATTATCGTTTTGCTTGTTGCGATTCTTATGGCACTGACAGTACCAGACAAGCAGAAACACAAAGATGCCATGATGGAGGCGGTCAACGAATTCGTGGAAGAAGAAGCCGTCGATAAACTGGGCGACAATATTCTTGCAAAACTTGGTAAGGGTGTTGTCGTGAAAACCGTAGAGACCGCTCTGAATTCCAAACTAAAAGTTGACAACTATTACCTCTTTAATACCACGCATGTGCGTCTGAAAGGGGAAGATCAAATCCTCTCGGTAGGTATGTTTGGTCATGTGTTTACCTTTGATAAGCAGATGCTTCGTGATAAGTTGGATGAAGCCCTGAATGCAAAGGAGGAGGCTGCCAGTGAGAAAGAGGCTGCTAAGGAAAGTGCCAAGGAATTGAAACGTCTCCAAAAGGAACAGAGGAAGCGCGAAAAAGAATTGGAGAAAGAACAAAAGAAACGCGAGAAGGAAGCAGCCAAGGAAGCCAAGCAAAGAGCCAAGGAAGCCGAAAAGGCTGCTAAAGAAGCCGCGAAAGAAGCCAAGCGCAGAGCCAAGGAAGCAAAGAATTGATGCGAGTCTTGATTGTCAATACCAGTGAGCGGACAGGTGGGGCAGCAGTTGCTGCCAATCGTTTGATGATGGCTCTGAACAACAATGGTGTCAAAGCCAAGATGCTGGTACGCGACAAGGAGACAGATTCATTGACTGTCATCGGATTACCGAAATCGCCGATGCTCCATTGGCATTTCCTATGGGAACGGTTAGTCGTTTTCGTTCGTAGCCGCTTTTCACGGAAACATCTTTTTGAAATCGACCTTGCCAATATAGGTTCCGACATCACTCGATTGCCGGAATTTCAGGAGGCCGACGTCATCCATCTGCATTGGATCAATCAAGGCATGCTCTCGCTTGGTAGCATCCAAGGGATCTTACGGAGTGGCAAACCTGTGGTGTGGACTATGCACGACATTTGGCCTGCGACGGCCATCTGCCATCTCACACTGGGATGCAGGAGTTTTACCTCGGCGTGTAAATCGTGCAAACTGTTGCCGAAAGGCAGTAGGCTCGCCCAGCGTGTCTGGCGCAAAAAGCAACGGCTGTTGGAAGACGGGAACATCTATTTTGTGGCTTGTAGTCGCTGGCTGGAACAGGAGGCCAAGTCGAGTGCATTGTTAAAAGGACATAAGATTACGAGCATCCCTAACCCGATAGATACACATATATATAATAATAGGTGTCAAAAACTGGAAGCCCGCCAGCGTCTCGGACTGCCTGCGGACAAAAAACTGATCCTCTTCGTCTCACAGCGTGTGACAAATCCCAATAAAGGTATGGATTACCTTAGTGAAGCCTGTCGTCAACTGGAAGACGTACCTCACTTGGGGGTTGTCATCCTTGGCGGACATGCCGAGGAAGTGCTTGGCCAGATATCTTTCGAGGCTTATCCCTTAGGCTATGTCAACGATGAGCATCGTATTGTGGATATCTATAATGCTGTTGATGTCTTTGTGTTGCCATCGTTGTCGGAGAATCTTCCCAACACCATCATGGAAGCAATGGCCTGTGGCGTGCCGTGTGTTGGTTTCAGGGTAGGGGGGATCCCCGAAGAGATAGACCACAAGCAAAATGGCTATGTTGCCGAGTACCGCAATGCGGAGGATTTGGCACGGGGCATCCGCTGGATTCTTACCGAGGCCGACTACGGATCCCTTAGTCAGCATGCCGTCCAAAAAGTAGCGCAGAACTACTCCCAACAGAGTGTTGCCCTTAAGTATCTCGATGTCTATCAACAAGCGATGGCCTTTAAGCACTACGGACTATGATCAAGATTACCTACGTCACCATCACCTACAATGCAGAGAAGGTGCTGCAATGTACACTCGATAGTGTCTTAAAGCAAGACTATCCTGACATTGTCCACCTGATTATTGATGGAGCCTCGACAGACAGGACTATGGAGATTGTCAACAACTATATCGAACGTTCCAATGCTGCCGATAACGGTCATTCTATTCAGGTGACCTCAGAACCTGACAAGGGTATCTACGATGCCATGAACAAAGGTCTACGCTCATTAGATGGCGACTATGTCTGTTTCCTGAATGCTGGTGATTTCCTCCCTACCCCCGATACCGTCAGCCGCATTGCCGCTACCATAGGCAACAATGGTGATAGTCCTCAGTGTGACCTTCCTGCCGTGCTCTATGGCGACACTGATATTGTCGATGATAACGGACATTTCTTGTATCACCGTCGCCTGTCGCCCCCAGAACAACTTACCTGGAAGTCATTCCTTCATGGTATGCTTGTCTGCCATCAGGCTTTCTATGCCCGTACCGACTTCGCCATTGCTACACCTTACGACCAGCAGTACCATTATTCGGCCGATGTCGATTGGTGTATCCGTATCATGAAGGCCGCCGCCAAAGAGAATGTGCCTTTGTTGAACCTGCACATGGTGGTGGTCAACTACACCCAAGAAGGACAGACAACCCTCCATCACCGTGAGTCGCTCTTTGAGCGCTATCGGGTGATGAACCGCCATTACGGCTATGTACGGACCTTCCTCATGCATTGCTGGTTCGTTGTCCGTTCTATTGTGAAATAATAGGAGTTGTTCTTCTCTCCATGGATATATGGTTAAACTGCGTTAAAATATGGCACTGCTATACAAGATTTTCAGAATAGGAGTATTATAAATAGAAAAAGACTAATTTTTTTCAAATATAAAGACGTGAAAAAACATTTGTTGGTATTTGCCTGTATGATGGTATTTGTGCAGCATGTTGGGGCTCAGGATTATTTTACTTCTGCTTCCGATTATGCTCGTCTGTATGTGGGGGCAGTTGAACCACAGTACCAATTATGGTTGTGGCATGACATTCCTTATTATAAAGGCGATACAAATATGTATAATGGACGTATCAGTTATTATGGTGTAGTTTATGAGCATGTACAACTGCGTTTTGATCAATTGAAACAGAGGGTTGTTGTCCTTTCACCTGTGGGAAATATTTATTGTCTGCCTGAACAAGAATTTGTTGACTGGTTTGAGATGGACGGCCATAGATATGTTCATGATCCGGAGAATGACTCGCGATATGCGTCTCTGCTTTATGATGGAAAGGCTAACGGCATTCGTCTTTACCATAGTGTGTGGAAAGTTATTAATGGAGAAAACAGTTTTGGTGGAAAGAAATCACTAAAAGTTCTCAGCACCAAAGAGCATTATATGCTCATGACTCCCGATGGCCAAAAGCATCATGTGAAAAGGGCATCTGATGTGGCAAATCTCTTTCCTGAACAGAAAAAACTGATCAAGCAGTTTGTAAGGCAGAATCATCTGTCATTTTTAAAGGGGGAGCGTGGGAATAGCCTTGTGAAAGTGGTGGAAAGTCTGCATGTTAGCAATGTCGCTCCCCAACCTCTACAACCCCCAATAGCCATAGAGACCCCGGAAGTCCCCGCCACAATGGAACACCCAATTGATGAAAATTCGCTTATTACCGGTATCCCTGTCCTTGATAGTGATTCCGTAGCCACATCTGTTGCTCCAACCAAGACCTATATTGTACCGGGGTTGAAGAAGGCACGAGCAAGTATTGCCGATGACCAGGAATTAGACGAGATCGTTGTTGTCGGTGGACGGCAGTCGGCTGTAAGAAGTACTACAATGGGTTCAGAGAAGTTCAAGCCTCAGATACTGAAGAACATTCCCTCGGCTTTTGGCGAGTCGGATATCATGAAGATCGTACTTACGCTGCCAGGTGTCACTACCGTAGGAGAGGCCTCAAGCGGGTATAATGTGCGCGGAGGTGCTACAGATCAGAATCTGATACTTTTCAATGGAGGTACAGTGTATAATCCGTCACATCTGTTTGGCCTGTTCACGTCGTTCAATTCGGATGCGGTTGAAGATGTAGAACTGTTCAAGTCGAGTATTCCAGTAGAATACGGAGGAAGGATAAGCAGTGTACTGAAAGTGACATCGAAGGAGGCTAATATGCAGAAACTGACGGGTTCGGCAAGTATCGGTGCGCTTACCAGTAAGGCGAATCTTGAGATACCGATTGTGAAGGATCATATGTCATTGCTGTTGAATGGCCGTACAACCTACAGCGACTGGATGCTCAAGAAGTTGCCAGAGGATAGTGGTTATAAGAACGGTACAGCAAACTTCTTTGATCTTGGTGGTGTGTTGACATGGAGGATCAACAACATTCACAGACTAAAGATATATGGCTATTGGAGTAAAGACAAGTTCTCGTTCAGTTCAGAGGACAAGTACGGTTATCAAAACCGGAGCGTTTCTGCTGAGTGGCGTTCTATCCTGAGTGAAAGTGTGACTGCCACGCTGTCTGGCGGACATGATCACTACGACTATTTCAACGAGGAGAGAGGCACACCTTCTATGGCAGCCCGCCTGAGTTTCGGCATTGACCAGTTATGGGGTAAACTGCATATTCGTCAGCGTCTGTCTGAAAAGCAGGTTCTCTCTTATGGTCTTTCCGTGCAGCATTACAATGTACAGGCTGGTAAGTATGAGCCTGCTGGTGAGGCATCCTGCATTATGACAGATCAGTTGCAGAGAGAAAAAGCATTGGAAAGTGCCGCATATATTGACTATGAGCATTCACTCACAGAAAAACTGTCCGTTTCAGCCGGTTTGCGTTATTCTATGTTCAATGTCCTTGGCCCTCGTGATGTGAATTATTATGAAGACGGCGAACTTCCATCGGCGGGGACATTACAGGAGACCCGTCATGAGACAGGCGTCATCAAAACCTATCATGCCCCAGAACTGCGCTTGTCGGCTCGCTACGCCTTCCAGGAAAACCTCTCCTTGAAGGCAGGCTTCAACACGATGCATCAGTATATTCATAAAGTGTCGAATACTTCCATCATGTCACCAACGGATATCTGGAAACTCTCCGATCTGAACATCAAGCCGCAGAATGGCTGGCAGTTGGCTGCAGGAATCTATTACGAGACAGCGCGCAAACAATACGAGTTCTCAGCAGAAGTGTATTACAAGCATATCGGCGACTACCTCAACTATCGCAGTTCTGCCGTTCTGCTGATGAACCCACACTTAGAGACCGATGTGATCTCTACCACGGGACGGGCATATGGTATAGAACTCCAGGCGAAAAAGCCGACGGGAAAGTTGAATGGATGGGTCAGTTATACCTTCTCGCGTTCTCAACTCCGCCAGGATGACAATAGGGTGGCAATACCTCTGAATAATGGTGAATGGTATTCATCCGAATATGACAGACCTCATGAGGTGAAGGCTGTGCTTAACCTGAAGTTTACCGAGAGATATAGCCTTTCAAGCAACTTCAACTATGCCACTGGTCGTCCGACGACGTTGCCGGCAGGCAAATATTATGATTCGTACAATCATAAATACATGCCCTACTATACAGACCGCAACAAATACCGTATTCCCGACTATATGCGTCTGGACCTTGCGTTTAACATAGAACCGACGCATAAGTTGACATCCTTCCTCCACACCTCGTTCTCGATAGGTGTCTATAATGCCCTTGCCCGCAAGAATGCCTATAATATCTATTACGTCAATGAAGGTGATGAGATAAAGGGGTATAAGTTGTCTGTGTTTGGCACAGCCATTCCTTATGTTTCACTTAATATACGATTCAACTAAGATATGAAGGAATTGAGACAATTGCTATATTTGGTGCTATGCCTCATCATAGGTGTATGTACATTTTCGGGCTGTATTGAGGAATATGAAGCCGACATTCCGTCAGAGGATACCGACCTGCTCGTTGTTGAGGGCACGATATGCTCGTCCAAGATGAATAAGTTTGTCCTGACGCGTACACAGGCTCTCCATTCGATGACGCCAGATTCTTACTTTTCGTCTGTCATGATGTCACCCCCCCGGATGGTCACGAACGCCATCGTCTCTGTACGTGGGACTGATGGCTCTGAATACATGGCTCGCGAACATAGCAAGGAGATAGATCCCGGCTTTTACGTTGGAGGCAACCCTCAGGACGGCATCACGAGGGAGTCTATCTACCCGGCTACTGGCGGATATTACTCCTGCCAACTTGGTGCTCTCAATCCCGACGTGGAGTATTATCTGCATATCGAGGTTGGCGGTGAGGTCTATGAGTCTGTACCTCAGAAACCGCTGCCCACTGAGAAAATAGCGGAAGTAAGTGCGGTACAGGACGCGCCGCAAAGTAATATCGACATCCTCGTCACGCCTGAAGCCCCTTTGGTGTCTGATGAGGCGAACTACTATTCGTGGACATACGATGAGACCTGGGAACTGCGTCCAGAATACGTGACCAACATGGTTTTCGACACAGGAGAGATGAAACCCGTCAGGAAGACAGATCAGTTTCCAAGACGTGGGTGGAAAGATGCAACAGGCACGACAATCATGGTTGGCGCCAGTACCAGTTACGAAGGACAGCACATCCGGAGACTCAAGTTGTACGACATCGACCGTGGTGACGAACGGGTCTATTACAGGTACAGTGGACTGGTTCATCAACGTGCCATCTCAAAGGCTGAGTACGAGTATGAGACAGCAAGACGTCAGGCTAGTTCAGAGATGGGAGGTTTGTTCACCCCCCAGCCCTCAGCCCTTCCAACCAATATCCGTTGCCTCACGTCAAAAAAGCATGTGATAGGATTTGTGGGATGCTCATTGAATACGAGCGAATACCGGTTCTTCATTGATGCCGAAAATTTCTCTGTCCTTATTCCTCAGATTAGAGATCTCGTATGGCTTGAGGATTGTAATGAGACAGACTGCTTGCGAATGGTATATAGTGGCATGTACCTATGTATATGGGAAGATAACAGAAAAATTGGCTACGAATTGCGAACAGGCTGGGCTTTCGACTATCAACTCGATGTCAGGTTAAGGCATGCAGGTGTCTATATTGAAGAACCTGTTTTTTGGTCACTGAAAGAAAACGTAAGTTATTGAAGATTGAACATGAATAACAGAATAATGTCACTGATAGCAGCGATGGTGCTTACACTGAGTATCTCTGCTGCACGTATTGAGACAGACCGCTCATGGTACCTCGCAGGTGAGGCGATGAAAGTCAGTGTGACTATTGATAATGCTTTAATAGCATACGCAGAACTGTGTGATACCCATAGTTTGGTGGCGGGTGTCATCGTCAGTCTTAAGGGAGGAGAAGGAGAGGGCATCATCGAACTGCCTTCCAATCTCCATAGTGGGTATTATGTGTTGTCGGTCTATGCTCGCAACAATATACATGTGTCTCACCGGCTTGTCGCTGTTGTCAATCCGCTTCACAAGAGTGAGGACGACGATGTCGAATGGGTGTCGGATGATAGTTGTTGGGTATCGGGTGTCGGAAATGCGGATATGGTCGGTGTGAAGGACGATGAGGTGCGTGAGACGGAAGGCCATATCATCAAGGCGCGTATTAGGAATGTCTATGATGGTCATTCTTTTGGTAGAAGCCAGATCCAACCTTCCGTGAGTATCATAGGGAAACAGATACATTATTTTGAAGGAAAGATGGTGAATGACTCCATAGCCATCTTCTATACTTTCGGCATCCATGGCAAGCAACCGTTAGTGCTCTCTGCCTTGTCGTCCACAGGTGTGAGCCTACCTATTGAGATGATCAGTCCGTTTGCCACCTTACTTCCGAAAAGGCTCCCACATCTCGTGTTCCATTACAGACGCAGTGAGGTGGAAACCCGTTCCATTGCCATGCAGCGGCACCAAATGGCCATAGCACCTGCCAAGCGTGAATTAAAGTTGGGTGACTTATCTGATGACGCGGCAGAGGATGGCGTGCCATTAGCGTATGACGAGGTTGTGTTTGGCACGAAGCCCGACCTGACCTATAACCTTGACGAGTACCGGCAGTTTTTTACCATCAGGGAGGTGCTACTTGAATATGTGAGTTGCGTAACGACCAGGAAAGTAAATGGCGTACCACAACTGCTTGTCCGTAAGGAGGATGCCCCCTATGATAGTTCATGGCCATCCATGGTACTGATCGACGGTATGCCGGTCATTGACACAGAACGTCTTCTGAAATACGATGCCCGCCGTATTCACTATATCAATATCTATGGTGGTCAATACACATTTGGTAACGGCATATACAACGGCATTCTGTCGTTTATCACCCGCTCAGGGCGACTCACGAACTATCCAACCGAGCCCAACGTACAGTATCTCGTGTATGATTTCCCTTAACGTTAATGCATAGCAATAGCGACGATATTAATGATGCTGTCACCGTTCTTGATACTTGTCACCCTCCTTTGAAGTGGAAACCTCAAAGAATTTGTCGGTGTTGACATTCGTCACATCGACAGTCTGTGGACTGCCCGTGCCTGTGCTAAACACGAAACTCATAGCATCATAGTCCTCATTGATGGTGTAGGTCTGCTTGTACCATTTCTTGCCGCCCACCTCGTACAAATACTTATCGCCAGTCCTCAACTCCGGACGCTGTTGGCAGTATCCGTGTTCTTCAACCTCTTCCGTGTAGGTGATGACGTGTGGCATTTTGCGATTATGAATCTATCACTTGCTTAATATTGTTTTTGACACCATAATGACATCAGCGCTGTTGACAACACCGTCACCATTGACATCGGCCTTTTCTTTAATTAAATTAATGTTATAGCCAGCAATATAATTAGTCAAATCTACAATGTCCTGAGCATTAACTTCACCATCTGAATTAACATCACCTTTGATAATTGAAACGATTGTTAACACACCATTAATGTAGGAAATGTCATAGTTCTTTGCTTCTGCGCCTGATACAACAATGTCATATTCACCCGCAGGAGAATCTACCGTAGCCTTGGTGGTCGCTGTCGGCTCTTTAGTCAAAATCTTCTCGTCCTCATCATTCACAAATCCATCATAGATAAATCTGAATTCAGGATTCTCTTCGCCGTAATTGCGAGAACATGATTCGGCGGTAATCGTCAGAGGTGCTTTCTTGATGGTATATTCATAGTCCAGCACATCCTTGATGTTA
Source organism: uncultured Prevotella sp. (assembly GCA_900320905.1). GTDB lineage: Bacteria > Bacteroidota > Bacteroidia > Bacteroidales > Bacteroidaceae > Prevotella. The sequence goes on from ONTZ01000020.1 coordinate 49,208, forward strand.
TAGCCGTTAGTTGTATAGGTAACATCTATACGTTTCTGATAGGTTCCTGCATCTTTTGCCTCTGTGTCCCTATTATCAAGTACAATTGGGAAATCTGTTTTATATCCAATCACATGACCTTCACCGCTATATGTGAAATTACTATATATCTCACCAACGGCTTCAATCTTATCGGTATAGTCTTTCCAAATCTTTGTCGATTTGTAATTGTCTGGGAAGAATACATAAATCTTGCTATCTTCTGCAGAATTCGAAAGGAATGTATTTGCGTCATCCAAAGTTGGTGGTGTCACACCAAGGATAACAAGTGTCTTAAGATTATTACAACGATTGAATGAAGAACTATGGATAGTCCTGACCGATGACGGTAGGTAGAGTTCCGAAATTGCTGTAGAATAGAAGATGCAGTAACCTAATGATTTGACTTTCGGCCCGATTGTGATTTCGCTTAATGTACTGACATAGGCAAAGGGAGAATATCCATTATCTTTTTTTTCTGTATAACTCAGGGTTCGTCCAAGATAAAGAGATTCTAATGGACAGTCGTTGAACAGGCCATAGCCCTTTCCATTAGAAGCGCCATAGCCAAGAGCCAAAGTTTCCTCACCATCAGCGAATACTACCTGCTTAACGCCTGTACATCCTGAGAAAGCATAATTGCCAATACCAGTTGTTGTGGCAGGGATCTTGAACTCCGTCAGCCCCGTACAATCCTGGAATGTGTAAGCACCAATGGTTACAAGATTTTCTGGCAGATCGAAGTTGGTAAAGGTTACACAGCCCTTGAATGCTCCCTCATCAAATGCCGTCACTGTGCTCGGGAATTGTGGCGTGGGCAGGTTGATACAACCGTCAAAAGCATATTTCCCGACAGATTGCAGTTCGCAACTCTTATTAAACACAACGCTGCTCAATTCTGTGTCACCCTGGAAAATGTAATTGGGAATACGAGTCACAGGATTGCCGAAGCGTGCTTCCGTCAGCGTTGCCATATTGGCCAGCGGAGAATAGTTATAACTCAAGTTACGCCCGATAAAGACAGAAGTAATAGGACAATCCTTGAACAATCCCGTCTTCTCTCCTTCGGAAGAGCCATTTCCTAAAGCCAGAGTCTCTTCACTCTCCTCAATGGCAAAGTTGTTGAAAGCCACACAGCCCTGGAAAGCATAGTTGCCAATACTCTTCAATGCAGGATGGAAGATAAGGCCTGTCAGTTGTTTACAACCGTTAAACGCATAATCACCAATAGTCTCTAAACTGTGTGGAAGCACCAATGAGGTAATCGTTTCACAATTATAGAATGCACAACTACCAATAGAAGTAATTGCGTCTGCCATCGATACAGACTTCAAAAATAGATCTCCACGGAAAAGATTACTTTTTACACTTACAGCATCTTCGCCAATATTAACTTCTATCAATGTAGGATGATCACGGAAAGGTGACCTGTTGCTGTATGTTGTTGTACTGTTATTCCATTTTGCCTCGTAACTAGTGTTATAAGTAAGATCCCTCTGTAAGTCTACTGACACTATTGGGCAGTCATAGAACAAACCGTAACCTGGACCATCATTTGCACCATAACCTAAGGTCAGTTTAGAAGCTCCTATCTCCTTACCCTTCTCAAATATCAGTCTAGAGATGCCCGTACAATTAGCAAATGCATAATTACCTATACTATTCAAAGTACCAGGTATTGTAAATG
>ONTZ01000079.1 GCA_900320905.1 uncultured Prevotella sp.
AGATGACAATATCCACCCTTGTCTTGGGTTCCAATACCGTGGGTTCTGAAGACCCCTCGTTAGATATAGGCTCATTGGTGAGTTCCTCCTTGTCACTGCTGCATGCCACTGTCATCATTGTGACGGCGGCCAAGGCAATCAGCCATAACTTGTTTGACTTTGTTTCCATACAATTATTCTTTTAAAGACTGTCTCTATTTTTATAATGCACATGCAGTATAAATATTGCATCAAAAATAGTTAAAAATCCATAAACAACAGTTTTTTCGCATGCTATTTACATTTCTATTGGGGCGAACCATAAATAATCCGTAAACGAATAGTGCGAAATTCCATATGAGGGATTGTCATTATTAATTACAAAAGTATGAAATTTGAAGAATAATCCGAAAGAAAGTGAATACTTTTTTTGCCCAGATTTAATCAAAACTGATCTTTTTGATGCCAAACCACTTTGAATTACAGAGACTTACATTTTTTATTAATCATTTTTAATCAAATGCGTTTAAGGGAGTTCAAAAAGTTGTTTTTGAGTGATGGGGCATATTTCCCGTGGTCGGGAAATCATCACCCGGATCTGGTTGACGTTTTCCTGCGGTCGGGAAATCATCGCCCGGATCTGGGTGATGATTTTCCGGGGTCAGAATCGCTGTGTACGTGTTTATAGGTGACTTATCCTACCTGACTGCCGGGCTTCACGTCCTTGGTGGTAGTGACCACGCTGAGGCTCTCGTCGGCATCGACGGCAGAGAGAATCATGCCCTGACTCTCGATACCCATCATCTGACGGGGGGCGAAATTCGCCACGAAGAGGATGCGCTTGCCGATGAGTTCCTCGGGATTCTCATAGAAGGCAGCGATGCCGGAGCAGATGGTACGATCCGTGCCTGAGCCGTCGTCGATAGTGAACTGCAGGAGTTTCTTGCTTTTCTTCACCTTCTGACAGTCCTTCACCAGACCCACACGGATATCGAGTTTCTCAAATTCCTCAAACGATACGGTGTCCTTTACTGGAGCAGCCTTGTAGTTGGCTGCCTCGTTGGCCTTCTTGGTGGCTTCCAGTTTGTCGAGTTGCTTCTGGATCACCTCGTCCTCGATCTTCTCGAAGAGCAAGGATGGTTCACCGAGTTGATGACCAGCCTTCAAGAGGTCTGTGCTGCCCAATTGCTCCCACTCAAACGACTCAATGTTGAGCATCTCACGCAGTTTCTTACTGCTGAACGGCAGGAACGGCTCGAAGGCGATGGCGAGGTTGGCTGTCAACTGCAAGCAGATGTTCAGGATGGTCTCGCAACGCTTAGGATCAGTCTTCCAGACTTTCCACGGCTCGCAGTCGGTGATATACTTATTGCCGATACGGGCGAGGTTCATTGCCTCGAACTGGGCATCGCGGAACTTGAATTTCTCCAGAAGTTCCTCCACCTTCTCCTTCACATCCTTGAACTCAGCCAGGGCAGCCTTGTCGGTATCCGTCAGTTCACCGCACTCTGGCACCACACCGTTCCAGTATTTCTTGGTCAGTTGGAGGGCACGGTTCACGAAGTTGCCATAGACAGCCACCAGTTCGTTGTTGTTGCGATCCTGGAAGTCCTTCCAGGTGAAGTTGTTGTCCTTCGTCTCAGGGGCATTGGCAGTGAGCACATAGCGCAATACATCCTGTTTGCCAGGCATATCCACCAGATACTCATGGAGCCAGACGGCCCAGTTGCGTGAGGTGGAGATCTTGTCGTTCTCGAGGTTCAGGAACTCGTTGGCAGGCACGTTGTCCGGCATGATAAATTTGCCGTGTGCCTTCATCATCACAGGGAAGATGATGCAGTGGAACACGATGTTGTCCTTGCCGATGAAGTGCACCAGCCGGGTGTCCTCATCCTGCCACCATTTCTCCCAGTTGCCCCATTTCTCAGGTTCCTTGGCGCAGAGTTCCACGGTGTTCGACACATAGCCGATGGGTGCATCAAACCACACATACAGCACCTTGCCGTCGGCACCCTCAATGGGTACGGGGATACCCCAGTCGAGGTCACGGGTCATCGCACGGGGCTGCAGATCCATATCGAGCCACGACTTACACTGTCCATAGACATTCGGACGCCACTCCTTGTGCTCCTCGAGGATCCACTTCTTCAACCACTCCTGATACTCGTTCAGGGGCAGATACCAGTTCTTGGTCTCCTTCAGCACGGGGGTAGAGCCAGAGATCGTCGATTTCGGATTGATCAACTCTGTCGGTGAGAGGTCACGTCCGCACTTCTCACACTGGTCACCGTAGGCACCCTCGTTGTGGCAGTGAGGACACTCACCCGTCACGTAGCGGTCTGCCAGAAACTGCTTTGCCTCCTCATCGTAGAGTTGGGCGGTGGTCTCCTCCGTCAGTTTGCCTTCGTCGTAGAGTTTGCGGAACCAGTCGGCAGCGAACTTATGGTGCGTCTCGCTGGTGGTACGACTGTAGATATCAAAGGAGATGCCAAACTCCTCAAATGAGTCCTTGATCATCTTATGATAGCGGTCCACCACATCCTGAGGGGTGATGCCCTCCTTGCGGGCACGTACCGTGATGGGTACACCATGTTCGTCCGAACCTCCGATAAACAGCACCTCGCGCTTCTTCAGTCTGAGATAGCGCACATAGATATCAGCAGGCACATACACACCGGCCAGATGCCCGATATGTACCCCACCATTGGCATAGGGCAGCGCCGACGTCACCGTCGTACGCTTAAAAGTCTTGTTTTCCATTCTTTAAATACGTATTTAATAATTTTGGGTGCAAAGGTAGTGCAAATCGAGCGAAATACCAAATTTATTTGGATATTTCCGAGATGCAGCCTACTTTCGGCGAAGCCAGAGTTACTAAATATATTTGAGAATCTCACTGAAATGCTCAATTTTTATCAGTCGCTCGTGGTCGATGTCCTCAAAGTGCTCCAGTTGCCAGGTGACGTGGAAGGGGATATGGATGGCCCAGGCGCCGATGGCGAGTGCGGGGGCGATGTCGCTCTTCAGGGAGTTGCCTATCATCAGGAGTTCCGAGGGATGGATCTGCTGATGTTCGCAGAGGTCGAGGAACTCACGCTGAGACTTGTCGGAGGTGATCTCCACGTCGTCGAAGTATTTCAGCAGACCAGACCTTTTCAACTTATTCTCCTGATCCTGCAACTCGCCTTTGGTGAAGACCACCATTTTGCTACTACCATCAAGACGACTGCGAAGGGTTTCTAATGTACTGACGACTCCAGGCAGTGGTGTGGCGGGGAGGTGCAGCAGTTGCTTGCTGTGGGCAAGGAGTTCCTTGAGTTGGGTAGCAGAGAGATCGTTGCCGGCGATGTGCAGGGCGGTCTCGATGACACTGATGGTAAAGGCCTTGCAGCCGTAGCCGAGATCAGCCATATTCCCACTCTCCGTCAGGAAGAGTTCATGTTTCGGATCCTCGCAGTAGGGTGCGATGAGACTGTAGAGATGATTCTCCACCTCCTCAAAGTGCGACTGGCAGTCCCACAGCGTGTCGTCCGCGTCAAACGCTATAACCCTGAACTTATCACTCATCATTTCTTCTGGCAGTTTGGGCATATTCCTTTGATCATCAGGTTAGAGGATTTCTGTTCGAAGCCTTTGGGCAATTGCACCTCCGGCACCTCGGTATAGTCCAGACAGTAAGTCTGCTGGCACTGTTCGCAGTAGAAGTGCGGGTGTACATCCTCGTCGTGCTCGTGGCCGTGACTATGACAGAGTTCATAGCGCACCCCCTCGCTGCCGCCCTCGATGACATGCACGAGATGGTGCTCCCGGAAGAGTGTCAGCGCCCGGAAGATGTTCGACTTGTCGATGCTGAGAATCCTGTATTCCAGTTCCGACAAGGTGATAGGATGCAGGGCCTTCACCAGTTCCTTCAGCACCACGATACGGTTGGCTGTCGGCTTGATGCCGTGTTCTTCTAACAGTTGTGTACACTTTGCTTCGTTCATGGGTGCAAGGGTAGTATAAATTTCGATTTAGTCCTGTTGTTACCAAATAGGTATTATGTAATTTAGCCCCAAAGTTACATAATATCTGGCCAATTTCCAACATTTTATTAAAAATAATTGCATTTCAGGCATTATTTTCATCTGAATAGACAAAAAAGGGGCTTAAAAAGCGTGGTAAGAGATTATTCAAATTTTGAATACGCAGGATGCCAATTCTGAAGTCCAGGAGACTACATCTTGTAGTTGTGTACATTGACCTTCGCAGGATGAAGGAATTGTGGACGACGATGTTGACAAAAGCATTCATAATCTTACGAGTATTGGTGCCGAGGCCATGTGTAAAACCGATGATATGGTATTGAGCATCATGACATCGAAAAAGCATTGAATTTAGATGTTTTTTTATACCTTTTCATCAGCCCCTCTCAGCCCAGTCGCCTCTGTCAAGGTTACGGTAGCCGATGGCCTCGGCAATGTGTTGCGACAGCACCTTTTCTGAATGATCCAAGTCAGCAATGGTTCTTGCCACCTTCAATATTCTATTATAGGCACGTGCAGATAACTTTAACCGCTCCATGGCCATACGAAGCATATCCAAGGATGCAACATCTGGTTCTGCATACTGATGTATCATTCGCTCCGTCATTTGGGCGTTGCAGTGAATGCCTTTGAAGTCCTTGTAGCGCCTTTCCTGTATATGCCTGGCCTTGATCACCCGCTCGCGGATGACGGCGCTCGCCTCGCCGGGCTCCATCTGAGAGAGTTGCTTGAAAGGCACCACTGCCACCTCGCAATGGATGTCGATACGGTCGAGAAGAGGCCCGCTGATCTTGTTCATATACCGCTGTATCTGGCCCGGGGTGCAGACGCAGTGGTGCGTCGGGTCGCCGTAGTAGCCGCAGGGGCAGGGGTTCATCGAAGCCACGAACATCAGCGAGCAGGGGTACTCCACCGTGTATTTAGAGCGGGAGATAGTAATCTTCCGGTCTTCAAGGGGCTGACGGAGCACTTCGAGGGTGCTCTTATTGAACTCAGGCAGTTCGTCGAGGAAGAGCACCCCGTTATGGGCCATGCTCACCTCGCCCGGCAAGGCTCTGCTGCCACCACCCGTCATCGCCACCTGCGACATGGTGTGATGCGGACTGCGGAAGGGGCGCTGCGAGATGAGCGAGGTGCCAGCGGGCAGTTTGCCCGCCACGGAATGAATCTGCGTGGTCTCAAGGCTCTCGGCGAGTGACAATGGCGGCAGGATGCTCGGCAGGCGTTTGGCCATCATCGACTTGCCGCTACCCGGCGCGCCGATCATTATCAGGTTGTGACCACCGGCAGCGGCCACCTCCAAGGCGCGCTTCACGCTTTCCTGCCCCCTGACGTCGGCAAAGTCGAGGTCGAAGGAATACTGTT
>ONTZ01000009.1 GCA_900320905.1 uncultured Prevotella sp.
CAGTCTGGCTGTGCTGTTAACTGAGGACTTGCCTTCATTTTATCTCCAATTTTCGGTACCATAATACATCGAATTAATATTTTGGGGGCAAAGATAGGGGAAAAAAACGAAAGTACCAAATTTTTTATTAGAATAAACCTAATAATGGCTTTAGGTCGTCTTCTTTGTGGAAGATATAGGCGGTGGTGCAACAGAAGGCGAGGAAAAGGAAGACGAGGCAGGCAATGGCACGCTTGGGTCCAGTCTTCTTGACGGGGACGGTGGCAGACTGGAGGGTTGTGAAGGCAGGGGTGTCTTCCTGAACCTTGGCCTCGGCAGCGAGGAGTTGGGCGGCTACCTGGGTGAAGGCGTTGTACTGGATCTGCATGTCGTTCTCGAGTTCGACCTGACGCTGACGGACCGTCTGCAGGATGATGTCGTTGTTGGCATCGACAAACTCAGCATAGAGGCGACGAGCCTTGTCGTAACGGGCCTTGGTCTCGGCATAGAGTTTCTTGTTGTACTCCAAATCCACACGGGCCTTACGGGTACGATAGTCGGTGATGAAGTTTTGCAGGCGGGTCTTGACCGTATCAGCCATCGTGGCGCAGATGACGGGATCCTGATCTTTGACGTTAATCGTAATCACCATCGTCTTTTTATCAACGTCGCAGATGATGTTTTCATCAATAGCCTTCACAATCTCGGTCTGTTCTTCACTTAGGCGGAAGGGATTGACACCATCGGTTTCTTCCTCTTCCTTGCCCGTAATCCAGTTCTTGACATATTTGATGCCCTCGCCAATACCTTTGAAGATATACGACCACCAAGGCTTGGACTGCTCGTTCTCCATATAGTCGTAGTAGGACATCGTGCGGTCGGGTTCGTCCTCGTCACCCTCAATGGTTACTGGGACGGGGAACAGGGAGGTCTTGAAGTCCACCGAGTTCATCAGGTCGGGATAAAGGGTTGGGAACAGGGCTTCCGTGCCCATGCCGCCAACAGCATTGCCCAAGTTCACACCGAAACTGCTGGCCAGGCTTAACAGGCCGCTCTTGCTTGAACTAGAGGAGGACATCTCGGGGCTGAGTTTCACCTCACAATTGTAGTAGTTGGGAATGCTCAGCATAATGAAGGCTGCTACAACAAAGGTTATTGGTAATACCTTGTAATATAGCCTTCTATGCTTTAGAATGTCGGCAAAGAGCTTACCGAAATCAATAGAAGAGTCTTCCTCAACCACAGATTCCACAGATTGCACAGATTTGTTTATATTTTCTTCCATAGGACTTACAATTTAGTTAAGGCGACGACGAGGGTGGCAATGGAGGCTAATGGGGTCAGACCAGATAAGATGGTAGTCCAGTTAATCGGGTCACGACGCTCCTTGCTCGGGACGATGATCTCACAGCCGGGCTCAGGCTTCGCACCGTCTTTCTTCAAGCCAATCGTACCGTTCTGATAGACGATGAAGGTCTTTGACTTTCTGGCACGGTCACCATAGCCACCTGCCTGCTTCACATAGTCTTTTACATTCATCTTCTTGTCAAAGAAAACTGTATTCGGGAACATCACGTCACCCGAGATCTTCACGATCGGGTCGTACTCCGGCACGAAGATACGGTCACCCTCACGCAACAGGACATCGGCATCGCTGCCAGGGTTCTTCAGGGCGGCCTCCAAGTCAATGGCAACTGGATAGTTGTTGTCCAAATCCATCTTATTCCATGCCACAGAGTCACGCTGGTCTGTCAGAATATTCCGGATATTCTCAAGCATCAGACGTCTGCGCAGGCGTTCCTCATCATTGGTCGTACGCACCAGGCGTGCACCTTTCAGATAGGCATCCTCCGTCACACCGCCTGCCATATTGATGGCGTCACTCAGGCGCATGTTTTTACTTGCCAGTGTGAAGTTGCCCTCGTAGTTGACCTCACCGTTGACCGTGATGTTACGGGCAGTGCTGAAGGCGGGGCTCTTACGGACGTGCACTACGTCGTAGGGCTCGAGGGTGAAGTTGCGCTGTCCGTCAATCACCAGGCCGTCCTTCAACTCGAAGGTGAAGGTCTTGGCTATCTCACGGGTCTTCGCCGTGGCATGCGGATCGAGAATGCGTCTCGACACATCCACCTTGGCGAGAGAGGCCTGGTCTCTCAGACCACCTGCCATCACAATCAGATCCTCTATCGTTACGTTGTCGGCATATTCGTATGTGCCCGGGCTCATCACCCAGCCGGTGATAGTCAGCGTGCGCTCCTGGCGCAGGTCCTCCTGCGTCATGATGAAGAGCACGTCCTCATTCTGCAGGGGGACGTCAGCCACCGTGCCTGCCATGATGCCCTGCACGTCGATGGGGAGCACCTCCAATGAGCGGTCTGCCTTCAGGCGGTGCAGCACGGCATGGCTCGTGAAGGCATCCTCGGTCAGACCCTCGGCGGCCTCGACCAGCGTCTTCACGCTGTTGATGTTCGTACCGAGTTGGAACTGGCCCGGGCGGAACACGGCACCCTTGATCTCCACCATGTTCTCATAGCGGTTGATCATACCATCAACGGTGACGGCATCACCGTCCTCCACCTTGAAGTCGGCCATGTCGAACTCGTTGACATTATAAACCTGATAGCGCTCACCGGTCTGACGCACCAGACGGACGCTCTTCTTATGGGCATCGCCTGTGAAGCCACCGGCATATTTCAGCAGGGTGGCGACACTCTCGTCCTTGCGCATCTCGTAGAACATCGGGCGCTTGACATTGCCTGTGATACCCACTAAAGAATGGTAGGGCTCCACCTGGATGACATCGTTGTCCTGCAACATGATATTGCCTGCCAGACGGCCGTTCAGGATATAGTCGTACAGGTCGACCACCGTCACCAGGCGTCCATTGCGGAACACCTTGATGCTACGAAGTGTACCAAGGCTACTTGTACCGCCTGCACGGTAGAGGGCATAGAACACATTGGCAAAGGCGGAGAGATGGTATGTACCAGGGGCACGAACCTCACCCATGATGTTCACCTGAATGGTGCGGGTGTTGCCTACCGTCACGCGCAGATTGCTGGTCTGGTAGCGTGAACCAATCGTATTGCGCAGTTTTGCCTGTGCAGCAGCCACGGTCAGGCCGCTCAGGCGGATGGGGCCATAGCCAGAGACGGTAATCGTTCCCTCAGGGGAGATGGTATGTACCAAAGTGCTCTGGGAAGCACCGTAGATATCGACTACCACCTGATCGCCTGTACCCAACACATACGTATCAGGTATCGGCATATTCTCGTTCGGCTGGAAACTCGGGTTGGCCTGACGGAAGATGTCACGGCCGAAGACGCGCTTGCCCTGAGCATCAGGAGCCACACCCTGCGTGGCCTGCACGTCGTGCTCCACCTCCTGCACCTCCTCGGCGGCATCGGCATAGACCTCACCCGTGGTACCGCGCTTCGCAGTGGTCAGTTCCTGAGGAGCAGCCTGGTCGGAGTTACCCGTCATACGGTCTGCGGCCATCTTAACGGCGCCATCAGCGGCACGGCTCTTGCCGGCACTGCTAATCTGGGAGTCGTACTGGTTGCGCAGGCGGCGGATCTGGTCGATCTTCACGCCGCGGGACATCAGTTTGGTCACAATCTGGGACTGGCTGGTGCCGGCCGGGCTGACGACAGCAGCGGCATTGCCGTTAGTAAAATCAAAAAAACAAGTTTTTTCATAAAATATATTTTATTTTTATATTCTTTTTATGTTCATTTCTTCGGCGCGAAGAAAGAACCAAAGAAGCATCCACCCCTACCAAACCTCCCCCTATATGGGGAGGCTTAGATCAGGTGCCGACAATGCGGCACTTTTCACTAAGGTAAAATCGACCATCAAAGGTCGATTTTGGTTTTTTATCGGCTGGCGCGTAAAAGGGTCCATATATTAGGGGCGGTGAAGGCGATTTCTTGGTGTATCTCTAAGAAAACATCACCGCACGAGGAGGAACGACGAGCCCAGGACGTTTTCGTGAGATATTCCAAGAAAGAGCCCTTAAATGACCTCGATGTCTTGGGGGAGGACACGGGTCATGGCGGAGCCGAGGACGGAAAGGCGGACGAAGACGTAGGTCTCGCCGGAAAGGCGGGTGACTTCACCCTCAAAGCCCTTTAGGGCTCCACGGACGATGCGAATGCGATTGCCAGTACGAAACTGGGTGGAGACGAAGTCAACAGGTGAGTCCGCATTGCAGAGCATGAAACGGAGCATCTGCATCTCGCGGTCGGGAATCACTGCCATGGGATGAACCCCAAAGGCATTGGTCGCCATGGCCTTGTCCGTCAGGAAATAATTGATGTAGGGCAGATGAACGACCTCTCGACGCTCGGACTCCGTGAGCCGGATGAAAACCTTGGCGGTGATTAAGACATGTTCTATCTTCTTCTTGCGACCATTCGCCCAGACATGATCCTCCATCTGACTCGCCACGTAAGCATCATAGCCTTGCTGAAGCAATTTTTCGCGGATGAGTTTCTCGGAATTTCTGTTGACTACAGCCACAAACCAAAAACGCTGTTCTGAGGCAATTTCAGAGGCGGAATCCTCTGCGTCAGATACGCCTACGGCGTCGTCAACGCCCAGCGTTGTCGCATTAGAAATGGGGTTTTCTGGCATGTCACTCATGTAAAATATACAATAAGCGGCTGCAAAGTTAGTGAATAAAAATGAAACTTCCAAGAAAAGACGCATAAAAAAATCTAATGACGGCAAAAAAGAAGATAAGCATCAAAAGAAGCGCCTGACTTTTCAGCCAGACGCTTCTTTAATATTATAAATATTACTTATCAGAAGAACAGGTAGCGGTTGTCCACCACATTGGCCTTCCGGTAGAGTTCCTGCATGAAACGACCTGCTGCCTGAGAGGCACGCTGAGACAGTTGCAGTTCCTGCTCCTTGGCATCGAACTTAGCACCCTCACGAGGACCCTGCTTCAGCACCTGGAAGACGTATGCACCAGCATGACCCTTGACAGGCGCCTTGCTGAAGGCTCCCTGCTTCACTGTGGCCACAGCACCCGACAGAGCCGGCTCAGAAGCACCCACAGAAGAGAGGAACACAGGAGCACCGAAGGTGATCTGCTTCACAGTGTCCACCTTGGCACCAGCCTTCTCGGCCTCGGCAATGCTCTTCACACCGGCCAGTTTGCCCTTGAGTATCTCGAACTTCTTGTCGCGCAGCACCTCCTGCTTCAGTTCATCCTTCACGGCCTCGAGGTCACGATAGCCCACAGGATGGATCTTGGTCATGGCACAAACCAGCAGGTGGTCGTTGTTGCCACACTCATACAACGGTGACACCTCGCCCTCCTTGGCATCGAAGATCCACTTCATAGTCTCACGGGTGGAACGGAGGCCAGCGACATTGTGCTCGCTGTTGAGCATATCCTTACGCTCCTTGACGGTATAGCCGAACTTTGCGGCATTCTTCTCGAGGTCGGCCAGCGTCTTATTCTCGCTGACATACTGGCTGAACTTATTGTAGGCATCCGAATAAGTCTGCTTGGAGAAGTCGATGGTGTGCTTCACCACAGCCACATCATACTTGTCCACCATCGCCTTGCGGGCGGTCACCTGCAGCACGATATTGCCAGAGGTGAACTCCAGGTTCTTGAAATCGTTGACAGCCAGCGTCTGGAGACTGTTCAGGTAGTTCTTCGACTCCTCGTCCATCGTGCTGCTGTTCTCGTACATGGCAGAGGTGAGCCACTGCTTGGCACCCGTCTGACCGTATTTCTTGGCAATCTCCTCAAAGTTGGCACCAGCCTTCAAGGCGTTATAGACACTGTCGGCGCTCTTCTTGGCGGCCTCGGGAGAAGCACCACCCACCTGAATCTGACGATACTCGATGGAGTCAGGTGCCAGTGTCTTGGCGAGCAGTTTCACCACGTTCAAGGTGTTGTCAGACTTGGTCTCGAAAGGACGAGAGGTCTGGCCCACTGACAGTGAGTCGATCATGGCTGCGATGTCAGAAGGATAAGCCTTCTTGGTGGCAGCGATGCCAGTATAAGGGAACTGGCTCTGTGCCTTACGCACCACCTCAGCGGGATTAGCCCCACTGCCGAGTTTCTCGTAGGCATCCTCCATGGTACGCATCAGTTCTGCGCGGTCTGCAGCAGAAGCCTCCACCTGGAAGTCAACATACTTGATGTCACGCGTCTCAATCGTCTGCTGGAACTGTTCCTTGTTCTCACCATACTTGGCTTTCAGGTCTGCGTCGCTCACCTGCACATCATTGTCGTTGATGCTGCTGTACGGCAGACTGGCGAGGAGGATCTCGCTCTCAGTGGTCTGACCGTCGAAGGCCATCTTGGCAGAGATAGGATTGGAGAGCAGGGCATTGGCGATGAGTGACTGGTACTTCTGTGCCAGTGTCTGGGTGCGCAACTGCTTCTCGACGAACTGCCAGTAATTATAGATACGCTGGTACTGTTCAGCCACCTGTGGGTTGCCGGCATTTTTCTTATAGTCGGCCAGGAACTTGGTGAGTTGCGTCACATCGAAGCGACCCGTCTGCTGGTTCACGAACGGAGACTGCATGAGCATGGGGTTCGTACCCTCCTTCATGATATTCTGCAACTCCTCATCGGTCACGGTCAGACCAATCTTCGATGCCTCAGCCTCGATGAGTTGGTTGGACACAAACTGGTTCCACACCTGATCCTTGATCTGGTTGAGTTCCTCCTCAGAGAAGTTCTCACGACCCTGAGACATCTTCAACACTTCCTCGTACTCTTCCATCAAGGTCTGGAACTCCTGGACATTGACTTTCTTTCCTAACACCTCACCAATCTGCTGGCGCTGCTGGTTCTTCGTTGCCTCGCAACTACGAACAGCCTCCTCAGCAATAAAGGCGAAAAGACCGAGACCGATGACTATGACAAGGGTCACGCCTCTTTTTCTGATTTTTCCTAATGCGGCCATAATTTTATTTTTTATATTGTTTCTTTATCTTTTTGTAAAACGGGTGCAAAATTACATAAAATAGTTGAAACGAAGAAATATTTTTGGGAAATTTCACTTAATCGAGCACTTTTAGGCGGACCAACTCGATTTTTGTGGCGGTATTCTTGAGGATTTTGAACTCATAAGAGCCAATACGCACCTGTTCGTTGAGTTTCGGGAACGACTGGTACTCATGGAGGATCAAGCCCCCCACAGTCATGTATTCCTCGCTCTCGGGCAGGTCGAGGTCATACTGTTCGTTGACCTTCTCTATCTCCAGACGGGCAGAGAGGACATACTCACGGTCGCCCACCTGTTTCGACACCAGGTTCGTGTTGTCATGCTCATCCTCGATCTCACCGGTGATCTCCTCCACAATATCCTCCAGGGACACCAGTCCGGCCGTCCCGCCGAACTCATCGACCACCACCGCCAGCGAGCGCTTCTCGGACATGAGCGTCTTCATGAGTTTCGAGGCCAGCATGGTCTCGGGGACGAAGTCCACTTCGCGGACTAATTGAGAATTGAGAATTGAGAATGGAGAATTATTGTCGAGGCGGAAGAGGTCGGAGGAGTGGATGTAGCCGATGATATGGTCGATATCCTCGTGATAGACCAGGATCTTAGAGTGTCCCGACTCGATGAAAGACTGCTTGAGTCGTTCGATGGTGGCAGTATCTTCCACAGCATCAATCTCCGTACGGGGCACCATACAGTCGCGCACCTTCGTCTCGGAGAAGTCCAGGGCGTTCTGGAAAAGGATCACCTCCATCCTTGCATCCCTCGCCGAACCCTGATCATCATTCTTAGTTCTTAGTTCTTCGTTCTTAGTTCTTTGTTCTTCGTTCTTAGTTCTCGCATTATCGATGCTCGACTGCACCAGGTAGTCGAGGTCCACCTTCGTGAATTCCTTTTCGCCACTGTTCTTGTCCATGCGGACCCCAAAGAGGCGCAGGATGCCCTTGGAGAGCAAGGTGGCAAAGCGCGACACGGGCCACAGCAACACATAGCACAGCCATGCCGGCAAGGCAAAGAAGGTGAGCATGGAGTTGGGATTGCTCTTGAAGAAGGTCTTCGGCAGGAACTCCCCAGTAAAGAGCACCACCAAGGTGGAGAGGAGCGTGTCGCACAGCACCCGTATGCCATCATCGAGGGAGGCAAACAGTGTCTGGTCGAAGATCTGCGCAAAGAGGATGCCGTAGATGACCAGGGCGATATTATTGCCCACGAGCATCGTGGACACGAAGGTGTTGGGATGGGCATAGAAGAGATCAAGGGCCTTTTGCGAGACGACATGCTTCTCACGGTCCATCTCGGCCAACATCCTGTTGGACGACACGAAGGCGATCTCCATGCCAGAGAAAAACGCGGAGAACAGCATCGCAATCAACAGACCTATTATTAGAGATGACATAAATTAACCACAGATATTTTTATAAAAACCGCAGATTACGCAGATTACGCAGATGATGATAAGAAACCGCAGATTGCACAGATTGCACAGATTTTAGGGGGAGGTGCGGGAATGTTTCTCCTGACGGGGACGCATGGGCGGGGTTTCCACCTGAGAGGTGTCGGCAGGGGTGGACTGCTGGGCGTCCTTCTGTTCCATCGACTCGGTGGTGAAAGAACCCTTGGAGTTGGAGACGGTATAGTGCGTCATGCGCTCGTCAGAGAGGAAGTACGTGCCCTGGAGCGTGCGCTCAGGGGTGATGACCCGGGAAAAGACATTGGAGTAGAGTTCATGTTTCAGACCGTCCCAATAGAGTTCCTGTGACTCATAGATCAGACCATTCACATTCCTGATACGTACACGGCCACGCAGATGCCACAGTTTCTTCTGGTCGTAGTACCAAGCGGTGTCAGCCTGGATATAGCCCTCCACATGGAATTTCTCATCGAACTGTTCGAAGAACACGCCTTTCTCGAAGGTCCAGCGTGACGGTTGGCGGATGGTGTTCACATCCCAGCGTTCGGTCACAATCCGGTATTTGATCACGCCGGAGTCGCTCACCAGTGTATTGACGCCATAGGAGGTCATCACCGATACCGAGTCCCTGTCGTAGATTGCCGCCGCCGTGTGCTCTTGCACGTCGGAACAAGATAGAAGTAAGAGGTGAGAGGTAAGAGGTAAGAGAATACCAAATAGCCTTGATATTATCGTCAGAGTCTTATTATGGTTATCTATCCCCATTTTCAACCGCAGAGTATTCTCTCACCTCTCACTTCTTACCTCTCACCACTATTCAACCTTCCATTTGGCGAACCAGCGTTCATTGAAGGTGATGCCGATGTTGATACGGAAGGCATGCTCCTTGATCATGCCAGAGGCGTAGTTGTTGATGTACTGCGCACTGATGTTCACGAAGGGGAAGAACAGGGAGGTACGACTGATATACGTGTTGGCGATGGGGATGCCGAAGCCAATGGTGGCACTGAACTGACGAGGACCATCCTGCCCATTTATTTTATAATAAGGTGTAGTGTACCCCGCACCAAAGCGATAATGGATGCGCTGGAAGATATTCCGGGCGTTCCAACGGGGACAGTACTCACCACCCAGCGTGAACTTATAACTATTGTCCAAGAGGTCGCTGCGAAGGGCATACTCTCCGTTCTCATAGGACGGGTACTTCGTCTTGTTCCAGAACTGCGCCTGCACATCCGCGCCAACCAGCCATTTCTCACCATGCGTCAGCGAGACACCCGCACCGATGGTATGAGGCAGTTCCAGGGCATCCTTCAACGTCATCAGCGTCGTGTCATTCTTCGAGATGGAGGCGTTGGAGGAGATGGCACGACACTCGGCATCAGCACCCAACTTATGCCCCAGTCCGTAGGTAAGACCGAGTGTCAGGGTTTTATCCTTGCCCAACGGATGGTCGTACTGCACACCGAGATCGAGCGTGTAACTGTTCACGTCAGCAGAATAGATCTTCGCGAGACTATTGACGGCGGAACCACTGTTGGCCACCACGCCCCGTTCATAGCCGCCCCAGATATAACCGAGGTTGACACCCACCGAGAGCGGTTTTACCGGACGGGCACCCACACCCACAAAGACCTGATGGATACCCCCATCGCCAGCATAGGTCGTGACCACCGTGTTCTGCTCGTCGAGGTGTTCCGTGGTACTGAACGAATACCCCACATTCGTCAGGGGCAGGACGCCGAAGGAGGCACCCAGATAATTAGAGATACGGAAATTGGCCAAGACATACTCGAAATTAGCCGTCTTGGTCCTGTCCTTCTTGCCATGATCATTGTAACTGGTAATCTGCCCCGACATCCCCACATCGAAGAGCATCGTCAGGGAATCGACCTGAGCGTAGGAAGCCGGGTTGAGGGGGTTGACCAGGTAACTGCGATGGATACCGATACCCAGGCCGTTCATACCCTGGTTGAGTCCACCACCCCGCTGAGCCATCTCACCGAGTCCATACTGGCTGTATGGAGAGACCGTACCACCCTGGGCGAAGGCACCACTTACAGAGAACAGCATCGCCAGACTCACGAGAGAAGTGAACTTTCCGATTAAGCGAGAACCATGCAAGTATGCTTGCAAATGGTCGAGCGTGAGGAAAGTCGACGAAGTCAAAAGTGATGACTTTCCAGGCTGATTATATGAAGAATAATGTTTCATTCAAATGATATTTTTTATTTTCGGGTGCAAAATTATCGAAAAAAAATCGAAATAATGGCTTTTTCCTCGAAAATATAAGTTATTTTTG
This sequence comes from uncultured Prevotella sp., assembly GCA_900320905.1. Taxonomy (GTDB): domain Bacteria; phylum Bacteroidota; class Bacteroidia; order Bacteroidales; family Bacteroidaceae; genus Prevotella. The sequence continues at coordinate 10,673 of ONTZ01000009.1, forward strand.
CATCGTGAAACATTTAGAAAAGGTTATAAAGAGACCAATTTGTCTGGTTATCATTCTGGCAATCAGCATATTGAATGGTTTTTCCCAGGATACAGACCCTATGGATTCCGTAGAGGTCAGTCTGCTAACTTGTTCACCACACGAGGAAATCTACAGCCTGTACGGTCATTCCGCCATCCGATGGCACGACCTCCGGCAAGAAGGCCCCACCAAAGGACAGGACCTGGTGTTCAACTGGGGTATGTTCAGTTTCAGCAAGCCCTACTTCGCCCTCCGGTTCGTGTTCGGTCTGACGGACTATGAACTGGTGTGCATGGATGCCAGTTCCTTCTGGCCCTACTATCGGAGATGGGGCAGCAGTGTGACAGAACAGGTGCTCAACCTCACTGCCGACGAGAAGAGAAAGGTGCAACGCGCCCTGGCAGAGAACCTCCGCCCGGAGAACAAAGTGTACCGCTACAACTTCTTCTACGACAACTGTTCCACCCGTCCCAGAGACATCGTCGAGCGGAACATGAACGGGAAGATCATCTGGGAGGAACAAGAAGGAAAACAAGTATCCTTCCGCGAGATGGTACGCATCTGTAACCGCAACCACCCCTGGTCGAAGGCAGGCAATGACATACTCCTCGGACTGAAGGCAGACAAGACCACCAACCGAAGCGAAAGAGAGTTCCTGCCTGCCATCCTCATGACCGACATGGCCCTGGCAAAGATCTATGAGGACGGCAACTACCGGCCCCTGGTCAAAGAACAGCGTACCCTCGTGCCTCCGGGCGTACAACTCATCGAGCCCGACTGGATCATGACACCGACACAGTTTGCCATCCTCCTGCTCATCCTCTCCGTCGCCATCGCCTGGATAGAATGGAGAAGGAAGAAAACCTTCAAATGGTTGGATGTGGCACTGATGGTGATACAGGGAGTGGCAGGCATCGCCCTGACACTGATGCTCTTCTCGCAGCACCCCACCACCACCCTCAACCTGAACTACCTGTTGTTCAATCCCCTGCCCTTCTTCTTCATACCGAGTGTCATCCGCCGGAAAAAAGCATGGTGGGCCGTGCAGATCACCCTCCTCGCACTCTATGCCCTCGGGGCACTCTTCCAGAGTTATCCGGAGGGGATGGGATTTTTGGCACTGTGTTTGCTGATAAGGGTTGGGATGAATGAGAGAGAAGGAGTCAGGAGACAGGAGTCAGGAGTAAGGAGTCAGGAGACAGGAGTAAGGAGTAAGAGTGAAGAATAGATATATATATATTATGGTGCTGGCGGTGCTGGGGTTCCAGGCCGAGGCACTGGGACAGGAGAAGATACAGTACGCTCCGAGGCTGGTGGTGAACATCACCATCGACCAGTTGCGTACGGACTACCTGAAAGCCTTTGAGCCGCTCTATGGAGCGGATGGCTTTAAGCGACTCCTGGCGCAGGGCCTGGTCTATGAGAACGCCTCCTACCCTTTCAGCAATATTGACCGCGCCTCTGCCATTGCGTCAGTCATCACGGGGGTCTCACCCTATTATCACAGTATCATCGGGGGACGATGGCTCGATAAGGAGAGTCTCAGACCCGTGTTCTGTACCGATGACACCAAACAGGCAGGTCTCGACTCACCCAACCAACTCTTAGTGTCAACCCTCGGCGATGAACTAAAGGTGGCCACCCAGGGACAGTCGAAGATTTTCGCCTTCGCCCCACAGAAAGATGCCGCCATCCTCTCAGCAGGCCATGCCGCCGATGGCGCCTTCTGGTTGGACACCCAGTCCGGCCAATGGAAGACCAGTAAGTACTTCTTGAACGAGATGCCCTCTTGGATCCTGAGTACGAATGAGTTAAGATCACCGGCAGCGAATATCAAGAAGGTAGTCTGGGAACCCATCATGGAACTCTCAGGCACCTTCAACTACTACCAGCATGTAGGAGACCAGAAGCCCTTCAGACATACCTTCAAGGGAGAAAGACAATTCATCGCGTACCAGGCCTCAGGACTGGTGAACTCAGACATCACGGAGATGGCCCAGCAATGCGTCACCAACCATGGCGTGGGCTATGACCGCGTGACAGACCTGCTCTGTCTGACCTACTATGCCGGTACCTTTGACCACAAGCCCGTGTCAGAATGTCAGTTGGAACTGCAAGACACGTATGTGCGCCTGGACCAGGAACTGGGTAAGTTGATTACCACCTTGGAGCGTATCTTAGGCGCAGACCATGTGTTGTTTGTGGTGACCAGTACAGGCTACTGTGACGAGGAGAGTACCAACTACGCCCAGTATCGCATCCCCACAGGTATCTTCTATATGGATCGTACCGCCAACCTGCTCAATATGTACTTCGGGGCTATCTGGGGACAGGGGCGCTATGTGGAGACCAGTTTTAAGAACCAGATCTTCCTGAACCACAAACTGTTGGAGAGCAAGCGCATCAGTCTGACCGATGCCGGCCAGCGGGCACAGGAGTTTATCAGTCAGTTGGAAGGAGTCAGGAACGTGTATACCGCCCTGCAACTGCTCAGCGGCAACAACCCACTGTTGGCACAGGTACGCAACGGGTTCAACCCAGAGCGCAACGGGGATATCATGATAGAGGTGTCGCCAGGATGGCAACTGGCCAACGAGACCACGCAGGAACAACAACTCTCACGGGCTTCGTTCATGCAGTTCCCGTTGATTTTCTATGGCACGGGCATCCAGCCAGAGAAGGTGAACACACCTGTCACCATCGACCGCATCGCCCCCACCATCGCCAAGACCATCCGCATCAGGGCTCCCAATGCCTGCTCGGCAGAACCACTGTTTTGAGAATTGAGAATTGAGAATTAAACCGCAGAAAGTGATATAAACCGCAGAAGGGTTGTGAATAAACCGCAGATTACGCAGATTACACAGATTATATCTGCGCGAAAAAAATCTGTAAAATCTGCGAAATCTGCGGTTAAAAAAAAGTAGAATTAAAAGTAGAATTAAAATTAAATAAAATGAATTTCAACAAATTATTAAAATCGTTGTTCGGGGATAAGTCTTCGAGGGACATGAAACTGATTCAGCCACTGGTAGAGAAGGCCAAGGCCTTTACCCCACAGGTGGAAGCCATGAGCAATGACGAACTTCGTCAGCGTACGAAAGAACTGCAACAGCAGGTACAGTCGTCTGCCAAGGAGCAGAAGGCACAGATAGCCGAACTGAAAGCCAAGATTGAGGACACCCCCATCGATGAACGTGCCGACATCTTCGCACAGATCGACAAGATTGAGAAAGAAGTATTGGAGATCTATGAGAAAGCCCTCGACGAGGTGATGTTTGAGGTGTTCGCCATCGTGAAGGAGACCGCCCGCCGATTTGCCGAGAATGAGGAGACCATCGTAACCGCCACCGACTTCGACCGTGAACTGGCTGCCGACCCCAAGAAAGACTTTATCACCATCGACGGCGACAAGGCCATCTACCACAACCACTGGACTGCCGGTGGCAATGACCTGAAATGGGAGATGATCCACTACGATGTGCAGTTGTTTGGTGGCGTGGTGCTCCATCAGGGAAAGATTGCCGAGATGGCGACGGGTGAAGGTAAGACCCTCGTGGCCACCCTGCCCGTGTTCCTGAACGCCCTCACCGGCAATGGCGTACACGTGGTGACCGTGAACGACTACCTGGCCAAGCGTGACTCCGAGTGGATGGGGCCGCTGTATATGTTCCATGGACTGAGCGTGGACTGCATCGACAAGCACCAACCCAACAGTGAGGAGCGTCGCAAGGCCTACCAGGCAGACATCACCTTCGGTACCAACAATGAGTTCGGTTTCGACTACCTGCGTGACAATATGGCCATCTCGCCACAGGATCTGGTACAGCGCTCACATAACTACGCCATCGTGGACGAGGTGGACTCTGTGTTGATTGATGATGCCCGTACACCACTGATCATCTCCGGTCCGATACCCAAGGGCGACGACCAGATGTTTGAGGAGTACCAGCCCCTCGTGGAAAGACTGGTGGGCGTGCAGAAACAACTGGCCACCCAGTATCTGGCCGATGCCAAGAACCTGATTACCGCCGGTAACCAACTCATGGAGGCAGGAAACAAGAAAGAAGGTCAGGAGAAACTCGATGCCGGTTTCCTGTCATTGTATCGCTCGCACAAGGCCATGCCAAAGAACAAACCCCTCATCAAGTACCTCTCCGAGGAAGGTATCAAGGCCGGTATGCTCAAGACCGAGGAGATCTATATGGAGAACAACAACCGTAGGATGCCCGAGTGCGTGGAGCCCCTCTACTTCGTGGTGGACGAGAAACTGAACTCCTGCGACCTGACCGACAAGGGTACTGGCTGGCTCGCCAAACAGGTGAACGATGCCGAACTCTTCGTGTTGCCCGACATCACCTCCGAACTCTCCGCCTTGGAGGCAGACACCAGTCTGACTGACCAGGAGCGTGTGGACAAGAAGGATGAACTCATGAACCACTATGCCGTGCAGAGTGAGCGCGTGCACACCTTACAGCAACTGTTGAAGGCCTACTGTATGTTTAATAAGGATGACGAATATGTGGTCATCGACGGTGAGGTGAAGATTGTGGACGAGCAGACCGGTCGTATCATGGAAGGTCGCAGATGGAGTGACGGTCTGCACCAGGCTGTGGAGGCCAAGGAGCATGTGAAGGTGGAGGCTGCCACACAGACCTTCGCCACCATCACCCTGCAGAACTATTTCCGTATGTACCACAAACTGGCCGGTATGACCGGTACCGCCTCGACAGAGGCCGGTGAGTTCTGGGATATCTACAAACTGGATGTGGTGGAGATTCCCACCAACCGTCCAGTGATCCGTAACGACCAGGATGACCGTGTGTATAAGACTGCCCGAGAGAAGTACCGTGCCGTGATTGAGGAGATCGTGAAGATGCGTAATGCCGGGCGACCCACCCTGATCGGTACTACCTCGGTGGAGATATCCGAGTTGTTGAGTCGTATGCTCGATATGTACGTGAATCCCGAGACCGGCAAGCGTGAGGGTATCCCCCACCAGGTGCTGAACGCCAAACTGCACCAGAAGGAGGCCGACATCGTGGCCCTGGCCGGTCAATCGACCAATGGCAAGGGTGCCGTGACCATCGCCACCAACATGGCCGGTCGTGGTACCGATATCAAACTCTCGCCGGAGGTCAAGGCTGCCGGTGGTCTCGCCATCATCGGTACAGAAAGACATGAGAGCCGTCGTGTGGACAGACAGTTGAGAGGTCGTGCCGGTCGTCAGGGTGACCCGGGAAGTTCTGTGTTCTACGTCTCCCTCGAAGACAAACTGATGCGTCTCTTCGCCTCAGAGCGTATCGCCTCCGTGATGGACCGCCTAGGCTTCAAGGACGGAGAGATGATTGAATCGCCCATGATCTCGAAGAGTATCGAGCGTGCCCAGAAGAAGGTGGAAGAGAACAACTTCGGTATCCGTAAGCGTCTGATTGAGTACGATGACGTGATGAACAAACAGCGTACCGTCATCTACGAGAAACGTCGCCATGCCCTCATGGGAGAGCGTATCGGCATGGATATCGCCAACATCATCTGGGACCGTGTGGTGAACATCATTGAGAACAACGACTATCAGGGGTGCAAGGAAGAATTCCTGCACATCCTCTCGATGGAGGTGCCCTTCACCAGCGATGAGTTTGTCAACCAACCGCGTGAGGTGCTCACAGAGAATGCCTTCCAGGCTGCCATCGGCAACTTCAACCGCAGGATGGAGAAGATACAGACCGTGGCACAGCCCATCATCAAGACCGTCTATGAGAACCAGGGACACATGTACGAGCGTATCCTCGTGCCTCTGACGGATGGCCGGAAGATGTATAATATCCCCTGTAACCTCCAGGAGGCCTACGAGAGTGAGTCGAAGAGTGTGGTGAAGGAGTTTGAGAAGAGTATCCTGCTGCACATCATCGATGACTCCTGGAAGGAGAACCTGCGACAACTCGATGAACTGAAGCACTCCGTACAGAACGCCTCGTACGAGCAGAAAGACCCGTTGCTGATCTTCAAACTCGAATCAGCCAAGGTGTGGGATGCCATGATCAACGAGATGTACAACCGCATTACGAGTATCCTGACACGCGCACAGATACCAGAGATGCAACAGCAACAGGTGCAGGAGGCCGCTCCAGAACAGCGCACCCAGCGCCAGCAGTATACGGAGAGTAAGCAGAACATCGGTGAGGAACAACTCGTGGACCGTAACCAGCAGGCTGCCGCCCAGCATGACACCCGGGCCCAGCAGCCCCGTACGCCGATTACCAAGGACAAACTCCCCGGGCGCAATGATCCCTGTCCCTGCGGCTCAGGAAAGAAATTCAAGAATTGCCATGGTAAAGGCATCGTGTAAATAATAAATTCTCAAATTCTATAATTCTTGATAAACAAAAAATTATGATAAGAATAGAATCCCTTAGAAAGCAGTTTGGGGAGACGATCGCATGCGACATCCCGGAGTTTACGATTAATGACGGAGATATCCTCGGTCTTGTGGGTAATAACGGCGCCGGAAAGACCACCCTCTTCCGCATGATCCTCGACCTGCTCAAGCCTGATGAAGGGACTGTCACCCTCGATGGCATCAACCCCGCTGAGAGCGAGGCGTGGAAAGACCAGACCGGTGCCTACGTGGATGAGGGCTTCCTCATCGACTTCCTGACGCCAGAGGAGTATTTCGCCTTCCTCGGGAAGGTGAACAACATCTCACAGGAAGAGGTGAACGAGAGACTCAAACCCTACGAGCGACTGGCGAGTGACGAGATCTTCGGACAGAAGAAACTCATCCGTAACCTCTCGGCAGGTAACAAACAGAAGGTGGGCATCATCGCCGCCCTGTTTATGACCCCGAAACTGGTGATCCTCGATGAGCCCTTCAACTTCCTCGACCCCTCGTCGCAGAATGTGTTGAAACATGTGCTCACCAACTATGCCAAGGAGAATCACGCCACACTGCTCATCTCCAGTCATAACCTGGCCCACACCATCGACATCTCCACACGCATCGCACTGTTGGAGAAAGGGCATATCATCCGTGACCTGCCCAACGAGGCAGGCAGTGCCAAGACGGAACTGGAGAATTACTTCGAGACAGAAGCAGAGGGGTAATCCCCTACTCCGCTTTTTCAGGAATGGCAATTGCCAGATGGACTTGCACCTCGCAAGTTCCGTCTGGCAATTGTCTTGATATGACTAGCACAGGGATGGCATCAGAGAGCGTCTCACGGGAGATGCTCTTAATACGGTTGTTGAAAGCCTGTTGACTCTCCACCCCGTCACTGCCAGTCTGCTGGTCCGTCTGCACAAGAGTCGTCTCTTGTGTAATGAGGGTGCTCAGATGCCTGACAAGAGCCCCCTTGGCCTTCTCAGTAGCACTCTTAAGAGCCAGGTGATAGGCCTTGGCCTTCTGCGTGGCAGACTCCACGATATAGAGGGTGTCGCTCATATATTGTTGTAAGTCGGCAATCTGTTCTTCCAAGGTCTTCTCGCCGTCATTCACCGTCCAACCTTCCTTCTTGAAGGTCTTTGCCTGTTTCTTGACTTCTTTCGTCACAGGTGCCTGCGCCCATGCTGCCGGCATCAGGAATGCTGTCATCAGCAGGACGATCCATATTCTGATTTTCTGACTTTCCATCCTATCTATTCATTAGTCCATCGCAAAGATATAGTATTTTTGTGTATCGGGCAAAAAAAAGCATACTGAAATGCATATATTTAGTTATTTTTCGTATCTTTGCACCAAAATGATATATATAAACTAAAAATTGTTACTCTAAGATGAAAAGATTCCTTTTATCGATTGTAGTCAGTCTGGCCTTCACGACAGGTGTGACGGCACAGGGACTGAAAGTAGTGGACTTCAAGTTGCTGGAGACCGATCTGACAGCCAACACACACGGCACATCCAAACAAGACCAGAATGGAGAGACGGCAGCCTTGATCAAGATTGTGACCCCCGAGCGTGGCTTCACCTTCGACGGAGGCTCGTTGGGTATCGTTGCCACTGAAGAGCATCCGGGCGAGATCTGGCTCTATGTGCCACGCCGTGCCCAGAAACTCATCATCCGCCACCAGTCCTTCGGGGTGCTGCGCGACTTCTTCTACCCCATCCCCATTGAGGGTGCCCGAACCTATGAGATGCTCATCGACATCGGTACAGGCCGTTATGCAACCATCACCACCCAGGTGGCCAAGGCCAACGTCTATATCGACGGAGAGAACTGTGGCGAGGCACCGCTCTACAACAAATATCTGAACTACGGTAAGCATACTATCCGCGCCATCAAGGACCGCTATGAAGGTCAGGAAGAGATTGTGCTGACCACCACAGAGGGAAATACCAAGACCATGTTCGTGAATGTGAATATGCGCGATATGTCAGACCATTTCGGTAACGTGAACGTCACTGTGGACAACCAGGCTGACATCTGGTTTGAGGGCCGTAACGTGGGTACCGGTTCCTGGCAGACCCAGTTGCGTGAGGGCACCTATGTGGTGGAGACCCGTAAGACCGACTGCGACCCCGAGAAGACCTCCTTCACCGTCGTAGCCCAGAAAGACAACAACATCAAGGCCGCTCCGCCCTCACCCCACACCGGTCTGCTGCACCTCTACACCCGTCCACGGGACGTCAATGCCGTCAGCAACGGTACCACGCCCATCGACCTGACCGAGTCGCACACCCTGCCCGTAGGCACCTATCAGTTGTCACTCTCACGCAAGGGTTATGTGCCCAAGAACGTGGAGTACACCGTGCATCACAACGAATACACCCGTGACACCATCACCCTCGAGCACGTGAAGTACATCAAGCCCAACGCCTTCTACTTCGGTGCAGGTTACAGCATCCGTCAGATAGGAGGCATCACAGCCCTCGCAGGTCTTGTGTATAAGCAGTTCGACCTGGAGGTCAGTTACACCTTCGGCTTAGGCAAGTCAGATGAGGTGCCCTGGTATTCTACCGACGGTAAAGACACCTATCTGAGTACGATCACCTACAAGCGCTCCACCCTCGCCTTCAAGGTGGGTTATCAGATGGAGTTGACCAACCGCCTGGGCATCACCCCACAGTTGGGCTATGCGATAGAACGTCTCTCAGGCACTGTGGAAGACGGTACCAACAACTATGGCGACGGTGCGGCAGCCAACTGTCTCAGTGTCGGCGCCAAACTGTTGTATGCCCCCATGCAGCACCTGTATCTCTTTGCCACACCTGCCTTCTCCTTTGGCATCAGCAAGGATGAGAACTTCGAGCATATCGCCGACAACAGTAACATCACTGCCGGAGGCTTCATGATGACCATCGGTGCCATCTTCAATTTCTAATCTACACCTTATTATATAATATAAAGACGAAACGATATGAAAACAAGAAATATCATAGCCATATTGGCCGCACTGCCCCTCGTGGCAGGATTCATAGGCTGTAAGTCAGACGAAGAGACAGGAGCCAAGCCCGCCAAGGAAATATTGATTGTGGAAGGCGGTAACGAGATCGTCCTCCGTTCGGGCGACTCCATCATGAGCGTACCCATCACAGCCGACTGTGCCTGGACGGTTGAGAGTTTTGAGAGTGCCGACGGTGGCTTCGACGGTATGCTGTCCGTACAGCCCACACGTGGCAACGGCAACGGTGCCCTGGTGATCAGCACCAACCAGAACCGTGGTGTCCAGCCACGCCTGGCCACCATCACCCTGACCTCAGACGGTGGACTGAAACAGATCATCAGTCTGCGCCAGACCAGTGGCGACCCCACGATGAGCATCAGTGAGCGTTCGGTAGACTTCGCTGCCGCACCTGACGCAGCCAAGCAGTTGGTCATCGCCAGCAATAACGGCTGGACCATCGACATGCCCTCGGGCGTCAATTGGGTACACCTGAACAAGACCAAGGGCAGCGCAGGCTCGGAGACTGTTGACATCACGGTGGACAAACTGAACAACGACATGGCGCGTGCCACCAAGTTGAACGTGCTCTACGGCACCAGCAGTGCACAGGTCATCGTGCGTCAGGACGGTATGAACAGTGCCAACATCAGTCTGGATGTGAACACCGATCAGATCTATATGGAGGCCCAAGGCGGTGAGCAGATGCTGAGGGTATCGAGCAACTCCATCTGGCGCGCCTTCGTGCCCTCTTCGGCACAGTCGTGGCTGCATATCGAACCGGCAACAGGAGCCGGCGATGGTGAGATTCATGTATGGTGTGAGCCCCACCACGATGCTGAACGTGACCGTCTGACGCTTATCGTCCTTGTGGCAGGCACGCAGAATCCCAAGCAGCGTGACGTCCTGGTACAGCAATCAGCCGGAAACGAAGAGGATTACCATCGTGAACCGTGGGAGGATGACAACCATGATCCACATCTCTCGCGTAAACACTAATCATCAGTCACATAACTGGCATACGATTATGAACAGCAAACTACTATCCATCATAGCAGTCTTCATCGGCATCCTTCTGCCGATGAAGGGTTCTGCGCAAACGACTATCTATGCCCCGGAGTTCTCCTTTGAGGGTGATAACATCGTGATGACCTGCGAGACACAGGGAGCCAATATCTACTACGTCATGGCCGAGTTCGCGAACGAGGATGAGGCCTACAGTCTCATGGACAATCTGGACGTCAGCGAGGCCAACAGCATGCGCACGCTCTATACGGCCCCATTCCCTGTTACCAGCGATGTGGTCATCAAGGCCGTTGCCAAGATGCCACAGCAACAGGGAGAGTCGGAGGTCACGACAATAATCTACAGTTATACGGCATGGAGTAATTTATTATCGGCAATAGAGTATGGTTCTGACGTACAGGAACGTGCCAAGGACAGTCCGCTGGTAAGTGATGACCTCAAAGAACATCTGAAGTGGGCTCTGGAAGAAGGTGAAATGATCTATCAACATCGTGGACAGATGCCTGACAGTCACGAGGCAGAGCACTTCGCCGAGGAAATCGAGGAAATCGCCCATGAGATAGATGAAATCCTCAATCAGCAACCAGCAGGCCCCGAACCCTACGCCGTCCTCAGCCAGAACAACACCGTGCTGACGTTCTACTACGATACTAACCGAGGTGCCTTTCAAGGAAGCATGGATGTTACTTCAACGGCTTGGCTAGACTTTAAGGAGCAGATTACAACGGCTGTGTTTGACGCTTCTTTCGCAGACTGTACTACACTTACGAGTACAAGCAGTTGGTTTGCCGACTGCAAGAAACTGACCATCATCGAGGGTATCGAGAACCTGAACACCCAGAACGTGACAGATATGGGCGGTATGTTCCTCGGGTGTGACGCATTGACAAGTCTTGATGTCAGTCATTTCAACACAGAGAATGTAACAGATATGAGTTATATGTTCTCAGTGTGCTCCTTGCTAACCACAATTGATGTGAGTCATTTCAACACATCGAAAGTTACTAACATGGCTGCGATGTTTGGGCACTGTTCATCTTTGACATCGCTAGACCTTTCCAATTTCAATACAGAGAATGTCACTAACATGTTACACATGTTCAACGACTGTCATACACTTACGACCCTTGATCTAAGCAGTTTCAACACGGCCAATGTAACTAGTATGATAGGTATGTTCTTTGGGTGTGCAGGTCTAAAAACTATCTATGTTAGTGACAGTTGGAGCACGTCAAACGTATCAGAGGGTATAGAAGTGTTCTACGAATGTAATAATCTGGTTGGTGGACGAGGAACAAGGTTTAGCCATGAACATATAGATTACACTTACGCTCACATCGACGGAGGCACGGCTAACCCAGGCTACTTCACTGCGGCTGGTGCAGAGCCTTGGACAGAGCCGGAGATTGAGGTTGTACTGACAGGGAAGATTGACAATTTCTGGTACGACGAGACAGGCACAGATCCTAATGGTGATGAGGCTGTTATCTTTACACTTCCTGAGAATCCCGACGGTGGTAATCTCTGGGATATCAACGTGCTTTCTACATTTGTCATGAACCAACTGGCTTTCACAACCCCTGATGGCGAAGCCGTTGAAAACATCACTGGTGAGATCCTGTTTGAGTCGAAGGACAACATGGTGGCCATCAACGATGGGAAGATGCTCATGTATGAGAGTGCGGACGAGCAAGGAGAAATAGCAATGATAGAGCCCGGTATGGGTATGATGCGCATCATGAACAACGAGATTACCCAACGCCTTCTGAATGAACCGAACTCACAATTCATGGCATTACCGGCTACTGTAAAAGCCTATCAAGAGGGCCAAGAAGTACCGGTAATCAACGGCAGTTTCACAGTTCTCCTACAATTGGAAAAACGGCAACAGGAGCCAGAGCCGTATGCAGTACTGAGCCAGAATAATACCGTGCTAACATTCTACTACGATGACAAGAAAGCAGCAAGAAATGGTATGGATGTCGGGCCATTCGACAATTACGGGACCACAAGAGGTTGGCATGAACAGCGAGAAAACATTTCAAATGTGGTATTTGATGCATCCTTCGCAAATTGCACAACGCTGACGAGCACAGCCTATTGGTTCCTCCAGTGCAATAATCTTACAACCATTACTGGCATCAGCAACCTCAAGACAGACAATGTAACCACCATGGCTTGGATGTTCAGAGGCTGTTCCAGTTTGACGAATCTTGATGTAAGTGGTTTCAAAACTGACAAGGTGACTGATATGTCTGCATTGTTCCATTACTGTTCTAACCTAGAAAGTTTAGATGTGAGCGGTTTCCAGACGGACAACGTGAGATATATGGATCAAATGTTTGAAGAATGTAGCAAATTGACAAGTCTTGATGTTAGCGGCTTTAACACATCAATGGTGACGAGTATGACGCAAATGTTTCGTGAATGTAGTGGATTGACTACCCTCGATGTGAGTCATTTTGATACATCAAATGTGACATCTTTCGATAATCTGTTTGATGGTTGCTCAAAACTTGAAAATATTGATGTGAGCCATTTCAACACCTCGAAAGTACAAGTCATGTACGGAGTATTTCGTGGATGTAGTTCTTTAACGAGCGTTGACGTAAGCGGATTTGACACTTCAAATGTAGCAGACATGCTACAAATGTTTGATGGTTGTAGTTCTTTGACAAATCTTGACGTTAGCAATTTTAATACATCCAACACGACAAGAATTGGTTTCATGTTTGGAGACTGTTCAAAATTGACAATGCTTGACATGAGCCACTATAATACAGCCAAAGTCACTGATATGCGTGAAGTATTCAGAGGATGCGCTAATTTGAAGACAATTTATGTTGGCGAAGAATGGAGTACAGAAAATGTGACAGAAGGAGCATCAATGTTTGAAGGTTGTACCAACCTTGTTGGAGGTGCAGGCACACGCTATGATGCCAATTATGTTGACTACACCTACGCCCATATTGATGGTGGTGAGAACAACCAAGGTTATTTCACCGACAAGAACGCAGAGCCTTGGACTGATTTAGAGCCCTACGCTGTGCTGAGTCGGAACAACACAGTTCTGACGTTCTACTGCGATGACAAGATGGAGGAAAGAGGCGGCATAAGCGTTGATGACGACAGATGGGAAAGCAGAGAGCGAGAACTCTCTTCAAGCATTGTCGCCTTGGTGTTCGACGAGTCGTTCTCCGATTTCGTTGTGAACGAGGTGGAAGATTTCAGCATCGACCTGACCGGTTGGACTTCCCTCGCTGCTGTCAAGGCAGGAAGTGTCAGAATCCCTGCCGAGGAGTATGCCAAGACAGGCAACCCGAACCTGCTGGTCTATGTCGATGAACCTTCGCTCGCTCCGCAGGGCGTGCAGAACGTGGTGATCAATGGTGTGGCGCAGGAGATCATCCTGACCGATGTCACTGAGGGCAATAACAACTGGTTCTGTCCGGAGCCTTTCACGGCCGAGAAGATCAGTTACACCCGTAACTTCAGCCAACAGACCGAGGTCGGTATCAGTCGAGGCTGGGAATCAATCGCCCTACCCTTCACCGTGCAGGATATCACGCACGAGAGTAAAGGACGGATTATTCCCTTCGGCGCACAAGGCACTGGCAAGTACTTCTGGCTCCGTGGTTACTCTCCTGATGGACTCCACCGGGCAACGGTGCTTGAGGCTAATACGCCCTACGTCATCTCGATGCCGAACAATCCAGCGGTCTATCCCTACGAGTACAACCTCAACGGACGTGTCACCTTCTCGGCAGAGAACACCACCGTGCCTACCACACCAGAGACCTGGGAGATGACTATCACTCGCGACAATATCAGGATGGCACCCGTCTTCCAGTTGATACCTCGGAACGAGATGGCCTATGCCATCAATGTCGGTCAGCCCCTTGACCGCTATGCCGAGGGCAGCGTGTTTACACGCGAACTGCGTGAGGTGCATCCCTTCGAGGCCGTTACCTACCATGAGCCCGTCAATGGTGCACGACCCCAAAACATCCGCATAGCCCCACAGTCTGACGATGATATCACAGGAATCGTTTCAATTGAGAATGGAGAATGGAGAATGGAGAATGGAGAATGGTTCGGTCTCGATGGTCGGAAACTCTCTGGTGAGCCCAAGATAAAGGGTGTCTATCTCCAAAAGGGCAAGAAGATTGTGGTGAAATAACTTGCCGTTATTGCGCAATAACCCAGCCTTATTCATAAATAACCCGTCCTTATTGCAGCATAAGGGCGGGTTATTATATATACCTTTTTAATTTGCGTAGGCCTTCTCGCCGATGGTCTCTTGGGAACCGATGGTCATCTGACGGAGGTCATAGTAGGAGCCATTGTAGATGTTGAAGTCCACATTGCCCTTGATGCCTGGCAGACAACCTGCGTCGGTATGCTGCCAGAACTTCCACCGGCCCTTGTACTCCAGGGAGTCCACGTAGTAGTGGGCAATCCAGTAAGGATACTGGTTGAAGATGGAATCGCTCAGATAACGCATCTTAAACTTAAAATAGGTGTAGATGATCGGTTTCACCTGATAGTGTTTTTCCACGATGTCGAGCCACTGCAGCACACTGGCCTTGAACTCGTCATCGGTCTGATTCTTAGGTTTGTGCTCCACATCAAGCACAGGGGGCAAGTCGCCATTCTCCAGTTTCGCCACCTTCAGGAAGTTGTAGGCCTGCTCCTCGGCAGGGGAATGGACACTGTAGAAGTGGTAGGCACCACGGGTGAAGCCATTCTCACGAGCCTGATAGAAGTTCTCACGGAAATTCTCGTCCGTCTGGGTGGCACCCTCCGTCGCCTTGATCATTACGAAGCGGATGGGACATTTGTTGATCATGCCCTCATCCTTCAACTTATCCCAGTCGATACGACCCTGATGATGGGAGATGTCGATACCATGAATCTCATAACCTTCGGGATAGGACACATCGCCATAGAGGGCACGCCAACGAAAACCGAAGGGGGAGACGAAGAAGTAATAGAAGAACCAGATATAGCCCGCCACGATGGCTGCACCACCGATCCACCATCCCCAGGATGGGATCTTCTGTAAAAAGCGCACGACGATATTTGGCTTACGATGGCCCCGAGGTCCATGGTAAGTGTGGGTTGTTCCGATGCCCTTACGGCGAACGACGCGCTTTTTCAAATTAAGAAAATTAAATTAGTAATTAGTAATTAGAAATTAGTAATTATGATTACCGCGCAAGCCTATCATAAGCATTGTAGAAGCACTTTCCCACCCGCGAAGTAATCACAATTACTAATTATCCATTACTCATTACTCATTATTTTGCCTGCTCAAGGGCAAGTGTCTTCGTGGGCTGGTCACAGACCTCTGTGGGACCCCAGTACTGGATAGGACCAGGATAGACGTAGGCCGTCTTGCGGGCCCACTCGTCACGATGGGCGGCAAACTCCTTGAAGGGAGCACCGTCGAGTTCCACGAGAGCCTTGCGAATCACAGGCTTCATCTCACCGGCACGCTTCTCCATGTTCATCATCATCGTGATGGGCACACCACCGGCAATCCACTGGTCGGCAGGAGCCGTGGTATTCTTCACAATGGCCATATAGCCAGTCTTGCCGTTGGCAATCAACTGGGCGGCAGAAGTACCGAGGGCATAGCAGTAGTCAGCGTCGAAGTTAGAAGGCGCAGCGCAGCGTCCCTCGTAACCGAAGAAGTGGTGCTGAGTACCGAACTTACCCACATACTTGCCTTCCTTCTTCATCCTCTCCAGTTTCTGGGCGACCATCGTAGAGAGCAGTTTCTCGGTCTCGATGAGAGATACCTGTACATTTCCGTGAGGATCACGGTCGAGGGCCAACTGACGAGCCACACCTACAGGCAGGCTGTTGAACACGGCGAGGTTCTCGGCTGTGAGGTGACTCTTGGCGAAGTCCACCTGCTCGTCACGGCTGATCTCCTTAGCCTCGGGCAGGGCGAGCACATCGTTGAGTTGGGCAATCAGTTTCTTGATGGCTGGGATGAACTCGATGACACCCTCGGGGATGATGACAGTACCGAAGTTGTTACCATCAGCAGCACGAACGGCCACAGCGTTGGCGATATAATCCACAATATCGTCGAGGCTCATGGCCTTGGCCTCCACCTCCTCAGACACAAGGCAGATGTTCGGCTGGGTCTGCAGGGCGCACTCCAGGGCGATGTGAGAAGCCGAGCGGCCCATCACCTTGATGAAGTGCCAGTACTTGCGGGCAGAGTTACAGTCGCGCTCGATGTTTCCGATGAGTTCTGAATAAGTCTTGCAGGCAGTATCGAAACCGAAGGAGGTCTCAATCTGATCGTTCTTCAGGTCGCCATCGATGGTCTTCGGGCAACCAATCACCTGTACGCCGTAGTTCTTGGCTGCATAGTACTCGGCCAGCACACAAGCGTTGGTATTGGAGTCGTCACCGCCGATAATGACGATGGCCTTGATGTCGAGTTCACGAATAATCTCGAGACCCTTCTCAAACTGCTCCACCTTCTCGAGTTTCGTACGACCAGAACCGATCATGTCGAAACCGCCGGTGTTACGATACTCGTCGATAATCTCAGGCGTGAGTTCCATGTAGTTGTGGTCTACCAGACCGCCAGGACCAAGGATGAAACCGAAGAGACGGTTCTCGGGATTCAGTTTCTTGATCTGGTCGAAAAGACCGGTGATCACATTGTGACCGCCAGGAGCCTGACCGCCAGAGAGGATGATACCTACGTTCATCTTCTTCGTGTTGGCCTCAGTAGCGGGCTCAAACTCTACGATAGGCATACCGTAGGTGTTGGGGAACAACTTCTTGATTTCTTCCTGGTCGCCTACACTCTGGGTGGGCTGGCCTTCCTTGATTTTTACTGCACCCTGAAGAGCCTTCGGCAACTTGGGCTGATAAGCGGCTCTCGCAATCTGCAATGCACTTTTTTCCATAATCTGTTTTTCTTTAAATGTGTGACACTTATTTGTAATTTGCCCGCAAAATTAGTCATTTTCTGCCAAAAATAAGACAAAAAACATACTAAAATCACCTTTTTAATATTTTTTTGTGATGCAATCCTTTGAATTTCAAAGAATATTTTCTATCTTTGCTTACTCAATATAGCAAATCATTCAGATTCAAATTAACCAAATATTAAAAAGGAGGAACAATTTTATGGCAAACAAGAGGTCGCTGAAAAAGGCTATTCATCTGATCTGTGAAGATCTCTTCGCTGAGGCAATTGCATTATCACTCTATGGTGCAGAAGCACAGCAGCAGAGTGCGAACGCCCTGCTCTTCTCCATCGTGAAGTTGGAGGACGAGTATGTGTGTCGCATCTCCCACCCCGAACCTGGCATGAAGGCCAGCGACTATTTCAAGGATCTACGGGAGAAATTCAGTGCACAAGTCAACGACATCATTGACCAAATGAACGGATAAAGATGGTCAAGGCATTCTGTAAATGGCTCTTGTATAAGAAATGGGGATGGACGCTGAACATCACGGAGGCCCATCCCGACAAATATATTATCTGTCTGGCACCTCATACCAGCAACTGGGACTTCATCCTCGGACTCTTATACAGCAGGGCTGAGGGGATGGAGTGTAACTTTATGATGAAGAAGGAATGGTTCTTCTGGCCCTTGGGTCCGATATTCCGGAAATTAGGCGGCATCCCCGTATACCGGCAGAAGAAGTCCAGTATGACTGATGCCATAGCCGAAAGCGCCAAGGCCGAGAAGACCTACCACCTCTGCATCACGCCAGAGGGAACCCGTAGTCCGAACCCCGACTGGAAGAAAGGCTTTTATTTCATAGCCCTCAAGGCAGGACTCCCCATCCTGCTCTATGGCATTGACTATGAGAAGCGCCTCATTCAGTGTACCAAGACCATTATCCCATCTGGGGACTTAGAAAACGATATGCGTAACATTAAACTCTACTTCAAGGACTTCCGAGGGAAGATCCCGAATAACTTTACGATAGGAGATGTATAAGGTGAAGAAACAGAATCGTTGCCCGATGTGGTGGGTGAAGATGTTGCTGATCCTCTTCACGATTCATCTGTCACCCCTCGCCTATTCCACCTCGCCAGCACAAAAGAGAAAGACCAAGAAGAAAGTCCAGAAGGTTCAAAAGGCCAAAAAGCCCCAGCCAAGTCCACTGGAAAGATCGCTGACCACCTATTTTGCCAACTATACCGTAACAGGTCAGCAAATCCGCAACACGATCAGGTTTGACAAGATTGTCATCAATGACTCGAACCAAACGGTGAAAGTCGTTGCCAATGCGGCATTTAGCGAACAGATGTTCACCCCAGAGGCCGTCCGAAACACATACATCGACATCAAGCATCTGCTCCCAGACAGTCTGCAAGACTGGTCCCTGCGCATTGAGACTGGCGGCTGGGACATCCGTGACCTCGTGGCCAACTATCGCAGGGAACAGCCCGACCCCTCCCGTACCTGGCGTAACATCGACTATCAGGGCAAGCCCTGGGTGGATAATGTCTCACGCCCCTACACCATCTACAAAGGGCTGCAAAACCGTCACCTCTGCGTCTGGGCCAGTCATGGCATCTACTACAATATCTCCAAGAATGAATGGCAGTGGCAACGCCCACCCCTCTTCGGTACCTGCGAGGATCTCTTCACACAGACCATCGTCACGCCCTATCTGATTCCGATGCTGGAGAAGGCTGGTGCCGTGGTGTTTACACCCCGTGAGCGCGACTGGCAGAAAAATGAGGTCATCGTGGATAACGACAGCATCGCCACAGGCTATACGGAACAGACAGGCCAGTGGCAAGATGCCCCACAGCCCGGCTTCGCCCTACATCAGGGCAACTACGTGGATCATGAGAATACCTTTGAGGCAGGTACCGTCCGTATGACAGCCACTACCAGACAGGCACAACACCAAAGCCTGATCACCTACCAGCCTACCATCCCCGAGGCAGGACGCTATGCCGTCTATGTCAGTTATCAGACTGTTGAAGGCAGTATCGATGATGCCCGTTACACGGTGTGGCATCAGGGTATAGCCACCGAGTTCCACGTCAATCAGCAGATGGGTGGCTCTACCTGGGTCTATTTAGGCACCTTCGACTTCGACGAGGGCAACAGTGAACACAACCGTGTGACGCTCTCCAACCTCAGTGCCTCGAAAGGTATCGTGACGGCCGACGCCGTACGCTTCGGAGGGGGCATGGGCAACATCGAGCGTGGCGGAAAACTCAGCGGGATGCCCCGTTGTCTGGAAGGCTCCCGCTATTTCGCCCAATGGGCAGGTATGCCATACGAGGTCTATAGTACAAAAGAGGGACAGGACGACTATGGCGATGACATCAATGCACGCTCCTGGATGACCAACCTGCTCTCCGGCGGTTCATGCTATCTGCCGGATACCACTGGGCGTAAGGTGCCCATCGAACTGTCACTGGCCGTCCATAGTGATGCCGGCTACACCAAAGATGGTAAGAGCAACACAGGTACGCTCAGCATCTGCATGACTACCTTCCGTGACTCCACCCTCAATGCCGGTTTTACCCGACTGGCCTCCCGTGACTTTGCCGACGAACTGCTGTCCAGTCTACCCCGTGACATCTACAAGAAGTACGGACAGTGGCACACCCGTGAACTCTACGACCGCAACTATTCCGAGTGCCGAGTGCCCGAGGTGCCGAGTGCCATCCTCGAAACGCTGTCGCACCAGAATTTCGCCGATATGCGTATGGCACAGGATCCCAACTTCCGTTTCGACCTGGCACGCTCTATCTATAAGGTCATGCTCCGTTATACAGCCCGCATGCATGGTGTTCCCTACGTCGTACAGCCCCTTATGCCGGAGAATGTCAGCGTCACCCTCTCCACACAGGGCGAGGCGCTCATCAACTGGTTTGCAGTGGAGGATCCATTAGAGCCATCAGCCACCCCCACCTCTTATATCTTATACACAGCCAGGGACGATGAAGGTTTCGACAATGGGCAGTGGCTCAATTCACCTGTTACGTCAGCCACCGTCAAGTTGGAACCCGGCGTGCTGTATTCCTTCCGCGTGGCAGCCGTCAATGCCGGCGGCGAGAGTTTCCCCAGCGAGGTAGTGTCAGCACTCTACAATCCTTCTGCTAAGAAAAAGATACTGATTGTCAATGGTTTCCACCGTCTCGCTTCACCTGAGGTAGAGGATGGACTGGTGAGTCAGGGGTTCCATCTGGAAGATGATCTTGGCGTGAGTTACGGACTGACAGCCGGTTGGCGAGGGTACCAGAAAAACTTCGACCGTACCAAGGCTGGCAAGGAAGGCCCTGGCGGGTTAGGCTTCACCAACGACTCATTGGCAGGTCATTTCTTTGCAGGCAATGACTTCAACTATGTCCGCACTCATGCGAAGGCCATAGCCGCCGCCAACCGCTATAGCATTGCCAGTTGTTCGTCAGGTGCCCTCGAGAACGGTCCTGTGCCTGCTGCCGACTATGCCCTCATCGACCTCATTCTCGGACTGGAGCGCAACGACGGCTACTCACTGGGGCAGTACAAGACCTTTACACCCGGACTGCAAGACCGTCTGCGCACCTATACCTCGCAGGGCGGTGCACTGCTGGTCAGCGGCAGTTACATCGGTCGCGACATGCTCTCACAACAAGACCGCCAGTTCCTGTATCAAGTACTGAAATGCCAGTACGGCGGCACCAATACCGACTCGTTGCAGAGTGATACCATCCAGGGATTAGGTCTCACCTTCACCTTCCACCGTCAGCCCACCCATCGGCATTACGCAGCGCAGCATCCAGACAACCTGTTCCCCGTCGACCCTGCCTTCGCTGCCATGAAATACGGCGACAACCAGTCGGCCTGCGTGGCATACAGCAGTGTTGACTACCGTGTGCTCACCATGGGATTCCCCTTCGAGTGCATCTGCGAGGAACAGCGTCGCGAGGCCATCATGCGAGGCATCTTAAATTTCCTATTACAATAATCACTAAAACCTATACGTGTATGAAGATTCAAGCAAACTCATCAGGAACCAGAAGTATCGATGTGAAGGACGAGCACCTGCACACCATCGAGAAGTACCAACTCTTCCGTGACCTCATCGACTCCAACGGCTATGTCGACGAACAAGTGCTCGACAAGTTGAAACTCAATGTCCGTGCCCTGCTCGAATCACAGGCCGGAATCGACAAGGATCTCCTCGACCTCTGTCTCGACGTGATCTATCACCCCAACATGAAGGCATTCGGTCTGCAGCAACTCGTACTCCAGTACATCAACTGGAAGAATCTGGGTAACGAGAACCTCGGCATGACGACACGTGCATTCCAAGGAACACCCTTCAATTGATGGATTACAGGCTGACGGATTTTCTGCCAACGACGAAGAAGGAGTTGGAACTACGGGGATGGGATGAAGTAGATGTCATCCTGTTTTCGGCTGATGCATACGTCGACCATCCGTCGTTTGGTGCTGCTGTCATCGGAAGGACGCTGGAGGCAGCGGGCTATCGCGTGGCCATCGTGCCACAGCCAGACTGGCACGGTGACTTCCGTGACTTCAAGAAACTCGGTCGGCCCCGTCTCTTCTTCGGTGTTGCTCCGGGGTGCATGGACTCGATGGTGAACAAGTACACCGCCAACCGTCGTCTGCGCTCCGAAGATGCGTATAGTCCCGACGGGCGCCACGACATGCGACCGGAATACCCCACCATCGTCTACACCAAAATCCTCAAGCAACTCTTTCCCGATGTGCCCGTCATCCTTGGCGGCATCGAGGCCTCCATGCGCCGTCTCACCCACTACGACTATTGGCAGGATCAACTACGCCCCTGTATCCTCTGCGACTCAGGTGCCGACATGATCACCTACGGCATGGGCGAAAAGACCACCCTTGAACTGGCCAGAAGACTGAGTGAGGGCGAGCGTCTCCGTGATATCCGCGACATTCCGCAGACCGTCTATCTCGCCCGTAAGGAGGATATCCCCGGCGGTATCCGTGAAGACGATATCATGCTGCACAGTCATGAGGAATGCCTGCGCAACAAGCGCGCCCAGGCCGAGAACTTCCGCTACATTGAGGAACAGTCGAACATGATGCATGCCAGTCGACTGCTACAGGGCATCAACGGCCGCTTCGTCGTGGTCAATCCTCCCTACCCGCCGATGACCACCGAGGAACTCGATGCCTCGTTTGACCTGCCCTACACCCGCCTACCGCACCCCAAATACAAAGGCAAGCGCATCCCTGCCTTCGAGATGATTAAGTTCTCGGTCAATATCCACCGTGGATGCTTCGGCGGCTGTGCCTTCTGCACCATCTCCGCCCATCAGGGCAAGTTCATCACCTGCCGTTCCAAGGAGAGTATCCTCAAAGAAGTGAAGCAAGTGATGCAGATGCCCGACTTCAAGGGTTACCTCAGCGACCTCGGCGGTCCCTCTGCCAATATGTATGGCATGGGAGGACGCAACAAGAACGCCTGTGAGAAATGTAAGCGACCCTCGTGCATCCATCCGCAGATCTGTCCGAACCTCGACACCAACCACCAGAAACTCCTCGACATCTACCATGCCGTCGATGCCCTGCCCGGCATCAAGAAGAGTTTCATCGGCAGTGGCGTGCGCTACGACCTATTGCTCTATCGCAGCAAGGATGAGGCCGCCAACCGAGCCGCCCAGCAGTATACCCGTGAACTCATCTGCCGCCACGTGTCAGGACGTCTGAAAGTGGCTCCTGAGCATACCAGCGACCGTGTGTTGCGTCTCATGCGCAAACCCTCGTTCCAGCAGTTCTATGAGTTCAAGCGCATCTTCGACCGCATCAACCGCGAGGAGCGCCTCAACCAGCAACTTATCCCCTACTTCATCTCGTCGCACCCAGGCTGTCAGGAGGCAGATATGGCTGAACTCGCCGTGCTCACCAAGGAACTCGACTTCCATCTGGAGCAGGTGCAGGACTTCACGCCGACACCGATGACCATCGCCACAGAGACGTGGTATACGGGCTTCGACCCCTACACCCTCGAACCGGTCTTCTCCGCCAAGTCGCCCCGTGAAAAACTCGCCCAGCGGCAGTATTTCTTCTGGTACAAGCCCGAGGAGCGCCGTCACATCGAACAGAGTCTGCGCCGTATCGGTCGCCCCGACCTCATCAAAAAACTCTACCGTAAGTAAGTTTTCCCACCAAATATTTGTCTGTTTGCGAAAAAATGTCTAACTTTGCAGCCGCAAATCAAAAAGGATGGTCTGGTAGCTCAGTTGGATAGAGCAACTGCCTTCTAAGCAGTAGGTCTCGGGTTCGAGCCCCGACCGGATCACCAAAGCAAAAGGAAAGGGCCTCCGAATGGAAGCCCCTTCATTTTTATCGCATATCGAAGAGTATCTTGCGGCGGTTGTCCTTCGGGCGCACAGCAAAATGCACCCAGTAGGTCGTGCCTCGCTTCTCCTGAATCAGTTCGTCAAGGCCCCAGCCGTTCTCGTCAGCCGTGTCAAGCAGGATACAGGCGTAGCGGATCATCTGTTCTGGCCCAGCACATCGGATGTCTACGGCGCAGCCCGTCAGATGGTTTGAGCCCTTCGCACCGCCACAGAGACGGTTCACCTCCTCGCTCCGATACCCAGAGGTAATCACCACAGGAATCTCCTCCACCCCATCGCCATAAAGGCGATTGTACCGTTCTCTGAGCAGTTCCAGCCACAGGCAGAGTCGCGTCAGGTTCTCGATGGCCACATGGCTCGGAATGTTCCCATCCTGTGGATGATAACTTGTTTTCGTCAACTCCCCCAACGTAAAGTGCTGGGAGAGTTTCTTGTTCTTATTAATCGTTACTTCCATCATGCAAATTATTAAAAACTAAAATCGACGTTTCGACGTTTCGACGCTTTTGTTATTTACAAGAATTCGCTCTTATTCCTGCTTACAAAAATTAACACGAAGTTGAAGACAAAAATTTGGAATCGGACGATATTATGAGTACCTTTGCAGTGTCAAAAGTGAGATGATTTTTTTGTGGCCTGCCCATGGCGGAAAAATTTCCAAGGCGCGCAGGCATTTTTACCTAACTGGAGCCCGAAAATGAGTCGAACGAATGACATGAGAAAAAATTAAACAATTTATTAACCATTAAACATTAACCATTATGGCATTGAAAGTAAAAGCAATTGAGAAGAACATTAAGTTCACGAAGAATCCGAACGATCCCGGTGTGTGGCGCTATGTGATGCAGCCTGAACTCTACATCGCCCTGAGTCAAGAGAAGGTGATCAAGGAGGCTGCCCTGCGCTCGGGTGTGAGTAAGGGCGTGATGCGTGCCTGCTGGGACGCTGCCGGTGAGGTGATCAAGGCGTGGGCGACCGAGGGTCACAGCGTGGCACTGCCCGGACTGGGAAGCATGCGCTTCGGCCTGCGCGCCAAGAGTGTGGAGAAGGTGGAGGATGTGAAGTCATCGCTGATCAGCGCCCGCCGTATCATCTTCACGCCTGCCGTTGACCTGAAGGACGAGTTGGCCAGCACGGCCGTGCAGATCACCTGCTACGACCGCACGGGTAAGGAGGTGAAGCGTGTGACCTCTGCCGACGACGGCATCATCGAGGATCCCGAGAACACCAACACCGGCGAGAACACCAACACGGGCGAGAGCCAGGGCGGCAACAGTGGCAGCACCAGCCAAGGCGGTGACAACACCGGAGGCGACAATGGCGGTGGCGGTGGCGACAACGGCGACGATCCGGATCAGTGAACTAAGAACTAAGAGGAAAGAACTTAGAACTAAGAACTATGAGAAAGAAAGGATTCATTGAGATTGCGGTGAAGGTGATAGTAGCCGCTCTCACAGCCTTCCTGACGGCCATCACGACAACCAGTTGCACGGGTCACGGCCCATTCTAACCCATTCTAACTATGTGAAAAAAGTCGAAAGTTTTGAGGCTTTCGGCTTTTTTTTTGGTTTTTCGCATACTTATTATTACCTTTGCAAGCAGAAATTGAACAACAACATGATGAAGACAACCATTCAAGAGCAAAACGGCCAATTGATAGCCATCCTGGAAGGACGCCTTGACACTGCTGTATCAGAAGAGGTGGAAGAGGATCTCATCCCCCTGCGCAACTGTACTGACAAGGATATCGTCATCGACTGCACGGATCTGACCTACATCTCGTCGAGCGGTCTGCGTATCTTCCTCCGCATCGTGAAGAGTGCCAGGGACAAGAAAAAACCTGTCTATATTAAGGGAATGTCGGCCAGCATCCGCAACGTGCTGTCGATGGCAGGATTCCTCAACCTGTTTGTATTCATCTAAACCGTTACACGTATGGTCAAGGAAGTAAAACTCGATCCCCACGGCATGGCTCTTATGCAACAATTCCAGGAGCGACTGCCCGAACTGCAGGCACTCGCCCAACAGGCATACGACCTGATGCATAATGCACTCCAAGAGCAGGGCATCTATGTGACCGCCATGGAGCACCGTGTAAAAACCGAGCAATCACTCGCTGGAAAACTGGAACTGAAAGGCGCAAAATACAAGACCATTGAGGACGTGACCGACCTGGTGGGACTACGTGTGATTACCTTCTACACTGACGAGGTGGACAAGGTAGCAGCCATCGCCAAGCGCGTCTTCGACATCGACTGGCAGGAAAGCGTCGACAAGCGCAAGCACCAGTTGAACGCCTTCGGATACAACTCACTACACTATATCTGCCGACTTAAAACGGGCGGCCTACGCTTCGAATTGCAGATGCGCACTGCCCTGCAGCACGTCTGGTCAACCATCGAGCACGACATCGGCTACAAGGGCGACGTGCAACTACCACCAGAGTTCCGCCGACAGTTCAGCCGACTGGCAGGTATGCTGGAACTGGCCGACGACGAGTTCAGCCGTCTGCGCTCCACCATCACCGACTACCGGCGGAAGATACAGAGTCTGGTGAAGAGCGGACGACTCGATGACGTAGCCCTGTCGAACGATTCGTTCCGCAGTTTCGTTGAACTGAATCCCTTCGAACGGCTGAACAACCGCATTGCCGCAGTGAATCAGGCTGAGATATACCCCGTGTCGATGATGCCCTACCTGCCGCTGCTCGAATCGTTCGGTATGGAGACGCTTGGCGACGTACAGCGATTCATAGAGGACAACAGTGAGGATGCCTACCTGCTGGCACTCTCGCAGTTGGCCGTAACCGATCTCGACATCCTCTCGTCGAGCACTGCACTGCAGTATCTCTGCGTGGTATATGTGCTGAAGAACTACGGCGGGCGCAAGGATCTGAAATTCATCTACGACACCATCAACGGCAAGAACGATGCCAACGAGATACTGGCCGACATGATACTGGAGCAAGCCAAGAGCCTGGCGTTCATGCAGGAGAAGAAAGAAGAGAAATAGATCTGGGGGATATATTTCTGTACTTTGCGGTTCCTACTTGAACAGTAGTATATTTGCCAGCAAAATGACATCGGCAACATTTACTATTCCATCGCCATTCACATCGGCAGAGGCATTAATTACATTCTCCGGATTCTTGCCGGCGATGAAGGAAATGAGGTCGGTGAGATCCTTGGTGTCAAGCATGTCATCGTTATTGACATCTACATCACCTTCTCTCTTCACAGTGAACTCAACAGGTATTTCATCGATTGTAACTCCTGTGCCGTCAGGTCTCGACAATTTCACATTTCTCAGATAAGCGGTGTGCCTACCTATCGAGACCGTCTCATAACTGTTAACCTGAACACTCATGATTCTTCCAGAACGCCCCTTTATCGTCTCACCTTCCAAACTGGTTGCCAGGTATCGGAAATGTTCAATCATGTTACTGCCAAGGATCTGGGCAGTCTCTGGCATTCTTGACGGATCAGCCTCAGCAGAAATCAAACCTATATGGAATCCTTCCGGCAGGTGGAGGTCAAACTGGCAAGACAGGTATTCATCCTCATTATCAAGCATAATGTCTATACTATTCACCACAGAAGGAGTGAAGCGGGTATTGCCAACCGTCACAGTCGCTTTCTTCGAATTCTCTGTCTGAGGAGCATCCGTAGCGTCCGAAGACAGTACGGAACTTATCAGCCTTGACACATCGAATACATCCATATTGCCATCGGCATTCATGTCGCAGACCTCCTGATTGAAGATTCTCTCCTTGTACCCCCCGTTATATGTCGACATAATCTTCTCTATCATCTGCTCTGCATCAACTATGCTTACTGTGCCGTCATCATTCACATCTCCGCTACGGCTTTCCCTGACTCTCTGGAAAACATTCCAGCCGTCGGTAGACAGATATGCCTGCCTCGTGCCTTTCGGGACGTAAAGAGGAGGTATATTACCATTATTATATGCACCAAGAGAGTAGACACCGTCCTCATCGATGGCAAACGGTTCGTCAATACGCGATATGACATTACTAAAAATAATGATGCCCTTCCCTATCTTTTTCATAGATGGAGGCAGGATCACGCTCTTCTCGGCTGGCATTCTGAAACAGCCGTTAAAGGCCTCCCGGCCTATCTCCTCCAGATTCTCCGGCAGCAGGGCACAATCCTTTAGTGCATAGCAAAAAGAGAGGGCCTCGTCACCGATACGCCTGAGCGTAGACGGGAATAGGACTGTCTCAAGATTCTGACATTCTGAGAACGCAGCGTCATCCACTTCCTCAACACCCTCAGACAACACGACACTCGTAAGATTCTTGTCATTGAAGAATGCATAACAGGAGACCTTCCTAACCTGGTATTCCTTTTCGTCGATGATTACAGATCCAGGAACCTCGACACTCTCCATACTATTGTAATCATACCTGAGCAATGTTACCGTCGACTCATTGTCCACCAAGTATCTGAAACCATCCACGAAGCATGTCCAGCCTGTCTTGAACCCAGCGAAATTCCTCCATCCCTCCGCATTCTTATAGTTCTCGACCGCATTTTCAGGGACATATAACGTAGCAGAGAACGACTCGGTGAAATCTGCCTTAGAGATATCAGCCGGCTTCTCTCCCCTAACGAACAGAGACTTAAGGTAGTTGCAATTGGAGAAAGCGCCAGTATCTATATTCTGAAGCGAGGAAGGTAATTCCAGTTCATAGAATCTACAGCCGTAGAACGCTCCCTCGGCAATAGTTTCCAAGCCCTCGGGGATAACGAAGTCGCGCAGAAAAACACAGCCCATAAAGGAATTACGTCCAATACTCTTTACCGTATTAGGAATAATAATCTGATCGGCCCAGCACTGATAGAAGGCATAATCATCGATGGCATTCACAGTGTATTCCTCACCGTCAATCACCACAGGTGATTTGACAACAATCTTTTCCATATTATCATACCTGTGCTGACCTGGTGCTATCGGAGAGCCGTCGAGTATCTTACCAGCCTCGGCATCACCGATGACCTTTGCTGTCTTGTAGGCCGTTGAGTACATATAATATATATCGTCCACCTTTATCACTTTTTGCCCCTCGTCGATGGCAGCAAACTGGCTCCATCCGTCAACGCCCTTATAGGTTTCCAGCATTCCTGTTGGCACGTAGAGCGTGGCCTTAGTAGGGCCATACTCCCCTCCAGAACCGGTGGAAAACGCCTTATCGCTTATCTCAACAGGGCTCTCAGAGTTGGCATATACCGCCGTCAGCGCGTTTGTGGCATCAAAGGCATAATCCTCGATACAGGTAATGGTAGTAGGCAGAGAGAGCGACTCTATATAAGTATACGCAAAGGCATATTGTCTTATCTCGCTGAGTCCCTCAGGTAACGTTACAGCTGTCAGGTTATAGCAGCCATAGAATGCCCTAAAACCGATTGTTGTAACAGTGTATGGGTATTGTTCACCATCCACATATATAGACGCAGGGATGTCGATTGAATTCATTTCCAAATAGTCTCCGGCAATTACCTCTGCATCGTGAGTGTTTTCTAGAATAAGATAGTCCAGTCCTCCTTCTGACACAATTCTCATATCACCATCTATCACCCTCCCGAACTTATTCCAGCCACTCTTATACTGGTAAAGGTATTTCAATCCCACAGGAACGTTGATCGTTGCACAGGTGGCCCATGGGCCGTGATCGCCATAGGCTTCAAACACATTATCGCTGATATCGAACAAATCCGTTATATGAGATATTACAAGCAGCATCCTGTTGTTGTCTCGGAAGGCATAATCCCTGATGGTGGTAACGGTAGACGGGATTTCAACTTTCTGCAGCCCCCAGCAGGAACTGAAAGCCCCTTCGCCTATAAGTTTCAAACCTTCGGGCAATTTCACTTCCGTTATCTTATCGCAACTGTTAAAGGCATAGGCCCCGATGCTCACCACCTGGCACTCCACTCCTTCTGGAGTAGATATCGATGCAGGTATCGTCAGTATCCCAGATACCCCTCCGTACTTATAGTTGTCGTCGCTGACGACCTCAGCCATCTTATACTCCGGAATATATGCAAACGATAATCCATCGGCTATGACATGCTCAATGGCAGGTTTTGTGAAAGTGCCTATCCACAACACTTCGTTTTCTCGCCTTATTTCCAGGTCGTAAGTACCAGCATCGGCGAGCCGGAACCTGAAGCCGGCAGTCCCCGACTGCCCATGCTCGATATCAAGCACACAGTAGTTGGCCGTATTCCAATCCGTTTCAAATCCACTTTTCCGGGTGTACAATATCAGTTCCCCCACCATGTCGTAGCCTCGATTCGTTATGTCTGCAGTCAAGTAGATATCCTGCGACTCAAAGGGATTATAAGAGGTATTAACCTCACCGACATCATAGAGGGAGAAGGGTGTCGAGAGTTTCAGCACTTGGTTATAATTAATTGTGGCAATAATATAATTCGTCCCCCAAGCGAGACACTTCTCCCAGCCACTCTCGCCAGCAAGCCTGTAAATCTGGCATATCTGGTATTCCCCAGCATCAATATACATGCCAAACGACGCTGTCAACGAGTTGTCGATAATCTCTGTGCCTGCACTAACCGTCTCCTCATGGAAGCCTATACAGGTCAGGAGTCTGTCACCGTCGAACAATCCAAACCCTACCTCCATTGTGTAGTTGCCGTCAACATTTTCTCCAAAGGTCACGCCTATACTGCCTTGCAATACGACATCTTCGAAGTCCACCCACGAAGACCCCCTGTCATATTCAGTCTTATTAGCACCTCCCACATAACAACTTATAGAAGACAGTTGCGGCATTGGCTTCTCATCCTGCTGTTTCGGCTGAAAGCCCAGGATCGCTTCTTGCATAAGTGAATATCCATAGATATCGTAGCACCATGTCCCTTCATCATTATCACGAAGTTCTTCTGTCAACGATATGAGGAAGTAACCGTCATAAGTCCCGCCCCATCCGAAATTAAAGTGGAACAGGCCATTACCATCATAACCGTCGCATATAAACTGATGGCGTTCATAATCCATATACCCTGTTTCCCTCTTAACACTGTAGGCTCCCCCACTGTAAAGAACAGGTCTTCGGTCTGACAACTCCCTATAAATCAACTTATTCCATTCGTCTGACGTATAGTCGGAACGACTTACGGTGCGCATATTGCTGCTATAACCAAAATATGATGTAATTAGATTTGTCTCGATATGCGCAAGCGACTCTTTCCGAGTGTAATCCATCTCAACAGCCTGGCCGCAATAGCGCATCAGTTTAGCCACAGCCTGTGCCTCTTCATCTGTCTCATCTTCGTCATACTCTTCTTTCATCATATCCCAGCTGAACGAGGTGCCCGACAGCATATCCATGTCAATTCCCTTGGTCCTTGTACGATAGGCAGGAATGGACGTACAGTTCTCTGGCCAGCGGTAATAATACATGACCTGTGCGAGGGCTGTTGCCACACAACCGGTTAAACTTCTCAATCCTTCTTCATCGTCTATGGGGCACTCCAGGTTATATGGTTCAGCCTGATTCCACTTTGTCACTACCAATGGACCGACAGCCGGCTCGTTTAATACCGAGGCCTTGCAGGGTCTGGCAAATGATCGATTATCTTTTATTGCCTGAATCTGCACCTCATAACCTTCGAGCCAGGCACGGAGGTTATCGGGCATGCGGTCGTAGTCTATCTCGCCGGAGGTGGAGTAGCCGAGGATGGGTTCTGTGCGCTCGTCACCTGAGACTATTACGAAACCGCCCTTGTTTTCCACATTAAAAATATATAAACTCTCATCAGCCGTTTTCTTTGACCTCGCCCTGCTCAGGCTACGAGCATTGGCTGACGGTTTAAACTTTTTACCCTTCATAAAAGCCTGAGCCTTTACGAGAGCCTGTTGCTCACTGACATGCTGTGCATCAGCCGACAGACTGACTATTGCAAACAATAAAAGTAGGTAGTATTTTCTCATTTCCATCCAGTTTTTTAGTTATTACTCAACCATTTTCGGGGCAAATATACAAAAAAAGATTGAAAGTTCCAAACTTTCAACCATTTTTTTCATTTGATCACCGTGACACCCGATCCCATAATCTAGGGAATACCATTCCTTGTCGAAAACACAGTCGAGGATTTCTATGAAAACACGAAGCGCAGGCTCTGATAGAGTTGGATGCAGAAAATGTAGAGTATCAGCAACGGAGCAAAGCGGCAGATGCCATAGCAAAGAGCATCGAGCACATCGGAGAGCGACGGCATACGGCCGGAGATCATGCCGAAGGCAATGCTGACCAGCGTAATACCGAAAGCGATAAAAGGAATGAGACTGCGACTGAAAGGCGACGGGAAGAGTGTGCCCGATGCTGACAGCAGAACGGCATGTGGCACAATGGTGAGTAGCAGAATGGCAACGACATAGGCCACCAGCAGCACCAACGCTACACGGAAGGCGGTACGGTCGCGATAAGACAGCATACGGGAACGGTCTTCATGCCACAGCGAGGTCAGCCCTGAACGCAGAAAAGCACCCACAGCAATCATCAGCAGCAGGAGCCACACCAATAGCGGTGAGGCCACCATACGGGCAAAGTCGCCCACAAACCAGCGCACGCCCTCACCCGAAAGCAGTGAGCGCACACCCTCCACACCTGCCGCAGAGAGAATCCACGACAGGAGGATCAGGGCGAGTTCGGCAACGAGGAGGAAGAAAAGAATCACCCCTAACCCCTGTACTGACCTAGTCTTCATCGGCCACGAGATTGTCGATGTCGATGATATGCAGTTCCAAGGCCCGTACCACAAGGCGTGTGGCATTGACATTGCCCACCGACTCAGGGAACAATTTGCGGATGAGTTCGTTCTGACGTTTCTCCAGGCTCTTCACGCCGAAGGGCATACCCCGAAGACCAGTGATCTGCTCCTTGGTATAGCCCAGGGCCAGATGACGGAGGAAACGTTCGTCGTACTCGTCGATCTCATAGTTGACAAGCGACTCCTGCTTGGCTAACTGTCCGCTGACGGCATACTTGAAACGCTCGACAATCTTCTCAAGAATGGGTTCGTTGAACACGAGGGTCTTGCCCTCCATCACAGCGTTCACATCGCCACGTGTCAGCAGTTCACCCGTCTTGAGGATGATGCCGTCGGCACCGGCATCGAGCACATCCACCCACAGTTTCTCATTTAGGATTTCACCCGTAAAGATGAGTACTTTGATGTCGGGATGCATCTCCTTTGTGCTGCGGCAGATCTCAACGCCCACCGTTGTGGAGCCACCAAGGCCGAGGTCGAGCAACAAGAGGTCGGGCTTCTGTTGCTTGAGAAGTTTCCAATAGGCCGCCTCGCAATCAGCCGTGCCAATCACTTCCGCCTCAGGGATGTCGTTGCGGATGATTCCTAATGTGCCTTTGAGTTCGAGGGGCACATCCTCGACGATAATCACTTTGAAATTCTGCATAAACGATATTTGCTTTTTACGGATTTACTATTTACGGATTTACTATTTACGTTTTACGATTTGTGGCAGGGAGGATGATGCGAACCTGTGTCACACCATGATCGTTCTCTGCCCAGATACCACACATACGGCGATTGGTGGCCTCGCCATGATCGCGCACAATCTGACGGCAGAGCAGATAAGGGATGTGCGACGAGGAGGTGGGATTGAAGAGATTCTGCGCCTCCTCGTCGGTGAGGTGCAACTGCGGCATGGGTACGATGACTTCCACATACTTGTCGTCCTTGGGCGCTATCTGCCATTCCGCCCCACCCTGCTTGCGCAGGATCTCGGCAAGGTAGGCTATCAGGTTCTTATCGCCGAGGATGCCATTGTCGAGCGGCTTGACATGCAGATGTACGCCCTCAATCTGGTGCATCGCCTGCTGTGAGAGGATGCCATAGAGGTCACGGTAATAATCCACGACCTCAGAGAGCGACTGCATATCACCCTGATCCAACAACTGCTGGATGCGCGAGGGGTAATACATCGTCTCGTGTTTCAAGGTGGAGAGACAATTATCGAGCACAGCATTCGCCACGTGCAGGTTATTATTCTCCAACTCTGCCCGCCGTAACTCATCATCAGCCATTTCCAGGCTCGACTGCTGCTCGCGTTCCACGAAGAAGCGTTCATAGAGACGGTGGCGGTAATAGAGCAGGTAGTAGGCCGGTGGGATGGAGAAGAGCACCAGCATAAGCAGGATGATAGCGATGCGCTTGTTGCTCTGTGACTGTTGCATCGTACGGCAGTAATCGGCTAACGTGTTGTCGGCCGACATCTCCTTATAGAGTTGGGTGTATATCTTATTATTATAGGAATAGGTCTGCCACTCATGCAGGGCAAGTGCGGCCACGGCACTCTCGTTGCGCATATCGAGGATGACCTCATAGTTGACGTCGATGGAGTCGTGGAACCACTCTATCTCAGGGGCCACCAATGAGGGGTTGCCCAATTGCAACAGCAGGAGATTACCCTTGGGATAGAGTTTCTTGTAGTAACTATTGAGATAATGACGACAAGAGTCGGCAAACTGGAGGGTGCGCTCATAGGTGCCGTTGATATTGGAGAAATAGGCTGAGTCGGCAAAGACACCGGCACGGCTCAGGTCGTCGACAGGCTGAGCGGAGGAAGTAAGAAGTGAAAAGTGAAAAGTGAAAAGTAAGAGCAATATACGGAGGAGGCCCTTGGGCAAGCGGAAGAAGAAACGGGAGCCCTTGTCTCTCTCACTCTCCGCTGCAATGGAACAGACGGAGAATATCTGAGATATCTTACGGTATTTCTCAATGATGCCCTTACAGTTCAGCAATCCGAACCCATGACCGCCCGTGCCACTGTCGCGGATGGGCTTGGGGTCGAAGAGATGTTGCAACTGTTCATCGGTCATGCCTGCCCCCGTATCCTTGACGGAGATTTCTACATAGTCGTCTGTTTCCTGAGCCGAGACGAAGACCTGTCCGCCTTCGGACGTGAACTTACGGGCATTGTCGGCCAGGGTGTTCAGCATAAACAATGTCAGCACACGGTCGGCCTTGACCAGTGCCTCTGTGGGTTCCACCTCAAGAGCGATACCTTTCATCCCGAAACTCTTGCGGCCTTTCGCCACCATATCAAAGAGTGGCTGCAAGGGGAAGGTCTCAATCTTCAGGTTCAGTTCGCCCTGGCGCAACTGGATCCAGTGGGTCAGGATGTCGTTATAGTCATTGATCTGACTCGTCAATTCACGGATATATCCCTCATCACGCCCTTTGTGGACACAGTAGATGATACGGTCGATGAAAGGTGTAATACCATTCACGAGAGAGATCTTGGCTCGCTGCTCTAAGTTGCGCCGTTCGTTGTTCTCCACACGAAGCCGTTCCATCGCCACCTCATCCTGCCGTTGTTCCAGGATCTCGTCGAGTTGATTGTATTTCTTCTGTTTCTTGTTCAGATGATTGAAGAGCCACAGCGAGAAGAGCAGGAGCACAATGGCAATACCTACGGCCACCAACATCCAGTTGAGTTGGGTGGCAGTGGCTTCCAACTGACTGGCACGAGCCTCCAACTGGCGATCCTGTCGGGTGTCAGTCATCAGGTCGATATAGACATTACGGTTGGCATCGCTCTGTGCCTTGTCATCCATCGCAGAATAGGCCACACTCAACTGTTCACGGATACTCGCCACCAAGTCGGGTGCCTGGTTGATGATGGTATCGGAAAGTGCCTGTTCCAGATTGAAAAGTGTGGACTGGTAATCGCCAATCTGACGGAAACAAGAGGCCAGCGTACGATAGGCACCTGCAATCTGATAGACATCGCCATACTCCATGAAGAGAGAAAGTGCACTCTCAGCCAGCCAGCCCGAGAGCATCTCCTCCTCTACCCCTTCAGGATTAATAAACTTCATGGCAGGGAGATTGTCGTCGATCAACTGCCGACGATAGTCCTCATCCATCAGATGCTCCGAGAGAGCCTCCAACGCCTGGGCGGCAAAATAGGACATACCTGCCCGACGGGCTGTCAGAAAACAGCGCATGAGGGCATCGAACTCCTGTTGGTTGATGTCCTGCTGAGTGCCCTCGGTGATGATGCCACCTGCTCCGATATTATAGAGGTAGTTCAGATACTGGGCAGTGTCACGCTGTACCTCGTTAGGGTCGATCTGTTCCAGTGCCTGGATGGACTGTCGCTCCAGTCCCACATAATAATAATAGGTGGAGTTGACGATGGCATATTCCGACTCGGCATAACGCAAGACACTCTGATCGCGTTCGGAAAGCAGGTCACGCTCCTCGTTGATACGACGCAGCGCACCATCGGCCAACTCACGGTATTCGTAGAACTCACGGTTGTTGGAACGGCGCTGACAGAGACGCATCTGCTGCACATAAGAAACGAAACATTGTACCTGATTATCAGTGATTTCCGGAATATTATTCAAGCGTTTCTCCGCAGCATCATACTGCATCCTGACGATGTTGACGAAAGCCAGATGATTCAGGGCTTCCGCCCTACCCTTGTCATAGTGTTCGGAGAGGTCGTATGCCCGTTGGGCATAATGCTCCGTAGAGTCGATGTTACGATAATGATAACTATATGAAAGACTATTCAGCCTGTCCACATCCTGCCTGTCAGAAGAGGAACAAGAACAGAGAAAGAGAAAGAATAAGAAAAATGAGAAATGAGAAATGAGGAATGAGGAATGCTGATTACATTCAGGGCGAGAAATATCCGCAGCAGAGTAATCACAATTTCTCATTTCTCATTCATCATTTAAACATTTCATCATGCACGTGCCTTGGCGATATAGCCGAGAGCCTCACGGCACTTGTCGGTGACATACTGCCAATCACCAGCCTTCACCTTGTCGGAGGGGAAGAGTTTGGAACCCATGCCCACGCAGAAGACACCAGCCTTGAACCATTGGGTCAGATTCTCCTCATCGGGAGAGACACCACCAGTGACCATAATCTTAGACCAGGGCATCGGTGCCTTCATATCCTTGATCAAGTCCGGGCCTACCACGTCGCCAGGGAAGACTTTTGTCAGGTCGCAACCCAACTCCTGAGCCTTGCCAATCTCACTAACCGTCATACATCCGGGGCAATATGGCACCAGACGACGATTACAAACAGGGGCAATGTCTGGATTGAACAGCGGACCCACTACGAAGTTGGCTCCTAACTGAAGATACATCGCTGCTGTAGGAGCATCGACCACAGAACCGATACCTAAAGCCAACTCAGGACACTCCTTGTCAGCCCACTTCACCAGTTCACCGAAGACTTCTTGGGCAAAGTCGCCACGGTTTGTAAACTCAAATGCCCGGACACCACCTTCGTAGCAGGCTTTCACCACCTTCTTACAGGTTTCCAGATCCTTGTGATAGAAGACGGGCACCATACCGGTGTCGCCGATCTTCTTCATCACAGCCATTTTATCAAACTTAGCCATATTTCTTATTATTTTTTTTCTAGGATTAACGCTGGACGCGGCCGCTGGCGTTACCACCTGCAAGAGCCTCCACTTCTTCAATGCTTACCTGGTTAAAGTCGCCATTGATAGTATGCTTCAGTGCCGATGCTGCCACAGCAAACTCAAGAGCCTCGCCCTGGGTGCTCTTGGTCAGCAGACCATGAATCAGACCACCGGAGAAAGAGTCACCACCACCGACACGATCAATAATCGGATTGATCTCATAGCGTTTGCTCTGATAAAACTCCTTACCGTCGTAAATGAGAGCCTTCCAGCCGTTGAACGTTGCACTGTAACTCTCGCGGAGCGTAGAGACAACATACTTGAAACCGAACTCCTGCATCATCTGCTTGAAGATCCCCTCGTAGCCGGCAGCATCGGTCTTACCGCCTTCCACATCAGCATCGGGCTTGAAGCCGAGGCAGAGTTCTGCATCCTCCTCATTGCCAATGCAGACATCGACATACTGCATCAACGGACGCATGATGGAGATGGCCTTCTCGCTGGTCCACAGTTTCTTACGGAAATTCAGGTCGACACTGACAGTCACGCCATGGCGCTTAGCAGCCTCACATGCCAGTTTCGTCAGTTCTGCGGCCTTGTCGCTGATGGCGGGTGTGATACCACTCCAGTGGAACCAGGAAGCCCCCTCCATAATCTTGTCGAAATCGAAATCAGCAGGAGTCGCCTCTGCTATCGCAGAATAAGCACGGTCGTAAATCACCTTCGAAGGGCGCATCGATGCGCCAGTCTCTGCATAGTAGAGTCCGATACGGTCTCCACCTCGCGTCACGAAGTCTGTCTTGACACCATAACGGCGCAGGGCATTGACGGCGATCTGCCCGATTTCGTGCTTCGGCAACTTGGTGATATAATATGCCTCATGCCCATAATTGGCCAAAGAGACAGCCACGTTAGCCTCACCACCACCGGGGATGATACGGAAGGATTCACTCTGGATGAAACGGTCGTTTCCTTGCGGAGACAGGCGGAGCATAATCTCGCCTAATGTTACAATCTTAGCCATTGTTTCTTATTTTATGGATTAATCATTATTTCTTTTCCGCTACAAAGGTACACTTTTTGTTCGAAACCACCAAATAATACGTAGTGAAATTTGGCGGTGTAAAAAAAAAGCCGTACCTTTGCACACAACATATTTAATTCATCAATCATGGCAAAGGAGAATATCAGGATTAAGGATATAGCCGAACGGGCAGGTGTGTCAGTGGGAACGGTGGACCGTGTGCTGCACAACCGTCCTAACGTATCGAAAGTGGCTCTCGACAAAGTGAACAAGGCTTTGGAAGAGATGGATTACAAGCCCAATGTCTATGCCTCTGCCCTCGCCTACAACAAGAAATATACTTTTTATATCGTGCTTCCCAAGCACGAGCAGGAGGCCTATTGGGACGAGATAGAGGAAGGGGCGCAGGCCTGTACTGACTTCCGTCGTGACTTCGGCATCACACTGAGATACATCTACTACGAGCGTTTCAACAATGCCGCCTTCACCCGTATGGTGCGTGAGTTCCTGACGGAGAAGTTCGACGGTGTCATCATCGTGCCGACCACACTCGAACAGACGGGACGCTTCACGGAGAAATTGACAGACCGAGGCATCCCATACGTACTGCTCGACTCCTATATGCCTGACCTGAAACCTCTGGCCTTCTTTGGACAAGACTCCTTTGCCAGCGGCTATTTCGCTGCCCGTATGCTGATGCTCATTGCCAACAAAGAAAAGGAGATTGCGCTCGTGAAACAGACCCGTGACGGTAAGGTGGGTTCCAAGCAACAGGCCAACCGTGAGACTGGGTTCCGCCATTATATGGTGGACCACTTCCCCGATGTGAAGATTACCGAAGTGGACCTACCGCTCGACGAGGAAAGAAAGGAATATAACTCTATCTTGGAGAAATTCTTCAATACGCATCCTCAGGTACACCATTGCATCACCTTCAATTCCAAGGCACATATCGTGGGTGAATTCCTGCAAAAGAGCAATCGGCGCAACATACAGATCATGGGTTACGATATGGTGCCCAAAAACAAAGAATGCATCCGACAGGGAAGCATCTCGTTCCTCATTGCCCAGCATGCCTATCAGCAAGGCTATGCCAGCGTAGACGCCCTCTTCAATGCCATCGTACTGAAACGGGAAGTGAACCCCGTGAACTATATGCCCATTGAGATCCTGACGAAAGAGAACGTAGACTTTTACAGACGAACCGCCATATAAACGATGGAACTGACAACCTTTTTGAAGATCAATCCTGCCGATTCAGTGGTGGTTTGCCTGTCTGCAAAACAGAAAGGAGACATCATTGAGGTGGACGGACAGAGAATTATCATCAATCAGGACACCCCTGCCGGACATAAGATTCTCATCAAGGATGTAGCAGAAGGCGAGGACATCATCAAATACGGTTATCCTATCGGTCATGCGCAACATCCATTGAAGGCAGGCGACTGGGTGAATGAACACAATCTGAAAACCAACCTCTCTGGCACACTCGAATATACTTACCAGCCTTTGGACATAGATCTAAATATCGCTCATGAGGGCAGAACATTTCTGGGATATAAGCGTCAAAACGGCGATGTAGGCATCCGAAATGAAATATGGATTGTGCCAACGGTTGGCTGCGTGAACGGCATTGCCGAAAAGTTGGCAGAGAAACTGAGACAAGAAATCAACTGCCAGAGAATCGATGCCATCTATGCCTGGCACCACAATTATGGCTGTTCACAACTCTCCGATGACCACGAGAACACCCGTAAGATACTCCGAGACATCTGTCTGCAACCCAATGCAGGAGCCGTGCTGGTGCTGAGTCTTGGCTGTGAAAACAACCAGCCCGACGACTTCATGGCGATGCTGGGCGACTATGACAAGAGCCGCATACGCCTGTTGGTGACCCAAAAGGTAGAGGGTGACGAGATAGAAGAAGGCATGCGCATCCTGCGCGAACTCTACGACATCGCCAGCAAGGACCAACGTGAAGAAGTGCCTGTGTCGGAACTGCGGGTAGGTCTGAAATGCGGAGGCTCTGACGGATTCTCCGGCATCACCGCCAACCCATTGGTAGGCGAATTCTCCGACTGGCTTGTAGCCCAGGGCGGTACATCGGTACTGACAGAAGTACCGGAAATGTTTGGCGCAGAAACCATCTTGATGAACCGTTGCCGAACGGAGGAACTCTTCAATCAGACCGTCTCGATGATCAACAACTTCAAGGAGTATTTCCTCTCGCATGGCGAGCCTGTTGGAGAGAATCCCTCACCAGGCAATAAGGCAGGAGGTATCTCCACCCTTGAGGACAAAGCCCTTGGCTGTGTCCAGAAATGCGGTAAGGCACCTGTCAGCGGTGTGATGGAATATGGGGACCGTCTGGAAAACAAAGGTCTGAACCTTTTGTCGGCTCCTGGCAATGACCTGGTGGCTGCAACGGCTCTGGCCTCCTGCGGCTGTCATCTGGTTCTCTTCACCACCGGGCGTGGCACACCCTTCGGCACCTTCGTCCCGACCATGAAGATTGCCACCAATCCTACCCTGGCAAATAGTAAACCTAACTGGGTGGACTTCTCGGCAGGTCCACTATTGGAGGGGCGCCCGATGCAAGAACTGTTGCAGGAATTCATCGATAAGGTGATTGCCATCGCCAATGGACAACCAACCAAGAACGAGGAAAACAACTATCGTGAAATATCCATCTTCAAAAACGGAGTAACGTTATAAAGGTGAAAAAGGGGCTCATCGCATTATCGCCATTGGGGGTGTTTATCATCCTGTACTTAGTGACCAGCATCATTGCAGGCGACTTCTACAAGGTACCCATCACCGTCGCCTTCATGGTATCGAGCATCTATGCCATCCTCATTCATCAGGGCCGTCCCTTAAAGGAACGCATCGACACGTTCAGTAGTGGAGCCGCCGGAGGACAGATGATGCTGATGATCTGGATCTTTGTACTCGCCGGAGCCTTTGCCAACTCTGCGAAGGTGATGGGCAGCATCGATGCCACCGTCAACCTGACACTGGTATGTCTGCCACCACAGATGCTGTTGGCCGGCCTTTTTGTTGCTGCCTGTTTCATTTCCTTATCCATCGGCACCTCAGTAGGAACCATCGTGGCCCTCACCCCCATTGCTGCTGGCGTGGCCCAGCAGACTGGTACAGATGTGGCCATGATGACGGCTGTCGTGGTAGGAGGCTCTTTCTTCGGCGATAATCTTTCCTTTATCTCCGACACGACAATTGTCGCCACTTCTACGCAGGGATGCCGCCTGAGCGACAAGTTCAGGGTCAACTCCTTCATCGTGGTGCCTGCTGCACTTATCGTCTGCATTATTTATATCTTCATGGGATCAGAAGTCCATGCACCTCAGCAGATCAACAACGTGGAATGGACGAAGGTCATTCCTTACTTCGTCGTTCTCTTCACCGCCATCTTCGGTATGAACGTGATGGCAGTCCTGACATTGGGTATCATCCTGACGGGTATCATCGGTCTGCTGACAGGTGCCTTTGATGTCTTCGGATGGATGAAGGCCATGGGCGACGGCATCTTCGGCATGGGGGAACTCATCATCATCACCATGATGGCGGGCGGTATGCTGGAACTCATCAAACAACAAGGCGGCATCGATTTCATCATCGAACGGATGACCCGACATATTCACGGCAAGCGTGGCGCAGAATTAAGCATCGGTACGCTGGTGGCGCTGGTGGATGTCTGCACGGCCAATAATACCGTCGC
This sequence comes from uncultured Prevotella sp., assembly GCA_900320905.1. Lineage (GTDB taxonomy): Bacteria > Bacteroidota > Bacteroidia > Bacteroidales > Bacteroidaceae > Prevotella. Next base: position 52,679 of record ONTZ01000009.1, read on the forward strand.
CATCCTCACCGTGGGAGGCATCGCCAAACAAGTCGGCGACAGATACGGAGTAGACAACAAGAAGGCTGCCTCCATCCTCGACACCTTCTCCTGTTTCGTGCAGGGACTCATCCCCTATGGCGCCCAATTGCTGATGGCCGCAGGTCTGGCGGCGCTGAATCCTGTCAGCATTATACCTCATCTGTATTATCCCTTTGCCATCGGCATTGCAGCCATATTATCCATCCTATTCAGATATCCCAGAAGATACTCATGAACATCATCCAGCGTAATTTCTTCCGTCTGATCCGCATCGGAGCCTTCGAGCAGAAGGAGCAGGTCGAGCCTATGTCCGTCTACAAGTGGGGACAACTCTATCAACTGGCCGTCATGCACGATGTGGCAGGTTATGTCTACGAAGGCCTGCAGCACTGCAAGGACCAGTTTTTCCTCCATCTGACGGACAAGCAATGGCAACTATGGGAGAAGACCATCCTGGAGATACGCAAGAAAGCGCGCAATGCAGAAGAGGAACCCGACGAGTTCCTGCGGGCAGACCACCTGACGAACCCGCTGCTGAACAAGAAACTCCAAACCATCCTCGACGACGAACAGTCGGACATCCACACTCGTCAGGTGCTGCTCACCATCATCCGTGTGTCGCGACACATCCTCAACGAGGGCGTGCCCCTCCGACAACTCGTGGAACTGGGCATCAGTCTCCGCACGGATGGCCACCACGCTGACTTCACGACGCTGGACAAATGGCTTAAGACACTCCAACTACAACAAGTGGCCAAACTGGAGGCCTCACTGTTGATGGAACTGCTGGGATTCGAGAAAGAAGAGATTGCCTTTGCGGGCAGCAAGCGCGACAAGAACGTGGAACAAGTGGCACAAGAACTCATCGAATTCACCAATGCCCGTGCCAGAGACTTTTACTTTTCACAGGATGCCGGCAACATTTTCGTGCATACAAGTAACGGAAGTGCCATGCTCGGGCATATACACCGTTCCGCACGATACTTCCGTTATTTTCCTTCAGAGACGTTGACAAACTTCTTCGCGTCGTTTGCCCATTCCCTCTCACATATTGAGGAATAAGACTATTGTTTTTTTGCAGGCTTGGCCGCCGTTTGTGCTGGTTTTGCCACAGGCTTTGCCACAGGTTTGGCAGGCTTGGGCTGAGCCGGCTGAATCTTCTGGGGCTCGGCAGCCTGCTGGGCTTTCATGATGGAATCCTGCTGGGCCTGACGGCGCTTGGCCTCGGCCTCTTCCCGGATACGGTCGTAGGCATTGGCGGCCTCGTCGTAATAGGCGCCCTGTTGATGGTTGTCCATATATTTCTGATAAGCATCCATCGTGTCCTCCAACTTGGCCGCCTCATAGTCGAGCGAGTCAATCATCAGACGGGCCTCAGTCACGTGGATATTCTCCGGATTGCGATCCATAAACAATTGGAGGGTAACCTTCGACCGACTGGCCAAGGCGTTCTGCCAGTCGCGATCCACCTTCTTCAATATCTCCAGATGTGCTTTGATGGAATCACGATGTGCCACGGAGGCATCGATATACATGTCGAGGAAATTCTGCAGCACAGCAGGTTCCGCACTCATCATGGCATTCTCGTAGGCCCGCATCTCGATTTCCTGCTGCGACTTCTGATAGAAATAGATCCCAAGAAACACGATGATCAGGGCGATGACGAAGCCCACGACGACCGACGACCACAGAACCTTATGCCCCGTCTTCTTCTTGGGCTCCTCCGGCTGTGGAATCTCGGGAATCTCTGGCATCATGGCATACGACTGGGCAGCCACGCTCTGCCCGGCGGCGGGCTCGCTGGCCGAGGCATTGATACTGCAATGGCAGTTCGGACACTCACGGTCATCCTTGAAGATATACTCTCCACAGTCAGGACAACGGGTAATCTTTCCAACTATCTCAATCCCGCATGAGGGACAAGTCTTGGCGCGGTCGCTTACCTGATGACCGCATTCCGGACACTTGATTATCATATCATTTAAATTTAACAATTTACAATTTAATGGCGGAAACGGATCTCGCGGAGGGCATGGTTGCCGAGGAAGCGAGACTTGTCCACATAGCCGTTTATGCCGATGATGCGGCCCTTTCCAGTGTACTGCCACATGGTGATGTCGCGACCGTCGGCCAGCACGGGCTCCTCATCCTGATACATAGCAATCATCAATTGGTAGTCGTCGAGTTGGCCTACAAGATGCCAGTTGTAGAAATTGCGGAAGGTGTAGACCAGGGGCTTCTGATGATAGGCGCGCTCCACCATCCGAAGGAAAGTCGTCAGCGAGTCGCAGAACTGAGCATCGGACATATTGCCCGTCGTCTCTACATCAATCATCGGAATCAGATCTTGCTCGCCGGGCAGGCATTGGGTGGTGAAGTTACGCAATTGCTGGTGCAGCGGCGTCTTGGGGCGGAAGAAGTGATAGGATCCTACCTTCAGCCCGTAGCGATGAGCCAGTTCGATGTTGCGCTCGTAGCGCGAGTCGATGCGGTCGCCACCCTCGGTGGCTTTCAGATAGACATAGGCCATCTTCGTATGACCACCGACGGTTTCCCAGAACACCTCACCCTGATAGTGGCTCAGGTCGATGCCATGTACATGACCGCAGGTGTCCTCGCACATGATATAGGGATCGCCATCCTCCAGGTTCACGACGGGCCGAGGCCTCTGGGCGACAGACTTCCGTCGCGCCGGTTTCTTGGCTGCCCGCTTCTTGGTCGAGGCTTTGGCGGCCTTCTTCGCCGTGGCCTTTTTCTTGCCTTTCACCACCTTGGTGGTCTTGGGGCGCTTGCGCCCACTGTTCTTCTTCGAGCGCTGGGCGTATGCATCTCCCACGGCAATGGCGAGGATGCAAACCAGCAGAAATATGATGAGTCTCTTCATTATTTTCCAATTTTGACGCGCAAAGTTACGAAAAAAAAGAATTATAAACGATGAATTAGGATTTATTTTGTATCTTTGCACCCAAATTATTGAGATATATGAAGAAAATACTCTTTGCGATCATAGCAATGGTAGCACTCACCGCCTGCAACAAGGACGATGAAGACAACAAGGAAGTGAAGGCCGACCGCACGGTGCTAATCTATATCTCCGGAGAATGCAGTCTCTGGGACTATGTCGATATCGATTTGGACGAGATAAAAACTGGCTCCATGAGCATCGGCGACAACAACCTGCTGGTCTACGTAGACCGCGGCTCCACAAGGGAAATACCCTGGCTAGCCAGAGTCAAGAAGGGGCAGTTCGTGGACTCCGTCTCAATCAAGAACATCGCGGATGAGATGAACCTCAACCCAGCGAGGACATCCGTAGCCGACGACCCCTACTCCAGCGAAGGTCAGGTGATGGAGGGCGTGATCAGATACGCCTTCAAGAAATACCCGTCAAAGAACAATGACTACGCCCTCGGACTCTGGGGGCACGGCTCAGGCTGGTTGATGAGAGACTCCGTAGCCTATACAGCGATGGCGCGGAAGGCCTACGGTGTAGATAATGGGAGAAACGGCAGTGAAGATTTCGGCAAATGGATGAACATTCCCACAATGGCGAAGGTGCTCTCGAAACTGCCCCATCTGACGTACATCTTCTGCGACTGCTGCAATATGATGTGCCTAGAGACCGCTTATGAACTTCGCAATGTGACGGACTATATCATAGGCTCGCCCGCTGAGATCCCCGGTGAGGGGGGGCCCTACGACAAGGTGGTGCCGGCCATGTTTGAGAAAGGGACTATCAACAATGTTCCATCGTTCGCAAAATCCATCATAGACTATTATTATGAGCAGCGGGCCAGTGGATACGACTTACCCCTCTCCGTGGTCAGGACAAGCGAGATGGAAAACCTCGCCAGTGCCACCCAATCCGTGCTGAAAGCCATTAAGCCAAACTTAGGTGACGACTATCCCGACATGACCGGGCTGATACATTACTACTATGATTACTCTTATGAAAGGGAATTCTACGATGCCAACGACTTCATCCTAAAATATGCCGAACCAGCCGACTATAACAACTGGAAACAGGTGCTCGACAAGGCTGTCATCTACAAGAAGATGGCCGAAAACTGGATGATTGATAAGAATAGTGTAAAAGCCACCTACTGGGAACGGTGGGATAGATATTATGGTAGTTATTTTACCGTGACGGAAGAGAAATATGGCGGCGTGAGTATGTTCGTGCCGACATATCCCCAGCGGACTTCTAACAATATCTACATCCAGCGGATGGGCTGGTACTACGCCGCAGGCTATAATGAAATCGGGTGGTAGTTTCGCCCTGCCATAGGAGATACTAGGCAATCCTAGGAAATCCTAAGCAATCCTAGGAGATCCTAGGAAATCCTAGGCAATCCTTGGTCGGCCTAAGATTGCTTGGGATGAACAATTACCTTTATCTTCGAAATCCTATGCTCATCGAGAGCCGTCACCTCGAACGTGAAGTTCTCGAAATCGATACGCTCGTGCATTTCGGGGAAATCGCCCTTGATTTCCAGAAGCAGACCGGCCAATGAGTCGGCATCCCCCTCCACCTCCTCGAAGGTATCGTCGTCGAGATCCATGATCTTGAAGAAATCGGAGAGCAGCGTCTTGCCCTCAAACACATAGGTATTGGCATTGATGCGTACGTAGTTCTTCTCCTCATCATCGTACTCATCGTTGATCTCGCCGACAATCTCCTCCAAGATATCCTCCAAGGTAATGATGCCGCTGGTGCCACCGAACTCATCAACTACGATGGCAATATGCACCTTGTTCTCCTGAAACTCGCGCAACAGGTCATCGATTTTTTTCGTCTCCGGCACGAAATACGGCGGACGGATGAGCGACTGCCAGCGGAAGTTCGCGGGCTTCGACAAATGCGGCAGCAGGTCCTTGATATAAAGGATGCCGCGCACATTATCGATAGAGTCCTGATAGACGGGGATGCGGGAGTAATTGTTCTCTACGATACACTTGATGACATCTGGGAACTTGCTGCGGAAATCGAGATCAACGACATCCTGACGGCTCGTCATCACCTCCTTGGCTGTCTCGTCTCCGAAGCGCACGATGCCCTCCAACATATTCTTCTCTTCCTTCAACTCGTCCTCGTCGGTCAGTTCGAGTGCCTGTTCCAGATCGTCCACACTGAGCACATGGCTCTCCTTCTGCACAACCTTCGACGCCCAGATGCCGGAGCGAATCAGGACGGAAGCCACTGGATAAAACAGTTTCCGCAAGATAGTGATACCGCCGCAGTTACGACGACACATCGCCAGCGCATGCTGCCCGCAATAAACCTTCGGAATGATCTCGCCGAAAAGCAACAACAGGAAAGTCAGAAGTACGGTGATAACCAGAAACTCCAACCACCAGGCTGCCTGTCCGAAGTCGATAAGGTGTTCGAAGAAATAGGTGCTGAGCATGATGATAGCCACATTCACCAGATTATTGGTAATCAGGATGGTGGCCAGCGTGCGCTCAGAATCCTCGCTTAATTCCAGAATGCGCTTGTCGCGTTCGTTATTGCTTTCTTCCAGTTCGTTCAAGTCGTTTGGCGACAAAGAAAAAAAGGCAATCTCGGAACCCGATGCAAAGCCGGAAAAGGAAAGGAGAATGACGGCTAGGGTGCCTGCAAAGATGGCTCCCATGGAGGGAGCCATGATAGTTACTTCACTCAATATTTGTTGAAGATAGTCCATTTAGTACATCATCAGAATGGCAATTGCTCGCCATTATCATTATTGGAGACAGACTCAGGATCAGGCTCACTGGCCACCACGGACTGTCCTGCCGGTGTGCCAGCCGTCATGGACTGTTCTCCTGGTGTGTTGCCCTTCGGTGTCAGCATTTCCATATTGTCAGCCCAGATCTCTGTGGCATAACGCTTCTGACCCTGTTTGTCATCGTAGGAGGTATAGCGGATACGACCTTCGATGTAGAGTTTGTCACCCTTGTGGACATATTTCTCAACGACTTCTGCCAGCCGTCTCCAAAGGATGATGTTGTGCCAGTCTGTGTGTTCCGGCACCTGAGTGCCATTCTGCAACGTGTAACCGCGCTCTGTCGTAGCAAGGCGCACACGAGCCACTGCCACGCCCTGATCCACATAACGGACTTCGGGCTCCTGCCCTACGTTTCCGATAAGCATTACTTTGTTCATAGATATAAAATTTAAAAGGTTTATTATGGCTTACTTGGTCATTCCCAAGTAGCGGAACTTGAAGTTCTTTCCCTTAGCCGACGGGAACTGACTACGGGCATCCACCCGCTCACGCAGATAGTCCACGATGCGGTTGTAGCAGTCCATCCCCGACTCTGCCTTCACATCGGCCACAAACTGGGTGTCACGATATTGGAACTTACCGGTGCCAGGCACCAGCAGCACGCGTTTGAAATCAATCGCACCTTCATACCATCCCGGTCTGATCTCATTCAGGCGCACCAATGCCGGGGCAGCCGCCTTTGTTGGCTGTGGAATCAAATGCACAGCCTTCTTATCTTTAAAATCTTGCATAGTCTTTGCTTCTGTTTTAATGACAATAAAATACACTCTCGGACGCACTTTATAACGCTTAGGATAAAACACGTCGCTTACAGCGTACTCGCGGATATCCGCCTCAAGTACGGGGTTCATACCTATTTCATCTATATCCCGCAAGAATTCTATGGCTTCGTCAACACTCGCTACCAGTGTTTCACGATCGAAATACCTTAAATATAAATTCATTTGTATGAGAAAAAGTTGTTTTCCTTAATAAAAAGAGCGGAAAACGGGACTCGGACCCGCGACCCCAACCTTGGCAAGGTTGTGCTCTACCAACTGAGCTATTTCCGCATAAAAAACGCATTGTGAAGAGGAGGAGACTCGAACTCCCACGTCGCAATTGACACTACCCCCTCAAAGTAGCGCGTCTACCAATTCCGCCACCTCTCCAACAAAATCAATACTGAAAAAAAAGAGTGCCCAGAACAGGACTCGAACCTGCACGCCTCGCGGCACACGCACCTGAAACGTGCGCGTCTACCAATTCCGCCACCTGGGCATTTTCGCATCTGGCCCATTACCAGGATGCCTCTTTTTTGTTCAATAAGTGGAGCGGAAAACGGGACTCGGACCCGCGACCCCAACCTTGGCAAGGTTGTGCTCTACCAACTGAGCTATTTCCGCATTTTCATCCTCCTCTGGAGGGCATCTCTCTCGATTGCGGATGCAAAGGTAATGCTTTTTTCGGAACTGACAAACTTTTTTGGTGTTTTTTTTCTAAAAAAATGCCATTTTATCGAAAAACGGGCAGTCCATAAGGCTTAATCCATCCGATTTCGGTAATCTTTGTACCCAAACTCGCGCAGAATCTCCAAGCGACCATCCACGTGCAGCATACCTATTGACGGATGGGAAATACCGTTGAAGGTGTTTGTCTTGACTGTCGTATAATGGATCATATCCTCGAAGATTATTTCCTCGCCCACCTGCAATTCATGATTGAAACGCCAGCAGCCCATAAAGTCGCCACTCAGACAACTATTACCACCCAAGCGATAGCCCCCCTCCTCCACGTGCTCGGCACCACGGACTTCAGGATAATACGGCATCTCCAAACAATCGGGCATATGACAGGTAAAACTCACATCCAGAATTGCCGTCCGAATGCCCTTGTCCTCCACAATATCCACCACATGAGCCACTAATGGCCCTGTCTGCCAGGCAAAGGCACTGCCCGGTTCCAGAATCACCTTCAACCAGGGATAGCGCTGACGAAAGTCTTTCATCAGGCGAATCAGCAACGCCACATCATAGTCTTTCCGCGTCATCAGATGACCGCCCCCGAAGTTAATCCATTTCAACTGAGGGAACCAGTGCGAGAATTTCTTCTCGATATGCATGAGCGTACGCTGGAACACATCTGCCCCACTCTCACAATGACAATGACAATGGAAGCCCTCAATGTCAGAGGGCAGTTGCTCCGGCAGTTTGTCGGCTGTCACGCCAAAACGTGTCCCTGGGGCACAGGGATTATAGAGCAATGTTTCCACCTCGGAATACTCCGGATTGATTCGAAGACCCACCGAAACGTTTTTGGCTCGCTCACGGAAACGCTCATACTGAGAGAGGGAATTAAATGTCAGATGCGACGAACAAATGACGATCTCATCAAATTCCTCGTTTGTGTAGGCAGGTGAATATGTATGAGCCGGTGCACCAAACTCCTCCAAGGCCAACCGCGCCTCCGACAGTGAACTGGCCGTGGTAGCGTGAATATACTCGCGGAAGACAGGAAAAGTCTTCCACAGTGCAAAGGCCTTGAAGGCAAGGATAATTTCTATATCGGCCTTCGCCGCAACATCAGCAATGAGCGTGAGGTTGCGGCGAAGTTTCTTTTCTTCTATAATATATATAGGTGTAGCCATCAGTCTTTCTTGAGTGGGATAAAGACACTGAACGTAGAGCCCTCACCTTCGACAGATTCCACCGTACAGTCGCCGCCATTCTTCTTGGCGAAGTCCTGACAGAGTTGAAGACCGAGACCAGAGCCTTCCTCACCGTCTGTACCGTAGGTCGTCTCACCCTTATGGAAGATGGATTCAAGACGGTCGGCAGAGATGCCCACGCCATGATCCCTGACACTGATCTTCGCATTCTCCCCTTCTCTCGTCATAATGATCTCGATGGTTGAGTCCTCCGGCGAGAACTTGATGGCGTTCGACAAGAAGTTACGTACCACAGTCTTCAACATATCATTATCCGCGTGGACCACCAACGGTTCGCCAGCGTGCTGCAAATCGAGTTTGATACGCTTCGTCTTGGCTATCATCTCAAATATCTCAACGACACCGGGCACGATATCCTTCAAGTCCAAATCCTGTAACACCACATTCAGTCGACCTGTCTGACTCTTCGTCCATTTCAGCAGGTTGTCCAACAGGTCGTGCACCTCCTCCGACTCCTTATTGGCCTGATCAAGCAAATTGTACAATTCTTGTCCCACAGTTTCTACCGATGTTGACTGCACCACGAGGTTGAGCACCATACGGATGCTGGCCATCGGGGAACGGAGATCGTGCGCAATCACAGAATACATCTTATCACGGTTGCTCAGCGTCGCCTTCAGTTCCTTGTTTTGCTGTTCAATAATCCGCTTGGCAGCCACGAGCGAAATCTGCTGCATCACACGCATTACCAATTCTTCCTTGTTGAAAGGCTTCGTCAGGAAGTCGTTTGCTCCCACTTGGAAACCATGCACCAAATCCTGTGGTGTATTCAATGCCGTCAGGAAGATGATGGGTATGTCAGCCAACTCAGGATCTTTCTTCATGATGACAGCCGTATCAAAACCATTGATGTCGGGCATCATCACGTCAAGAAGAATCAGGTCGGGATGCTCTGCCTTGGCCTGCTCGATACATGCCTTACCGCAGTTCGCCGTGCATACCTGGAACTTCTCATTTGTCAACAGTATTTTCAGCAACAACACATTGCTCATTACGTCGTCGACAATCAGAATTTTATAGTCGCCCCGGTTGATTTTTGACTCTAATGTAGATCCTGCGTCCATTATTGATTACGTAGTAACGATTATTCTAGACTGCAAAAATAATGGAATAATTTGAAATCTCCAAATTATTCCGCTATTTTTTTTACTTTTGAGCCTATTCTGTCGATATTCTGCCCGTTTTATGGAACAAAGTGACCCATATTCCACTGATTATTCCACGGTCACAGACTTCGCCAGATTCCTTGGCTGGTCCACGTTCTTACCCTTACAGACAGCCACGTGATAGGCCAGCAATTGCAAGGGGATAGTAGCCACCAAGGGTTCGAGACATTCCTGCACATCTGGCAACTCAATCACCTCGTCGGCAATCTTCGCGATGGTATCGTCGCCCTTCGAGACAAGGGCAATCACCCTACCCTGACGTGCCTTGATTTCCTGGATATTCGACAGTACTTTCTCGTACATGGCATTGTGCGTGGCGATGACCACCACTGGCATGTCAGAGTCGATGAGAGCGATGGGGCCGTGCTTCATCTCAGCGGCTGGATAGCCCTCGGCATGGATATATGAGATCTCCTTCAATTTCAGAGCCCCTTCCAATGCCACAGGATACGAATAGCCGCGACCTAAGTAGAGGAAGTTATGCGCATAAGTAAAGGTGCGTGCAAGGTCAGCAATCTTCTCGTTGGTCTGCAACACCTCACGGATCTTCACGGGAATCTCACTCAGTCCCCTGACCACTTTCAGATATTCCTGACGGTCGATGGTTCCCTTTGCCTCACCCATTGCAAGGGCTATCATCGTAAGCACCGTCACCTGACCTGTGAAAGCCTTTGTCGAGGCCACACCAATCTCCGGGCCGACGTGGATATAGGTACCAGTGTCCGTCGCACGAGGGATACTGCTGCCAATGGCATTGCAGATGCCATAGATGAAGGCACCGTGCTCCTTAGCCAGTTGCACGGCAGCCAGCGTGTCGGCAGTCTCACCGCTCTGGGAGATAGCAATCACCACATCACCCTTGCCCACAACAGGATTTCTGTAACGGAATTCCGAGGCGTACTCCACTTCCACCGGTATCCTACAAAATGTCTCTATCAGTTGCTTGCCGATGAGTCCTGCATGCCAGGAAGTACCGCAGGCCACAATGATGACACGCTTGGTTTCCAACATCTGCCGACGATAATCTATGAGTGCTGAGAGCGTCACATGGTCAGCCTCCAAGTTCACGCGACCACGCATACAGTTTGTCAGGCACTCCGGCTGTTCGAAGATTTCCTTCAACATAAAGTGCGGATAGCCACCCTTCTCAATCTGACCGAGGTCGATATCCACGGTCTTCACCTTCAGTTCCTGCTCTTCGCCGAGGATGCTCAGCACGTGCATGTCCTCCCCCCGACGGATGACGGCGATGTTGCCGTCCTCGAGATAAACCACCTTGTCGGTATATTCCACAATCGGACTGGCATCGGAGCCAAGGAAGAACTCATCCTCACCGATACCTACCACCAGCGGACTCTGCTTGCGGGCAGCGATGATCTGATTCGGTTCACGTTTGTCGAGCACGGCGATGGCATATGCACCGATCACCTGATAGAGCGCCACCTGCACAGCCTCCAATAGCGAGATGTTCTTCTTCACCATAATATATTCTATCAACTGCACCAGCACCTCGGTGTCAGTGTCGCTGATAAACTGCACACCTTTCTCCTTCAGTTTCTCTTTGATGTCGGCATAGTTCTCGATGATGCCGTTGTGGATGATGGCCAGATTGTGGCTCTGCGAGTAATGAGGATGGGCATTGCGTGACGAAGGCTCGCCATGCGTGGCCCAGCGGGTATGGGCGATACCGATGGTACCGCTCACGTTCTTGTCGTTACAGAACTCACAAAGATTGTCAACCTTGCCTTTCGCCTTATAGACGTTCAGGTCTCCATTACCGTTAATCAGGGCTACGCCAGCCGAGTCGTAGCCACGGTATTCCAGTCGCCGGAGTCCTTTAATCAAAATCGGATAGGCCTCTTTCGTGCCAATATAACCTACTATTCCACACATATCGTTATGTATTTGTTTGTGTTAAGTTGTTCAATTTTCGGGTGCAAAAATAATAAAAAGTAAACAAACAAACAAGAAAACCCTACAGAATCTGCATAATTACTGCAAAGAAGACACGACGTTACATATTTTTTTGTTTTTATTTGGTAATTTGATTTCTTATTTGTATTTTTGCACCCAGAATTTGGCAATCTGGTGGCCGAAGCCGCCTGATGTAAGGGAATCCGGTGAGAGTCCGGAACTGTACCTGCAGCTGTAATCCTCCTTCGAGAGGTCTGCTTGTATAACACCACTGACAAGTTGTCGGGAAGGTAGAGCAGACTGAGGAAAGTCAGAAGACCTGCCCCAAACCATAAGTACGTCCGTACAGGGATATGCGGAGCGGAAAAGAAAGACGTTTTGACAATGAGACAGAAACTGGCTATTTGCCTTTGGCTGTTGGCTGCCGGCTCTTGGGCTCAGACAGATGTCTGGCGCACGGACAGTCTACAAGAGGTAGTGGTGACGGGTACTGGTACACAGCACCTGTTGAAGGATGCGCCTGTTCAGACGGAGGTGATTACGGCCAAGATGTTGAAAAACTATGGTGGTCGCAGCATCGAGGATATTCTCTCCGGACTAACGGCTTCGTTTGCTTTCAGCGAGGACGATATGGGCTCGCAGATGCAACTGAATGGTCTAGGAAACAGTTATATCCTGATACTGGTCGACGGTAAGCGTATTCATGGCGATGTAGGAGGTCAGAACGACCTGTCACTCATCGATCCCCAGAACATTGAGAAGATTGAGATTGTGAAAGGAGCATCGAGTGCGCTCTATGGCTCGGATGCCATTGCAGGTGTGGTGAACATCATCACCAAGAAACATAACGAAGGATTGCTCATAGAGAACAGCACTCGTGGTGGCAGTTATGGTGACCTGCGACAGCACAACGGACTGGGTATTGCCATTGGCAAAATCAAGAGTTATACGAACTTCCAACTCCAGCACTCAGACGGTTGGCAGAATACGGCAACGGAAGATCCTCGCCAGACGGAATTCCTGATAGAAGACTCGCGCAATATGACGGTGAACCGCCATACCAACTGGCAGGTTTCTGAGCGTCTGACCTACGAGCCTTTGAAGAATCTGGAACTCTATGCCGAGGGCAGTACCTATTGGAAACGTATCTACCGTCCGAGTGGCAAGTATGCTGCCGTTGACGTGAAGACCTACGATATGGAGTACCGTAACCAGAGTCTGGCAGCAGGCGGTATATGGAAACTCAACAAAACAGACCACTTGACGCTTGATGTAAACTGGGATCGTCACGCTTACTATTACTATTTCACTGCCATCACCCTGACTGACGGTTATGACCCGCAGGGTAAGTTCACGCCCTATTATCCCTATTTCCCTGATGACGAAGAGTTGCAAAGCGACCAACGTCGCACGATGGCACACCTGAAGGGTGTCTTCTCGTTGCCCTACAACAATCGGTTGAGTGGAGGTCTGGAGTGGCGTTACGATTATCTCGAAGCCCCGATGCGGGTAAAGGATGGTGTGGCGAGGGACCATACGGAGGCTGCTTACGTTCAGGATGAGTTCAACTATGCCATTAGTAAGAAGATGACGGCTAACTTGACAGGAGGGCTTCGCCTGAATCATAACGGACAGTTTGGCTTCCGTCTGACACCCAAGGTCTCTGGTATGCTCTCTCTTGGCAGCGATTTCCGTCTGAGAGCCACATGGAGTCAGGGTTTCAAGACACCGACTCCCAAAGAACAGAACTACCGCTATGTGAAGTATATGAACGCCACCTATTTATATATAGGTAATGAAAAACTGATGCCACAAACCTCTAACTACTACGCTATCAGTGGAGAGTACAACTGGCAGGGACTGAATCTGACGGTGACGGGCTATCTGAACCACGTGGACAATATGATTACATTGGTGACCATCCCCAATACGCAAGCACCGGCAGAATATATCGTGACCTACGACCCCAAGAAGACACGTCAGTATCAGAACTTAGAGTCGGCCAAGACCAGGGGCATCGATGTGTCTGTGCGCTATCGTCTGAACCGTGACTGGATGCTGGGAGGCAGTTATAGTTATCTCGATACCGAAGCCAAACAATACGATACGACCCATGAGAAACTGACAGATATCGTCATCGACGGAACGGCTCACCACAAAGGCAGTTGGTATGCAACCTGGAGCCATGCCTTCACGGAGAAATACAATATGGGACTTGGACTCTATGGTCGTATGTCGAGCAAACGCTACTATCAGATTGACGGCGACGGCAAGGGCTACCAGATATGGCGCGTCTCCACCAACCACGAATTCCCTGTTGCCAAGAAATGGTTCTTCCGTATGGAGGCAGGCATCGACAATATCTTCAATTATGTGGACCGTACCTATCATGGCCTGCATTTAGGAACGACCTCTCCCGGTCGCACCGTCTATGGCACCCTTACTGTCAGATTTGCACAAGGTAAGAAACTCAAGTTTTCTAACATTAATAACAACTCAAAATCAAGTAACAATGAAGAAGATTAAGTATTTGGTGATGGCATTCGCAGCCGTCTGCCTCACCGCAGGTCTCACCTCCTGTGAAAAAGAAAAGGAAGTCGAGAAAATCGTAGAAGTTCCTGTGGAGGTTCCTGTGGAAGTTCCTGTAGAGGTTCCTCAGGACAACAACTGGTCGAAATACCAGAAGATTGTCACTGATGATGTGATTAGCAAGAAGAAGCACGACAGAGCCATCCTGCTCGTAGCCTTTGGTTCTACGTGGGAGCAGGCTTTCGATGCTTTCGACAACACTATCGAGGCTTACAAGACAGCATTCCCTGACTATGACATTTTCCTCAGTTATTCATCGGCCATCTGTATCAACCGTGCCGCTGCTGGTGAGAACACTGATCCTCGAAACTACTATGCACCTCCTTTCTGGCTCAACGCTTTTGCTGATAAAGATGTACGCTACGAAGAGGTTGTTGTTCAGTCGCTGCAAGTGATTCCTGGTGAGGAGTACACCCGTGTGATAAACTACATCAAGGACTTCGCCAACAACGCCTATGGCGACCTCGACGACGACTATCTGGCCAATGTGGAACTGAGACTTGGCGTTCCCCTACTGCAGGATGCTGAGTGGGATGTGAATGAAGTGGCCAAGCAACTCAACGAACTCTATAAGGACAAGGCCGCTCAGGGTACCGTTGCCTTCATGGGTCACGGTAACCCCGACTCGTACGATACCTATAAGGCTAATGTGCGTTACACTCAACTAGAAACCGCTTTGCAGAAGTACAGCCCGAATTACTTTGTAGGTACGGTGGATATGATGGAGAACTTCAAGACCCACGTATGGACTCGTATGACAGCCGCTGGTATCACCAGTGGTAAGGTGTTCCTCCACCCATTGATGTCTATCGATGGTGATCATGGTCACAACGACATGGGTGGTGATGACGACGACAACTGGGAAGACGGTGTCGGTTTCACTCCCAACGAGGGAGGTGAGGTAGAGGATACCTCTTGGAAGATGTACTTCCGCCACCTCGGCTATGACTGCCCTGAGGAGAATGTCATCCACAAAGGACTGCTCGAACTGCCCACCATCCGTGAGGTGTGGATTGAACACACAAAATACGCCATCGATGGTCCGGCTTTGGACTACTACCATTCAAAGAATCCTGAGGAATAACACTCTTTTAGTATAAACTACGTGTATTATTATATAAGTTTGATAATGAGTAGATGCTGTCGTGAGACAGCATCTACCTCTTTGATATTCTTATCATGTCTGCTCATTGTCAGCATCAGCGGACAGGCTCAGATCCATACGATGACACGCAAGGACTCATCCTCTGTGGAGCGTACCTATAATATGAATCCTGTGGTCGTAACAGGTTCCGGGCATCACCAGAGACTGAAATCCACAGCCACCCCCGTGCATGTGCTCTCTGCACAGGAGATTCGCGAACAGGGTATCAGTACCTTCGACGGTGCCTTGACGAGGATGATGCCCCAGGTGTCGATGGCACCAAACTCGATGGGAACCTTTCTGCGGTTGAACGGTCTCGGCAACAAGTATATCCTTGTTCTCATCAATGGCCAGAAACTCTCCGGCGACATCTCCAACAACATCGACCTGAACCGCATCAACATGTCACGGGTGAAACGTATCGAGGTACTCGATGGTGCTGCTTCCTCACTCTACGGCTCCGATGCCATCGCAGGTGTAATCAATATCATCATAGACCAACCGACACAAGACCTCGTCAGTGTCACTTCCGACACAAGGATCTCCGGACATGGACAATTCACAGAGAACGTCAGTCTCGACATCTATACGAATGGCTTCGGCTCATACACCTCATTCAGCAGAGACCAGGCTGACAGTTATCAGAACAACGACTTAGAATACGTCAAAGGTTCAGACACAGAGACACAACAAACGATAGCACCGTTCTATACCGGCTATCGTGCCAATATCCTCGGACAAAAATTCACCTACGCCCCCAACCAGCACCTGGCACTGAATGCGGGCATAGACTATTCTTATAAGATGACGGATCGTCCCGAAACACGCTCCGACATCACTGGAGGTACCGACTATGAGATGCGCTACAAGGGACTGCGCTGGAATGTGGGAGGCATCTATAAGTTCACGAGCAGGAACTCCTTACAGGCAGACTTCACCGTTGACCGTTTCCGCTACGGCAAGGAATACGATGTGGAAACCAAGGACTATGCCGTCGGCGACTATGTGCAATCCAAGAAACAACGTACCATGGAAGGAAAACTGAAAGCCATCTTAGGCTTCAGTAGTCAGTCCACCACCATCTTCGGGACCGACTGGCGCAAGGACTATCTGACAGCCACCTCTGGCAACATCGACCAGAGTGTCCATACCCTGGCAGCATACGCCCAGCACGAACAGAAACTCTTCAAGGATTTCACTGCCATCCTCGGACTGCGCCTGACCCATCACAAGACCTTCAACAACCACCTGACCCCCAAGGCCACGCTGATGTACGCCCCCGGGAATTTCCGTTTCCGGGCCACCTACTCTACTGGTTTCCGTGCGCCAGGTCTCGACGAACTCTATTACCATTACTTCTCCGTCAACCGTGGCAAGGCACAGATCAGTTTCGGCAACCAAGACCTGAAACCGGAGAAGAGTCACTACGTCTCCCTCAATGCCGAATATCGCACACAAATCATTGCCATCAGTCTGACTGGTTACCTGAACCGTATCAACGACATGGTGGTGAAACAAAATGTCAGCATCGATGACGCGAGTCGGAAGATGTTGATGGCAGAATTCCAGGAGATGACACAGGATCAAGCCGAAAAGATGGTGAGTTATGCGCTATATCAGAACAGCGACAAGGGCGATGTGAAAGGTATTCAGGTAAATGTGTCGGCAAATCTGTTCCGAGGCTTCAACCTCTCCGCCAACTATGCCTATTCTTATGCCCGTACCAAGAGCGACGAAGAGTGGACGGTCTTGGAACGCAGCATCCGCCATGCCGCCACCATCACCGCCAACTATCACCATTCCTGGAACAGATACGGACTGAATGTCAACCTCAACGGACGCTTGCAGTCAAAGACCTACTATACTGGTACCTACGAGGATGCCCCCGGTTTTGGCCTTTGGAACCTAAATACCACCCATACCTTCGACTTGGTGAAGTGGGCACTCCTCGAACCGAGCATCGGCATCGATAACCTCTTTAATAAGGCAGACCGCCGCATCGACTCCCCTACCCGTAAGTATGCCCTCTACACCCCTGGTCGTATGCTGGTCATCGGATTGAAAGTAAAATTCAAATAGATATGAAAAGAACTATATATGTAATAACAGCCCTTGTGCTCTGCGCCTGTTCTGGCAAGAACGGCTCCACTTCTGGACAGAATGATACTACGACCAACGACTCTCTTGTTGAGGTTACTGTGAAATATGCCACGGGCTTTACCGTCCGCGACTCGGCAGATGTCCGTTTTGTGGAAGTTGGGAAGAAGGATCGTTTTGCCTTGGTACATTCCGACGACACGCCGATACCCGCCAATTATATAAAGGTGCGTGTACCTATTTATAATACAATCTGCATGACAGCCCTGCAACTGTCTAACTTTACCGCACTCAATGCCCATGATGTGGTGAAGGGCATCACTGGCACCAAGAATCTGTTTAATCAGGATATCCTCCAACGGGTCAAGGACGGACAAATCGTGAAGATCGGTATGGAAGGTAACTTCGACACAGAACTGATTCTTGCCGCCAATCCGAATGTCATCTTCATCTCACCGTCGAAGCGCGGCGGTTACGATGCCATCAAAGAGACTGGTATCACACTGGTGCCTCATCTTGGCTATCAGGAACTCGACCCGTTGGGCCAGGCCGAATGGATCAAGTTCGTGGGGATGTTCATTGGCAAGGAGAAAGAGGCCAATGAGGTCTTCGCAGGCATTGAAAAGAGGTATTGTGACCTGAAGCAAGCAACCTCTTCGGCATCCTTCAAACCCACCGTTTTCTCTGGCGAGATGCATTATGGCAACTGGCACGCTGTCGGCGGAAAGAACTACCTAGCTCAGATTTTCCGTGATGCCGGCGCAGACTATGTCATCAACGACGATGAGACATCTGGCGAGGATCTGGAGTTTGAGAAGATGTACGCTCTCGCTGCCAATGCTGACTACTGGCGCATCCTGAATAGCTTTCCTGGTGAATTCACCTACGAGGCATTGAAAGCCTCCGAACCTCGCAACGAACTCTTCAAGGCTTTCAAAGAAAAGAAGGTCATCTACTGCAACATGAAGCAGCAGGCCTACTACGAGATTTCTCCTATTCAGCCTGATGTATTGTTGAAGGACTTCGTGGCCATCTTCCATCCAGAACTCGTCGAACCTGACTACCAACCCACGTACTACAGATTACTACAATAAAAGATGAGGCTCTCTAGGTTTTTCATTCTCGTCGCTTCTATTATCGTCCTGATGATTGTCAACATGCTCATCGGCTCCGTCAGGATTCCCGTGACCGATGTCTGTCGCATCCTTCTTGGCGACGACACCAACGAAATCTGGACAAACATCATCTTCCAGTCCCGTCTGCCGCAGGCACTCACTGCCATCGTCGCCGGTGCAGGACTTGCCGTCAGCGGTCTCCAGATGCAGACAGTCTTCCGTAATCCGTTAGCAGGTCCCTCCGTGTTGGGCATCTCCAACGGCTCTGCCCTCGGCGTGGCCTTTGTGGTACTGCTCTCCGGCAGAATCGGCGGCGTGGCTCTTTCGCGTCTGGGCTATCTCGGCGATGCCGCCATGAGTGTAGCAGCCATCGTCGGAGCCCTCGCCGTGATGCTACTCATCCTCTGGGTTTCGCAGAAGGTGAAGGGCAACGTCACCCTTTTGATTATCGGTGTGATGATCGGTTATCTGGCCAATGCCATCATCGGTGTATTGAAGTTTCTGGCACCCGAAGAGGATGTCAAGGCCTTTGTGGTGTGGGGGCTCGGTTCGTTCTCCAGAGTCAGTGGCGACGAGATGATTCTCTTCGTTGTATTGATGTGTATCCTACTGCCGTTGGCTTGTCTGTTGATTAAGTCCATGAACCTCCTGTTACTTGGCGACCGCTATGCTGCCAACCTCGGTTTGAACATCCGTCGTGCCCGTATGCTGGTCATCATCTCTTCGGGCATTCTGGTGGCTATTGTCACCGCCTACTGCGGCCCGATTATGTTTATTGGTCTCGCCGTACCTCATTTGGCCCGTGCCATCTTCCGCACCTCCGATCACGCCATCCTGATGCCTGCCACCGCTCTCTGCGGTGCTGTCCTTGCACTGGTCTGTAACCTCATCGCCCGTATGCCCGGTTTCGAGGGTGCCCTCCCCGTCAACAGCGTCACTGCCCTCGTCGGTGCCCCCGTGATAGCAATGGTGCTCTTCCGCCGTAGAAAGGAAGATGCAGGAGAATAATCTTTATTTCGGATAGATGTGGCCCTCATCGTCGATGAGGAGAATGGTAAGTTGGCCGTTGGGAAGGAGCGGACAACAGTGTTCGGCACAATGACTGATAACTATGCGGGCGAAATCACTCTTTTTATCTTCCGGCAACCTATCCCACAGTTCTCTGGCCAGTGTGATGCCACTGATATCGATATCACATCCCGCCTCACGGAGCATTTGCCGGATAAAATCTTTGTCCATAGTGACCTTGCGGCTATGTGTATCAAGATGGCCCGCAGCCAGTTTGACGGCCTTGCCCAGCATCACGCCCAGGGTGACGTTCTCAAAATGAAGTTCGTGAGCCATCTTCAATGTCTCACCGATATAGTTGCCGTATTCCACAAACGCCTGTCTGGGCAGGTCTGGATAGAGAGCCTTGACAAAGCGTTCACTCTTGCCACCACTGTTTATCACCACACGGTCTGAGCCCGAAGCCTTTGCTACAGTCATACACTTACGGATACTATCGATGAAAGCCTCCTCAGAAAAAGGTTTGACGATACCAGAGACACCGATAATCGAGATACCTCCTTCGATACCCAGACGGGGATTGAAGGTTCGCTTGGCTATCTCCTCGCCTTGCGGAACGAATATAGTGATGTTCAAAGGTGTATGTTCATCAATCAGTGGCTCAATGTTTTTGCAAATCATCTCGCGAGGTGCCTTGTTGATGGCTGGTGAGCCTGGGGGATAGTCGAAACCTGGAAGTGTGAACGTGCCAACACCCATGCCACCTTCTATATCAATCAAACTACGTCTTCCCAGCATGAGGGTATGTTCTGCGAAAGCCCCAATCTCCAAGCCATCTGTCACATCAGGATCATCGCCAGCATCCTTGATGCAGTAGGCACAGTCCTCGCCATACCTTACATCCACCATGATGGTTTCTCCATTGGGCAATACCACAGGAACCTCGTTAGGCTGCTCATCGTATAGTAAGTGTCTCGTGGCAGCAATGGCCGCAGCTGTCGCACAAGTGCCCGTTGTCAGTCCGCTATGCAGGGGATAAAACTCTGGCAACAGTTTCTCAACAGCCCGACGCAAGCCATAAGGGCCGTTGACGATGGTAAAATTCGCTGGAGTCTGCGGCCGTTTCAGGGCGATGATCCTCATTCCTTTGGCTTTGGCAGCATCCACCTTCTCCTGAAATCCTCCAGAAAGACCGCTTTCTTTCATAAGGATGGCCTCAACAGAATCATGGGGACTGACCCCTGTGATAGTAGCACAGCGGAGATCATGGGGTCTGTCCTCGTGATTCTGCTCGCTATTCAGTTCATAGAAGCATAGTTGTTCATCCTTAGCCCCCTGCTGATGTGCCAGAGCAATCGACGACTTCCGGGGCAATATCCGATAATACACCTTGACACCTTGCGCATCCAACCATTTCAGTTTACTGATGCTCTGCACACCTGTGGTAGCCAACAGGGTATGGATATCCGTCGGCACTTGCGAGTAGTCGTCAATCCATGTGATATCCGGATCTCTCGGAGGATAGATTCTCTCATAGCGGACTACGGGAATCGCCAACATACCGGCTACTTCGGCTATCGTCTCATGGAGTTGCGTGGCAAACGGATGGGCTGCATCGACGATGAGTCGTATCTGTTGCTCACGACAGAACAGGCGCAACGCCTCACCGTTCATCGCACCGTCGATGCGCTGTCCGTTGTGTAACAACAGTTCCTGTTCGCCAGCCTTTGTGCTATAGAAATAGTTTGAACACGCCTCTTCCAGCACTTCCACAGCCTTACGGCCCTCCGTCGTTCCTCCAAACACCAGAATCATGCCTCGCCTTGTCTGAAGAGATGGGTGAAGTGTTTATTATATAGTTCAGAGAGACCTTGACGGTTGTCGATGGCTTCGCCCACGACGAGCATGGTGGTGAGGGTTAGTTTGTTGTCGTGGACGATCTTCGCGAGGTCTTTCAATACACCGCGATAGATCTTCTGGTCAGGCCAGGTCAGATGATAGCAGGCAGCAACAGGGGTGTCCTCGGGATATTCCTGAAGCAGTTCGCGCTGCACATCATCTACAATCGCTGCCGATAGGAAGATGCACATCGTACTCTGACTCTTGGCCAACAGATGCAACTGTTCCTTTTCAGGCATCGGTGTCCTTCCCTCCCCTCGTGTGAGGATGATGGTCTGACAACGCTCCGGAATTGTGAACTGGCTCTGCAACTCTGCTGCGGCAGCGAGGAAAGAAGAGATACCTGGTGTGATGTGGTAGTCCATCCCGTTTTGGTCGAAGAAGGCCATCTGTTCCTGAATGGCACCAAAGATACAAGGATCGCCCGTGTGCAGACGAACGATGAAATGCCCCTTGTCGTAATGTTCCTTCATCAGCGTACATTGTTCTTCGAGGTTCATATCGGCAGAGGAGCGCACAACAGCACCTGACTTATGACACTCTGTCAATGCCTTGGGCACCAAAGAGCCCGCATATAATATAAGGTCGGCCCTTTCTAACATCTTCCTACCACGAACACTCACCAAGTCGGAATCGCCAGGTCCGGCACCCACAATCTCGATGTGCCCCTGTCTTTGGCGCAGATACTTTTCATCAATGGCAAGGGCTGCCGTCCAGTTTTTCCCTTTCACCTTGGGGATGATCAGTTTGCCGTGATTGGAGCCTAAGATAGCGGCAGCCTCGCAGACGCTGGGTGCACCGATATACTTCGCAACGGTATCGCTGGGATTGGGGACATCCACAGCAGCCAGTTCATCGGCAGTAAAGAAAACGACCTCTTCATCATACTCATCTCTGAGCATTTTCACAAACGGCTCATCGGCCTTTATATCTATGGTGCAATAACGGTGAGAGCATGGCAGGTAACCATACTTCGTGAAGGCCTCGTCAATCTCGTCGTAGATCTCTTCGTAATCCTCAGGATGATGGGCAAGACCAAAACCAATCGTTCCCACCATGGGTACAAAGTGGAGTTCTAATAGTCCTTCGGGTACTTGGTAGGCATAGGGCGATACGATGATCAACAACTTGTACTTCCCTGGGTCAGCCTCCTGGATGCTACTGATGATGGTAACATGCTCGGGCTTCGTGGCTTCCAGATAGTCTGTACCCTCATCGCGTACATCCATCAACAAGGCCGTCGGCTCACGATTCACGAAAGCAAAGATACACTCGTTCATATCCTCGATATCGCTCGCCACAGGCCAATCAAAACGCTTTTCAAACGTATCCAGTGCCCAAAGTCCTGCATTGTCGCTCTGTGTGGTGATAATCTCGCGGGCACCTATCATCGCTGCAATATCTCGCGTCAAGGCATTCGCCCCGCCGATATGTCCAGATAGTACGGAAATCACATTCAGTCCCATACTATCGACACACACCACCGCCGGGTCCTCGTGTTTATCCTTGATATAAGGTGCAATGGTCCGCACGCAGATACCCATCGCTCCGATAAAGACAAAGGCATCGAAGTTCTTCCACTCCTTACCTATGTCTGTGCGATGAATAACACTCGCACCCAGTTGTTTCTTTAATATCGAGGCGATCTTGCTTCCAGCCTCACTGATCTGTATGACTGCTAACTTCTGCATCATTTCCTGACGACTCAAATTCATAGCCAACTGTTCCAAACAACACGACAGCCAACATCATTTAAAGGCTTCTTCATAATAACCTGATTTTGTTGCAAAGATACAAACTCTTTTTGAAACTACCAAATAGAATGCTGTTTTTGTTTTACGACATAACCCATAGAATGTAACACCATGCCTCCAGATTTTCGGATTTTCTCATTTTTACCTTGTTTTTTCAGCCCTAAAACTGGGAGACGTTTATGCATGGGGGGCAAAAATGTGCCTCAGAATTGGGGGAAGATTTTGCATGGGGTGCAAAAACGTGCCTCAGATTTGGGGGAAGATTTTGCACGGGGTGCATAAACGTGCCCCAGATTTGGGGGAAGATTTTGCACGGGGTGCATAAACGTGCCTCAGATTTGGGGGAAGATTTTGCATGGGGTGCAAAAACATGCCTCAGTTTTGGGAGAAGATTTTGCACGGTGTGCATAAACGTGCCTCAGTTTTGGGGCAGACTTTTGCACGGTGTGCATAAACGTCTCCCAGTTTTGAGGCAGGTTTATGAAGTTTCGGGACGGTTTTCCCGGATTTAGGACTAGGTTTTCAAGTTATGGGATGGCCTGTCCCGAATCTGGAGCATATCATTTTGATCTTTTAAAAATCAGCCCCAAAACCAGGAGAAGATATTCCGGCCTCGGGAAATCGTGTCCCAATTCTGGGTGAAAAAATCCCAACCCCGGAGAAATATCCCCCGAATCTAGGGCAAGAAATTCCGACCTCGGGAAATTATCCCTCAGATCTAGGGCAAAATATTCCGACCCAAGAGAAAGGCGCCCCAGATTTGGGTGAAGAAATCCCGACCTCAGGAAAACATGCTGACGTGTACTGAATAAGTTGACACTTTTGAAGTTCAAAAAGTGTATCAGTATGCGACAAAATCGTGGAATGACAGATGAAAAAAG
>ONTZ01000021.1 GCA_900320905.1 uncultured Prevotella sp.
GGAGAGTTTTTCCAAACTCTGGCTTTAGTGTCATTCTGTGCATTGACCGTTATGCAAGTCAGCAAGACGAACAAAAAAGTAAATAGTCGTTTCATAATCATATTGTTTTTAGTTTATATTGTTATTCCTTTCCCATAATGATGTTCACAAGTGTCACAATATCGCTGGCATCAACCTTGCCGTCGCCATTGAGGTCACCCCTGACAGACTCTTCACCATTTGTGAATCTCACATAGACAGAATGACTTTCCAAGGAGCATGTGACGGTAATCTTTGCCAGCAGATGACCCTTTGTAGTGATGTCGGAGGCATCAAACTGCACCTGATCCTCACCATTTGAAACATATTCCTTTTTCAGATAGTTCTTCACCCCGAACATCTCACAATTACCTCCCATACACCACTGGATTCTTGCAGCCTCAAAGGTCTGCTCTTCTATTTGAAGTTCTGCCTTCACATTCGCACTATTACCGTTGAGCAGTTTCAGCATCAGACCGTTCTTAGGATTACTGGCAGGATTTGTCTCACACGACAGTACTCCCCAGGCATCTTCCTCTGCCACAATCGTCACAGTAGCACCGTCCGCGAGACTCTTACCCTGATACTGAAACTCAAATGACTGGGCTTTGGTCAGCAAACCGATCATCAGCAGCAACGCCGCTATTGCCATTCTCTTCATAGCCTTCTTTATTTATTAACAGCCCCGCTCACCTCTTCTATCAACTGCTCCTCCTCACCATCGGTATAACCCTGATGCCTTCCGATGATCTTTCCTTCACCGTCGATGACGACCACGTAAGGTATCACCTGCACACCAAGAGCCCTTTTGAAATCCCCGTTGGGATCGAGCAGTATCTCGTAAGGCCATCCCAACTGGTCAACCATCGGCTTCACCTTCTGTATCTGATGTGCCTGATCGATGGAGACTGCTATCAGTTTCACACCTGTTTCCTCCTGCCATTCGTCATAGACCTCACTGATGGCGGAGAGTTCACGATTACAGGGCTTACACCATGTGGCAAAGAAGTCGATAATCATCGGTTTGCCATCATTCGACAGCGTGTCTGTCCTTATGGACTTACCGTTTATATCCTTAATCGTCACCGCTGGTATCTGTGCCATTCCCTTTCCTGAGAACACCAATAGCCATACCATCGTTACCAGACGGAACATTGTCTTTTGTTTCATTACTTTTCTCATCTGCTAATTAGATTGTTCTTTATTGTCAGACTTCGCTGTGAGGGTCTGGGTGATGTTTTGTTCGCGATGACAGATACGAACCTCAATGCCGAACTTCTCGTGGATATGCTCAGCGAGGTGCTGGGCAGAATAGACGCTGCGGTGCTGACCACCCGTACATCCGAAACAAAACATCAGTGAGGTGAAGCCGCGCTGGATATACCGACGTACATGGGCATCGGCCAGTTTATAGACACTGTCGAGGAAAGTCAGGATCTCACCGTCATCCTCCAAGAAACGGATCACCGGCTCGTCAAGACCAGTCAACTGCTTGTACGGTTCGTAGCGGCCTGGGTTGTGCGTGCTGCGGCAATCAAACACATAGCCGCCCCCGTTGCCGCTCTCATCCTCAGGGATGCCCTTAGTATAGGAGAAACTGAACACCCTGACCACCAGCGGGCCTTGTGCATCATACTTCGAGAAGGTAGCAGGACCGTCCTGCGGATGAGCCTTGTAGGGATTGAGGTCGGTTGTCTTATAGCCATCGGCACGACTGGCCGTCGTCTCTATCTGCTGGAACTGCGGCAGTTCGGTGAGTTGGCGCAGGAGATCCATCAGATAGGGATAATGGAATGACGCTGTGCTGGCGAGCAGTTCCCGCAGGTTCTGGATGGCAGGCGGGATGCTCTCGATGAAGTGCTTTTTCTGCTCGAAGTAGCCCCTGAAGCCATATGCCCCCAACACCTGCAAGGTACGGAAGAGCACGAACAGCGAGAGACGGTTCACGAAATGACGGGCAGGTGGTACCTCGATATAATTCTTCAGCGAGTTATAATACTCATAGACCAGTTCGCGACGGAGTTTATGGGGATACCGCGCCGACGCCTGCCAGAGGAACGAGGCCAGATCATAGTAATACGGTCCCTTGCGGCCTCCCTGATAGTCAATGAACCATGGGTTGCCGTCATGGTCAATCATCACGTTACGAGCCTGGAAGTCACGGTAGAGGAAACTCTCCACGACCGAAGACTGCAAATCCCCATCAATAAGATACTCGTCTGTGGTCAGGTCTTTCGCAAAAAGCCGGAAGTCAGCCTCTAATTTCAACTCATGGAAATCAATCTCTGTGGCTTTCAGGAAACAATACTTGAAGTAGTTCAGGTCGAAGAGCACGCTGTCCACGTCAAACTCCGCCTGCGGATAACAATTGGAGAAGTCCAGGTCTCTTGCTCCCTGAATCTGGAAGTTCGGCAGTTCACGGATAGTACGCTTCAACAACTCCTGTTCTTTCAGCGTATATCTGCCACCAGCCTCCCGACCGCCTCGGATGGCATCAAAAAGCGATGTGGAACCGAGGTCTGTCTGCAAATAACGCAACTGATCGTTGGTGGCAGCAAGGATCTTGGGCACCGGCAACTTCAGTTTGCTGAAATGCTCTGTCAGGTAGATAAAGGCATGATCCTCATCCCGGCTGGTGCCGATGACGCCAATCACGCTCCTGCCCTCATGGTCTGTCAGACGGACATAGGAACGGTTGCTGCCCGCCCCCGGCAACTGCTGGACATTGGCAGGCTCTTCGCCACGCCACTGCTGATAGAGTTCTAATAACTTCTTCATGGGTGCAAAGATACAACATTTTTGTGAAACGTCCAAACATATCGGGCATAAAAAAACCGGCTGCCTTGCGACAGCCGGTATAAATGGGGTTACTTGATTACATCATACCGCCCATGCCCGGGGCACCGCCCATCGGCATAGCGGGTTCCTTCTCAGGCTTGTCAACGATGAGGCACTCCGTGGTGAGGAACATACCAGCGATGCTGGCGGCATTCTCCAGAGCCACACGAGCCACCTTGGCAGGATCGATGACACCGGCCTCACGCAGATCCTCATATTCATCGGTACGGGCATTGAAACCATAGTCACCCTTGCCCTCACGCACCTTCTGAACCACGACAGCACCCTCCTGACCGCCATTGACGGCAATCTGACGGAGCGGCTCCTCGATGGCACGACAGATGATATTGATACCAGTCTGCTCGTCGGCATTGTCACCCTTCAGACCGGCCAGAGCCTCCTGAGCGCGGATATAGGTGGTACCGCCACCGGCCACCACACCTTCCTCGATGGCAGCACGGGTAGCGCAGAGAGCATCGTCCACGCGGTCCTTCTTCTCCTTCATCTCCACCTCACTGTTGGCACCGACATAGAGCACAGCCACGCCACCGGCCAACTTAGCCAGACGCTCCTGCAGTTTCTCCTTGTCATAAGAAGAGGTGGTCACCTCTATCTCCTTCTTGATCTGGGCGATACGGTCCTGAATGGCCTGCTTGTCACCGGCACCGTTCACGATGGTCGTATTGTCCTTAGACACAGTCACCTTGTCGCAGGTACCCAGCATCTCGAGTGTAGCCTGCTCCAGTTTCAGACCTTTCTCCTCACTGATGACGACGCCACCTGTCAGCGTAGCGATATCCTCGAGCATGGCCTTACGACGGTCGCCGAAGCCAGGAGCCTTCACAGCGCAGATCTTCAGACCGCCACGCAGACGGTTCACCACGAGTGTGGTCAGTGCCTCAGAATCCACATCCTCTGCAATCACGAGCAACGGACGTCCGCTCTCGGCAGCAGGCTGCAGGATAGGCAGGAAGTCCTTGATGTTCGAGATCTTCTTGTCGTAGATCAGGATATAGGGGTTCTCCATCACGCACTCCATCTTGTCGCTGTCGGTGATGAAGTAGGCCGACAGGTAACCACGGTCGAACTGCATACCCTCTACCACGCCGATGTGCGTGTCACGGCTCTTGCTCTCCTCGATGGTGATCACACCATCCTTAGAGACCTTGCGCATAGCCTCAGCGAGGAGTTCACCGATTTCCTTATCATTGTTGGCAGATACCGTAGCCACCTGCTCAATCTTGTCGTAGTTGTCACCCACCTGCTCAGCGCTCTTGGCGATATGATCCGTCACGGCCTTCACAGCCTTGTCGATACCACGCTTCAGATCCATCGGGTTGGCACCGGCGGTGACATTCTTCAGACCCTCGGCCACGATAGCCTGAGCCAGGATGGTAGCGGTGGTCGTACCGTCGCCGGCATCGTCACCAGTCTTCGAGGCGACGCTCTTCACGAGTTGTGCGCCCGTATTCTCAAACTTGTCCTCCAACTCGATCTCCTTGGCGACGGTCACACCGTCCTTGGTAATCTGGGGAGCACCGAACTTCTTTTCAATAACCACGTTGCGGCCCTTCGGACCGAGTGTTACCTTGACGGCATTTGCCAACTGGTCGACGCCCTGCTTCAGCAGGTCACGCGCCTCAATATTGAATTTTATATCCTTTGCCATAACTTTAAAACTAATTACAATTGATTTTTCTTTTTACACTAGTTTGTGACTACTTCTCGATGACTGCCAAGACATCGCTCTGGCGCATCATCAGATACTTGGTGCCTTCGAACTCCAGTTCAGTGCCGGAATACTTGCCATAGAGCACTTCGTCGCCCTCTTTCAGAATCATTTCCTCGTCTTTGGTTCCTTTACCCGTAGCCACGATCTTGCCGTGGAGGGGTTTTTCCTTGGCGGTGTCAGGAATGATAATACCACCGATTTTCTCTTCTGCAGGTGCCGGCAATACCAGCACGCGGTCTGCTAATGGTTTGATGTTCATAATACTTCTTTTTATTTTAAACTTTAAACTCTAAATTCTCCTATACCTTATTTATATATATAGGCGAGACTGTATCTCTACCGTCTCGCCTTTCACTCTGCCAAAACCATGCCAATCCTTGCCGGTGTGACAACTTGTCAGTGTCTCATCATCTACGGCTTTTCCATATCAATAGAATAATACTTTGGTGCAATACTCATGGCCATGATTTTCCGCTGTTCAGGATCAGCATGCTCACATTGTAGTGCGTCATCAGGATTCAGTGCCCTATCATGCCACCATCCGTTAACCTTGATACTTATGAGCCACCCTCGGGTGCCACGTAAAAACTTAGCATCTTCTATTGTGGAGGCGGATGGAATTGTGCTTGATGGGGTTTCAAAAACGGGATTTTTATACAAAACACGACAAACCATATCTATCATCTTTTGATCTATCCCATACCGTACTGCATATTTAGGGAAGCATCCCACGACTTCTTTCACTTTATCAATGACTTCCCTTGCATGCTTGATGTCATTTCGCTCAGCACATCTCAAAAGGGCATCTCGACCTATGGACGCAGCCTGGCCCCCAATAGTCAACTGATGATGTAGCATCGGGATTCCCACAAAAGGGTCCACCACAAAATTCAAATCATAGGCAGGAGCCAATTGCCACCTTCCATTACGACGAAGCATATACGAGAAATTTTTGGAATGATCGTCACAATTACATGCCACCACGTTGAACACCAAACGAACATACTGCTGCATCTGTTCTTCCGCTGTCAAATCCAAACAGCGCCCGATATAAAACAAATCATCGTAGTCTGTCGTTCCTGTGTACATAGAGAAAGCCGTCTGTGTATGGATCTTCTCATTACCGTTTCTATCAAAACGCTGTGTCAGAAAATGCTGTTTGCCATCGACTTCAATCAATCGAGACGGCATCATCTGTATTCCCGCATCATTCGCCATATCGAAATAAGCCATCTCCATCAGCGTTCGTGGGAGTCCTCCGTTCTCATCATTATTAAACTTCAGGATATACTGATCGTAGGAGTCAGGCAGTTCTGTCTGTCCAGAGCGTATTTCTCCAGATTCCCTATCAATAGCAACCACGGCCTTTGCCTGCTGTCCTCCTGCGGAAGTACCCACCATATAGAGCGCATCCAGACTGATGTTCTGATCAGGAGTGATAGCATAACTACCACGCATTCTGAGGATTTCTTCCGCTTGCCTGTAAAGAGCAGACAATTCTATGTCAAGATGCGCATCGATGTCATACGCAGGCATAAATTCCAAAGCGCCCATCGCTCTCTTTCCCATATAGGCGAGACGATCCACTGGAGTGATATCATGAAGGGATAATCCTTGCTGAGCGCACCATGCAGTAAACACCTCATTCCCCCATCGGTCTGGCAGGGAATCACAGATAAAGGCGGGCAGACCTTGATACATACGATCTTTTATCCCGTCAACAGGCAGGCGTCTACTCACTGCCAAGGATGATATAGGACACTCGATTGGCGACAGGTCGATACCTGCCTCCACGAAAGCAGTATCGAATTGGAACACAGCAACCCTGCGTCGCTCATCCCAGTAAAGTTTGCCAACTTCATTCCCCCACAGGCATACGCTAACCAGGTTGTTTTTCATTTCTCACACGTTTTCTTTCCTTTTTTTGTTGTTTTTCCAACTCATACGGTGACATTGGTAATTCAGGCAGAAGTGCATCCACATTTTCCAGCATACCGATGGCACGCATCAGTGCCACCATATTAGCCATTGCGATATTAGATGACCGCCCGTTTTCAAACTGGCTGAGTGTAAACACACTGACACCTGCTTTTTTAGCGACATCCACCTGTTTTAACTGCATGGTTATTCGATATTGCCTGAACCGTTGCCCAAGTAGTTTTACCACGTCAGAATTCGACCGTCCATATATTCCATTTCCTAACATGCCACAAATTTAGACAAAACAAAAGTTATCACCAAATAATAGCGATAACTTTTGAAATATCTAAAGGAATATTAAGTTTTTTTGTCTATCTTACCACAATCTTGACGGTCTTTCTGGATGCAGCAGTCTGAATCTCCACGATGTAGATGCCGCCGATGGCCAGATTCATTTTTGTCTCCAAACCGCAATCACGCAGATTTGCCACAGCGACGCCATTGGCATTCAGCACACGCACCGACTTCAGTTCCGAGGCTGAGCGCACCATCAGTTCGCGGTCTCTGACACTCACCACGACACCCTCTTCTGCCAGTGTCTCCCGGATAGCCGTGATGTTCTTGTCGGTTGTCAGGAAGTAACGTCCGTAGTCGTTAGGCTGCACGGCAAAGATCTTCTCCATGCCGACCTCCGTCACGCTGCCTGTCACGGCATCTAAGACATACAACTGTCCGTCCGCCATCCACGATCCGCCATCCACTGTCAACTGTACCATTTCGCTGGACGATCCACAAGCCACGCCGAAGGGTACCATATCCAAGGCCGATCGTCTGTCGATGCTCACCGCCTTCTCTCCAGCCACCGTAAACACCATCGGCACGCCATCGAGGTTCGAGTCGAACAGCGTCGTCACATCCTCCCCGTTCACATAGCCTGCCGAAGCCTCATCACTCAAGTTCACACTGGCCGACGAAGCACCGCTGCCATTCGAAGCCTTCAGGGTGAATCTGTTCAAAGCACGAGCACCGCTACCACCATCATCATACTTAGTACCAACCTCAAAATTACCATCAGTCATCATATCCGTATTGAATACGATGTTTTCTGGAACAGATGAGATGGCACACTTCAAGAAGAATGCCTGCGTTGGTTTGATAATATGCTTTGAAGTAGCATCTGGCGTTTCTGTAGCATCCACTGTGGTCAGTATATTTGCCTCATAGGTATAGTAACTCTTTTCAAATGCGGGATTGGATTCAAAGAACTTACCCATGTCGATGGCTGCTACCAACGGATTACCAACTAAATAATAATTGAATACACCATCCGTCTGCGATTGCATATTACTAAGCGCCAATTCCATCTGCTTGACTGTAGCATTATTAGAACTACTGAAGTCATACAGCAACTGTGCGTAATCAGCGGTAGGTTTACTGACAGTCTGCGTTAGTTTACCTGCTGCGGGCGACGTGTTATCCCATTGATAGTAGTCATAACTTTCATCCTGTTTCGGTAAACGGATCAATGCAGAAATATCATCTGCGCCATCTTTCTGATCCTTCTTATGAGCACGGACAGAAAAGCCATTCATAAAAGTATAAGGTACCTGTACGTCATTATAAACATGACTCCATTCCGCCATCGAAGCCGTGACGCCCGCATAACCAAGTTGCGCTGCATAACTCCCAGCCCTCATGTCGTTTGTTTTGGTATAGACCTTGGAATCAAGCCCCCATGACCGCTGGTAGATAGGATATTTCGTACGGCTATAGCCGAGGTCAGTATCAAAATTGATATCCTTGAAAGCCTCCGTCTCCTGACGTCCGTTCTTCGATGCGCTTGCAGAATAAGGCACATACATATCACCGGCATAGGTTGCCTTCAGTGGCGACGAGGCGAGATACCATTTGTTGGCTACCAGTTCTTTCTCCACCCATGCCTTTTCATAGTGCAGACGCTCCTGATGGATCAGCTCTGCTCCTGGCTTAAAGTAGATCTCCTTACAGGTGTTACCCATATACTTCTCTACATCGAACACCTTCACAGCATCTTTCGGTTTCTTGGAACCAGTTCGGTCCCATGATGTACGCCCTGACGTGCGGTGGTTATGCCCCTTACAGCCTTCACCTTCAGCATCCGTTCCGTAGCGCACCATCATGTCGTACTTGATATTGCCGCCGGCATCTGTCGAATAACTACTATATTCATTACCAGGATTCTTCGGACTCGTATTGGTCGTCATCGTGTTATTCGCATAGATCAGATAACCACCGGTCTGAGCACTGCCAGTTGGTTCCTTCTGCTCCAGATTATTCAAGTCGGGCACATGGTTTCCACCAGGGATAGTGACGTAAGTGAACTTCATCGGCACGAAGCCCGGATGATCGATGAGTCGGGAATCAATCTGCCCGTTGTTCAGGTAATCATCCTTATAGAGTTCTGTCTTCTCCGAGCGCAACCAGTTCTCATCATGGCACCAGTTGGCGTTATAGTAGTCCCCGGCAATCTGATGCGACTCCCAGGTAACGTACTTCGGCACCACCTTCAGGATAAAGAACAGATCCTGTCGACACAGTTTCCTCGTTCCTGAAACAGATGACCTATGAGTCGCATCATAATACTGACCTGCTATTTCATAGTAGTAACCCTCATGGAATTGGTAGGCATTGGTGTTGTCATCTTTAAATGCCTTCAGGTCAAGGGGTATAAACATACGGTTATTCGTCACATTGATGGTCCCGTCGCCTTCCGAACCGTCGGGATTGACGACATTTGCAAACACCACTTTTTCCGTCAGGTTATGATCAGTGTCAATGGGGAATGTCGGGTCGTTGGTGGCGATAATCAGCAACTGGTTGTCATCAAACTCCACGGAACCGATAGCTTCCTTGTCTTTGTCATAATAGTCACTCAGGGGAATATGCAATTTATAGTCATTGTTGACCATCTTATCCAACTGCTCCATACCCACTCGTACCACCTGCTCCGTATAGTCCTCAGGATACTCCACGTCATCGAAGCCAATCTTCAGCATGGGCAGGTTGGCCTTGTTGTCCCAAATGAACTTAAACTCCATGGCGTTACATACATCCCGATAGATGCCAGTTCCGATTTCCAGTTTTTCCTCTATCGGCTCTGCCACGAAATAGAACTCTTTTTCTGGGAGAGAAGTTGTTACATCTACATTCAGTGTAAACTGATCAGAATGATCCAGCGACAACTGGCCGTTTGTCACATACGTTCTGATTACTTGCGCTGCATCATCTGGCAGAGTGGAAGCAGTATAGGAATCGTCTGGATGGACAGTACGGAAAGTCTTCAAAGCATCACGCAAATTCATTCCATCTTTTTCCGCTGCCAGGAACTCTTCTCTTGTACCCTTGAAGAAATCGTAATGGATCAACCCCTCATAGTCATCCACGCCACCATATACATTTGGCACTTTCAGCACGAGCGTATAATCATGCGTATCTTCTCCGCCTACCGTCTCGCAACTCACACTGATATGCCCGTCGGTCACGGCACCGTTTTCTTTCAATGCGAGGAACATGCGGTTGGGTATGAAGTCGTTACTATAGATAGAACATTCGTTACCTACATACGGGCATCCCCAGCCAGAAGCCTGGTCGGTCTCCGACTCCGTATGCCCTGGATGATCAGCATCGACCGAATAGACCGAGACGAAAAATTTCTGTGCAGCAGGCAATGCGAACTCGCGCTCGGCCAACTGGAAGTAGAGCGTCTCACCATCCTTATAGAACCCAGACGTGGTTCCGGAGGGCAATGCCGATGGATAAGCAGTAGTGCTATTATATTCAAACGGCACCACGCCATAGGCATCTCCGTTAGCATCTTCAGAATAGAATTTTGCACCCTTCATGGCCTCAAGTTCGCGGATAGTATGGAAATCATCGTCCGAGCGCTTAAAGATACGATAGAACAGGTTCTTGCCTGTTGTATTGGTTGGATTGCCAAGTTGTCTGAGCACATCGTCAGCATTCAGGGTAATCTTCAGTTTAGATACTTCACGCATATCACACAAGTCATTAGTCACCACGGCCATCACCTTGGTCGATTGGGTATAGACCCTCACATCATCGATGGCATAGTCGGCGCCGTCGGTATTGTCGCAATAGTTGCTCACCTCCAGTTCGTAGTTCGTATAGGAACCTGCGACATCACCACTCAGCACTGCTTTAGCATAAACTTGATACCATTCCACTCGCCGGGTTGCACCTACGGAGTTGAAGTCACCAGAGGTGAACGACTCCAGCAACTTTTTCTGACCAGAAGTAGATACGCCATAAAGTTTGAACAGCACCTGGGGTGAAGCGGCAAGTTTATCATCACCTCCGTTAAAATAGGTGTAGCCCGTCATATTAGCCACAGCCGCCGTCACCACGATGGAAGACCCCGCACAAAGGGTAGCCTCAAAGGGAATACTCGTGATGGCACGCGACTCGTCTGAGGCATCGATATAAAGAAAATAACCACTCTTGGCACCATTGGTTTCAACATAAGTCCTATCATTCAAAACGCCATTCTCATACCAACAGTAATAGGTTTCGGTTTCCACATCACCTGAAGTAACCTTCTTCTGATCCTTTGTGCCATCATCAAACGCTTGACCGCCCTTAGTCTTAAAGAGGCCGTACTCACCGTGGAACGGCGTAATACCTGCGTAAGTGAACACCTGCGAATATTTTCGTAATTGTGGATAGCAGAAGCCATAGCGACCTGTCGAAGTTGGCAGTGTCTTGTCATACATATTATCCACAGGGTTCGTAGGAGCATTAAAGTTTCCGTCGGCCAGACTCACCTCGGTGAAGCCATATTTCGACACGCCCGTCGGCGGGTCGAAGGTGACGCTTCCCACATGTTTCATATTGGCCTCCAACCACTCCTTATTTCTCTCGAAATATTTGTCTTTGGTTTTCAGGTCGTCGAACAGCACCGGCTGCGATCCCTCTTCAAGTTTGATGTCCGAACGCAGCACTGGAGCCTTCGCCGACTTGTCTTTATTGGTAACGTAGGCAAAGATGGGCACTGTCTCGCCGCTCACAAACGAATATTTCTTAGTTGCACCACCATTGACTGGCGTGAAATCAACCTCACTCAGCCAATATATATCGGGATTGATGGCACGCTTAAACACATTTTCCTTTTCGCTGCTGTATTCCCCGACCACAAACTTAAAGAAGCGGGTGTACATACCTGTAGGATAGTCTATAGCCAACTGTTTGGCGACGGGGTCGTCAGCCAATTCTGCCTCTGTATATACCTTGCGATTCGTATAAGTTTGTATTCCATGATCATATCCAGAATTCGTATTTTTATCAAGGAACTTAATATCACTTGCATAGAAATCATGATAATACTGCATATCCGGCGTATAGACGCGCCACATTAGGTTCTCGGCACGATACATCGTTGCCCCCCAAGTGTTGGCGGACTCATCATAACCATAGAAATAATAGTCATCGATATCCTGCAACTCTGTATGCAGATTAGCCATAGCCTGACCGTCTTTCAGTCCGAGCGAGATGACGCCCCCATCCTCAAGCGGATGGAGTCCGTCGTCTTTCACAGTTAATGAATTCTTAATCTTATCTGCTATCTCTTCTGCCGGATGGATATGCCAGATATAGCGGACAGAAAGGGTTGGCTCATGCTCCAAATCGTATGTCGTCGTATTCATGCCATCACGGTAGCGGCTCACGTCGCAAGCCACATCTGTCTGAGTCCAACTTGTGTCGTCCGGACGGAAGAACTTAGTAACCGACACATTAGTCTTATTCGGCGTGATAAACCATTCTGAATGATAACTATCACCACCACCAAATAGATGTTCAGAATCCACGGTATGGTTAGCATATCCTTCTCGGTCAAGGAACCAAGCCATAAGACCACGTGAACGGCCATTATCCACCATGCGGTCTTTCAACAAGGCGTGCTCAGGTGTCGTAGAGTTTATGTCTGGAGTGGTGTTTAGAGGAGCCAATCTTCCTTCCGTCAATCCATCTACAGCATAGTCGGTGTTCCAGTTATACCAGCGGATATACTCTCGCGGCTCATTGCTGTTTCCACCTGTCCACGCATCCTGGAACGGGAGTTCAAGCAGAGCCATACCGTCTTCCTTCACATAGATATCATACTCCACGGTGTGAACACTCTGGCGAATACCTTTATCAGTCACAAACACCGTTGAACCGTCCTGTTCATAACTCCTGACAACATCAGACCCCATTTTCACATAGTCTTCACCATTCACGCCACGATAGTGAACGAACTTGAAATTATCCGGATCAAGAACGTATGGAATGAATACATATTTCACCTCCATATCCTCAGGCTCATTGGTAGGCATGTTGATGCCAGTCTTATCAGTAGTGAGTACACAAACCACACGGCAGTTCTTATAGTCATACCCATCGGGCAGTGTAATGGTCGGATCGAGAGAAGCGTCGACAGTTGCGCCGAGGGGCGTTCGATACCAGCCGTATTCTCCTATAGCCGTATAAGCTGCGTTTGTAAAGGTCCATCCAGTCAGGTCTGTCAGTCTGTTACCTTCCTTATCGGTGATATACCAGCGGGCATAGGTATTCTCGCTTGTCAACTTCGAGGCATTATCACCAAGTTTGGCATTAAGATCATCCAGATTGCCAAACATCACAGGTTTTACCTGACGGTTAGTTGCATCATAGAGCGTATTCACTTCTATGGTCTCTACGGCATTAATATTTTCTGCTTCGAATCCTTTTATAATAGAGAAGGTGTAGCGGACGTTTGGCGTTGCCGTCGCACTGGCTTCCTCACTCACCTCGCAGATGACCTTACAGTTCTTAACTTCATCATACTTCTTACCTTCTGGTGCATAAATATGGGGCCTGCCCCATGCAGCGTTCCAACTGTCAAAAGGCTTTTCGCCCGTCAGGACAGCAACATTATCTGCCACGGTATAGTTGTCAGCCTTCATCACCCAGGTACCCGACTTACGCTCTGTTCCCAACTCAAGAGGCAGAACGGTAGTACCATCAACCACATACCATTTCACATACTGGCCTAACGACAGTTCATCCCACGTCGTATCCCAGTCTGTCGAGGGATCCGTTGTCGAGGCATCAGCCCTCATCGACACCTTGCTCCAGTTCATTTCCCTATCAATCATCTTCGTCGTTGGGTCAGGTTTCCTGAAACTATAGGTATATTCGTTCGTTATATCAGGTTCCTCTGTCATCTTTGTTGTTATGACATCGTCAAAAGCCACACCCGTAGTAGCTGTGGCAAACCAGCATTTCACCTGATACTTCGTGATAGCATCTGTCGATGACAATGTGACGGTGGGAATTGTTATCCCTTCACCGTTATTATAGATATAATAGCCACTGTTCTTCTTCTCGCAGAGTGTTCCCCCAGTGACAGTCAGTTTGTGGTCATCCGATGTCGGGTCAACGGCATCGCCATTCTCATCGACCACGAAGAAACGCCCATACAATGCTCCTGTCATCGTCATGGCACCCGTCGTTTTTTCACTGTCCGTCCAGTCGATAATCACCGATGTAGAGTTTCGTGCATCCAACGTCTGCTTGATGGCCGACTTATTGGCTATCTCACCATCGTATTCAAAAATGATGGGAGGGGTAAACTTAAATATATAGCGCAATTTGATAATCGGGTCTTCGCTATCGCACTCATCAGTGGTTTCAAACACTACCTCATAATTGCTGAAGTCTGTCACCGAAGAGGGGCGATAGACCACGAAATAGCCCAACATACCAGCAATAGCCCACTGGTCACTAATTCCTCCCGTAAACGAGCCATTATAGACATTTGTCCCTGAAAAATGTACACCATTGCCAGTCTGAGCTTCAAATTTATTATTTGCGTAACTCATAGAGCCTCTCCATTCTGTGGCATGCTGTTCAAGGCCACTTCCAAGCGTTTGCGGTGTACCATCTTTATGACGTACATACCAACGGGCAAACCAATTGCCATTCATACCTCCAGCACGGGCATAACTATCGGTGTTGGCTGGGATACCAAAAAAGTCGAGTGTTTCCGTGAAATACTTCAATGCCACATAATCACCCGTAAATTCAGAAGTAGAATTCAGTTCTGCCGGAACAAACACGATCCTCTCCTCTACAGGATATGTGAAGGTATAAGTATATTCATAATCCCATTGTGGCTCTATTGTAACATTGGCACCATCAGTGGTGGCCTCATCAGTGGAAAGAAGGGCTACGATTTTGTAATTCTTCAAATTGCCCACACCTCCATTTAATCTAACGGTAATGCTTGAAAGGTCAAGAATGGAACCATTATTATAGACATATAGTCCGTTTTTCTTTGATTCACCAGCCTGCTGACCTCCTGTCACAACTAACAGATTGTTCGTGCCGTCAGCCTGGGTGTCATAGTCAAGTTTCGTACCGCTGGCATCCGTCACATAGACACGGGCATACTTCACATTGGCCAAGTTTGTAAATTCAGTCACACCGCTTGCAGCAGAGAGTGTAAACTCTCCATAAGCATCTGCCGCTTTATCCTTTTCAGCAGAGCCCGAACCAGAAACGACCCCAGTCTTAGGTGTATTAAGGAAGGGATCTGTAACAGGAACAATAATCTTAGCGGATACAAGTTGACAATTGTAAACACGGAATGTAACACCTGTACCCTCAACTCCATTCATATTTCCTGTCACATAACTGCTCCCACCATTTCTTGCTGCAGATTTAAGATCACCCACAGTCAAGTTAATGTCAAAATCAGAGCCATTGGGACAAGGATTAGGAGCATTTAGAGAATGTGATGCATTCCAATTCCCGTAATGATCATATCCACCAATTCCCCATCCATTAATATCTTGGCCAGCATTATTATTGTATGTTAGGACAACTATATTTTCATCATCGTATGCGTCAAATTCTGAAGACAAAATACTAGAACAGTCATTTTGATGCTTTACAATAGTTATAGGAACCTCTGTATCAGCCATGGCATTCCCCCCTACAAGGAGGATGGCCAGAAGCAGCATCACCCGGTGGGCGAGGCGCATCGGGGACTGACGAGAAATATTGTTTTGCAGTTGTGTCGTACTCTGATCGTTTTGTCTCATATCGTTTGATTGTTTTTTATTCCGTCATGACGGTAGTTTTACCTACAAATCTGCCTTAAGGCAGCCTTTGCACTTGTTTATAAACATATTCAGATGCAAAGATACAAAAAAAAACATAATTCATGCAAATAAACTAAGCAATGCCCTCATGTTAAAGATTATTTAACACATTCACACATTGTCTTCGGCTGAAACTTGGCACGTTATTTGAACTATCGATCCAACCAAAGGCTCTCAAGCCCAAAGTTCTAACCATCAGACAAAAAAGCAGGCATCCCCACCAATCAAGGTGAGGATGCTCTTTTTATCTTGCCACCACCTTCTTTGTCTTGCGGTCTTTCGCGGTCTCGGCATCGATGATATAGACACCCGCCACGGGCAGTGTGAAGCCGTACTCCGCCGACTGCGGGCTGGCCGAGTGGATCAGTCGTCCAGCGGTGTCATAGCATCTGATGCTGACGATCGGCTCCGCCGTAGAGGCGATCACCTTCGCCGTCAGACCCTCGGTGAAGATCTGCAGGTGGGTCTCCTCGGCGGCAACCTTCTGGTTCAGGCTGCGCACGATGTAGTAGCGGTTCTGTGTCTGTCCGCTGACGGTCACCTTCATACCCGACTCCAGCGGCATGAGCTTCTGCTCCAGTGCGTCGTAGAAAGCCACGCTGTCGCCCAGCAGTTCCACACCCTGGAAGGTCAGCGTACAAGGAGAAGAGCTGTTCGATTCCACGCCTACGGGCAGACTGCGGAAGTCGTGGATCGAGTTGATGGTCGTGGCCAGTCGTCCACAGAGGGTGTAAACCGTCGGCACATTCTCCAAGTCGGAGTTAATGAACGTCTCGGTATCCTCCTCTGGCAGGAAGTCGTTGCTGGCTCCCTCACGCTGCATCACGAGGGCACTGCTCTGCTGCTCACCACGCTCAGCGGTGATGACCATGCCGAGGTCGTCGGCATCATCAGCACTACGCGTACGAGCCTTTAGCGGGAAATCCTTGCCATCGCCGGTAGATTGGACATAAGTAGAAACCTTTACATCATCGGTAATATCTTCAACGACATAGTTACCAGAATTATCTGTTACTGGCACTTCGATGGTGACAGTCTTAGTTGTACCATCGTCCATCGTGATGGTCTCTGTCTTGGTCGTCATCTTCTGCTTGGTACCGACCACAACTTTAAATGTTCTCGCACCAGTCTTGGCACCATAGCGTGTCTGGGCCTGCATCTCTTTATTAAAAGTAACAGAAGCGACAGGCCCCGCAGTGGTAGCCTGAACGAAGAATCCCTGTCCCGGAGCGACCTTGGCTTTGGCAGCAACAAAGTTATTTCCGTCAGCAGTGACCCACTCACCATTTGGAGCCTGCTGTACCAACTGTTGACGAGGACTCTGTCCTGATTCGGCCGTAGTCAACAGCCAGTATTTCTTCTCAAGTCCAGTGTTTGCAGCAAAGAACCTCTCCATATCCAGTCCGCAGGTAAAAGGATTCTCCACCAGATAGTAGCCAAGGTTTGACGCGCCGGCAGACACTGTCTCGGTGAAGTTATCAACCGTCATTGCCTTAAGTGCTGTTTCCGTCGTAGGCACACGAGTATACGTTCTTTGATCACCATATCGGCTGGCTGATGCCTCCGTTTTCCGTGTAGAAGCGGGTAGCAGTAAATCCGTCTTCAGGCGGCCACGGTTCTTGGCACGGTTGAGATTACTCTGTACGGCGGACAAATCCGTATCTGTTCCACCATCGTCAACACCTTTCTCTGAGAACTTGTAATAGTCATACATCGTGTCCTCCTTCGGCAGGCGGATGATAGCCTTGCCTTCGCTCTGATCAAAGCCTTTCAAGCCGTTGTT
This sequence comes from uncultured Prevotella sp., assembly GCA_900320905.1. Classification (GTDB taxonomy): domain Bacteria; phylum Bacteroidota; class Bacteroidia; order Bacteroidales; family Bacteroidaceae; genus Prevotella. Next base: position 17,471 of record ONTZ01000021.1, read on the forward strand.
AACCAACACCGAGAAGGCGCCCTGTGTATAGTCTACAGTAGCATCATTATAGGTATTGCTCCACACGCCCTTGATGGCCACGTTGGCCTTCTTACCAACCATTGGCTTATAGCCTAAGCGGTCGAGATAGCGGTCAGCGCCATTGACGTTCCAAGCGTTATTATCAGTCCATGCACCTTGCTGGGCAGAGCCATTATCAACCAAATCATCAGGGTTGTCAGCGGTCGAATATGTCGATCCGACCTCATACAACACGGCCTTGGCTTTGTCCCAACTGCGCTGGAATACGGCCGGGCTATAGCGGTCATAGCCAGGGCCGAAGGTCACATTCTCATAATAAGTGGTCTTCTGCTGGGCGGTGCCTGATGGTGCATACCACTCTCCGGAGATGGTGCCCTGCAGCGGCGAGCCGAGCAGGTACCAGCGATTGTTGTTCAACTCATACTCCACCCAGGCATTGTTGTAGTTCAGCAGATGGGCGTTCAGCAGTTCTGCCCCCGGCTGGAAGGCGATCTCGTCACAGCTATTGATCTGGTACATCTCGGCGATAAGGTCACCTGTACGTCCCTTGTCTGGGGCACTGCCATAAGTATCTTCCCAGATATCATAGAGACGAGCCTGCATGTCGAACTTCAAGATTGGCGTCGACGTATTATCACGCAGGTTGGGGAATGGCGCTGCTGACAGACTTGTCTGATTGTCGAGTGCATCGTAAAGCACTGGTGCATTTCCCCACTCATTGTTCTTCATCAGCACATGGGTGCAGTAGAGCGGTGCAAAGCCCTTGCGAAGAATACGGTCAATCGCCGTACGATAATTGGCATAATTTGTGGTATAGCCATATAGCGGTGATGTATTGGGCAGGTCACTACTGATTAACAGTTCATTGTTATTACGAGCGGAACCATCCGTACTCTCTGTGGTCGGTGTAGACAGATTACCATCTGCCCTCCGCCAGTTCTGGTCATTGTTCCAGTCTGTATTATCAGCAGCACCCGTCCACACCTCATAGTCAGGAACAATCTTCAGGTTCAGGAGCAGTGTACCATCGCAGGAATTAGCATCTGCTGCATCCCTAAACGGCAGACTAAGCGTATAGGTATAGCCCTCACGCACCTCAAAGTTATCTGTAAAATAGATACACAGGCGGTTATAGCCATTCGGAGTCGACTCCCTTGCCTGCAACTTTACAATCTTTCCGACGATAGGCAATGAGCCACCAGTGGTTTTCACTTCAGTATAAATGGCCTTGTCACCGACAGGGTCATCTGTCGAGGCCAAATAGACATTATAGTCATCAGACATCTTAATCGTAGTTGAAGCATTACGGATAGGCAACCAGAGATAATTAAGATTTGTATTGGCATCCCATGACTTTGGTTCTTCGCTCTTTTCTCCATGCTGCACAGTCTCAAACTGTGCCTTCTTGGCCAGACGGATACTGAGCACGGGATCGCTATCCGCAGGATAAGCATAACTGGGGAATCCATTTTCATCCGACACGAAGCCACACTTCAGACTGGGTGCTTTCTCGCCAATCTTAAGGGCCAAGCCCTGCGGCTCATCGCAGAAATAGGCCACTGCTTCTGGGTATTTAGCATTCAGTGCCGTTTCAAAGTCACCATCGTGAATCGGGCAGGCTACGAAATAGCAATAGGGATCGTCTTCACTGACCTTCTTGGCAGGAATATTTATAGACTTCTGATGCAGAATCAGTTCTCCATTGTCTACCAACTCCTGAAGATATTCTATCATATTCTCTGTCAAATTCGGCGTTTCACTCAGATGCTTAACGATGCCATCAAGCGTAGTGATACCCGGATAGTAGGCACGCAATGTAGAAAGTGCTTCATCAAGACGCACACCCTTGCTACTAACTTGACTATGATATTTCTCAATCGTGGCCACGACCTTCGGAGAGGCGTTCAGATTGCCTAACCACCAGTCGAAGTTGATATCAGTCAACTGCACTGAATGACCTGCCGTATCATAGCCCATCAGGTCGGTAAGCACTGTCGGGATACGCCCTTCACAGACCTCTGCCTCATACGTCTCATCTGACGATTCCAAACTGATAATCTTGAAAGGTGGATTCAAGCGAAATACCTTTGCCTTATTACAGTCAGAACAGATATTGAAGTCTTGATAGCGCATGCTTATATCTGTGATACCGTCATTATAATAAATAATGTAATAGTCAGTATTCACTTTCCACGGTAATTTCGGGAAGTTTCCGTTCAATATGATATACTTTTTCCCATCAGAATTCTCATAGCCAAATACGGGAGCCAGTCTGTTCACGGCCTTGATGAACGTATAAGACTCGTTCTTCTCAAAATGGTGATTCCAGTGGTAATTCAGCACGCCCCGACCAGCATTAGCATTAGGAACTTTCGAATCCCAGATGGCATCGTGCTTTCCTAACAAGGCAGCATCAAAGGCGGCTTCATAGGCTTGCTTATATGTACCAGTAATATCTTTATAAACACCTGCATTGACATTTTCTTCCACCTGAGCAAGAGAGATATCAATATGGTTATAGGTCTTCAATCCGTCTTTCAGGGTCTTGAGGAACACATCTTTTTCGAGAAATACCAAACCGAAATTATTATCACCCTCAACAGCACCTGTATTCACACCAGATGCAACTATCAGCGGGTCAAATTCGATATCAAGTTTCAGCAACTGCATCTCGCTGGCCTCTTTGTTCACACAAAGCGGCGTGTTCAACTCCGGATCCACTTCGGGCACCATTGCATACACCTCGATATTGTCGAGCATAAAGTCACCACCGGTAGAACTGACACAGTTATTGTTCACCTCCACCCACTGGCGCTCGTATTTCCTGTTGATTTTAAATTCGAAATAGAACTGCTGCCAGACAACGTGAGTGGCACCTACATTGCCATCAACACCTGTACCATTATCCAGTTCATAGCACTGGCCAGGGCAGAAACGGTAGATATCATCTGTCACTGTTTCGCCACCTTCCTTACGAGAACCTTTTACCGTTATCGTAACACTACCAGGGCAGCGATTGTCATTGATAACCTTATTTGAGCCAGATATCCAACCTGTGCACATCAGTTTATCTCCTGAACAGAACTCTCCTGTAAATGGAATCTGACAGATGTCTCCTGGCTGTTCAGAGGCATCGATATAAAGGAATGCCGACTGCATGCCATCGTCAGGGGCAATGTTATAGCCATAAGTTTCGTGATCAACAGGCAAGGCTGTTTTATTATTTCCCCACCGGGTAGGCATGGTTGATACCATTGCGTATGATCCCCAACTGGGATTCTCACCATCAAAGCCATAGTTGGTATTATCGAATGTCAAGGGCAGAGGACTGGAATTCTGAATTTCAGTCCACCATCCATTAATTATACCATTATTATGAGCCGTTTTTTCAGAAGCAGTCTTATAGGTAGCCCCCTTGGGATAATCGAAAGTAATCTTGGCAATCAAGTCAGCCGTTTTCGCAAGTTCATTAGGGTCACGATCCGAACCCTGCACTTTATCTGAACCATTCACGCTGGTCCAAGGCAATGTAGAGGTGTCCTTATCGAAAATCAGCGTAAACTTGGCTACCTGATAACTGTTTCCTCCATAGTCAAAATATACTTTCAGATAAGCGGGATTCTCTTCACCAGCCGCATTTACTTGCTCGCCAGGATATTTGAAAGCGACAAAACGACTGTCGCCGTATGAACTGGCTGCTGGCTTTCCTTCATCATACAGGTAATAACATTTGTTATCCTTTCCACCTTCGGTGATGCCAGTAGAACCAGGCTCAACTACAAACCGCAGATTCCCCGAAGTATTGTTAATGACGGCCGAAACCAGGTTGTCATCACTGGCATCTCCATTAAACACCCAGTAATCTCTGAAAATATGCTTAAGGCCGACAAACTCACCTTTATAAGCATCTTTCTTACTATCCTCATATTTCAATCGCTTGGCTGGGAAGTGAATGGTTTTTTCTTCGAGCCATTTATCTCCCGTACAAGCCATCAGTTTATTGGCCATTTCCTTTGCATCCCTCATGTAGAAGATATAGCGCATCGTGAGCGAAGGCTCCTGCAGTTTACCATCCAGATGTGAACTTTCATTCTGGTAATTAAAATCGTTATAGCGCGATACGTCGGCAGCCAACGTGAAACTATTGCCATCACTGTTATTATAGGTGAAGAGGTGCGACTCGTATTTCTTTGCACCAGGGAATACCACGGGCCAGTCAAGTTCTTCACCAGTCACAAGACCATTGTTATACAGATACCCCATCACCTCGCCAGCACTGGTCTTCAGTTTGAGGTGGTTCTTCAGCCCCTCAATATCGCTGCCGTCAGGATATGCTGTATCGCATGTTTCATCATTATAATGATACCAGCGCTGATAGAATCGGTGGTCATTATTGGCTCCCAGCGTTGTCGGCAGGCCAAACTCAATTGGCTCACCTTTCTTCACATAGTGAGTGATTTTAAACTCATTCACCTTCTGTGTGCCGTCCGCATTCTGCCAATCAGTGAGATCATCGGTAACCAAGCCTTGCTGTTGATATACTTTCTGTTTCTCAGGGGTTGTCGGGTTATACTGATAGTATAATTTGACATTTGACACCTTATGTATGATATCATGAGGGATGCGTGTTTCGGTCTTTGGAATCCACTGGATAGAAGTAAAGATTATATTAAGTTCCGTATTAGAAAAAACGCCATTACCTTCTGTCGGGGCCGTATTGCTCAAAGTCCCATTAAGTGTAGTGTAGTATTTCCCATCCCCAGTCTTTAGCCTGTAATGCTGATAATCACCAAACTGCTCCAGCGTCCAAAGATCGGGATTAAACTCAGAATAAGGCTTCAGTACTGCATTCCCGTCACTAACGCCGACCATCTGATCACCTATCTTCAAGATGACTTGATAGAACTTGTCTTCTTGTACGACCTCTACAGGCAGGAAACCTGCTTTCCAAGTGTTAGTAGCAGAAGCATTATCCCAGTCCATCAAATACCATCCATCTCCATCGGCATAGTTAAAGTAATTACCATAGATGTTCTTTATTGGGGTATATCTATTAGCAGTAGGGTCAGTAAGTGTAAACGTTGAACTATTGCCTGTCTCCAGATGATAAAGGTTTATTGTACCGTTATCTTTCCTTGGCACATTTAGAGTGCGGGTCAAATAGTCATTCGTCCCATATTTCTTGATTTTAATATTATCACCATTTTTTTCTATGGTCCATAAACCATCTTGATGATAAGCAGCCGCGGTTGCTAAAGTCCATGTCTGTTTGGATTTGCCCAAGATAGATGTTCGCGAAGAAACATTTTGCATAGTAGTAGTAAACAATCCATTAGATATTGCACTTGGGTCATCAGTATTGGAATATGTGAGATAGTGATTAACGCCTATCTCATCAAAGCGTTGATCCCAGTTGCTACGATCGGTATTATCTGTGTCATATACAGCCTTGTCTCTATAATAAATAATGAAGGCACTATTAGTCTTTAACTTTGCTATACGAAGACAATTGTGTTGGTTATTGCGAGTATAATTCTGAATATTTGCCCAATCATAATTATGGTCCCTATACATACCATTTGCCTGGTCAGCAACTGTTGACAACTCGTAGCCACCATCAGCACGCTTATAGGAAGTAAACACTGATGCTGTGCCCTTATTGTCAGTGGATTTATAATTCCCTGCGTCAAGATAAGCATAGTTACCAGTTCTACATTTCAGATAGAATTGTCCCTCTGTGCCAGTCCTCTCCAACTTCCATTGGATGTTATTGGCGAAAGGAATAAAGTCTTTTGAGCGAAGTATGTTTGTAGCCCCACGATCAGCCAAATAACTACGAATCATACCTTCATAAAACTGGATATAAAAATAGTCATTATCCCCTTCGTCCCCTTCATTACGAAGAGCATTAGAAGGATCCACCGTTTCAAATGCATCTGGCAATTGTGCCTGCGCCTGGGCTTGTGTATTTACAAGTATCATGGCTCCGAGCAGCAGGGCTGTACGGAGCAGTGTGGATGTATGTCTGAAAAGCAGTTTCTTTGTCATCGCTTTATCTCGTTTTATGTCGTTACACATTATTATATATATTAATCCCCGGCAGCGCGCTGCCGGGACATGATATTTTTCGTTTGATGCACAATCCGATAAAGGCTCAACATGCCATTCCAAAGTCAGAATATGTTGCCTAAAATTCTGGGCAAGCCATACCCCAGGGGGTAAAACGTGCCCCAGATTCGGGGCAGACTTTCCCGAGGTCAGAATTCCTTGCCCCAGATTCAGGGCATACTTTTCCGAGGTAGGAATTCCTTGCCCCAGATTCGGGGCAGACTTTCCCGAGGTCTAAATTATTTGCCCCAGATTCAGGGCATACTTTTCCGAGGTCAGAATTCCTTGCCCCAGATTCAGGGCAGACTTTCCCGGGGGCGGAATTTCTTCCCTGAGATCCGGGGCAGACTTTCCCGGGGTCGGAATTTCTTCCCTGAGATTCGGGGCAGACTTTCCCGAGGTGGGGATAGGATTCTGGCACGAAAAGGGGCTTTACTAATGACAGTTTTTTCCTGAGGGATGCACTATGAGCGTGTAATAACCACATGCCACTTATAGCGACCTTGCCTCTGTACCACATATCCTTTGTCCAAAAGAAGTTTCATCGTCTTTTGCACCGCAGAGCGTTGGATACCCAAAATAGAAACCAACGCGGCCTGAGTTATATTCGGATTACCTCTCATCTCGTCAAGTATGATTGGCACTGTTGGACTGTTGAAAGTGACACGCTCTCCGTCAAACCACCATATATCCGGATTTTTCTCTGTCAGGAAGTCCACATAACCGTTAATCTCCTCTGTCATTAATTGCACAAAGTAATTATAGAACGGCAGAATCTGTTCAAGTGTAGCATGTGCTCCATCAGAAGGTGCTCTCCCCACTTGAAGGTCTGCCCGGTGCAGGGCTTCTAAGTATTCCTGTTTCTTCCGAGAGCGAACCACAACCATCGGGTAGTTGTGACGAGCCAGAATGTAGTTCACCAACAGGCGGGCGATACGACCGTTTCCATCCTCGAAGGGGTGGATGCGGATGTAACGATAGTGGAACAGAATGGCCAATTCGACAGGAGTAAGTTCCTTCTTAGCCTCTTCCTCCCGATACCACCACACCAGGTCACTCATCAATGCCGGTGTCTCTTCGGGAGAGGCATAATCGAAACGGTCGCCATATCGTGTGATAACCGAATTGGGCCGTGTCTTGTACTGCCCGGCATGGATAGTATAAGATGTGGTCACACCTCCGGGGAGGTTGCGATACACCTCATAGTCCTCACGCAGAAGTGTCTTATGGAGTTGCCTGATAAATGTTTCTGTCAGCGGATGTACCGACATAGTGGCCTCCTCTGTCATCATCTTCAGACCTACATCACTGGCCTTCATCTCCTCCAAGTCGCGCATCTCTGCTTCCTGAACGACACGGCCGAAGAGCAGCAAGAGTTCTGTCTGACCGTAAGTCAAGGTATTGCCCTCAATATGATTTGAGTTGTAGTTAAAATCAATAGAGAACCGCCTACTAAACTTTTCCTGATCGTACTGATTCAGTGGCTGCATCTTCTGCCAACGCTCCAAGGCTCTCTCAAATTGTTCTATAATCGTCTCCATCTTATTAAAATTTTGTTTAATTTCGGCGACAAAGATAACACTTTTTTACGAAACAACCAAGAGTGACCACCTTTTTCGGGTGGTCATTGACCACCTTTTATACATTTTTAGTGCTTGTACCACCAAAATTAGTGGCCTTGTACCACTAAACGGAGGAGCGTCTGGATTGTGCTTCAATAAGTCAAAGAACGCTATAAGCAAATGGAGAGCGAAATATATTTCGACTCTTCCTGGTATTTTGTTTATATTTTATGGTACCTGCAAAATAACGTCACACGTAAAACTATAAGTAAACTGGCTGCCAGATGGCCCAAGTTTCACTGTGACAGTTACAGCAGTCGTATAGGTCCCTGAGGAAAGATTGTTGTTCAACTCACCGATGATGTAATAGGTGGATGAGTCGTATGCGAACGGTGTCTTTATCATTTTACCATCACCAGAAGGATTTGGCGTATCGTCACCTTTGGTCTTCCATGAAACAGACTGTACCTGTACCTCTGGATTACTAAAGTCACGCCATTCAGTATCTGTTCGTTTCTTAACGTAGGGCTGGAGGGCAATGAAACCACCTGTGCTGAAGGTGGCCTTCAGGGCATCGCTGCTGAGCGTCACGGCAGGATAGCCGGCGATGGGCACGAAGGCGATGGGCTCGATGCGGAACTGCCAGTCAGTCAGCACAACCGGGATGATGCGATAGTCGTTGCGGGCGATGTAGTTCCACTTGTAATTGGGTGCTGATGCGTCGGTACTCTGACTATTGACCAGTGCATGGCTATAGACAACATCAGTTCCACTACCAGTTTTGATTCCTAATGACAGATAGAACATACCAGAGCCATTGCCAGGTGCTTCACTCTCGTTGACATAGAAAATAAATCTAACGGGATTATTAGAAGCCTTAGTGTGACTACCGGCTGCTACAGAATTACCACTTGTCGGATACAGTGTCATGTTGCCTTTTGGAGCATTTGTTGGAAGGTTAGGCTGGATATCTCCATGAGTGACAACCTCCATAGAGCCGTGTCCTGCATCGCTCAAGTTGGGCAGGAGTTTGAGGTTGTCATCCGCATTTTTCGTTATTTCTGTCAGTGAGATGGAATGAATCGTAGCATCGGTCTCCCCGTCATTATATACATCCACTTCTATCTTCGCCATCATACGGATGACAATCAATTCTATCGTCTCCGTTTCTGCAGTCACCGCAATGGTCTGCACGTTGCTCATCGGGATGCCCTTGGCACCGAATCCGTTATCAGTGGCAGTAACATCAAAATTGTTGCCTGCTATATTGACAGTCTGTGCATCAACATTATCTGCAGTGACTGTTGCGCCTGTAGTGAAACCAATGGAATAAAACTTATTCTGCTGATATGTATTGTCATTGGTATAGAATTCTGTATCAGTAGTACCTGTAGGTAGGTTTGAATTAACTGTTCCTTCAACAGCATCACCACTACTACTTTGATACCTTGTTCCTGCACTTGCACTACTGCCACTTTCATTTCCTCCGCCATTCGGTTCGTTGCCTCCTGTTGGATCATCATTATCGCCACGGGTACGGGCAGACTTAGCAGTGGCATCACCAGAGCCGCTGATTCCCAACAGCGACATCACCACCTTGGGCGACATGTTGGCAAAGGAATAGAAACGATAAGTGCCGGTAGCAGGCAGTTCCACATAGTTATCAATCTCTTGATCAGGTTCGCCAGAAGGCTTGCAGGCATAGATGGAAACCACTTTGTCGTCTGTATTATTAACAGCAACTACCGTCCAGACGTTCATCATCTCTGCGGTAACGGCATTGGCACCATCCTGCCAGGCACGGGTTCTCTGCGAGCCTTCTACTCCCACATTCAGACGGACGCGCACCTTGCCGTCGGGCTGTATGCCCCCACCCTGCCCAGTTGTATCGTCGCTCTGGCAGGCTGTCAGCAGCAGCAAGGCAAAGAGTGCTATATGATTAATAATCCTATGTTTCATCATTTTTTCCTTATATAAAGATAGAATAGTCTGTTGTTGGTAGCCTGCACCTCTCATCGACTGTGGGGCATATGGCGCGCCGTGCCGACACCTCGTCGGCGGGCATACATCATCTGCTCGGTATCGAGAATCATATAGAGCCGATAGGTCATCACGCGGGGAACACTGGTTCCCTGTCTATAGATGTTGACCGTGAACTCATGATAGACCTTCTTGTCTTCAGAAAGGGCAGCACCCGGGTCGGCGATATAGCCAAAGATAAAGGGCTTGTAGGTCGTGCCGCCACTGGGATCCCATTGTGGAGTCGCTGAATTGGCATACCACACCGGAGCACCCCCCACCTCGTCGCCATCGGTAAGAGTGGTAATATAGTCTTCTGAGCCTGTGCGGTAGAAGCCGCCGTCTCCTGTTGTCGTCTTAGCGGATGTCGTCCAAGTATTCCAAGACGAGGCAAAAGCATCTTCTGCCAGTCCCCATGATGTGGTGGCATAGGTGCCTGAAGGGGCTGTGGTCGTGAATGGAACAACCGTGTTATCACTCATCTTGGTGACAGTGGGTACCAGATGGAAGTGTCCGTAGTCATGGAAATTGATAGAGAACAGTCCGTCCTCGTCCTTCACCGAGGCTGGATAGACGCCGATAGCAGGGAAGTCGTAGGGGATAATGTCGAGTTTGTAGTCATCCAGTACGACGGGAATGATACGATAGTCATTGCGGGCGATGTAATTCCATTTGTTGTCATCGTCAGTTGTTGCGCCCTTATAGTCTATCAGCGCATAACGCGCCTCAGTCTCACCCATAATCTGTAATTTCAGATAGAAATGTCCGTAGGCATTGGTAGGTGTACCACTTTCATTGACATAGAAACTGACGGTTTCATAATTTCCACTTGCCAGAGTTTTTGCCGACGAGACGCCCTTGTTCACAGTGACTGTCAGGTCTGACGTCGCTGCGCCCGATCCAAGGTTTGGACTAATATCGCCATGATGGTAGGGCATATCGTCATGATTGGCTAAGACAGGAAGGACCTTTAAGTTATCAGAAACGTTCCGGTTCACATCCGTCAGTGTGACAGACTGGATAGTTAGATCAGAACCTCTGTCGTTATAAAGCCGCAATTCTATCTTCGCCATCATACGAATGACGATAAGGTCGAACGTCGTACTGCTGGTGATTGTCTTCGTCTGCACGTTACTCATCGGGATGCCTTTGGCTCCGAATCCGTTATCAGCGGCGGTTGGATCAAAATTGTTGCCGTTAATCCCGATGGTACGATTATCAATCGCTGTAACGCCCTGCGGGTTGTTATTGGATCCACTTGGATAGATATGACCAAGGTCACTTATTGGTCCAGTATTACCAGGTAAGTCATCCCCTATAGCCTTCTTTTCAATCACATCGTTTGCTGAAGGTACAGGAACACTACCCGTAGGCAAGCCTAATAACGATTCAAGACTTGAGCCACCAATATTCGCAAACGAATAGAAACGATATTCCCCCGTAGGCAATTCGGTGACGATATCCACCTCACGGTCATCATCGGTACCTGCCGTATAAGTACCTGTAGGTTTGCAGGACTGTATCTCTTTTACAGCATCGGTTGCAGCATCAACGATAATAACAGTCCAGAGGTTCATCATCTCGTCATTGGTAGCCCAAGTGTCGCGCCAGTCTGCCCTGGTGCGCGCATCGGCAGACGAGGAACCTGCGGGAGAAATGTGTAACCTTACTTCTACAAGTTGAGGGGATTCTGGTTCACCTCCGCCTTGTTCCAATGCCTCGTCGCTCTGACAGGCTGTCAGCAGAAACAAAACAAAGAGGGCGATATAATATGGAGATTTGAACCATTTCATCATTCAATCAGTTATAGAGGTTTTTACATATAGATAAAGTCATGGATGAAAGGATCCCATTTCTTGACCTTGATGGAGAGTTCCATTGTACCTTTCTCGGTAATACGGTCAATAGAAACACGATAGATATTGTTACGAACTACACCATAATTCATGGCAGGACGACTACCGAGAGAATTTATAGTCTCCGTCTTACTCAGATCTGAAGCCTCAAAAGCCGTATAAATGCCAGAACTCTCGCCACGGTGACGGAGGTAGCCATAATACACCATCTTGGTTGTATTTGCTGCATCCTTTGTACCATTCTTATAATAATAGCCATAGATTGCCAGACCTGTAGCATAGTAGTACAAAGGAGAGTTATCATCAATGGTATTCTCCATTGGATAGCCCACGATGATATTATCTTTTTCATCAAGTGTATACTTCTTGTAAGTTGTCTGCACATCTTTCATGTACAGCCACTTGGCATCATCCTCAGCCAATGCCTGTACCGCCGTCAGCGTATTGCTCAGTTGAGCGGGATGGTCTGACGCGGTCTTGGCGGCATTTGAATAAGAGTCAAGGACCCAACTACCAGTGGCTTCATGCGGCATATAGACAGGATCTACCGAACTTCTCGCGGTATAATTGGCTGCTGTACTGGTGCGTTTGATGTAATATTCATTGCCAGTGTTTACATTGAACGGCACGACAGCCACGAGTTTAAAGATGTCACTACTTGTTGGTGTAGTTACATCTGTACTCTTAAACACTTTATATTCATAGCCGTCCACGTCAGTACCCGTACCCGTATTTGCCTTATACTCAACACCAGCACTATAGGCATATTTTGTCCAAAAATCGATACGGGCGGACAAGCGCTCAATACGTATATTATCAAAACTGTAGATATAGTGATTTGCCCCCTCTAAAGTAGGAGTTGTACCGGGGAAGTTAATAGTGGCATCTTCTTCTGACGCCATCAAGAAATTGGTAGCATCTATGCCCTTTCCGGAACCATTATAAGCCTTCGACGATACCATCTCACGAACAGCAGCAAGCGTGGTTGTTCCGGCAGTAATGGATGAGGACAAATCAGTGTTGGCCACGACAATCATGTGGTAAGGTTTGGTGACATCAAGGGGCGTACCCTTGATGGAGCGGTTACCGGTAGTGTAAACGGCTTCATCTTTATGGGGACTCTCGTCAGTACCCTGTGCATGACGGGAATCAAGCATAACAGGATAATAGGCACAATAGTCAATAGTCGTAGCAGCAGCATTCACAGCAGAAGCATTGATACCAGAAGCCTGTTGATAGAATATTACCGTTACACCTGTAATGGCGTTTTCACGCTCAAAACCTGCCTCACGCCCGTCACCATTAAAGTAATCTGCAGGAATCTCCCCTGCCCTGGTCTTACCTTCTGTACTGACAGATATCCGTAAATTGATGTATTTCTCACTGGCATTCACCATCTCCACCTCTTCATGGTCGTAACTATAGCACGACATGAGGAGCGGTGCTGCCAGCGCGGCTGTCAGCAATGACTTGACGAGATGTAACTTACGCAACAGTGACATTCTTGTATATAGAGTATTTAGAATTCAACATATTGGATTCGTCTTGCCCATGAGAGCACATCCACACAGACTGAGATGAAGGCACCCTGGGCCCACTTGCCGTTCTTTAGAAACAGTTCGAGGCGATAGTCGTACTCACGATCCAGATATTCCTGCGGAGAGTAGTTGTATATCTCGTATGCCATGCGACCCGTACAAAGAATGTAGGGCAGATTAAGCATAGCAACGTTCTCTCCTGTCTTCTTATTGCGGATGCATAACACGGCGTTATCGTTGGTCGTGGTGTTATACATCAGGCGGTTGAACATCAGGTCGTAGTGTGCAGAATAGTCTGCGGCAATGCTTCTCGTACCTTCAATGACGGTGGTCCACTGCGCGTATGGGCGGTAGACAACGGAGTCACCAGGTACAACGAGGTTGTTGGCGTAATCCACATCGGTGTTTGCATCAATGATGAACACCTCATAGTCTTCATCCTTCACCTCCTCAGGTGTATCGAGTTCACGCAGGGAGATATTCAGATGGTTGGTGTCACGGATCAGACTCACCGTGGCGTATGTAGGCTCACCTCTGACGATGCTCACCTGGTCGGTGCCATTCGTGTTGACTGCACCTGTATTCGACAGATGGTAACGAGTAGCGGCGGGCAGGTTCGCAGCCTCAGCCTTGAGGGTGGTCAGCGTGTGCCAAAGGGTGTCGAGAGGGGCAGCATGAGATACGGTGGCATAAGGAGTGCCAGACTGATGAGCCAGCGACACCCGGAGCGACATGCGGTTGTCGCCGATGGTGGGTTTGTAGCCTGTTGCGGCAGAGGCTGTAGCCCAGTCGTTCTGCATGGCAACGGCCACCAGACGGTACAGGTGGTCGGGAGCCAACTCTTGTTCCGTGAAATGGATGTTGTATCCATACTTGGAGAGTTCGCTCCCGCTCACCGTCCGCTGAGCGGCAATGCGATCCGATTCATCGAACACATAGAGCGTCAGGCCGCCTACATGGTCCTTGAACATGTCAGCACGCTGAATGTTATAGTCGTAAACGAAGTTGACATACAAGCCTGTCGGACAGTCACTCAGGTCTTCCTTCATCATGTCGCAGCCAGTCATCAACATTGCCGCCATCAGCAGCAGTACGCCCTTGTGTAAGATGTTTCGAACGTTCATTGTCGTAGAGTTATAACTTAATTTCTTTTATTACCTTATTTATATAAAGGAGATTAGAAGATCCAGTTCTGGAGACGCTTAGCCCAAGACAGGATATGAATCTTCACAGAGATATACTCCTCTACATTATCGTCTGGAGTATCGGGATTGGCTACATTTCCAGAAGGATCAACAGGTGAGCCAATCTTGTTGAATGCGGTTACGGTTACATCATACCAGTTGTTACGAACCATTCCATAGCGGCCAAGATAGTTCTCCTCGGCTGTCTTTCCATTGGCAGGATAAGCCGTTGTTGCACTTGGTTTAGTAGTCTCCCAGCAGTTCCAAGGAGCGAGGTCACCCTGTGCCTTTGCTGTAGCCTCGGCATAAGTGCCAAGACTCTTCTCGTAACCTGTGTTTGCGAAATGCTCAAAACGGGCCTCATAATAAACAATGCCATCTGTATATTTCAATACTTTCACGTCATCATTGACAGCACTGATAATTGATGACCAGTCTGCGATAGATGGATTGGCTGACAATGGTTTAGTCGGGTCTGTTGCAGACACTGAACTAGCAAAAGCAGTAGTGTTAAATGCTACACTAGCAATTGTATGCTTACCTGTTGTGGCATCGTCAGCATAGGTGACAGTGAAATACGACGGTAAAATCTCGAACGATTTGCCAGCCTTTGTTACAGCCGCAAAAGCAGCCACGACATTTGAATTATCCACAATACCCTTTACCAAGTAACTCTCAGCATTTGCCTGATTATAACGCTCCTGATTCCCGTTGACAGTATAGAAATCAGCCGGTGTGGCTGGGGTCACCTTGATGATAGCACGAGTCGTATTCTTATACAACTGGTTGGCAACATTAAAGGTATTCTCGTTACAGTACTGAGGATTTGCAACACCCGTAGCACCCCAGTTAGTAACACCTGAGGTATTGTCTGAGCGAAGTAAACCTGTTGCAGTGGCATCATATTGAGGATCAATACACCAATAGGTACGGTAGATATCTTTTTCAGTGGGATGAAGGACGGAAGTAGTACCCATCTTTACGTCACCTACCATACGGTATACCGGGGATGTGAATGCTTCTGAAGAATAAGCGATATACGCAAGGTCGCCCATATTGCGCACAACAAATGACTTAGGCTCCTTGTTGTCAATAACCCATTCAACCGAACCAATAGCAAGAGGAGTGGAAGTACCACCAACTGTTCCAGGAATCGTGGCAGAACTACTCCAGTCGAGTGTTGCTTTAGCAACGGCACGCTCTACATACACGTCACCAGCAGGATCTGCCAAGGCTTCTGCCTTCGTCTTCTTGATCTTTGTCTTGTCAAGTTCGGCAAGCGTCTTAATCTGTTCTGCTTTCGGAGCAGCGGCCTTTGCTGTTGCATTTGCATACTGAAGGGCTGCATTGGTCATGAAGAAATAGTCTTTCGAAGTGGAACCAGTCTTAATATAGAAAGACTCATTACCAGCAACCTGATAAGCGGCATCCATCAATTCTGAGAGTTTCTTTCCGCTAACAGATGCTCCTCCAATTGTTGCTTCACCGCCTGAGATGTTCATTACATTCTTATAGTTCAGACAAACAAGGGCAAACAAATAGTCTGTTGCAGCCATATTTCCAGATACCGTTGCTACTGTCTGATAAGAATAGGTCAGGTTGTCACCAGGAGTTTCAGGAGTGTCATCGTCCTCCTTATCAAATGGCAAAGTCAGTTGTTGGGCACTGATACACGTAGCGTTTGCCTCATCAGCACCTGCAAACAAAAGGAGTGCTGCATCCTTCACTTTGTACTCATTAGCAAGACCGTCGTCATAGTTATCATTTGCTGCACGAGTAGCAGCAGGAGTCGTCGGAAGATTAATGGACAAGGAGATGTAACCATCGCCTTCGCCATCCCAACCAGGAGTACCATTCTCTGCCACATCCTTGTCGGACGAGCATGCGCCCAACAGCAGTCCCACTGCTGCCAACGCTAAGAAACTTAATTTTTTCATAAGCAAAAATGTTTAAAAGAGTTAATTATTTAATTAATTTGAAATATATTGTTTTTATCGTAATTGCTTGAGGGCTTCGAGATTCTTCGACACGTCAAGTCCCTTGCCGGCGGCGGCGTTGAGGAACTTCTCGGCTTCATCATACTTGCCCTGGAGGATGGACAGCACGCCACGGGCCTGGTCGGCCTTGGCACTGGTGCCGGCGCGCTGCAAAAGGGTCTCGGCCTTCAGCAGGTCCTTCTGGTGCATGGCCACATTGGCCAGATTTATCAGAGCCTCGGGCTCGTCGGGATAGTAGTTGAGAGCCGTCTGGATGACCTGGTTGTACTCAGGACCGTACTGCTCGTAGGTGTTGGCGACATCCCACATCTCACGCAGCGACAACTGATAGGGCTTGGTCTTGTAGATCTCCTTGGCCTGACTGACACTGAAGTCGTGGAAGTTGAAGGATATCTCGTAGTCGGAGCGGCGCAGACCGGGATAGACCTCCTTCAGCAGATAGCGGTACTCCTCGGGGTACTTGCTGCGGACGGACAGTTCGTCGCGGTCGGCCTGGTTGGTGACACCCTTGTCGATATCAGACAACACCTTATTAATAATAGTAAGGATCTGCTGCTTGTGGGGCAAGGTCTGCTCGTCCATCTTCTCAACGGCCTCACGCAAGCCAATCCAGTTCTCGGGCGTGGCCTCGGCGGGGGCGAATACGTTGGCTGGCAGACTGTAGAGGCTCTTCACATAGTCGGTGAGCGACTTGGCACGGTTGGTAGCCAGCATCTTATTGTGCTCAAAGGGACTCTCAGGCGATGCCCAGCCGTGAATCTTAATCTCACGCACGGTGATGTTCGGATCGGCCACCATCACGTCGAGGGTGTCGGTGATCTTACGGATCTCACGACGGTTATCCATATAGTCGGGCTTCATCTCCCACTTGTTGACCACGAAGGTGATATAGGCGGAGCCATGCAGTTTGACATCCTTCTTCACGTGGGTAGGCACGACATCCACATAATTGACGAGTTCATACGGATCGGGGGGCAGGAGACTGGCGATGTAGGCCTGTTCGGACTTCATCTTGTCGCCACAGCCACAGAGGTCGCACTCCACATAGACATCGGCACCGTCGTGCCAGGGCTGGCTATCCACGGCATCGGCATACTTATACGACTGTGGCTCGCCTTTCTGACGGCGCACCTTCACATAATTATCAGCATAGAGCGGATCGATGCCGTCGCGCTCAAAGACAATCTCCTGGGTGCGACCCGTGACGAGCAATGACTTCATACGCTGCTCGTGCGCACCGTCCTTACTCTTGATGATGGGGGTGAAGGCACGATAGCGGTTGGATGGCACTTGCAGGGAGTCGAGCACAAAGTCGAGCGACACCATCGTCTGGTCGCCCACATGACCCACCTGATAGTTACTGACCTTCACACGGTTGTCACTCCCACCCTTCTCGCCAGTGAGCAGGATGGAAGTCTGTGCGACTGCTGCCGACATACAGGCAGACAATACAACTATGAGGAAATAGCGATTGTTCATGGATTCTCTGAATTAGAACATATATAATAAGGAAAGGGCCAACTTGGTGGGGCCTACATAAATCTTATGACCGTCGTCAATCTTTGCGCCACACTCACCACACTTGAACTTGCCGTAGTCGATGTAGGCAGCACCGACACCGATGGAAGCCTCGAAGTTCCAATGGCGGGAGAGCACCCACTGGTAACCGTAACTGACACCACCTCCGACATACCAGCCCTCGAAGCGATGATCCTTCAGTTCATCCCAGAAAAGCAGGTTGACATTGGCAGCGTCGTACTCACCACCAAAGGCATGGATACCGACAAACGAACCATTAAACCGCTGACAGAACCAGTAGCGGTACTCCGGGTTGAGAATCCAGTGCTTGGCATACTTCTTGTCGTCGCCACTACCGAACTTCCATGGATTAAGACCATAGAACAACTGCACGGTGGACTTCTTGCCGATGCCCATCTCCGCTCCGATATTCGGCGTGGTAGTGGCATCGTAGAGCAAGTTGGTCTTCAGGGCTACTTGCTGGGCTTGGGCAGTTCCGATGTCTGCCGTCAAAAGGATGGTCAATAGAACCATCAATGTCTTTAGCAAATTCTTCTTCACGTTATATAATTATCAATGTCGGTTAATTACCATCAAACTAGTTTAATAATTGCAAAATTAAATATTTTTATCGACAAAACAATGGTTTTTGTCGACAAAAGAAGAAAAACTCCCAATAATTAACTCGCGTTAACACAAGTAGGTTGGCAATTTATATTCTTTAGTAGTCAATTGTAAAGTTTTCCACTCCCATCCATTGTACAATTCCCTCAGAGGAACAAATATAGACCCGGGGAATGGTCTGCGTGGCAAAAAGGTTAAAGATACGACGGTCAGCCTGAGGGGAATAAGGTATTGACAACTGTTTTTCCTGCCAGAAGGCAGCAATGCTCTCCTGACTCTCCTCACGGGCTATGGCAACCATCTGGAAGCCAGGCTCAGAGCGATGCCTCAGATAATAGTCGTTGAGTTCAGGCAGTTCACGCTGACAATCAGAACAACTGGTATGGAAAAAGACGATGACCGTCCGGCCCGTGAGACGTCCGGTAGAGAAGACACCCGACCCGTCGCTCGTGAGATAATCCACAGAAAAGGACGGCAGGCGATCGCCCACCCTGACGAGACTAGACTCATCAGGATCCAGGCCGTCTTCATGCGTGTCGATGGTGCAGCCAACAAACATAAGCGCCATCAATAGGACGCGAAACAATGATTTCACGCCTCAAAGGTACTATTTTTTTCTAAAAACACAAATAAATTACCTGTTTTTTACACTCAATTGAAAAAAAAACACTATCTTTGCCATCTGAAATACATATAATAATAAATAAGGTATATGAAACAGTTTTTTAAAATGACGCTTGCCACCATCTGTGGTATTGCTATCTTCATCACGCTGATGGGGCTATTCTTCGTGATCTCACTGGTAGGAATGATTGCCAGCGAGTCGGCATCAACCAAGGTTAAGGACAATTCCGTATTCGTCATCAAGATGGGCGGCACAATCAGTGAGCGCTCCGAGGAGGGGACACCGTTTGACGCCCTCCTGGGAATGGGCGACATGAGTGCCATGGGCCTCGACGACCTGATTGCCAGCATCCGCAAGGCCAAGGATGACGAAAACGTTAAAGGCATCTACTTAGAGGGAGGTGCCACCAGTTTCGATGCGCCCGCCACTGCCCAGCAGTTGCGCGATGAACTGAAGGAGTTTAAGAAGAGCGGCAAATGGATTGTAGCCTACGCCGACCAGTATATGCAGGCTTCCTATTATGTGGCTACTGTGGCCGACAAGATCTACCTGAACGATCATGGCATGATCGACTTCAAGGGACTTGGTGGCAAAGGTGAATACATGAAGGGACTCTACGACAAACTCGGCATCAAGTACCAGGTGGCCAAAGTCGGTAAATACAAGAGTTATGTGGAGAGCAATACGCTGACGGGCATGAGCGATTATGACCGTGAACAGCGGGAGGCCTATCTGAACGGTATCTGGAACTACTGGCTGAAGGAGATGGCTGAGGGGCGCAAGGTGAAGGCTGAAGACCTGAACCAACTGGCCAACGACAGCATCATGGCCTTTGCCAAAGACCAGGACTACGTCAAGGCTAAACTCGTAGACAAGATCATGTTCCCCGAGGAGATCAAGGCCGAAATCAAGAGTCGTCTGAAACTGGACAAGGATGATGACATTCCACAACTGACCATCTCTGACATGCTCAATGTCAAATCGAAGAAAAAGGATGACGGCGAGAAGATTGCCATCTACTTTGCCTACGGCGATATTGTCGATAGCGAGGCCATGAATATGCTGAGTGGCGGTGGACATAGCATCGTGGGAAGAAGTACCGCAGAAGACTTGCGCAAACTCGCCGACGACGAGGATGTGAAGGCTGTCGTGTTCCGTGTAAACTCTGGCGGTGGCAGTGCCGTGGCCTCTGAACAGATACGCCACGCCATCAAACTGCTGAAGGAGAAGAAGCCCGTCGTGGTATCCATGGGTGGCATGGCTGCCTCCGGCGGCTACTGGATCAGTTCTCCCGCCAACTATATCTTCGCAGAGCCCACCACCATCACAGGAAGTATCGGTATCTTCGGTCTGATTCCTAACTTCAGCGGTCTGGTTACAGACAAACTCGGCGTCACCTTCGACGGGGTGACCACCAATAAGTTTACTGACTACGAGCAGGATCTCATCCTTGGAAAGAACAACGACGAGATTATGAAGCACATGCAGACCTACATCGATCAAGGCTATCAGAACTTCCTCAGCATCGTGTCAGAAGGGCGCGGTCTGAAACCAGAACAGGTGGACTCCATCGGACAGGGACGTGTATGGCTCGCCACTGACGCCGTCAAGATCAAACTCGTTGACAAACTTGGCAGTCTCGATGACGCTGTGAAGAAGGCCGCAGAACTGGCTAAGGTTGACGAATACTACACCAGCACATATCCTAACAAAGGCAGTTGGATGGACCAGTTCCTGCCGAAGGAGAACAAAGGCACTTATCTCGACAGTCAGATACAGGCTGAGTTGAAGGCATTCCTTGGCGACCTCTACGAGCCAATGATGCAGATTCGCAACGACCTCAAGAACAACAGTCGCATCCAGGCACGTATGCTCGACGATGTCAGGGTGAAGTGAGAAGTGAGAAGTGAAAAGTGAAAAGTGAGAAGTGGAGGGCGACTTCATTAAACTGAACAAGAAACTGCTGCCCCTGAGTTGGGTGTACGGCTTGGGCGTGGGATTCAGGAACCTTCTCTTTGAGATGGGAATCCTGAAAGAACACACCTACCAGACACCCATTATCTCAGTGGGAAACATCACCGTCGGCGGCACAGGGAAGACACCCCATGTGGAATATCTGGTCCGACTGCTGAAAGGCCATCTCCACGTAGCGGTGCTGAGCCGCGGCTACAAACGGAAGAGCAGAGGATTCCTGGTGGCAACACCTGAGACACCCTTGCGCGACCTCGGCGACGAGCCCTACCAGATGAAACAGAAATATCCGGAAATCGACGTGGCCGTGGATGCCAAACGGACAAGGGGCATCGGGCGTCTGATCAGCGGGACATACACCAAGAAAGAGGTAGATGCCATCCTCCTCGATGATGCCTATCAGCATCGTTATGTCAAACCCGGACTGAATATCCTGCTGGTTGACTATCACCGTCTGATCATCTACGACAAACTGTTGCCCGCAGGCAGGCTCCGCGAGCCCGTCAAGGGGAAAGACAGAGCCGACATCGTCATCATCACCAAGTGCCCGACGACCCTCAACCCCATGGAGTTCCGCGTGCTGACGAAACAGATGAACCTCTACCCCTATCAGCAACTTTTCTTCACCACGATTAAGTACGAGCCGCTGAGGCGGCTCTTCCCGGAGAGACCGGATTACCCGGATTACCCGGAGAGACCGGATTACCCGGAGGGCCTCGACGCCCTGGCTGGCAAAAACATCCTGCTGCTCACGGGCATTGCCTCGCCGAAGCAGATCTACTACGACTTAAAGTCATATACCTCCAACATCACCCCGCTCAGATACGGCGACCATCACAACTTCAAGAAAAAAGACATCAAGAAGATCAATGAGGCGTTCGAGGCCCTGCCCTCGCCCAAACTGATCATCACCACGGAAAAAGATGCCGTCCGTCTGAGAGACGTTGAAAGACTGAGTCCCGAAGCAAGGCGCAGTCTCTATGTATTACCCATCAGCATCCAATTCATGCTGCAAGGAGAAGAATCATTTAACGAAAAAATATTAGGTTATGTACGCAAAAATTCAAGAAACAGCATCCTGGCTAAAAGCAAGGATGACTACAAGTCCAAAGACAGCCATTATTCTGGGAACAGGCCTCGGACAATTAGCTTCAGAGATAACTGACAAGCAGGAGGTCCCGTACTCTGAGATACCCAACTTTCCCGTCTCTACGGTAGAAGGTCATAGCGGCAAACTTATCTTCGGCAAACTGGGTGGCGTGGATATCCTCGCCATGCAGGGACGCTTCCATTTCTATGAGGGCTACTCGATGAAGGAAGTGACCTTCCCCATCCGCGTGATGTACGAACTGGGCATCAAGACACTCTTCGTCAGCAATGCCGCCGGCGGCATGAATGAGAATTTCCGTGTGGGCGACCTGATGATCATCACCGACCACATCAACTTCTTCCCCGAGCATCCCCTCCGTGGCAAGAATTTCCCCACCGGTCCGCGATTCCCCGATATGCACGAGACCTACGACCAGACTCTCATCAAACTCGCTACGGAGATAGCCAAGGAGAAAAAGATACGCGTCAAATACGGAGTCTATGTCGGCGTACAAGGCCCCACCTTCGAGACACCCGCAGAATATAAGATGTACCGCATCATAGGCGGCGATGCCGTCGGCATGTCCACCGTACCAGAGGTGATTGTTGCCCACCACTGCGGCATCCGCATCTTCGGCGTGTCTGTCATCACCGACCTGGGCGGCTTTGATGCGCCTGTCGAAGTGAGCCACGAAGAGGTACAGGAGGCCGCCAACAAGGCCCAGCCGTTCATGACGGAGATCATGCGCGAGATGATTGTACGCTCCGAGAAGGTAGAGAGCACCAAGAAAGAGAAATACAATACCGACCACCCGACAGAGAAATGGAAATAGCGACACTGGGCGAGTTCGGTCTGATCGACCGGCTCACGAAAGATATAGAGATCAAGAACGAATCGACAAAGTACGGCGTGGGCGACGACTGCGCCGTACTCTCCTACCCCGACAGGCAGGTGCTGGTCACCACCGACCTGTTGATGGAGGGTGTCCATTTCGACCTGACCTATATCGACCTGAAGCACCTCGGCTACAAGAGTGCGATGGTGAATATCAGCGACATCTTCGCCATGAACGGCACCCCCCGGCAGATGACCGTCTCACTGGCCATCAGCAAACGGTTCAGCGTGGAGGACATCGAGGCGTTCTACAGCGGACTGCGCCTGGCATGCGACAAATGGCAGGTGGATATCGTCGGCGGCGACACGACCTCTAGTTTCACGGGTCTCGCCATCAGCATCACCTGTATCGGCGAAGCCAAGAAAGAGGATATCGTCTTCCGCAACGGTGCCAAGGACACCGACCTCGTCTGCGTCTCCGGCGACCTCGGCGCTGCCTACATGGGGCTCCAACTGCTGGAGCGCGAGAAGGCGGTGTACTACGCACAGATCAACGACCTCCAGAAGCAGATTGCCGAGGCGAAAAGTGCCGGTGACGAGAAGAGAATCTCCATGCTCAACTCTCAGTTCGCTACTCTCAAGGATTTCCAGCCCGATTTCAGTGGCAAGGAATACCTGTTGCAACGCCAGTTGCAGACGGAGGCCCGTGGCGACATCGTCAAGAAACTCCGTGAGGCAGGCATCCGTCCCACCGCCATGATGGACATCAGCGACGGACTGTCGTCAGAACTCCTGCATATCTGCAAGCAGTCTGGCGTGGGCTGCCGCATCTACGAGAAGAATATCCCCATCGACTACCAGACGGCCGTCATGGCAGAGGAGATGAATATGAATGTCACCACCTGTGCCCTCAACGGCGGCGAGGATTACGAACTGCTGTTCACCGTTCCCATCGGCGACCATGAGAAGATTGAGCAGATCGACGGAGTCAAACTCATCGGGCATATCACGGAAGAGAAGTTCGGAAAGGTGCTCGTCACCCGAGACAACCAGGAGTTTGACCTGAAGGCCCAAGGGTGGAACCCGCTGGAGAAGTGAGAAGTGAGAAGGGAAAAGGGAAAAGTGAGAAGGGAGAAGGGAGAAATCTTTAAAAAAGGTTAAAGAAGAAGCATTTTTCACTTTTCGTTTCTCTCTTTTCACTTTTTCTTAGTACCTTTGCACCCGCAAACGAAAGGATTGCAACCACAGACATGGTGCCTTAGCTCAGTTGGTAGAGCATCGGACTGAAAATCCGTGTGTCCCCGGTTCGATTCCTGGAGGTACCACTCCTCCTTTCATTAGCCCGGTTATCCCTCGTGGAGCCGGGTTTTCTTTTAATTATAATAAGGTATGAAAAGACTCATGACAACCCTCGCAGTCGCCTTGACGGCACTTGCCATCACCGCACAGACTGCCCGCGAAGAAATCAAAGCCAACAAGTATCTGTCTGGCAGTCAGTATCTGGACTACAACCGTCGCCTACCCGACAAGCCCCTCACCCCCGCCCCCAAAGGCTATGAGCCATTCTACATGAGTCACTACGGTCGGCACGGATCCCGTTGGCTGATTGCCGAAAACAGTTACATCGGTCCCCGCAACACCCTCCGTGAAGCAAAGGAACTGGGCAAGTTGACTCCCCTCGGCGAAGAGACACTCCGTAAGATTGAGGCCTTCGAGCCCACCTCGGTGGACCGTCTGGGCGACCTCTCCACCGTCGGCGAGCGCCAGCATCACGGCATCGGCATGCGCCTGGCCCAGAACTTCCCCGAGATCTTCAAGAGCAAGAATGTTCTCATCGACGCCCGTTCCACGGTGGTCAACCGCTGCATCCTCTCTATGATTGCCGAATGCGAGGAGTTGGCGGCTGCCAATCCGTCAGCCCGTTTCCACAATGATGTCAGTGAGTCGTTACAATACTACCTCAACCAGCCCTGGGACGGTCTTGTGAAAGAGACCGGCAACGACGGTAAGGTACGCCGTGAGTTGTGGCGCGACAAATACACCCATCCCGAACGCCTGATGAGCGCCCTCTTCAACGACCAGCAGTGGGTGTTCAACAACCTCCGTGCCAGTGCCTTCATGCGCAGTCTCTTCGAGATTGCCACGAATATGCAGAGCCACGACACCGACATCGAACTCTTCTCCCTCTTCACCGATGAGGAGATCTACGACCTGTGGCGACAGAACAACATCGGCTGGTACCTCAACTACGGTCCTGCCCCACAGACGAAAGGCATCATGCCCTTCAGTCAGCGCAACCTCCTGAGGAACATCATCGAGACCGCCGACACCGTCACCCAGACACAGGCCACCCTCCGCTTCGGCCACGAGGTGTGCGTCATGCCGCTCGCCTGTCTGCTCGAACTCGACAACTGCGCCGTACAGGTGGAGAACCTCGACGAACTCGACCAGTACTGGCAGAACTACAAGATCTTCCCCATGGGCTGTAACATCCAACTCATCTTCTACCGTCCAAAGAAAGGCTCAGGGGATATTCTGGTGAAGGCGCTGCTCAACGAGCGCGAAGTCACTCTTCCCATTAGCACCGACCAGCACCCCTATTACAAATGGGCCGACCTGCGCCAGTACTATCTCGACAAACTCGCTAAGTTCGACAAACTGAACGAAGAATCAAAATAATCAAAGTGTATAATAGTCAAATCGTCTAATAGCACTATGGGAATCGTCATCGGAATCGACGTGGGTATCTCCACAACCAAGATCGTAGGCATCAAGAACAACAAGATCTCTGCCCCTATCCGCATCACGGCAGCCGACCCCATCACCTCACTCTACGGGGCCTTCGGCAAGTATCTGCACGACAACAACATTGAACTGAAAGACGTGGAGCACGTCATGCTGACCGGTGTGGGAGCCGCCTACATCGACCAGCCCATCTACGGCCTGCCCACCAGCAAGTCGCAGGAGTTCATCGCCGACGGTCTCGGCGCACGCTTTGAGTCGAAACTCGACCACACCATCGTGGTCTCGATGGGAACAGGTACATCCTTCGTCAAATGCGACGGCGATGACATGCGCCATATCGGCGGTATCGGCGTGGGAGGCGGTACGCTGGCCGGACTGGCACGTATCATGCTAAACACCAGTGATATCAAGACCGTAGCGACTCTTGCCCAACAGGGAAACATCCGGAATATCGACCTCACCATCGGCGACATCAGTCCACAGCCACTGCCCGGACTGCCGATGGATACCACCGCCTCCAACTTCGCCCGCGCCCAGAGCGACGCCTCGAAGGAAGACATTGCCGCCGGCATCATCAAGATGGTGCTCCAGTCGATAGGCTCTGCCGCCTGGCTCGCCTCCCTCGGCAGCGACATCCGCGACTTCGTGCTCATCGGCAACCTCTCGCTGCTGCCGCAGTGCAAGGAAGTGTTCCCTGCCTTGGAGAAACTCTACGACATCCGTTTCCACATCCCCAAATATTCGCAGTACTGCACCGCCATCGGCGCAGCACTCGATTTCGGATATTCAAAAAAGCAGGGAAAGGACACGCTCTAGAATCTGATGCCCCCGATGGTAGAGTCTTAGAACGAAACGGCGAACGACGCACCGATGGTCAGGTAGTGCATCTTCTTCTCTTTCTCAAACTCCAGTGGAGCCGTAGGCATGCCACACACCTCGTACACCGTGCTCAGGTCGGGTGTCATCACCTTCATGAAACTCCAGGGATCGTATTTCAGGGTGAAGGTCTTCTTGGAGTAGTCGTAGTCGCAGAACACCCTCCACATGAAGTTCGACTTGTACTTGTAGGTCAGTGAGATACCGGTGCCGTATGTGGTAGAGTTGTTGCCGCCCATCGACAGATAGTCCCATTCCATGTCGTATTTGTTGCCATCATGGATATTGCTCAAGTCGAGAGCAGTCAATTCACCATTGTCTATCTCGATATGGGAGTCCATATTCTTCACCGTTCCCTTGTAGGCGGCGTTGATGTCGAGTTCCTGTGTCATCGTACGACCAACCAGGAATTTCGTACCCAGTGCGAATCGCTTGCTCAGGGGCAGGTTCAGGTAGAGACCCACGTTAGCAGAGAACTCCGTCAGGTGGTCGCTCTCGACGGTGATTTCCTCATCGGTAACCACATCTGTCATCAGACGGTTAAAGTCGCCCGACGATATCATATCCTCATCATTCAATTTGGTGGCATTATAAATATCATAGACCGTCTCCAAGAAGTCATCGCAGTCGTTTTGGGCTTGTCCTACGAAGTTACCCCAACTCTTGGCAGTCATCGCCCTCACGCGCAGGCGACCGCCTACACCGATATACTTGTTGAAGAAGTAGGCACCCTCGGCATCCACCGACGTGGCCGTGTGGAAATCGATATTGACGTTATCAAGAACTTCATCACCCAATTCATTCGCGAGGTCCTTGTAAATGGAATTACCCGTCAGGTCATTCCAGGTGAAGCCGATGTCCTTCGAACCGAAACTCATGCCCATCGAGATGGCGAAGAACGATGGGTTCTCACTGAATCCCTCCAGATCGTTGCGCAACAGACCCTTACCCTTGAAGATGATATCACTCAGGGCATAGCCCAACTCCGTTGACATGATACCGATACCGGCACCTGAGAGCACATCACTGATCCAGTGGCGGTTGTTCAGGATACGCATCACACCCGTAGCCGTAGCCACACCGTAGCCGGCCACTGAGAACCAGGGTGAGCGCGTCAGTCCGTACTCCTTGTGCAACATGGTGGCACCCACAAACGAGGTGGCCGTATGGCCCGAGGGCCATGAGTTGGCCGACGAGCCGTCGGGGCGCATCTCACTGGCGGTATATTTGATACCGTTCACGAGACCTGCCATGATACCGTACGACATTGCTGCCGAAGCCAGCAGCCTGCCCCAGTCGCTACGCCCCTCATAGCCGCCTAACTTCAAGCCGACCGTCAATGCCGGACCGAAGTACTGCGTGTAGTCGTCGATACCTGTCTTGAAGTTGGTGAGCAGGCGCGTGTTGGCGTGCTTGTTGTTATAGTCCTGACGGAACGAGTTTTTCTCGCTCTTGATGATCCATCCTGCAGCAAACACAGGGATTCCCACGAATGTCAGGTCGTCCATCACCTTATATGGCTTCACGTCCGGGTTGGTACGCATCCACGTCATTTGGTACTTGTTCACCTCAGGCGATGCCGCTTCCAGTTTCACCGTTCTGCCGAGGTGCACGTCTCTCACGCTGTAGTCCAGTTTCGGCTCCATCTCAGGAGTCGTCAGTTTCATCGGTTCCATATTCAGGAAATCAACCGCCGATGCATCGGCTGCCCCAAGAAGGCACATCGTGCCAATCACTGCTGTCAAAAGAATCTTTCTCATATTGGTGTAATTTTTAAAATTATGCATGCAGAGTTACGAATTCCTTTCTTTTTTGCATCTCTTATATTACTCGGCAAAGGTACAAATAAAAATCGGACTGACCAAACATCAGGGGGTTAAATTTGTGCTAATTCGTGCTAATTTGTTTCTCAATTTATTTAACGCCTCTACTTTCGTGGTTCACAATCTGTTTAATACTTGCCATATTATAAACTAAAAACTATTTTTTAAACACGGATTATATGGATTATAAGGATTTGTGCTTCGCACATTCTTTGGGAAATGTGCATCAGATCTGGGGGACGGCTTGTCCATAATCTCGCTCACATCATTCTTACGCATAGATGTTTTTCCCGCTTTTAGAGCACACTGGCCTGTACGGCGACCGTGCCGATGACGGTGCTGATGATGAACACACAGGAGTCAGGAACTTTGTGTACGCGAATTCCCGTTCAGCCGAATTTGCAAATTCGGCTGCCGTGAGTTGCGAATTTGTAATTCGCTTTTGAAAATCTCAAGTTATAGATACCAGGAATTCTCCAGCTGTCATTACAGGGATTTGAGACAAAGAGAAGTCCTTGCCGTTTCTAGTGATGATAACATCGGCCTTAGCGCGAATGGCAGTATAGTACTGCATCGCATCTTCAAAGTCTTTAAATCGGGAGGCCAAGGCATCATCGACTATGCGCTCATTGGCAGCAGCAACACGCGAAAGTTGACGGAAGTTCGACAGAAGAATGCGAACGCCCTCGGGGCCATGCTTACGCAGAAGGAAAGAGACCGTAGAATAGGTCATCGGCGAGACTATGAGTTGCACCTGCTTGTTGTAGGCCATTGTAAAGAGACGCACAGCATCGTGGCAGAAGGGCTCGCGGCGCTCCAGCAGATCAACGACGATGTTGGTATCAAGGAATAATTTCGTCATTTATATTTCTCATCCAAGTATTGATAGTAGGCTTCACGGGCGTTCAGGTCATCATCAGCAATAGACTCACCTGCACCGAAAAGGGTCATCACAATATCAGGCACGGGCTGCTCTGTAGCAACTTTGCTATGTCCGATAAATCGGACAAGGAAGCCCTCAATGACTTCGGTGAGGTTCAGCCCCTGCTGCTTTGCATAATCTGCTGCCTGTCTGTAAATACTGTTGTTAATGGCTATTTCCATATTTGTCTTATTAAATTCCGCTGCAAAGATACGATAAAAATCCGATTAAACGAAGAGAACACGAAGAAATTTGCATTCTCGCCCGTATCAACCGGCGCCGAGAGATCATGTGGTCAAGACCACGAGGAGCGTATATGTATCTGGTAAGAAAAAATCAGAACCTATAGCGCAGGCCGCCGCAGAGCGTACCCTTCTCACCCAGGCCAGCCTCGACGAAGCCGCGGAGGTTGCCGCCGAACTCAAGACCTAAGGCTGTGGCCTGGAACATAAAACGGGTGACGGTCTCGTCCTTGGCATTCGGGTCGGCAGTCTTCGCAGCGCCCTCGACAGAGACAGAGGCGAACATCACACCAGCAGAGAGTGCCGAATACATGCCAAAATTCTTCTTGCGCAGCCAGTTGAACTTCACCGACGGCATCACCGTGATAAAGGTCTCACTCAGGTCCTTCTGCTTCGTTTTATCGTCCTCAGCCTTACAAGAGGCATACGCAAGCACGCCACCGACAGCCACACCAGGTGTGAGGTGGTAATAGTATTCAGCACCGATAGGGCCCCACCAGGAACTCTGGTCGCCAGCGGCAGCAGAGAAGGCACTTGAAATAGCCGAGAAAATGTTAGAGGCAGACCCAACACCGTAGAACACACCGATTTCGTTCTTCTCGTCCTGTGCATTCACATTCATTGTAACCATCATGGCGGCCACCACCATCAAAAGAATCTTTTTCATTTTTGCAATACTTAGTTAATTATACATTTAATTGTCTAAAAATCAATGAATTACATTAGCAAAATATAACTAATAAAATTTGGTCAAGTGCCTGATTTTCGGTAACTTAGTGATCTCTTACGATACTACTTTTATACATGGTTGTACCAGGAAGGATAAATTTCACCCAGTTGGGCAGGTACGGGAAGCACGGCGAACAGTGCTACCGCCAAAACTTCGGACGCAGGCGTTCGAAGAGCATCAACTGGCTCCGCTTCAACATCTCGCTTGCCCTGCGCTACTTCGGTGAAGTGAGACTCCGCATATTGGTCGTTTCTGGTCGGGATGTGCAGGTGCCGTGAAGCATGGGCTGGAGATCATGGGCAAGGCCTATACACTGCTGGCTTATTCAAAGTCATTGAGAACAAGGTTTCAGATAGAGTTTTGCTATCGGGATGCCAAGAACTACACAGGACTTATGGACTGTCAGGCCAGAGCCCCTTGGAAACTCGACTTCGCATTCAATGCATCGTTCGCATCGCTTAACATCACAAAACTGATGATGAAGGAACGCGGAATGGATTATTCCATGTCAAATTTCAAAGCGCTCATGGCTGGTACGTTTCTAACGAAACGAATTTTTGACGTGTCCCGATACCGACCGAACCAAACTTTAATTAATCACATTTTCAAAGAACTCTTTGGCTGCGCGGCATAGCCGTTACGCCATATATTGAATTTTTAACGAACTATTGTTTTTGTGCAATTAATCTTTTTGCGGGCAAAGGTACAAAGAATAATCGGACTGACCAAACGTCAGCCCGATTTTTTTAGGGAATACTTACTGGTCGGGCTCGTCGTCATCGCCGCCAGAGTTGCCGCCGGAGTTGCCGCCGGGGGTATCACCACCTGGGTTCGGCTGCGGATGAAGTGAACCCAGAAAGTTGGACACAACTTAAAGGTTCAAATGAAAAAGGAATTTAGTTTAGAAGAGAAGTTGGAAGCGATTTCTTTAGTGTTCCAAG
>ONTZ01000109.1 GCA_900320905.1 uncultured Prevotella sp.
GACTGGTCCTGATGCAAACGATAAAATACTGCCATAACTAGTAATTTTTTTAATGGTTAATAATTTGGTTGTTTATTCTCTGTCTTGTCAGCCTTCCCGCTGGATTTACCAGCCTTGTAAGGCCTCCGTACCAGACTTACAACTGCTGCTTATTAGGCTTGCCCGCACGCGTATCAGGCTGGCTTTTCAGCGTATCAGCTGTATTTCTGATTGACACTACAAAGGTACGAAAAAAACGGGAGGCGCGCAAATTTTCAGTCCCAAATCCGCCATTTTTGAGGGGTATTTTTCGTGCTAATTTTGCAAGAAAATCAGAAGGGTGTCGATTATGCCATTATGATTTATGACTTATGACTTTTTGGTGTTTTTTATTTTCACAAACAGAAAGAATACTTATATATAATATATATATTATATATAAGTATTAAATATATTAACATTTAACAATTCCTTTCTTCTATAGTCAATTTTTCCAGTCCATTTTCTTCTTCTGTACCAAAAAATTTTGGGAAAAAGTCATAAGTCATAAGTCATAATGTCCTGTTCCAATCCTACTTCAACTTGATGATATCTGACCATCGGGTAGTGGGGTTAGGACTACGGAAATCGTGTTTGATGGCATTGGCAAAGACATTGGCCTTTCCTTTTCCGTCCTTGCGCGTGTACTGTTGCGCTCCTATGACAATGGTCTCTGAGCCTTGCATGCGATTGATACGATCTACCACCTCGTCCAGTCGTCTCATCTTCTCTATCTGTTCGGCATTCACATCGAAGAGGTCTTGTTGCAGGGGACTTTTGGGTGAGATACCCATCACGATGACTCCTGCCTTCTTGTACTTGCTCTATCAGTAATCTCTCGACCGCCGTACAGATGCCTATGCGGATATGCAATTACGGCTTTTAGAGTACAAACAGACCACAGGACAAAAATAAAGCAGCTTGGAGAAGAAATCCTGCTTCCCGTTTTAAATAGTCTGATGTGCAGTAGTTGCTACGCAAATTACAACTTGTTGTAGGTGGCCTCATCCACAGGCTCACACCACTCGTTGCTGGCATCTTCCTGCACATCTTTATGATAGGTGAGGTGCTGGAACCACGAGTCTTTCTGTGCGCCGTGCCAGTGCTTCACTTCTGCAGGGATGGCGATGACAGTACCGGGAGTCATCTCAACGGGCTCCTTGCCCCATTCCTGATACCAGCCTTTACCGGCAACACAGATGAGTACCTGCACTTGTTTGTGGTGGATGTGCCAGTTATTACGGCAACCAGGCTCGAAGGTGACATTCATCACGCCACCGCCCACATCTGCCAGATAACTCTGACCGATGAAATACTTACCGTAAGGATTGGGCTCGCCCTTGGGCCACTTGGTGCTTAGAGTGTAGCCCTCGTTGCAGAGCCAAGTGCACAGTTCATCGACGAGCTGCTGACTATTACCCATATTCACAGCACCCTGCTTGTGGGCGGCGAGTTGTGGAACTACACCTTCGAGACCACTCAGGGCAGCTACGGTAACTATCTCGCGGTCGGCAGCAGAGAGCTGGTCGCCAGCAAAGATGTCACCAAAGAGGTGTGACTTCAGGTAGTAATCATCCTGCGGACAGAAGGTATAGTTGAAAGGCTTTCCAGAGAGCTGCGTCTGGTTCTTGGTACCCAGTTCGTAGGCTTTCTTGGCATCATCCCATTCAGCAGGGCGTTTCCAAGGCTTGCCTTCCTGCCAGCCCCCCTCTAAACCTCCCCGAGGGGAGGCTTCCAAGACCTTGTTCAGCACGCCAAGTGCATTCAGTGAACGTGGGAAACCCGTGTAGGCATAGAGTTGCGAGAAAGCCTCCTTCAGTTCGTTGATGGTTACACCCTTGTCGAGCGCCATACGCACGGCAGGCTCCAACCGATCCATATCACCCTGTGCCATCAGGCAGGCACATGCTGCCAAACCCTTTTGACGCTCCGTCAGCGTCTGCGCATTTACTGTTACCATAGTCATCATTATGATTAATATAGCAAAAAATAATCTTCTCATATTACTTCAAATTCTTGGTGAAAAACTCTGCCAGCTTATCCCACGGAATCATGTTCTTGGGCTGACCCTGACCTGCCTTTTCCTCGTAGCCGCCATCGTAGAGGTCGCAGTGAGAGGCATCTGGTATGATGAGCAGTTGTTTGTTCTCGGGATTGGGATTTGGCTCGCCAACAAACTTATAACCATCGGCTTTGCCATCCACCATATAGTGATAAGCAGCCTCGCCAAAGTAGCGTGAATCACGAGGACGGCAGAGCGGATCTCGTTGATATAATAGAGGAAACGGCTGTTGGCATAGGCCTGTGTTCCGATGACGCGCCAGCCGTCGTTAGAGTTGCCGGAGCGCTTGTGATAGCCGCGCGGGGTCTTGTAATAGTCGTAGTAGTCGTGCACAAAGTTGGGCGCCTGTGGTGGAACGGTATCCAGCACACCTCCACCTTGTCCCACTCCTGCGTCAAATCTAACTCTTGTTCCATGTTGTTATTAGTAGTTTGTCTGTTGCTTGTGCAGCCTGCCAGCATTCCGCTCAGCAGCATTGCGGCTAATAATACTTTCATATATTACGATAGTTAAGAAAATTCAATAATTGCACTCACATCTTCTCCTATTGAAAGGGAAACTATAATCACGTTATCATTCTTGTAGATGGTAGGAACTAGCATCTCACCGAGTTTGGCAGCCACTCGGTACTCTACCCTCAAACCGCTTACAACGTAATCCTCCGGCAACAGTTCCATCGCCATGCGGACATAGTTGGCATTGTTCACGTGCTTGTTGTAGTCTATGTCGGCACGGAGTACTCTGATAGGCTCCAACACCTCACCATCGCTTTTGGGCAGGATGATGCGTCGGTCCTTATAGTTCATCTCCAACTGGGTTTCCAGTGTCATGGACTGAATGGTTGCATCATTCACGCGTTTCAGTTTTCCTGCCACCTTGTCAACGAATGCTCCCATGCTCCATGTCTTGTAGCAGGGATTGCCCTGTGAATCGTAGATGAACGTGTTACGGAATCCGAACATGGGTTTCATGCCATAGACGGAGGTCGTCACCTTCAGTTCCTCTTTGTATTCAGGTACTCGGATAATTTCAACCTGCCGGGTTGCCAACAGCTGAGCCATGTTCTGCTCCGTAAAGTACTGTTTTACGCTAGGCTCTGAATCAATCCACATTTCGGAGCAGTCCTGCATCATCTGGAGGGCAGAGTAGAGCTTCAGCCGTCCCTCGCTGTCACAGGCACTTGTCGTTACCTTATAATTCAAACTGTACATGATTATTTCTTCTTTGTTTTAGTTTGTTATTCCTTGGCCTTTGCCACCAGCCTCTCTGGCACCATCCATGGCACGCTTCAGCAGCTGTGCCGTGTTGCCGTTCTTACGCGGACTTCCGTTGATAAATAATGCTTTCATAATTTTTGTGGTTTTAGAATTATATCTTCTATTTCAGCGAGATAACGGAGAAATCATTGCAGTCGAAGAATGAGAACATGTGGCCCATTACATAGAACACCAATACTCCCTCTCCGTTCTTAAACTTCTGGAAAGGTAGCTTTTCTTCTATGTCATTGCCTAATGACAGGCAGTACTCGCGATAGTCTTCTATGTTCATTTCTGCTTAGCATTTCGATAATCGGCAATGGGCGCTATCTGCAGTGGATGACGGTCAGTAATCTCGTAAGTCAGCCCCTGCTGATGCAGCTCGTCGAGGAACGTATCAAGATATACATCGGTTGCAAAACGCTGCATGAAACTGATGCTGAAAACACCTGCGGCAGCACTTACTTCCACTACAATCATATAGGCAGAGTCGGTCTCTGTGCGCATCTCCCTGATATATTGTTCGGCAGCACCAAGACCAGCCTTCCCTACATAGCTGAACATGCATGAACCGTATTGCTGGCTCAGTTGGTTTGTTGGAGCAAAGGCCTGATAGCGGGCTTGAAGCGTGGGCAGTTGTTCCACCCTTTCCATCCGGTCTTGGGTCTGCCAGAAATGCCGCAATGGTTCCAAGTGTCTTTCTCAAATCAACTGCTACTGTAACGGTTGGTGCCAGAGGCGCACTCTCTGGATGCAGACGGGCGATGGCTCTTGCCAGAAGCAGGGTTAGGAAAGAAGTAGGCGTGGCACCGCATGCCCGCACACGCTTCATCATCTGCTCCTCAGAGATGCGTATCTGTACCACTTCTTTCTTATCAGCAAGGGGTACGATGGCATCGGTGGCCAGATTGATAACCTTAGGACGTTCAGGCAGCTGCTGCGGGTGGATGCTCGTTGGTCTTGGCAGTGTGGCAGGATCAGTCCATTCTGCCTCGTCGATGATGTCACCTGCCACCCAGACTCCTGCAGGGTCTAACTCACTATCGTAGCGTCGCCGGCAGTATTCATAAAGCAGTGTCCGAAGGATGCGATAGGCGGCAGTCCCGTCGATGAGCGCATGAAAGAAATCCAATGCCACGAAGGATGCGATAGGCGGCAGTCCCGTCGATGAGCGCATGAAAGAAATCCAATGCCATGCAATCGTCCCACCACGCGAATGCCATCAGATGCTCATTGGCTTCTTCACTGCACAAGCATACCGGCTGACGACTGCCCGTGACTTTCCAAGGCCGTGGATTGTCGTGATAGACATAGTGCTCGCTGCCATCAGCATCGCGTACTACACCGAGTTTGACGCACAGGTAGGGGTATCTCGTCCGTGTTGCTGCAACTGCTTCTTCGAGCAGATGCCCATCCACACCATCCTTCATCTGCAGAATGATGCGCACAGTCATAGGGTACTCGTCATCGGCCCTGTTCAAGTAGAAACGCTCAATATATAATCTTTTCATCTGTCGGTTTGGATTTGTCAAAGTCTATTTGCTCTGCTTGAACAGCCAGTCGCGCACTGCTGCAATCTTATATCCGTAGTCGAAAGATGCCATGTGCTCCATACCCTTGCCTGATTCAGGGAGTACACTGCCTGCCTCCCACTTGATGAAGTTGATGTTGCCGCCACGGGCTATCAGCTCTTCTGTCAGTTGTTCCTGTTCTTGATTGGGAAGTTTGGCACTCCACGATGCAGAGTCAACCCTTGCATTGTTCTCCTTCAGCACCTTTGCCAGGTCTTGCATACCACCATATGCCTTCTGGTCGCCACCAGCTACGATGTAGAAGAAATGCTTCTTGCCGAAGTCCTGCATTTTCGAAGTGTCCCACTGACTGCTAACGAAGAGTGAGGCTGCAAAGAGATCAGGATGGGTGATGTTAAAGTAGAACGACATCATGCCTCCCATTGACTGCCCTGTGGTGTAGAGACGATCCGTATCGACATTATATTCTTTGCAGACCTTTTCAAGCAACCGAATGGTCATCTCCACCTCGTCGGTGGTGCTCCAGTCGTCTTGTACGGCCCAGTCGGTATATTGCGGCACCAGCACGAAGGAGGGATGCTTCTGCTGATCCCTGTCGGAGGCGAATTCCAAGGCACCATAGCCTTGTGTGAGCGGAGCCGTCACCTCCTTACCGGCAGTGCTGGCATCGGCCATGAAGAGTACCAAAGGGAGTTTCTGACCTGCCTCTGCACCTTCGGGAATCAGC
>ONTZ01000047.1 GCA_900320905.1 uncultured Prevotella sp.
CGCCTGCGCCGATGGTACTGCAATGCAATGCGGGAGAGTAGGAGGCCGCCCCCTTTTTTCAAAGTGAAGCCCTGAGTCAGAAATGATTCGGGGCTTTTTCGTTTCCTCATATATTCTTTGATGACCTGAAAGGTACGCAGTTGCGGATGTCGATAGGAATGGTTTCTACTTGGAAGCCATCCTTATCGATATGCAGGCGGACGATACAGGCACGGGTGTTTAAGGGCTTGCGCTGATCGAAGATGAAATTGCCTATACTGTAGTAGATTTTGTGGCCTTGGAAGTCTTCGATGGTCTGTAGGGTGTGAGTATGGTGACAGACCAGAATGTCGGCTCCTGCGTGTATTATTTGATGAGCCTCATAACGTTGACGCAGAACGGGTTGATGGGTGTGTTCACCGCCCCAATGAAGAGAAACAATGATGACTGCGGTGGAGTCTGCTTGGCGCAAGCGGAAGACACGCTCCAAAAGAGAATCCATTGGTTCTTGACTGACGCAAGGCTTGTCAGGCAGGTAAGCATAGTTCTCAAGGGCGAGGCGCAATGAGGGTATAAGCCAGACATTGCGAGGCTCAGAAGCCAAGAGGACGGGTTGCGATGCTTCTGTCATGTTCTGGCCTGCGCCGATTGGTATCATGCCAGCCTTTTCGATATTCTGTTTTGTGTCGATGAGTCCTTCGCGCCCTTGATCAATAGAATGGTTGTTTGCAAGATTTAGATGGGTGAAGCCATGTTGGCACAGGGTGTCGAGCCATTCTGGTTCGGCTCGGAAGATGAATTGTTTGAAGACGGGTGCCTCAATTTTTGTGGCAGGACATTCGAGATTGCCTACGACAATCTGAGCCTGACGGAACACGGAGTCGATACCATCCGAAAAGAGATGGCTGACTCCATGCCGATTGATGACCTGGCGTACCCCACGATCGAGTAGGATGTCGCCGGTGAGAACGACAGTGAGTGTATCTGCACTTTGCGCAGATACACTCAATATCATACTAACAGCCAGAACTATAGAAAAACTCCTCATTCACCTCAGGCATCTTATTGAGGGGTACGATGATGCGCTTCATCCAGTCGGGCACACCCTTACGTGGGTTCTTTTCCAATTGCTGCTGCCATTCCTCATCTGTTAGACGGGGCTCGTCGATAGGTTGGATAAACTCACGATAACTCAACACGGCACCACGTGTCAGATACAGATAGCCACCTATTTCCACGACGACATAGATTTCATCAGCATCGCCCACCGCCTCGAAGAGAATGGCCTTCTCTGGATTATTGTCGGCATTGGCAGTGTAGACATCTGCCACGAGAGCCACCTTCTTATCTGCACCTTGCACGTCGCTCCAACCCATGAGATACTGGTCTGGCTCACGTATTAAATCTAGACTAATGTTCTCAAAGGTTGCTCCGATACATTGCAGTTGGTCGTATTCTTCTTCAGATAATTCCTTGCCCGCCAATTCCTTCTCGCTGACGTTCAACAGGAATTGGGCCTCCTCACGGATACGTTCAGTGGCATGACCAATCTTTTCTGTGAGCATGTTTTCTTCTTTCAGGAGGTGTGCGGTATTGTCGAGCAGGGAAATGGCTTTCTTCCAAAAACTGATGTTAGGCTCCACATAGCCCTTCACAACCGGCTCTGGGGGACCGCCTCCACCACATTCGGCTCCTGCCGGTTGCTTGGCATAGAGGATGGCATCGTGTTTCAACTCAGCCCACGAGGCGAGCATGGCATTCAGGTCTTTCAGGTTCCACTCAGGGGTCACCATGAAGTAGGGAAGGTTCAACTGCGGATCGCGATCACACAATGCCCTGAGGGTGCTCATCCATTGGGTGACGATGGTCTCGTTCCAGTTAATCTGCTGCATACGCATTTTCATCTTATCGAGTGTCGGCGCAAAACCTTGCCATTTTTGTCCCTCCTCGATGAGAATCTTCTCGGCGGCAGATACTTGCATGGCGGCAAAGAAGTCGAGTCCCTTCGGTGTGGCGCGGAGGGTTGGCTTGTTGTCGTAGTCCACCATCTCCTGCAGTACCTCGGCATCGGGCTGGTAGCGCTGGGGCATGATGTTGATCTTGTTATGACTGGTCTTCTCGAATTTCGGACGGATACGTGTCTGCCTATTACCGATCTCGTCGAGTTTGGCGGTTAGTTGGTCGATGGCCTGGTCGTTGTGCAACAAGTCTTCCATCTGCATGTTCAACTTCTCTACCTCTTTCTTGACTTGCATGATAGTGAGGTTGTCGGGCTTGCCCATTAGGAAGGTGATGAGGTTGTTCAATGTCTCATATTTCTTTACCAGTTTCTCATCGTTTTTCAGAGCGTATGTCTGCATCACTGCAGCCAATACCTCGTCCTTGTTCTCCAGGCCGAAGTTGGCTGTCTGTAGCCACATCATCCCTCGGAAGTAGCGTTGGAGTTTCTCGCTACGGGTGTAATGACCACGAGGACGGAAGAGACTGTAGCCGAACTGGATATTCTTGTAGTCTTTCATGAAGGTGCTATATGAGTCTTGTGCGTTCAGACACAATTCTGTCTCTGGGTTGGCGATGGCAATCTCCTCATCGGTGCCGAGTGTTTTTCCAGTGAAGAGTTGATAGGCGATGACGTAGTAGGCCGCATTCTTGAGAGCCGTCTGTCGTAGCAGTTCATCACCGCCTGACCAGTTGAGCATGCGATCCATGGCATAGAACATATCGTGCGAGAAGTCTGTCATCAGTTTCATCAGGTGATTCTCTTCCAACTCGCGTAACATGCAGTCGATATAGAGGTGATAGAGTTGCAGGTAGAGATCGGTGGTTACGAAGTTGGGGAATTCCCGGTAGTCGTTTTCTTCGTACACCTCGAATAGTTGGTTATGTTGGGTTGGTACGATGGCAAAGCCATCTTCTCCTAACCGCTGACTCAATTGCTCGTCAAATTCCTTGATCTGCGTAGGATTCAGAAGATTGGTCATGTTTACGCGTAACCCCTCGGGAACCTCGAAATTCTGCTTGGCCAACTCGTCCTCACGCTCCTGCAAGCGTTTGATGAAGGCTTTCTCCTGGTCATTGTAGTTCAGTAGGTTCTTCTCGTCGATGATGCGGTAGTAGAAATCGCGCCAACTCTCGTCTTCCTTCGACTCCATGCCTGCCGATTCCACCTTCTCGTCG
Organism: uncultured Prevotella sp.; assembly: GCA_900320905.1. GTDB lineage: Bacteria > Bacteroidota > Bacteroidia > Bacteroidales > Bacteroidaceae > Prevotella. The sequence goes on from ONTZ01000047.1 coordinate 3,157, forward strand.
AATTTCCACATCAGTGAGTCGTACCAGGTGGTAGCGTTGTAGATGCCTCGGATGTAAGAGTCCCTAAAAGGAAGACCGCGCTGAGCGGCAGGGGCATTACGCAGTGTGCGGATGTCGGCAAGCGAGAGTCCGCTGACATCCATGTCGTAATCAATACTGTCAAGTAATTTCTCCACGTCGATCTGCGACGGGGGTACTTGAACTACATTCTGCTTTTGGCTGCAGGCGCAAATCAAGGCTGCCGCACAAGCCGTCAATAGTAATTTTCTCATTGGCTAAAGGATTTTGTTGCTGTTTCTTTATTTACACCTTTGATGATGTAGTGGTCAAACTTCATGCCGAAACTGTCCCACGTGTAGTCTGATACCACATAAAGTGAATCTGTAGTCGATTCCAGGGCACGTATCTTCCCGTCTATGTATCGGAAGTCTTCGAGGATACCCCCCAACTTCGATCCCATCCACAGAGGACGTGCTTTTTTATTCACTTGCTTGAAGATAAACAATCTGCGGCCTTTCTCTGGATAAAAACGGGTGGACTTGATGACGCCCACCATCGCATCCTCGTTACCGTCGCCATCGACATCGCCGGTTTGGAACTGATATATGGGGTAGGGCAGACGCCAGCCGTTAAGCCAGTAGAGACTGTCATGCTCTTTCCGCAATTCGAAGGTCTGGGCTTCGCTATGCGTGCAGAATAACCAAAGTAGGAGAAAAGACCATCTGTTCATAAGCCTGTCAGTGCTTTCCACAGTGGCTCATCCGGAATGGGAGCCTCGGCGATGATTGTCTCTTTCGAGACGGGATGAATGAACTCCACACGGCGTGCCATCAGCGAGATGCTTCCGTCTGGATTACTACGGGGCGCACCATATTTCAGGTCGCCCTTGATGGGACAGCCCATGGCTGCCAGTTGGCAACGGATCTGGTGATGTCGTCCCGTCAGCAGATAAACCTCAAGTAATGTGTAATTGTCGGAATGCCCGATGATGCGATACTTCAGAATAGCCTTCTTGGCATTAGGCTTTTCGTGGTCGTAGGCATACGACTTGTTCTGCTTCTCGTTGCGTACCAGCCAGTGTTCCAGTGTTCCCTCTGGTTCGCGAGGGGCGTTCTTTACGATGGCCCAATATGTTTTATGGACTTCACCCTCGGCAAACATCTTGTTCAGGCGAGAGAGGGCTTTCGAGGTACGGGCGAAGACGACAAGACCGGAGACGGGACGATCCAGACGATGTGCTACACCAAGGAAAACGGCTCCCAGTTTCTGATATTTCGTCTTGACATAATCCTTCACAATATCAGAAAGGGGGCGATCGCCAGTCTTGTCCCCCTGTACGATCTCCCCGCTCCCTTTATTGACGATGATGATATGGTTGTCCTCGTAGATGACTTCCATTCTTCAATTATTCAATTCTTCAAATCTACATGTTCATGCCACCGTCGACCTGGATCACCTGGCCGCTGACATAACTCGACAGGTCTGAGGCGAGGAATGTTGCCACATTGGCGATATCCTCAACCTGACCACCGCGGCGAAGTGGAATCTTCTGCTTCCATTGCTCGCGAACCTCGTCAGGAAGAGCAGCCGTCATAGCCGTCTCAATGAAACCGGGAGCAATGGCGTTGGCACGAATGCCCTTGGGCCCCATCTCCTGAGCGATACTTTTGGCGAGGGCTATCAGACCTGCCTTCGAAGCGGCATAGTTGGCCTGACCTGCATTGCCGTGGACACCCACCACAGAAGCCATATTGATGATGCTGCCGCCACGCTGACGCATCATCACGGGCACACAGGCATGGATGAAGTTGAAGGCCGACTTCAGGTTGACGGCAATCACGGCATCCCATTGCTGTTCTGTCATGCGCAGCATCAGACCATCCTTGGTGATACCGGCATTGTTGACCAGAATGTCAATTGAACCGAACTCTTCTTTTACAGCCTTTACCACTTCCTCTGTCTGAGCGAAATCAGCAGCGTTCGAAGCATAACTCTTGGCCTTCACGCCTAAGGCGGCGATTTCCTTTTCTGTATCCAGATTCACCTCCAAATCAGTGAATGCGATGTTAGCGCCCTCAGAGGCGTACTTCAGTGCGATAGCCTTTCCGATACCGCGTGCAGCGCCAGTAATCAGCGCTGTCTTACCTTGTAATAACTTACTCATTTTGATTCTTTTTATATGATTATATTATTTCCTCTGAAACTTCCCCAGTGCGCCATAGACCACCTTTGCCACCTGGGGCTTCGTATCCTCCTCCTTCATGCCGTGCGCAATACGCCCATAAATATAAGGTACTTCAAGACCCTTAATACAGTAGTGGGTGATGTCAGCCACGAGGTCAACATTGTCGATGTCAAACTCGCCGTCTTCCTTACCTTCGGTATATACCTTACGGAAAAGTTCTATTTCTGCATCATCGAAATGCTTGCGCACCTTCTCCACCATCCAGATATTACGGAAGAACTCGGCACGCAGGTTGCCATTTCTGACCACTGTCTCACGAATCATACTCAGATGAGTATAGATGAGTTCAATAATCTTGTCCTGCGGACGGATCTTGCGAGCAGCCACCTCGTCGAGTTTGTCGCTCAAACGCTCCAACTCACCTTCAATGACAGCATAGTAAATTTCTTCCTTCGACTTGAAATAGGTATAGAGTGTACGTCGCCCTTTTCCCGACTGGGTGGCGATATCGTTCATCGTGGTGTTCTCCAGACCGTTTTTGGCAAACAACTGGCGGGCCACGTCAACGAGTTTTTGTCTAGTCTTTGATATTGACATAATAGTGTCCTCCTATTGCTTTTAAAAATTGCACACGGGCATTGCTGTGTGCAAAAGTACACATTTCCTTCGAAATATGCAAGAAATCAACAAGAAAAAGTTCGCAAAAAAGTAAAATTACAAAAAAGTAGCATAAATATTTGCGTAATTCAAAAAATAGTCGTACCTTTGCAGCCGCTAAGAAAAAACATCGCGGAGTGGAGCAGTTGGTAGCTCGCCAGGCTCATAACCTGGAGGTCGCACGTTCGAATCCTGCCTCCGCAACTAAAAACAGCGAGAAAGCCCCTGCAGACGGGGCTTTTCTCATATCCGGGGCCGAAGAACTCGGACAAAACTCGGAAATTATGGTCGAATCTGTTGGGGAGTCCACAGGATCCTCCCCAACAAAAAAAATGACTATTCCTGAAGATTTACTGAGCACCGCGCGTATAATAGAGTTCACGCTGCCAAGGCTCCACACCGGCAAGAACTGGTATGTGGACTTCTTCGCCTACGACCCCGTGTCCGACAGGATGAAGCGGAAGAAGTACATGCTCGACAGGACCAGGAAGCGCAGTGAGCGCAGGACGATGGCCACGCTGCTTATCTCGAACCTCACCCAGCGGCTCATCAAGGGATGGAACCCGTGGGTCATGAACGACAGCACGAGGCACCTGGCCCCGTTCCCGGAAGTGATGAAGAACTATCGCGACTACATATCGGCGCTGGAGGTGAAGGGCACGATGAAGCACAAGACCGCCTACGACTACATGAGCCGAGTCAGGTCATTGGAAGAGTACATCGAGGAGTGCCACGTGGGCATCAGGTACGTCTACCAGTTCGACAGGACGATGATCGTGGACTACCTGGACTATCTCATCATGGACAAGGACGTGAGCGCCACGACGCGCAACAACCACCGCACGTGGCTCTCGACGCTGTGCACCTGGCTCGTGGAGCGGAAGTACATCGACAGGAACCCGTGCGAGGGCATCCACATGCTGCGCGAGAGGGAGAAGAAGCGCGACGCCCTGACGGCGGCCGCCCTCACGCGCATGCGCGAATACCTCTATAATAAAAACAGGTATTTCCTCTTGGCCTGCATGATGGAGTACTACACCTTTATCCGCCCCGACGAACTGCGGCACATCAGGCTGGGGGATATCAGCATTAGGAACCGGGAGGTGACCGTACCCGCCGAGGTGGCCAAGAACCACAGGGAACGTCGCGTGGGACTGAACAAGAAGGTGATCCGCCTGATGGTGGAACTGAACACCTTCGACGCGCCCTCGCACTACTACCTCTTCGGGGAGGACCTGAGGCCGGGACCCGAGATGACCTATCTGAACAGTTTCCGCTACGAGTGGGGGAAGATGCGCAAGGCGCTGCGCTGGCCAGACAGTTACCAGTTCTACAGCCTGAAGGACTCCGGCATCCGCGACCTGGCCAATGCCGAGGGCGTGGTGGTGGCTAGGGACCAGGCAGGACATACGGACGTGGCCATCACGAATCGCTACCTGAAGAAGGGAAGTGTGGTACCGGACACGGTGAAGGACTTCGAGGGCGCGCTATAGGATCTCGTAGAAGTAGCCGGTCTTTATCCGGTCTATGCCGTCGGCATTTATATTGGCTTCGACCTTCGAGCAGAGGAACCGCTTGTTGTAGAAGACATAGACGGCCGAAGGGTCTGGGATGCCGTCGCACAGGAACTTGATGCACAATTCGTCGTTGGCATCGATGTTACCGCCCGCATTGATATGCACGGCATTCCGGTGCAGTTGGCCGATATGCGGGATGGTGCCGGCCTGAGAGAGCGCCAGCGAGTAGTCCTTTCCCTGTTTCCTGGAGCGGCCGAAGCGCGAGTCCGTGAAGCAATTCGGTATCACGAGCGGCAGGACGTTGGTACCGTTGACCAGACGCTGGCACTCCTCCGACACCCACATCAGGCCCATCGTCGTCTCCTCCTCCTCTTCCTCCGCCTTGGCGCTGATCCCGGCCTCCACGACATCCTCGATGGTGACGTAGGGCAGTTCGTCCTCGTCCACCACCTCGCCGCCGTCATCCGGCAGCACCTCGCTGTTTTCGACCGTAGGCAGGAGGGCTGTGACTAGAAGGCTGTCGCCAAGGTTCCAGACGCCGCCGAATGACACCACGAAGATACGGAACTCGTGCTCGGCCAGCGCCACGGGGCAGATGTTCAGATCAACCGTCGCGTCCGAGGAACCGTCGCGGATCATCTTGGTAAAGAACCCGAAATCCTTCAGTTGGTATACCTTGCGCCCCTGACCGTCCTTGCCGGACACCGTGCCGTAGGCGTAGCCGGAAGGCGACACCATGAGCGTCGTCATCTTCTGCCGCTCGGTCATGCCGGCAAATGCCGCCGACCGGCTGCTGTCGTCGGCGTATTCCTGGATGTCGAAGTTCTCTATGACATCGTCGGGCACCTCCAGCAACTCGTCGTCAAGGCCGCTCAGGTTGTACCTGATATTCGAGGAACCGAGGTATTCCAGCCCGTCATCATCATAGTTGGATGTGAAATCATCTACCGGCTCGTAGGTGACGACACGGCTCAGGTCGATCGAGTCGGCACGCAGGATCCTCACAGACTTGGCCTTCTCGTCGAAGAGGTAGACGGCATTGAAGAGTTTCCTGAACTCGTCAAGGAACTTCTTCACCGTCCAGTGGGGGAGCGCCTTGGCAATGATGGCGGTCTGTCTGGCTGAACAGATGAAAAGTTCGTTCCATGGCGAGACGTCGTATGCGTTCTGCGTCACGGTATAGCCCATATAGGAGAGGACCCTCTCCAGTACCAGCAACAGCCTGGGCTGGACGGCCCTGTTGACCAAGTAGTAGGCTGCATCCACGTCCTGCGGCCAGTCACGGCTTTGAGAGGAAATGCATATCTCATTTGCCATCCGGTTGTTGGAGTTGTCCCACACCGGCATGAAAACGGCCGTAGATAGGTCTCCGATGTACTTCTTACTCCTGACCTCGCTGTCCACGTCGATGGCGTCGCTCACGACATGGGCCTTGCGGGTGACGTTTGGTCGGTACTTCGGCGCGACGGAGGGATAGTTGTCGATGCGGTCGATGTACACCTTGTCGAAGTCTGAGCGATAGCGCACCGAACTGCTGCCGCTCAGGATCTGCAGTTTTATCTCAGACGCGCTGACGCTGGTGACCGTCCCGGTACCACGTATGACCGTCACGTTATCGGCAACCAGTTGGCAATCAGCGAATGTCCTGTTTCTCTTCGTGGTATCCAGGCGGTTCATTGCGCCGAATACCACCCGGTTTTCCAGGATGTCAAGCGGGAAGGTGATGTCGTAGGTGTACGAGTCCCTGTCCTTGATATAGGGATTCTCGCGTGTCAGCCTGATGCTGCCCGAGATGGTGGGTACGGCCTGCTTGCCGTCGATATAGCATATTATCATCCTCTGTTCCTGTTTTTATCGTAATGTCTCTTTCTGCGGTCGAATTCGTCCATGTCCCAGATAACGCCTATGCCGTCTTTCAGCGTCTCATCCAGACGCTCGCTCACCTGGCTGGAGCGGTCGAGGGCCTCGCGCAGTTCGGCGTTGTCACTCTGAATATTGACGATGGGGGCGACGACCTGGGCGGAACCGCCCGCGCCCATGGAGCGCGACACGTCCTGTGCGGTCAGGCTGCCGACGGTGTTGTTGCGCTGTGCCTGGTCGAGGAAGTTAAGGAAGGGCAGGATGGCGGGGTTCTGTACGGCCTGGTGGTTGGCCACGAACTCGCCCTCGTGGACCACGCCCGCCTCGCGGCGGTAGCGGTGGCCACCCGTGAAGCCGCCCTCGTAGTATCCGGCTTCCTGAGCCTGCTGCTGTTTCTTCAGAGTTGCAATCTGAAGCATGCCGGCAGCCAGGGCCATGGCCGCAAAGGTGGCGGCAACGATTGGTGCTGCAACCCCGCCGACAGATAGACCGGCACCATAAGCCTGGATGACATTGACAGCCGTCTGGGCACCGGCCTGAGCCATCTGGACTACCATCTGACGTCTATTGTATTTATTCTTGATGGCGGCTTCCTCTTTCTGCTGCTTTTCCTGCAGTCTCTTCACCTTTTTCTGGTTGTTTCCGGCTGCCTCTATCTGTTTATCGTATTTCTTCTGCACCTGCGCGGTCTCATATTCCTGCTGGGCAGAGAAATAACTGCCGGCGGCCTGCATCACCTGGTTTACCTGCTGGTAAGCCATCTGCATCTCCTGAGAGAGTTTCCCGCAGAAATCGGAGGTGGCCTGCTGCTTGGCCAACAGATAGGCCTCGTGGTTTTTCTCATCGTCACCATACAGTTCCCTCAGTTTCTCCATGAGAGTCTGGTAGTTCTGGATGGTGCCTATGATGGGAGAGGTGCTTTCCGTCGGAGCGGCGGCATTGCGTGCGTTGGTCAGCATGTCGTTGGCGGTATTCCGCGTCTGTTCCGACGGGGACTGCGTGCCGGCATACTGGGCCCGAATAGCAATAAGAGCACGTTGGTACTCCTCTTCCTTGATCTGACCCATCTCGTGCAGTTTGTCAAGTCCGTCGAGGGCTGTCTGCAGCATCTTCTCATTACTCATCCCCAGATACTGCTGGCGCACCTGGTCGAGTTGCTGCTGGTACTGGCGTTCCCTCTCCAGCATATTCCGCTGTTCAGTCTCTTCCAGTTCCCACTCAGCATCCATGCGTTCCTTGCTGCCTTCGCGGTAAAGTTCCACCTTGTCAGCCAGGAAAGCCTCGTTCAGCAGGCGAAGCCGCTCCTGTTTCTCCGACTCGGTTATCTCTTCGCGAACAGCCTGCGCCTCGATCTCCGCCCTTTGTCTCAGCATGCACCGCTGCAGATCCTCCAACTTCATGCGGTTCACCTCCTGTGAGCCCTTGAAGTCCAGTTCCTCAATCTGCCGGTTCAGTTTCTCATACTCCCTGGATCCCTTCTCATACACGTCACGCCTTTTCTCAAGACCCTCCCGTTGCAGGGCGGCCATGTCCTGGATATATTGGCGGTAAGCAATCTTTCCCGTGGCGTATTCATGCGTCTTGGCTGCAATCCTTGCGTCTGCCTCTGCCTTGGCGGCATCCTCGGCCATCTTAAGGCGCTTGCGCTCCTCTTCCTCCTGCTTCTTTCGGTCTGCCTCTGCTTTTTTCTTGGAAGCATCAGAAGTGTACTGAGAGGTGCCGCCAGACGATCCACCGCCGCCGTCACCTGCCTTTTCTGCCTGACTGTCTGCCAGTTCACCAACGTCAGCAATCCTTTTCTGCAGGCTGTCTATCTTGGCGTTAGTGTCCGCCAGGTCACGGTCTGCCTTATCGAGTGTACGCCTCAGGCTGGCCTCCTCTCCGATGCCAAGGAAGTCCATCAGTTTGCCAGCACCGCTGTTCCTGCTCCCCTGAAGGGTGTTGGCCTGTCTGGTGTTCCAGTATTTGTCGGATGCCTCGCGCTGCGCATCCTCCTGTTCACCTTGCCGTTTGTAGAGTTCCTCAAGTTTGTCTTTATAGGCCTTCAGCCGGATCTGTTTCTCCAAGGAGACCAGGTAGTCGTCGATGGCCTTCTTGTTGTCGCGTGTCAGGCGACCCTCCTCGTCGAGCATACCGTTGTAGTCGGGGATGATGGCCTTCAACCTGTCAAGGGCCTCGCGCCGCTGGCCGATGCTTATGGTCTCGTCGCGCATGATCTTGTCGAGGTTTTTGATTTTTCGGGCCTCCTCGGAGTACTGCGTCACAGCCTTGGCTTCCACATCGTTCAGTTCCTCGGCCTTTTGCCGGGCCTCGGCCATCTTTGTCTTATACTTGTCGATAACTGTAATGACAGCCGCGATGCCCGCAGCAGCCAGCCCCCAGGGTGTAGCCTTGGTGACGACGGCCCATATCTTTGTAGCGTTTGTGGCGATTTGGACGACTGCTGTGTAGCCGCCGATAAGGATGGCCAGACGGGAAATCAGCCCGAAATTCCTGGTGACCACCCCGGCAATAGCACTTAAGGCCTTCACCAGAAGCGACCCTCCGGTGATAGTGTATTTCACGACAGGCAGCAATTGTTCTCCCAGTTCTACCGACAGTTCATGGAACCGTTTCTTGGCCTTTTCGATCTCAGCCTGTACGGTGTTGTTCATGGTGTTGAACTCACCCTCGACGCTGGTAGCCTCCTCATAAGCCCGGGTGGCGCGTTCCTGATGGCGGCGCACGTCGTCGATCTTGTCGGCCATGGTGGCGAGCACGGCCACGGCACGCGAGCCGTCGAGCCCCATGTCGTCGAGCATCTTCATCATCGTCTGCGGGTCTGCGGCCTTCAGGCTGTCAGCCAGTGCGAGGATGGCGGCGTTGGCGTCCTTATTCAGCAGATCCGTAAACTCCTTCATATCCTTTCCGGCAATCTTGGCGAACTTGGCCGTGTCGGTCTGCATCTTGGTGAGCATATTGCCGAAGGCGGTGGCGGCCATCTCATCGCGCAGCAGGTTCTCGTCCATGACAGTGCCGAAGCCCATGATCTGGGCCTGCGTCAGTCCGAGTTGTTTGCCGAAGCCGGCCACGCGGGCGGTGAAGTCAACGAGGAACCCGGCTTTCGCCGCGGAGTTCTGTGCCAGTTCGTTCAGGGCAGAGCCCGTGGAGAGCATGGCACCCTTCAGACCCCGTTTCTCATCCTCGCCGAAGGCCATGGCCAGTTTGCCGATGTTGTCGACGGCCCCCTCGCCGAGGTCGTCACCCAGTGCCACGCCGATTTTATCGGCTGCCTCGACGAATTCGAGGATATCCTTTTTGGACTGAAGGCCAAGACGACCGGCAGCACCCGCGAGTTGGTTCAACTGTTCACGGCTGGTGCGGGTGTCCATCTTCTTGAGTTCCTCGTTCATGTCGCGCACCTGGTCGGCGGTCATGCCAGTATACTTGCGCACGTCGGCCATCTCCTCCTCCATCTTGGCGTAGTCTTCTACGGACTTACGGATGGTGGTGGTGATGCCGGTGATGCTCTGCACAAGTACGAAGATACCGCCCCAACTGTCATTGAGGAACTTGAAGAACTTGCCGAACAAAGGCTGAGAGGCCTTGGTCTCGGTCTTGATCTTTGCCAGTTCGGTATTGGCCCGCTTCGCCGCCTCTGCCAGTTCATCCCACTCCTTGCTGCCTCGCTTGATGTCGCCGCGCGCCATCAGTTCGTTGATCCGCTTGATGGTGTCCCTCAGTTCCTTCGGCTTGGCTGTTGACATGTTCTTGAGAGCGGCATCAATGCTCTCAAATCTGTTACGGGTCTCAGTCAGTTTGGCATTGTTCTTGTCAATTGTCTTCTGAAAACTCTTCCACTTGGCGGAACCCCTTTCCCATTTTTCCTGTTCCTTTACCAACTGCGCCGTCTCTCGCTCGAGTTTCTCTATCTCTTCCCGAGCCTGTTTCGTGTTGAGTTTGATAACACTTTCGTATGTCTCTGTATGTGCCATAAAAAAGCCCTGTCTTTGAATTTCTGCAAAGATAGGGCTTATTCGGACAGTCTAAAAATACTACGAGATCTTACACAGGTGGCCGTCGCACTCGTATATCTTGCGGATATGGGCCTCCAGATCCTCCAGGGTGTCGCCGACAGCATAACTCATATCTTCGCCGGTCTTTGCGTCAACGATCCTGGCACCGTAAAGTTTTGTCACGTCATCGTAGTTAGCGTAAAGGACGCGGAACCTCCCGTCTGGGCTCTCGGAACAATTGACAGAAACGGAATGGAAACGTGAAGATAAAGATATGTTGCCAGTGGCAGACTTCAAGCCTGCCACGATGAGCCATGCAAATATGATGATTGCGATGGCGACACCAGCCCATGAAGGAAGGCCTAAGAAAAACATACCCAATCCCTAATGATACACCAAAATTCTAAATCCCGAGCACCACTGCCGGTGCGATATCCAGTTTGACGGCGAGGTCACGCGCCACCTTCAGGGTGGGCTCCGACTTGCCGGTAATATAGTCACTGACACGTGAGGCACTCAGACCGAGGATCTCGGCCAGTTTTGCCTGGGTGATGCCGAGTTCAGCCATGCGCAGTTTGATCACGTCGCCGAGCGACGGCTTGCCGATTGCAAAGTGCTCCTCGGAGTAGTCTGCCACGAGGTTAGACAGCAACTCGAGTTCGATGCTGTTGGGGTCTGTCCTGGGCGTATTGTCACCTACCAGCGGCAACAGTTCCTCCACCCTTGCCACAGCCCAGTTGTACTGTTCTCTGTTTTCGATCTTTGTCATATTCCGGTCCTCCCTATATTGTCTTACAATCAATCTTGTCATATTCCTTGTGCGTACCGATGAAGCGGATGTAGACGAATCCGATGGTGAATTTGATCACGGCCACGATACGGAAGTGGTTGCCCATGATATCGAACACATAGCGCTGGTTCCCCACGGCGTCCACCGAATTAAAGTCATTTTTGACGTCGGCAAAGCACGTCCACCGGCTACTCTTCACCACGCTCACCCACACCTGCAGGGCAACGAGTGCCTCGGGGTGCTCGGTGGTGAATTGCCTGATGGTCTGTTCGGTAAATATCCTCATATCTTTAACTTTACGGTGCAAAGATACGAATAATATTCGAAAAAACAAAATAAAATTCTAAAAAATAGAATAAATTAACAATAAGAAACCCCTGCACGCCTGCAGGGGGAATTGATTTCTAACAAAAACAATTTATTATAACCTTAACGTTTTATGTAATAAATAAAAAGGAGGTCATTTTTTTGAAACCATGACATACCTGTTGTACTCCACGCGGGAGTTTGGATTGAAGTTGACGATCTTGACGTTGTAGCCCCTGACGCCCCACCGCAGCCAGAGGAAACGGTGGCGGGGAATGCGCTCGATGAACGTGGCCAGCGAGTCGCGCACGGCATAGTCGAGACGGCTATCACGGATGTTAACCTTAAAGTCTGCCCAGTGGTCGTGGTAGGCGAACACGGTGTCGCTGTCAGACCTCTCCGGATGCAGCAGCACCGACCCGAGCGTCTGCCGTAGCATGACGTTCTCGGCCTCGATGCGGGAAACCTTCATCTCGAGGTCCTTGATAAGTTCGCGGTCGGCTATCTGACTTTTATAGTCGGTCTTGTCGACCTCGACCACCCGCTGGGTCACCACGGGGATGGAGTCGCGGATGGTGTCGGGCTCCAAGGGAATGGAGGCGTGAGAAAGTTGCACCTGAAGGTCGTGCACCTGCGCCTCCAACCGTTTGTTGGTGCGACCTGCCAGGAAACCGAACCCAACCAGTACGGCGATGGCCAGGAGCAACCAAAAGATAATATCACCCTTACCGATGTTTGTATTCATATCTTCACAATCTTACCATTGTTAACCTTATATCTCTCGTAGCCGAGGAAGAGGTTGGCCTCCATCACGCGGCGATTCATCAGTCCGGGCGACTGCTTCTTGGCCGCGTAGATCCATTTCACCACCTGGTCTGTAATCTCCTCGTCACCGGCATCGGCCCTGATCCTCTTCAGAAGCGTGGAGGACTTGAAGTCGCCCTCGCCGATGTTAAATATCCACGATACGAGCGCATCGAACTGGCACTGGCGGAAGTTGATGCCGAGTGCGTTCAGCAGGCGCTCGATGGGGGCGATATCCTCTACCAACAGGTCTTCGGCCACTGCGAGAGTAATATGCTGCCCCATCTTAACACCTTTGGTATGTCCCCAGCCGATGGTGGGCACGCCCGCCTGACAGCGGTATGCCTCAAGGCGCAGTCCCTCGAACGACTTGATGATGTTCTTGCCCTCAGGGCTGGTCGTCATTTTCCTCATTGCTCTGTTTCTTTATGTATTCACCTTTCTCATTGAAGTCCTTCAGGCGTCTCAGGAACCAGGCCGGAAGGATGGGCATGATGGCGTTCGCATTCTCCATGATGGAGATGCCCTCGCGGATTAGCATGTAGACGCAAAGGTATTCGCCTATCCACTGGGTCGGCCCTATCAGATGGCCGTTCACCGTGTAGTTCGTGAGGAAGTTCGAGGCGATGAGCAACATGATATAGATGAAGACCTTCTTTGCAAACTTGTGCCAGAACTCCTCGCTCGATATATCCTTTTGGATCCAGTGCTTAACCAGTGAGACGATCGTATCGACGGCGACGGCCACGCCGATCCATTTGGCGAACTCCCAATCCTGGTATATGTAACGCATCACCTCCACACCAACAGTCATTGGCATGGCGGCGATGAGTGCGATGATGGTCTTGATGTGCATGATGTCCTTAAAATTTACCGCAAAGGTAACGGCAAACGGCCAAACGTAAAAATACGTTAGCCGGATCCCGGATTTCACTTTCCTTTTGTCCGGAATCCGTATCTTTGTGCCATCATTTAGCCACTATTGGCTCAAACAATACTCAAACACCAACAATTATGATCGCAAAAATCGACTACAACATCACGCTAAACCGCAACGGTTACGTGAACAGGAAAGGCACCCGCGAGGTGGTCATCGAACTGTACCAACTCGGCAGCCGTGCAACCATCAACACCCACATCAGAGTAACCACTCCGGAACTGCAATATGGGAGGTTTCAGGAATGTTGTCCGCTCAGGGTGGAGTATACCAGGATTATCGACGAAATGGTGCAGGAACTCACCCGCATCGAGATGGAAATCATCTGCAGCCACCGCGAGTGCACGCCCCGCAAACTGCGCGAGGCATGGCGAAACAACCTGTCGCGGTCTGCGCTGCTGAGCGACTTCACGGAGTCGGTCATCAGCCCGTCGAGCAGGAAGGAAAATACGAAGGCCTCATACCGTACACTGGTGAGGGGTCTGGAGGAATTTGTGCCTGGTCTTCGGATCAAGGACATCAATTATGACTTCCTGGAACGGTGGGTGAACTGGCAACGTGACGTGAAGACAATGAAACCAAATACCATCATAGGTCGCCTGAAAGCCCTGCGCTGTCTGATGAACGAGGCCATCAAGCGCGATGTGCTGACTGTCGACGAAGACCCGTTTAAGGCATACACAATTGGCGAGATGAAGGCAAACAAGGAGTATCTGACTAATGCGGAACTCCGCCGTCTAGAGCGAGTGGAGTGCGCCGATGGGCAGCATGGCCACATACGCGACGCTTTCCTGTTCTGCTGCTACACCGGCCTCCGATGGAGTGATTTCACATCACTCCGGAGTACGCAACTCAGGAATGGCATGCTGACCATTGATCAACTGAAGACCGGCCACCTTGTGCGTATTCCGTTGGCCGATATCTTTGGCGGCAAGGCGGTGGCCATCGTCAGCCGATATCGTTCACTGGAGGCCCTGGCAGATGTCGGGCATAACAGTCGCTGCAACCAGGTGATCCGAGAGGTGGCCGCTGCTGCCGGCATCAAAAAACGAGTCCACTGGCATCTCGCCCGCCACACCTGCGGAACCCTTCTTAACCAACGAGGTCTTCTGATGCAGGAGACCCAGCACGTGCTCGGCCATCAGCGTCTCGAAACCACCGAACGCTTCTATGCGGCCACCTCATACGAACAGGTTAAGAAGTCCGTTAGAAAGGCGTTTAAACGATAAGGGAGAGGTTATTGTCCCCCTCCCCATTTGTAAGTAGAAACGCCAGTACTGGTGTCGCCGGAGGCCCTAACCTCCGTTTCTCTCAAAACCTCCCATGATGGAAACTCGTAATGCACATGGGCGTTTTCTGGTTCTGCGGCCTCCCCGCATCCTGCGAGGAATATGGCCATTGTTATATAATTAATTTTGTTCATATAAGTATTTATTTCAAAAAAATAAAAGTTTTGGTGAATAAGTAAATAGAAAATGTGTTCTGGGCGTAAGTGCTATTGTCCGAATAGAAATACCAGCCGGCCAAAGCATCACTCTTAATGGAGTTTATGGAGGATTGCTAATACTACAAATGGGAGCACATTATGGTGCTTGGGTTTATGTTTTGGGACATAGACCTCCAGTAAACATAGATAGAGTGGTCAATCATTCTATTGTTGCCCCAAATAGCGATGACATCAGTTCGTTTATCGAATTAAAGCAGGTAAGAGGAAGCGATGTGTCAACAGACATGGGGCATTATGTAGTTAGGAACAAAAATAGCACAACAGAAAGCATTATATATAGATACATCCCTGTCAGGTTAACATAACAAGGGGGGGGGCTTGCCCCTCCTCTTATGGTGCTAATGTGGTGTCTTTTTTAGTTATATCATTATGCCATGTCAACGACCCATCAGCCTGTCCCGCTAACCAGCCAATTGACTCACCCAAAACTCGAAAATTGATTGTAATAGGGCCACTGTTTGCTTCTCTGTTAACAACAAGAGAACGACCGTAACTGCCATTGATAGTAAAGACGCCATTCGTTGTGTTTGGTAGGTTTATAACTCTCATATTATCGCCCAGCGCGTAACTGGGCGCATTACGATGGGTGGCAGCAATCACAAGTGGAGACTTTAATGATTATAAACAAACGGGGTTTTGGACTGTACAAGCAGACACCGCTAACTTG
>ONTZ01000061.1 GCA_900320905.1 uncultured Prevotella sp.
GGGCAGGCAGTCGCGCATCCATTCCCAGAGGATACGCGCCATCTGCTCCTGCGAGGTCACGCAGAAGGGCCAGTACTTGCGCGGCACCTGGATGTCGGCAGCCTCGCCGGTCATGTGCTGCGAGTTGTCGACACCGCCCACGAGTTCGTTGAGCCGGGGACAACGGTAGCCGCTGGTCACCAACAACGGTAGCCCGAACCGCTGGCGCGTGGGTTCAAGACATCGCACGGCGAGGTTGCGCAGGCGCATGATGTGACACTTCAACGGCACGTTCGGAATGCCGTGCTTCTCGGCCTTATCGGATTTAAGGAACTCGGCGAGCGCAAAATGCGCTGTAAACTTTTCTGAATAGTTTTCTTTCATACCTTTACCAATTAAAAATCAAATTTTCGGCGGCAAAGGTACGGAAATAAAAAAGAATCCGCCCCATACTATGGGGGGATACTATGGGGGGATAATATGGGGGGATAGATGGACGGAATTTATTGATTATCAGTCAAATAATTCCTTCATCATTTTTGCGGATTCTGAATATTGCTTCTGTTGTTGTGCTTCATAATAGTCCTTAAACATGTTCTTTCGATTCCATAACAACTCAAATGGTTTCCACCGGTCTCGGATATCCAACCTACGTGCCATCTCAGCAGCCAGAACAGCCGACAGCGGTTTCGAGATGAGAGGCTGGAATTGCTCGTCCACATAGCCAGCCTTCTGCGCTTTTCTCCAAAGCCTCATGGCCTCGGGCGTTGCGAGTACGTCGGGCAGGCTGACAAGGGGGCTGACAGCCTCGGGCAAATTCTGGATCTCCTCGTGGATCTGTTTGAGCATCTCGTCGAGGTAGAAGATGGCATGCAGTTGCTTCTCGGTCAGTTCGACCCAGTGCTGGAAGATGAAGAGACCGGCACACTCGTAGTCCGGCACGAGGATATCCCCCTGTTTGCTGACGGTGCGGCAGAAGATGGGGCAAAGGATGTCAAAGTTGTTCACACAGGCATAGTCGTGAGGCAGTTGCTTCCTGAACTGCTCCACATCCACGTCGTCACTCTCGGTGCGGCACGACCCGAGTGCCAGATCCAGGATACCACTGTTGATGAAGTCGGCAATCTTCTCTGCCCGCAGCATCTTCAACTTGACGAGCGAGGGCACACCCGACTGCAACTGCCAGTACCTGAAGTCCTTCACCGCCTGCTCCTCGTCGTACTGCGCCCGCAGGTGGTGGTAGTAACCGGCGTAGAGCGTGAGGGGAGCCTTTGATAGTTTCTCCCCCACCTCGCCGATCAGGTCGGCTATCTCCATGAGGTTTCCCTCGATGGCACGGTAGAGGTCCACGGTTGTCTCCACGTCGGGATCTTTGGTCAGGGCATAGCCGTGCTCCGCCATCGGCACCGTGCCCAGCGCCTCCATGTCGCTTTTCATTCTGGTGCACTTCTCCAGCCAGTATGTCCGTTGCGCCATCTGGATAAAGTCGATGCAGAGCGACTCCCTGCACACGCCCCTGTCGAGGTCGGCGCTATACGCCCGCAGCAGGGCGGCGGCATCACGCGAAGTGGCATGGTGGGACATCGCAAAGGGAATCAGCACATTCTTCTCGTCCTCGTCCAGACGACGATACTCGTCGAGCCCCCTGTCCAGCCCTTCAACCTTTTTTCTTACTGATAATTTTTCTAACATCTGTTCTCCTGAAACAATCGTTTCTTCAAATACTTCTTTCTTCATTTTTACACTAATACCTAAATTAAACGAAAATTTTAAACACACATGATAAGGAGCCCACATCACTGTGAACTCCCTATTTACTATATGATTCCTCGCCGAGTGGCGGGGATTACTCTTTCAGTTGTACATCACCGAGGCCTTGCCCCAGTGACAGGGTTATGCCAACTGCTTCTCGTCGTCCGGCGTGCCGGGGAGATATGCGTTGGGGCCGCTGTAGCACAGGATTCTCTGGCTGTCCGGCATGTCATACACCTGCATTGCAGGTTTTACATATTGCTTCTTTTCCATAACTTTATTTGATTATAATTTTGTTTCCATTATTAATATACAGACCTTTCTTCGTGGGCTTGCCGTCGAGTTTACGGCCGTCGAGGCTGTACCACTCGTCGCTGTCGTATTCGAGGCTCACGGTGCCTATTACGGTTGCCGTGCCATCGGCATTCTTGAGCACCACCTTCATCTTGTCGGGCAGGGCCTCTGTCGCTGAGGCCCCACGGGCTGTTGCAGGCAGATGCAGGTCGTCGCGGTCGTACTCGATATAAGCACGGAAGGGATAGGCCAAAGTCTTGGGACTTGCATTCACCTTCACGAAGTCGCCCGGACTGACGCTACCCTGAGGCTCGGCCGCGAAGAAGTAGATGGCCTTGCCTTCGGGAATGGTGCTGAACTCCTTTTTCTTGTACGTGCCGCAGAAACTCCATGCCTCATTGCCAGGAGCCGTGCCGCTGACCTTCACCTCGTCCATCGTCAGCGGGAAGGAGATGGTAGATGTAACAGCATAGTCTCTTCTAAAACCAAGGTAACTAACCGATTCGCCCTCGCCGAAATAGGGTTTGTAGATATAGGGTTTGTTCGCCTGAAGTAGCGTCAAAGAACTACTCATCACCACTTCCGTCATCACCACTTCATAATTGTCGTTCACCCCTGTGAACTCGTAGAATGTACCCAATGGTTTATTATTAGTCTCAAAAAAATCAACGGGGAAGGGCAGGCAGATCGTGGCGTACGGCGTATTGAAATGACGGTCGAACCTTACGTCTTTCGTCTGGAAATTCATTCCAACGGGCATCGTATTGTCTTCCAGAATGGTGCCATTGATGTAAATTGTATAATCCCCATTATCATCATACAGAGTGATGCAGCCGTATTCTGTTGTGATAAGATTTGCAGGATTGATTGTGAAAGTCTCAGTCCTCGTACCGGTGTAATTGCCAATACCAGTGATGATGATTTGAGCACTGTTGGTGGGTGTCGTATTGTTGGAAAATTCCACCGTGTAGTCCGTATTCTCCACCAGCCTCGTATTCGTATCATTGTCATCTAAGGCGAAACTAGTAGGCTCGACGGGGGAGCCCGTATAAGTAAAGGTCCTATTAGACATTACAAAGCGGACTCTGCTGTTCGAAATCAGTTTCCTCCACCTTGCATAGAACGTCTTAGCACCTGTCGAACCAGAGGTAATGGCAACACCTGTGATGGCATTGCCTGTAAATTCGGCATTGTCGTACCAGCCTACAAACTCGTAACCCGTCTTGGTGGGATCGTTCAGCGTGATGGCTGCACTCAGGATGGTATAGGTCGCCGGGTTTGCCGTTGCAAAGGTGGCACCTTCCACACCATTGTAGGTGATATCGTAATTGGTGAGAGTCCATGTAGCCGTATAACTGCGTGCTCCAGTGCTGCCCTGGGCAATGGTCACGCTTGTGCTTGCTGCACTCAGCCCCGTGCCTGTCCAGCCTGTGAACGTGTAGCCTGTCTTGGTGGGATTGTTCAGCGTGATGGCACTCTCAATGGTATAGGTCTCCGGGTTTGCCGTTGCCAAGGTGGCACCCTCCAAGCCGTCGTAGGAGATATTGTAACTGATGGGAGTCCATGTAGCCGTATAACTGCGTGCTCCAGTGCTGCCCTGGGCAATGGTCACGCTTGTGCTTGCTGCATTCAGCCCCGTACCTGTCCATCCTGCAAACGTGTAGCCTTTCCTGGTGGGATTGTTCAGCGTGATGGCTGCACTCTCGATGGTATAGGTCGTCGGGTTTGCCGTCGCAAAGGTGGCACCAGACACACCGATGTAGTTGATGGCGTACTCGATAGGCGCAAGTGTCGATGTCAGGTCAAGACCGGCATACCGATCTCCCGAGCCCGTCAAGAAGTTGAGGGTAATGGTTTCGCCGGTACTGGCGACGGTACCGATATCAACAGGCTCTCCTGACATCGTACTACTGATCTGGTCAATGAGCGTTGAACTAGCGACATTATTTGTAACAGTGAGATAGTCAGTCGTCGCATTGGTAGTGACTGTACCCGTCAACTGATGCTTATAGCCAGTGGGAGCGGTCAGGGTCAGGCTTCCCTGAGTATTATTGTCGTAGTTGCCTGTCGGTCCGCTGTGGTCGTAGATCTTAAACGACTCCACGCCTGCGGGGATGGTGGCACTGGCATTGCCGCTGCGTGGGATCAGGGCAAGCAGACCACCGCCGGCCGTCCACGTATTGGTGAACGACGGTTTGACGGTGACAGACGGGGTGACGTCGGTCTGAACGGATGGCATAACCATGGTGGCGGTATTACTGAACGAACCCGTCCATGTCAGATTTACGGGCAGGGTGCTCGTGATGTCAAGACC
This sequence comes from uncultured Prevotella sp., assembly GCA_900320905.1. GTDB lineage: Bacteria > Bacteroidota > Bacteroidia > Bacteroidales > Bacteroidaceae > Prevotella. The sequence continues at coordinate 4,340 of ONTZ01000061.1, forward strand.
CTTTGGCAGATAGGCTGCACTGGCAGGGGTCAGCGTCAGTTCAACGGGCTGGTTCATGGCTGCCTCACTCACTGTTGCACTTGCATTACCGCCACTATCAGAATTGTCGAACGTGATGTTGTAGTGAGTAATAACCACTTCCACCTTGAGGTCAAGGCCCGCAGCCACAGTATTGTCGCTGTTCGACCAGAAGTAGAGGCGCATGCTGGAACCCGTGCTAACAATGGTACCGATGTCGTGTGCTACATTTACATGCCCGCCACCTACATCATAGAGAAGCCTCTTACTTTCATCTTCTGCCGTGCCTTCATAGACCTTCAGATTATCATTGCCATCTGTGGTGACTGTACCAGTCAACTTCAGGTGATAGCCTTCCGGAGCCGTCAGCACCAATACGCTGCGGCAGTTTTTGGAATATTTGCCGCTGGCACCGCCATCGTCATAGACCTTAAACGACCCGATGCCATCAGGGATGGCGAGATTGATTATTCCGTCTCTCTTCAAATCGATATGAAGACCTCCCTCAGCCGTCTTGTCATTGGTGAAGGTAGAAGTAACCGTAACCTCAGAGTTAGGCATGACAAACGTAGCCTTGTTGTCGGTATAGAAACTATACCACTGGTCACCCTCCACATTGATGGACTTGTTACCATCAGTCACGCTGATGCTGTTGACGATATAGCCGTCGTCGGCCGTTGCTGTCAGGGTGACAATCTCAGAAGTCTTCGCTGTGGTCTTGTCGCTGACGATGGTACCATGACTATCGGTGTTGTTGATGGTAACGGCATAACTCTGGTTCCCATCAATCAGTTCAACCGTCAGGCACAGACCAGCAAAAGTATTCTCTGGAGAACTATTGTTATTGAAACGGACTCTCATGGTATTACTTGTACTATAGACATCATCAATGTCAAACCTGGAATCATCAGAAAGACTTCGTATGTCAGTAAGGAGTCTTTTTTCGTCTATAGCCTCTGTGCCGTCGTAAACATTGAGGGCCACGACGTCTTGCTCAAACGTACGGAGGAATCCGCTCAGTTTCAGTTTATAGCCTGTAGGTGCCGTCAGAATAAGAGTACCGTCGCAGACACGGCTATATTTATAGTTCTCTCCACCATCGTCATAGAGTCTGAACGACGTCACGCCCTCAGGGATTGTAGCAGTGACAACAGCGTCTGTAGGCATATTGATATAGAGACCGTCGTCAACCGACTTCTTAGTGGTGAACGATGACGTAACGGTAACGTTAGAGCCAGGCATCGTGAATGTTGCCGTGTTGTTGCTGTACCATTTGCCACCGCTATAGTTAACCTTGTTATTCTCGGCGTCTTTAATGTTGATATTCTCCAACATATAGCCATTGCCGGGTGTAGCCGTCAGCGTAACCTCAGTGTTAACCTTGGCAGACGTGGGACTGCTGCTGACCTCACCCTCCTGCGGGTTGGTGATACTGACAGTACTGGTTGTGTTCACATCAACAAGTTTCACCGTTAGATCAATACCCGCATTCTCCTGGGCATAATCTGAGTGCAGTAAGAATGTCAGATTCTGTGCCGGAGAAATCAAGATTCCAATATTATCGGTTCTGTTATAATCTTTCCCATCTTGAGTGAAGATTACCGGACTGCTGGTGTCGGTACCATTATAAATACTTAAGTAGTCACTAATGTCAGATATTGGAGCACTGCCAGTCACCTGTAATACGTAACCAGAAGCAGCCGTCAGCACAAGCGTACCGGAACAATTACTGCCATAAGAAGCATTCTTACCGCCATTGTCATACACCTTAAAGGTGAATCCGTCGGTCTGGTCTGTCAAGTCTATTGAGGTGCTTCCCGTCGCCGGCATGTTTACGTAGAAGAAGCCTTTTTCGCCTACAGCGTAGTCATTGTCAACCAATAATCCGTCAGGATAGGCTATCACCTTGAAACTGGCCTCCTTCGTCCCTGTATAGGAACCTGTTCCAGTGAAAGTGATGATGTAATCACCTGCTGTTTGTACTGTTGCGACAGATGAGCCGTTACACTTCAGCGAAACGGTATAGTCGGTGTTCTCGGTCATATCGTTGCCTTCCACATCCGTCAGCGAATAGCTAACAGCAATCGCAGAGCCTGTATATTTGTAGGAAGGTTCAATTCCCGTGACAGTTGCGCCGCCGATATGGTTGGTGTTAAGGATAGGCAGCACCTTATCGACACCGCCTTCGTTACGCACCTCCCATGCGAAGCCTAATGCTGCAGCCAGTTCAGCAGGCGTCATCCCACTGGCATTTGTTCCCTGCGAGGTAATAGCATTATTGGTGTATTTCTCGTAACTGTTGGTAATCGTATAGGGTGATTCATCAACGAATGTATAGAAAGTACTCAGACCTTGCATATCTGCGGGTGCAAAGAGGCAGTTGGTAATTTGAATGCGACTGTTACTATAATTGGATGCAAAGCCTGCACCATATCCAGTATTTAGGATCTGGCCATCAAACAGACAGTTCTCAATGGTGATGTTGCTATTTTGATAATTACAAGCAAAACCATATTGGCCATTTACTGTTGCATCGATAACAACACTGGAACGGCAGTTCAGGATATTAGTACTATAATCCCAGCCCACCATTCCTGTGCAACTATTAATTGATGAATAAATATATCCTGCCGTATGCAGATTCTTGATGAGTGCGCCACTGACATACGAGAAAGGAGCAGTATAGCGAGTTATACTACGTGAATCAGCCGTACCATATTGTATTGTCAGCGTATGACCGCCGCCATCGAAAGTTCCCTGGAAGGCATTCGTCTCTGAGGTTCCTACCATCGTCGTGACGGGGTTCTCGGTCGTACCGACATCAGCGGTCATTTTCACATAAACGCCGCTTGCCCAATAAGTGGCAGCGTTATTTTCACAGCAGAACGACATCCAATCGTTAACATTGCTGATGAGATAAGGATCGGCTTTCGTACCACTACCCGACGATAGCATCTTGTAAACGATGAAACTGGCAGTGATGGCTCCACTATAACTGCCCCTTCCTTTGATTTCAAGCGTGTACTTGCCCACGTCGGTGACGCTGTTCACTGCTACTCCGTCTTTCTTGATGGTCTCGGTATAATCTGTACCTTTCACCAGCGTTGTGTTGAGGGCATCTTTTACGGTATAGTCGATGTTGATGGCCGAACCATTACTCCATAGATAATAGTTCTGTAGGCCAGAGAGGGTGCCCGTCTGAAGGTCTTTTGAATTCACAACATTGATAGTCAGGTCGATATAGTTGACGGCCATATTATCCGTTTCGAAGGAGACCAATATGACATTACCGGTACTGTTTACATTGATGTTATTTGTAAATTTCACTCCATTGAGCAACGTAGGGGCGGCATCTGTGCTGCCATCATAGACATACAACGGGTGTCTGCCATTATAATCGCCCGTTATTTGTATCAAATAGTCCGTAGGGACAGTAATAATAAGGTAGCCTTTATAATTTTTGCTGTAGAATTGGTTCGGGCCATTGTTGCCGTACAACTTAAAGGTAGTAATGCCACTGGGGACGCTCAGCGTGGCGGCAGCGTCGAGGGTTGTTGCAGTGCCTATTGCCGGCATATTCACAAAATAGGGGTCTTGAGATGTTCCCGAGCCGCCCGTACCGCCGGCTGCGGTCCAAGGATCATCAGCCCACGCCGTCACAGACGTAAGCATCACTACGAGCAGCATCATCGCCGTCCGTGTGGAAGATTGTTTCGAAAAGATTTTCTTCATAAAATACGTATTTTGTTTATAATCGATTATGTCATGACAAAGCGTCTTCGCACGCTTACAGCGTGCAAAGGTACGAAGAATTTTGTTAAACTCTGTTTACCCCTCCTAAATAATGTTAAGGAAGTGTGTTTTTAACAATCTACCTATCACAGGGCCAGGCCCCGGTGATAGGTCGTTGGTCGCATTCTGATCCGAGGCTGGTTATCTAAACTTTTTATCTGTTAATTCTTTGTTCTTTCGAATATTTTATTTATCTTTGCCGCCAGAAACTAAAGATGATAGCATTATGACAGCAATACAACTGCGTGCGGAGTTGTTCCGCGAGATGAATCCACTGCTTGACAGTGAGGCTGCGTTGACAAAAGTGCTTGCATACGTGAAAAGCCTGGTTGTTGCCCAGAAAAAGGAATCTGGCATTACTTCACGTGCCGGATGGGCTGCTGCTGCCAAGCAGGCACATGCCGATGGAGAAGACAAACTGATGGCAGCCGACGTATTCGAAGATGAAACGATGGAGGACTGGAAATGGTAAACCAGTTTGAAGTTTATTGGGTGGACTTAAATCCAACCATTGGTGCTGAAATGCAAAAGATTCGCCCGTGCGTCATTGTCAGTCCCAAGGAACTAAACGACCATCTTGACACAGTGATTATCGTTCCTGTGACATCGGCTATCCACGGCTACCCCTACCGTGTCGCCTGCCATATCATGGATCGCGATGGCGAGATGGCTACCGACCAGATTCGTACCATCGACAAGCGTCGCTTGAAGAATCGCATCGCCACACTTGCAGCCGACGAGATTGCTGCATTACAGGATGTCCTACGCCAAATGTTTTGCGAGTAGGTCTCCATCCCTTCTATTAGACCACAATAATCCCTCGCCGCGGCGAGGGATTAATCATTCTGCCTCAGGCTATCAGGGGGCCGGCTATCAGGGGGCCTGGCCCTACTGATAGGCTATCGCTGGGGCCTGGGCCAAGTGATAGGGTTAGGCCAGATGCTTGTCGTCGGTCGGCTGGCCGGGGATGTAGTTCAGATGCCAGTCTTGATCGCTGCCAACTAGGATCTGCGGCTTCTGTGCTATCTCATATACCTTCATCGAAGGCTTCATATATTTCTTTTTCATCTTCATATCCTCCTTTCCTTACTTAATTACTACTTTCTTTCCATTATTGATATACATGCCCTTTGTCGATGGCTTGCCAGCGAGGCGGTGTCCGTCGAGGGTGTACCAGCCGTCGCGAAGATCACGGGGTCGGATCTACTGATCACATTTCAATAGAAATGAGAACGAAAACAGTTATGAATTATCGTCAAGACAGGGAGCATCTGAAATGATCGGTAGAACCGACCCTTTGATCTTTTATATTAAAGAGTATTAAAAATAATACTTTAATTTAATATTTATTGCTTTAATAGTATTATTTTCATTACCTTTGCACCATCATATTAAGAATCACAATGAAATCATACAAGGTTATAGAGGTCATAAGAATGAGGTGCTAAGCCAATTTCTATTGAATAGCATTTGGAAACAAGCAGGTTGGAAATAAAAAGATTAAGAGTATGGAAAGAATTGTAGTTAATGTATCTTGGTGCGATAAGAATTTTGGCGCATCACTTAGTGAAAATGTACCTGGTGCAGTGGTTGTTACTGCAAAGTCGTATGACGAACTTATTGATGAGATTCGTGAATCTCTTAATTTCCACGTTGAAGGAATGATTGCCGATGGCGATGAGGTGCCCCAATGGCTTCGTGATGGTGATTATGAATTCGAATACCATCTTGATGCAGCAGCTCTGCTACAAATGTGCTCACCTTACGCATCAATCGCAGCCATCAGTAGAGTATCAGGCATCAACCAACATCAGTTAAGCCACTATGCTAACGGCATAAAGAAACCTCGCCCAGAGCAACGCCGCCGCATAGTAGAAGGTCTTCACAGAATCGGCAGAGAACTCATTTCTATAAAATAAATGGATAGAATGAAAGATCACGGGGTCGTCAGATCACGGGGTCGGATCTACTGATCACATTTCAATAGAAATGAAATGAGAACGAAAACAGTTATTAATTATAGTCAAGACGGGGAGCGTCTAAAATGATCGGTAGAACCGACCCCTCTATGTTCAGGAGCCCACATCACTGTGAACTCCCTATTTACTATATGATTCCTCGCCGAGTGGCGGGGATTACTCTTTCAGCTGTACATCACCGAGGCCTTGCCCCAGTGACAGGGTTATGCCAGATGCTTCTCGTCGTCCGGCGTGCCGGGGATGGTGGGGATTTGGCTAAGTCCGCCATTGCTGTAACACAGAATCATCTGATTCTCAGGCAGGTCATACACCTTCATCGCTGGCTTGATATAATTCTTCTTCATCATAGTTCTCTTAATTCTTATTTGTCAATTCTTAATTATCTTGAACTTCGTTCGAGGTCGCTCACATTCCCGAGCGTGAGCGACCTCTCATTTCTCTCACTTAATCGCGACCTTCTTTCCGTTATTGATATACACGCCCTTTGTGGTAGGTTTGCCGCTGAGGCGACGGCC
>ONTZ01000048.1 GCA_900320905.1 uncultured Prevotella sp.
TGGAACCATCAACGTGGCTATTCCCAAGGAATGGTTTGACCTCTCCTACGACGAATTCCTTGAACGTGTCATCACACTTGCCGCTGCGAAACATTATGGTTTCACCCCCGATGACCTGAAAGAGAAAAAGTGCAACTTTTCGTATCGTTCATACGTCTAATATATAGAAACTTTTAAAAGAAAACGATTATGACACTCTCAACAACCCCACAAATTGAAGGTCACACTATCCGCGAGTACAAGGGTATAGTGACAGGTGAAACCATTATCGGTGCTAACATGTTCAAGGATCTGTTTGCTGGCATCCGCGACATCGTAGGCGGTCGTGCAGGCGCTTATGAGAAAGTACTTGCCGAGGCTAAAGACACCTCCATTCAGGAAATGATGCAGCGTGCTCAGGCTCTTGGAGCCAATGCCATCGTAGGCATCGACATCGACTATGAAACCGTCGGTGCCAACGGCTCGATGCTCATGGTAGCCACCAGCGGAACAGCAGTCGTTATTTAGACTGTCATGATTCCAAAGAATGCATAAACAGCAGCAACGGACTTATATTGCCATCGACCTGAAGTCGTTCTATGCTTCAGTGGAGTGTGTGGACAGGGGGCTTGACCCGCTGACCACCAACCTCGTCGTGGCTGATGTAAGCCGAACAGAGAAAACCATCTGTCTTGCTGTTTCCCCGTCACTGAAAGCATACGGCATAGGTGGACGTGCGCGACTGTTCGAGGTGGTTCAGAAGGTACGGGAAATCAATGATGAACGCAAAAGGGCTGCAGGCTGGAGAATGACAGGTAAATCATACCATGACCCCGGTCTGAAAGCGCATCCTGACCTTGAACTCGACTATATCGCTGCCCCACCCCGTATGGCTCACTATATGGAGGTGAGTACCAAGGTCTATCAGACTTATATGAAATACATTGCTCCTGAAGACATACACGTCTATAGCATCGATGAGGTGTTCATAGATGTGACGGCTTATCTGCGTACATACAAAATGACTGCACGTCAATTGGCGATGAAGATGATCCGTGACGTGCTGGCCACTACAGGTATAACGGCAACTGCAGGCATCGGCACAAATTTGTATCTATGCAAGGTGGCAATGGATATTATGGCCAAGAAAGTGCCAGCCGACAAGGATGGTGTGCGTATTGCCGAATTGGATGAAATGTCGTATCGCCGTGAACTATGGGATTATCGCCCTCTGACCAATTTCTGGCGTGTAGGGCGTGGAATTGCTGATAAACTGGCCATCTATGGTATTGACACGATGGGAAAGATAGCCCGGTTGTCAATACAAAACGAAGGGCTGCTTTTCCGTCTCTTTGGCGTGAATGCGGAACTGTTGATAGACCATGCCTGGGGCTGGGAACCGAGTACGATGGAGGCTGTGAAAGCATATCGTCCTGAAACCAATTCCTTCAGCAGCGGACAGGTGCTGCAGGAACCTTATACTTTCAAGAAAGCCCGTGTGGTGATACAGGAAATGGCCGAGGGAATGGCACTCGACCTTGTGTCGAAGCGTCTGTTGACTGACCAATTGGTGCTGACCGTTGGCTATGATGCAGAATGTCTGACACGTCTTGAAATCCGCGAAAAGTATCATGGTGAGATTACCACCAACTACTACGGAAAGGCTGTTCCAAAGCATGCTCACGGGACTTTCAACTTCGAAAGACCAACATCATCATCGCGACTCATCATGGATGGGGCAACAGAGTTGTTTGACCACCAGGTGAATCCAGATATGCTCATCCGCAGGTTGAACTTGACAACGAACCATGTGGTATCAGAGGCATCGGTAGCAGCACAGGACAGTGCTCCCCAGCAACTTGATCTCTTCAACGACTATGAAGCATTAGAGAAGCAGCGACAGAAAGAACAAGCCAAGTTTGACAAGGAGCGCAGGATGCAGGAAACACAGTTGAAAATCAAGAAGCGTTTCGGCAAGAATGCCATTCTCCGAGGTCTGAACTTCGAGGAAGGTGCCACTGCAAAGGAGCGTAACAAACAAATAGGAGGACACAAGGCATGAATAACAAACAATTATATGGAAATGAAAAAGATGACATTATTATTGCTTGCTCTGCTCATGATGGGAGTAACAGTGGCAAAGGCACAGTCCGAACAGAAGGACTTTGACGACAAGTATGCAACGGAACTGGTGAAGGCTGGAATGGCTGCGCCCGACTTCAAGATGAAGACGCCAGACGGCAAGAATTTCCAGTTCTCAAAGTTTGCCAAGGACAAGACTGTGGTGCTCGACTTCTGGGCATCATGGTGTCCCGACTGCCGCAAGGATGCACCAGAGGTGGTTCGCCTGTATGAGAAGTACCATCCGTATGGTATCGAGTTCGTCGGCATCTCAATGGACACCGACGTGGAAGCGTGGAAGAAAGCTATCGAGAAGTATGGCATCACCTATCCGCAGGTGAGCGAACTAAAGAAGTTCAAGGAAACGGACATCGCCAAGGCCTATGGTGTGAAGTGGATTCCGTCGATGGTGATCGTTGGGCCTGACGGGCAGGTAAAACTCTCGACGGTGCTGACGTACAAAGTAGATAATTATCTGAAGGAACTAACCACAGGTAAATATTCAGGCCCAGGCAAAGGCGAGACCGTATTCATCGACGGCGACCACGGACGGCTGAAGGCGCTCATCCAGAAGCCGGAACTGCAACAGGGCGAGAAGTGTCCGATGGTCATCTTCTGTCACGGTTTCAGCGGTACAAAGGACGGTCCGATGTTTGAACTCATCGCCGACACTTTGCAGGCGCATGGCATCGCCAGCATCCGCTTCGACTTCAACGGACACGGTGAGAGCGAGGGCGAATTCAAAGATATGACCGTACCCAACGAAATCGTGGATGCCAGGAAGGTGGTGGAGTATGTGAGCGACCTGAGATACGTCAGTTCGCTGGCCATTGTGGGCCATTCGCAAGGTGGCGTGGTGGCTGCGATGACAGCCGGACAACTGAGCGAAGAACTGGGCGAGTCCCCATTCAAGGCGGTGGCCCTGATGGCGCCTGCCGCCGTGCTACGCGACGATGCCATACGTGGCAGCACGATGGGCAAGCAGTATGATCCCTTTGATCCGGGCGAGTATGTGGAACTGTGGGGTGGTCTGAAACTTGGCGGACAGTATATCCGCACGGCCTTCAGTCTGCCAATCTATGAGACGGCGGCAAAGTATCAAGGCCCGGCTCTCATCATTCACGGTAATGCCGACCGTGTGGTGCCTTACACCTACGGTGAGCGGTTTCACCAGATTTGGCCTAAGAGCGAACTGGTCATTCAGGAATACTTCGACCACGGGTTCTCGCAGAACATCTATCGCACGACTGACATTGTATCAGAGTACCTGATTAAGCAGTTGAAAAGCAAATAATTATGAACAAAGTACGAATCACAGCCATTCGCCAGACGGTCTATGAGGATTTGATGGCAAAATACGAGAATCCGATTGAGCACGCCTGCGATGTCAGGGAGGGGCAGCAGTGGATTTCCATCGACGGCCAGCAGCCTGAAGGAATGTGTCCTGCAGCATGGTATTCCATGCGTGAGTTCGTGGAGTCTCTGGCCCGAGGCGAGGGCAACTTTTACGACGGATGGATGAAGAATCCCATGAGTGCGATGATCAGTTGCAACGATGGCTTCCGTCCATTCAGTTTCTATATCGAGGTGATAGAATAACAGAAAAACTCATAGGAATTCATAAACGACATGGAACGGAAACTGTTTTGTGAGATTTCGCCCTTCACCTATCGGCTGTCGATGGAGAAGGAAATCCTGAAACGCCACATTCAGGATATGGTGAGAAAGACACCGTTCGCTAAAGAGCGGACGGAGGAGTCATTGCCCGTGGTGGTCTATCGTCACAACTCACTCATTCGTCGTCGGCTTGGCAACGTGAACATGCAGTTACAGGAGAACAAAGCGACGAACCTGGCCCTGGCGGTGAAGCACATCGACGGTCTGATCATTCGTCCCGGCGAGACATTCTCCGTCTGGAAACTCATCGGGCGCACTACCAAGCGGAAGGGTTACAAGGAGGGACTGACCATCGCCAAGGGCACGCCATCGCAGGGCATCGGCGGCGGCATGTGCCAGTTGTCGAACTTAATCCATTGGCTCGTGCTGCACAGCGAACTGACCATCACGGAGCACCATCACCACGACGGACTGGACCTCTTCCCGGACTTCGGTCGACAGATTCCTTTCGGCACCGGCACCAGCATTTCGTACAACTATATCGACTATCGGTTCCGCAACGACACCCAGAATACCTATCAACTAAGACTTTGGACGGACGAAGAATATCTCTGTGGCGAACTGCGGGCCACGGAACAGCAGCCCCATACCTTCCATATCCATGCCGAGCATGAATTCTTTTCGCGTGAGAACGGGGTGGTCTATCGTAACGGCGAGGTCTATCGCGACATCATCGACCGCACGTCAGGCCAACGTCTTGACAGCCAACTCATCCGCACCAACCATGCACGGGTGATGTACGACTGCCCTCCGTCGATGATTATCAAAGAAGAATTTGCAACATCGTTTAAGAATCAAAACAAGTAAATATGCGGAAGATATTCTTTATATTTCTGACCACCGTACTGCTTGGTAGCACGGCCTCGTTTGCATCGTGTACGGCAAACGATGACAATGCTGCGAGCCAGTATAAGCAGGCGACGTTTATTCCACAAGCACCCAACTATAACGACGCAGCGATGTGGGTGACCGCCGACGGTGACACCGACGACACTGGGGCCGACATCTTCTATGTCGTATCGACGTGGGAGGAAGACTGGACGACGGAGGATGGCAGGATTTGCCATTATGCCGACGTGTGGAACCCCGAGCATCGTGGACGCATGTATGACTTGGAGATTAACAAGGTGGCAACGTATATGTCGCCTAGCAACCGCTTCTTTGCCCCGTTCTACCGCCACACCACCATGGAGGCCTGGGTGACACAGAACGAGGACACTATCAAGAATCGCACACGGCTGTCGATGGGCGATGTCTGCGCAGCCTTTGACCATTTCCAGGCGCATCGCGACACGTCGCGTCCGCTCATCATCGCGGGCTTCAGTCAGGGTGGCCTGGCCGTGGTGGAACTGCTGAAGCACATCGACGATGAGACATACAGCCAGTTGGCTGCTGCCTACGTGCTGGGCTACAAGGTGACCAATGCCGACATGGCACAGTGCAGCCACATCCGTCCTGCTGAGGGTGAGACGGATACGGGTGTCACCATCTGCTACAACACGGTGAAGGATGTGAAGTACGTCATCCCCGTCATCTCTGCCTCTGACATCTGCATCAACCCCGTGAACTGGCGGACGGACGCTACCCCCGCCGCGCTCCACGACACGATTACCGTCACCGTTGCACCTTCACACCACGTTCTCGTCGTCAGCGGATACAGCGCCTCTGAATATGCGCCCTACAAAGGCTTCCTCAATGTGGGTGACATCCACAGTTGTGAGCCTTGGCTCTACAGCGAGTGTCTGGCGAAGAACATAAAAGTCCGGGCCAAGGAGTGGCGTAAACTGCACCAGCCGACCGTCACCCGCATTCAGGAACGCGGCACGTTGCAGGTGGGAACAACGGGCGACTACCGGCCACTGTCTTTCCGCGAGGATGACGGACGCTACTGGGGCTTCGGCATCGAAGTGGCTGGCGAGATTGCCAGGCGTTTGGGTGTCATCATCCAGTTTGTGCCAACCTCCTGGCCTACGCTGACAGCAGATGTCTTCACAGAACCGCAGACCTTCGATCTCGCCATTGGTGGCATCACAATTACTGATACCCGCCGCGAGACGATGCTCATGAGCGAGGGCTATCTGGCCAACGGCAAGACCATCCTCTGCCGTACCTCGGAGGCTGATCGCTACCAGTCATTGGCCGACATCGACAAACCGGAAGTCCGTGTGATGGTGAATCCCGGCGGACTGAATGAGAAGTTCGCCAACGAGAATCTCCCCCACTCTTCCATCATCGTGCACCCCAAGAACGAGGAAATCCCGTCGCTCATTGCAGAGGGCGAAGCCGACGTGATGATAACGGAAATAACGGAGGCCCCATACTATGTGCAGACCGACACCCGACTGGCCGCGCCATTACTGAACCAACCTTTTACCCACGGTGAGATTGGTGTGCTGATGCGTAAGGGTCAGGAAGATCTGCTTCAACTGGTGAATGATGTCATCCGACAGATGAAGTCCGATGGCTCACTCCACCAACTGCATGAGAAGTACGGATTAGTATATGCCTACGACTAAGTGTGGAGAGTGGGCTTGGGGCCTTCGCCCTTGTAATACTTGCGCCAGCCGGAGTCGTCGCACAGGAAAGAGTCGAACCTGCAGTAGGCCGTCTCTCATTGTTTTATCTCAGTGTCTAAAATATTGAAGGTTTTGCTGTTGCGCTCGTGACATCATCACCATATTCTTTACTTATTCACATATTTGCGACCATTGTGGATGTAGATGCCCTTCTCGCCGTCGCAGAGCAGGAAGTACCAGCGGTTCTGCACGCCGCTGTTGCGGTGCACGCCGCCGTTGTCGTTTTCGTCGCTGGTGTCGGTGGTGTCAAACCAGTTGTAGCCGTGGTAATAGCCTTTTCATCATGACTTAGGGAGTAGCCTATTTTAGCGGCGTGATACGGAACCTCTTGCCGTCTTTGAAGATTTCGTAGTGAACGTCTTGTTTCACCTCATCGTATTCTTTCTCTAAATGTACCAACAGATAGAGCATGAAATTCAACGCCTGTTTCGTATTGCCAAATTCGATGGTCTCACCGAATATCACCGTCCTCAGGTTGGTTCCCGATGCCCCCGGATTATAGACTTCGAGTGTCTTGATCTTGTTGGAAATGATGATGGGGCCGCACTTGCTCTCGCTGTTCATCTGTGCACCCATGCCGATGCAGCCATTCTCGCCGCCCTCCACATAGATGTCGCCGCCGTTGATCTTTATGCCGTCGCAAGTGTTGCCGCTGTCATTGCCCACACCGATGCCTGGGAAGTTCCTTCCGCCGTAGGCTTTCACGGTGCCGCCATTGATGGTGATGGTCTTGCAACTGCCGTGGCTGCCGCCGCCGATGCCCGAACCGTTAGACCCGCCATAACTCATTACCAACGAGTTGCCGATGGTGATGTTACCACACTTGCCGTAGTAGCCGGAGCCGATGCCGGATCAAAGGTGCCCACCGGATTGTCTTCATTGTCGCTGCACGATGTCAGCATCGTCGAGGTGCCGCAAATCAGGATGGCGGCAAGCATCCAAAGAAATCTCTTAATTGTTTTGTTTTAGAAGTAAATTCTGTTGCAAAGATATGAAAATAATGACAAGTTTCTGTAACATGCTACTTCTTTACCGGGCGGATAGCTAATCCATAGCATCGGGGCCATTCATAGAAATATATGAAATTCGGGTCAAATGTATTGGCTATATCTAATGCCCATGCGGAACTTTCTCTATTTAATCCTTCGCTTGTACGACGTATCGACGTCCAGTAAACGCCATGTGTGCCAGGTTCAACATGTCCGAGAAGATCAGATTTTAGGTATATTTCCCCTGCGGGAAGGAAGATGGACTTGTCAGTATATCCTTTCGTCAGTCCGGTAATCTTGTATCCGCCGTAATCACCTATTATCATACGTTCGATTTTACAGATTTCCGCATCGCTCAATGGTTTCATCTCGTCGAGGCTCGGTATGCGCCATCCGCTGCCCCAGTTCACTGTTGCGGCATCGTCCTCGGGCTGAAGGATATAATCATCTTCTCCACTGTACTTCGACCAACTGAAGTTTCCATCGATCTGCGATACTGATGCATTGCCTGTGAAGTACGGCGTGTTGTTCCAGTCGTAACTCACCCACATCTGCTTGAAGTCGGTAGTGGCGGCCCAGGCGTAATAACCTCCGTATTCTGCTTCGCTCGTTGCGCTGAGGTTCATGTTCGCGAACTTCGGGCCGTCCTTCCAGAGTTGTACGGCCTCCACCTTCGTCAACGTGGCTTCCATGCGATTATCCCCTTTCGGGAACTTCACGCCGCGCTTCGTCATCACGTAAGTGTCGGAGCCGACCTGTGCTGAGATGATGAGGGTCTTGTTGTCCACGGGATTCATCAACACAGTCCACTCGCTCAATGTCGTCTCTTCCTGGATGCTATAGTGCCCGCCGTCAGCCGACACAATCATCGACTTTGTCTCGATGGGGTTACCGTTCGTGTCTTTCAGCATGAACGTCACCACGGCTGGCTCCCAGATTGCTCCGTCCATTCCTTCCATTTCTCCTATCTCGTCAATCGACGCTGCTTTCAAGGTGATGACGTCGCCTGCTGCCTCGGCACGCGTCGCGCTGCGGGTTACAACCTGTGTAGTTACCACGTCGGGCTGCAACGGGGCGATGACCTTGCCGTCCAGATACTTCATCGTCCAGACGTGTTTGGTCGGGTCGGTGTCGAGACTGATGGAAATGGTGCCATCCTTGTCCACGGTGTAGTGGAAATGGCCGTAGTCCTTCGATTTTCCGCCCATCACATAGAGCGGTTGCTTCGCATCGTTGAGCAGGAAAAAATACCAGATGCCAGTGCCGTCTTCGTTGAACATGGCGGCCTGACCTACATAGCGGCACGACAGGCCGTTCAGCGAGCCACTGAACTCCTGAATGGCATACCATGAGCCGCAGATGGCTTCGGCTACGGATTTCGAAGGTTCAACCGGGTTGTCTTCCTTGTCGCTGCACGATGTCAGCATCGTCGAGGTGCCGCAAATCAGGATGGCGGCAAGCATCCAAAGAAATCTCTTTTTCATAATTGTTTTGTTTTAGAAGTAAATTCTGTTGCAAAGATATGAAAAAATCGACAAAGCACAAAATATTATCTCGTTTTTTTCATGAACCTATCGTTGGGGCCTGGCCCAGGTGATACATTCTCATTATTATCATTTGAATAGTTTATTATTTTCCCATATCGAAGCCCAGGTTGTCGAGCCACTTGAAGAGTTCGGCTTTCTCAGACTGGTTCCACATATCAATGTAATCATTGTGTGTACCGTTCCTGATGAAGAGTTTCCTACTGTTTACGCCCAACATGTCGTCAGGTATCTGACCGCCAGTCCAGGGGTCTTGCATGCCGTAAACAAACATCATGTGACAGGTGGACTGCTTCATGCCTTCTAAAAACTCCTTGACATACTCCCCGTTATCGTAAGTCACACCATACCCTTCAGGAATCATTGGTCGATAAAAAGACGTCTTCTCCTCAGGTGTCAACAGATGTTCCACCCACGACAGGTCGTTGCCGTAACTACCCAGTTCCTTACACGCTTGTACATAATAGGGATTAGGACGTTTAATAATAATGGCACGTATGAGGGCATGAGGGTCCGACCAGAAAAGGCTATCCTCCTGCAAATCGTTGGCTAATTCCTCACGACGATAGAATTGTTCAGATGTCTCGCCAGGGTATTTTGTTTTTTCATTGGCCATAATGAAATCATAATATTTCTCGGCTGAGTCACCCGCCTTGGGTATCATAGCCTCCCACCTGTTAAATGCCACATACATCATTTTGGGATAGTGATTAGCAATCATGCACTTCTTCAGAGACATAATTATGTTCTCATCGTCTAAATAACGATATTTTGGATACTTCTGCTTGTACACATTCGCACACTCCAACTGCAGTTTCTTGTCGCTGAAAAATTTGACAAAGGCAGCCTTCACTTTCTCCAGTTTCTCCGTATCTTCGTCAAAAGCCTCCTTGCTGAGGATATGGGTGTAAGGGCGTATGTCCCAAAGACTCAGCAGGAAGGGGGCGCAGAATGGCACGTAGGCATCCATCTCGTTGGGATAATAATAAGCGTAATGGGCAGTCGTCATACCGTTCTTGCTGACACCGGTAGCCAGCCATTTGCTGCTCTTGTCGATGACGCCACTCTGTTTGATGGCAGTCACGATGGCATGCAGGTCGTCAGAATGCTGCTTGGCACTCAGGTAATTCCATTTGTTGGTGTATCCCTCAGGCAGCGACCAGCCAAAATAGCGGTATTCCACCTGCAGGCAGTTGGCCTCGAGCGCATACACAAGGGTTGGTTCGCCCATATCTTGCAATTTGTTGTTAGTGCCCTTTAGGGAGTAACCCTGGGTATGCAGCACGGTGGGACGATCCTTGCCGGCCACGGTGAGCACACACTGCTGTTTGAACCAGCCCTTTGAAGGATCGTTGTGGTCGATGTCCTGCTTGTAGTTGAAGTAGTAGGCCGTCTTGGTGACATACTGCTCGTTATAAAAGTCGTAACGCGAATTCAGTTTAAAGGCTTTCACGTCTGTCACTTTGTCGATGGCCTTCAGGGCGTTGACGATATCCTGATCGCAGTCGGTGGTGGCAGGAACCTTCAGGAACTTGTTTTCAGGCATCTTCATGGCATATCCCACTTCAATGATATATTCTTTGGGCTCATTGGGTTCGACGGAGGGAACCACTTCGTTGTCGTCAATGCTACAACCCGTCAGCATCGTCATTGCGACGCAAACCCCAAAGGCAGTGAGCATCCATAGGTTCTTTCTCATCTTTATCATCTAAATGTTATTAACTGAATTTGTTCTAGTCGGGTGTGTATCAACTGATGCAATTATTGCAATTAATGATGAATTTCGCTGCAAAGATAAACAAAAAAATCGGACCAATCAAATATCAGTCCGATTTTTTTAGGAGCGTAACAGAGGGACAGCCCTAACCCACGCAAGTATTGGAGCGTACTGAAGACACGACTGAAGAAGGCAAGAAACGAGTTGACTACACGCTGTAGTCAACTGAAAATGACCGCTGCCGATGGTAAGAAATATGCCAAGACACAAAGTGTCAGACACTTCGTGAGCAAAAATCGGACTGACCAAACGTCAGCCCGATTTTTTATCTAAACCTATCAATAGGGCCTGGCCCCAGTGACAGGTTATGCCAGATGCTTCTCGTCGTCCGGCTGGCCGGGGATGGCGGGGACATAACTGATATCACCACCACTTCCAACTAACAATTGTGGTTTCTGCTCAATCTCGTACACCTTCATCGAAGGCTTTACATACTCTTTCTTTTCCATATTATCCTTTTTTATTTGATTATTACCTTATTTCCTTTATTGATATACAATCCCTTCTTCGTGGGCTTGCCATCGAGTTTCTGTCCGTCGAGGCTGTACCACTCGTCACCGAAGGTCACCTCACCCGTACGGTTATCGAGTGTGCCAATACCTGTCGTTTCACCGCTAGCGCTTACCAGCACCACCTTTAAACTCTGAGGCAGGCTACCCGGTGCTCCGTTCACGCCTCGTGCCGTACTTGGGTCAGGTGCCCAAAGATAGCAGCGGAACGGATTGGCATGACCCCAGTCGTAGCGACGGAAAGCACCAACATCGTTCAGGAGTGAGCCATCCGACTTTTCGAAGTTAGAGGCTGCAAAGGCATAAAGCCTTGTCTGGCCGTCTGGCCATGTGATTTCCTCATAGGTGCCTTTGAACTCCCAGCCGTCATTCGTTGCAGATGTTACGGCCTTGATGCCGGTTACGGGCACCCTATAGGCACTGTTCTGGAAGGTTACCTCACTGCCCCCTACGGGCTTGAACAGATATGGTGTACCAGCCGAGAGTTCGTCACCTGAAACTTCGTTCATCGTCACCACATACTCACCCGTGGTATTCGACACGCCACCGAAGGTATAGAACTTACCGACAGAAGCAGCGGGCTTAGCCAAGTCGAACGGCAGGCAGACTGTCGAGGCCTTGCCCTCGCCACCGGTATTCGCGTCGAACGTACGCTTAAAGGTGAGGTTTGTCGTAACACCCTTGAGGGCTGCGAGGAGCGACGTATTATCTATCGACTCAGACAGCGTGGCGGTGACACTGGCCTGCGTATTGAAGGCTCCCTCACCCACGCTGGTCACGCTGGTTGGGATGGTGATGTTCAGGCTGCTGTTGGTACAGCCGTTGAAGGCATTCGCGCCGATGCTCGTCAACGTCGATGGCAGCGTGATGGCGGTCACGTTTTCGTATTTTTCTTGATTATGCGTTTCGCCAAAGGCCTTGTCGGCAATGTTCGTAACGCCCTCTTCGATGACAATCGTGGTAATATTGTCTCTGTAATCAACCCAAGGGAATCCGTAGCCGCTGTACGTGGTAGCAGTTTTCATTTCTCCTGTGCCGCCGATGGTGAGCGTACCGCTGGCAAGACTCCATGTGAGGTTGCCCCAATCTCCTCCAGGATTCTTGATTTTGAACGATGCCGTCGTCTTACCTGCATATTCACCTTGACCCACAATCTCTACTGTGTACTCATCGCCTACCTGACTTGTCTCCGTTCCCGTTTTGCCAGCCACTGTTCCAAAGACGTAATCAGTACCGAACACCAGGGGTTTGGCGCCGTCTTTCACGTCAGCGTCAATGTCTGCGATACACGCTGCGGCATAGTCCTGATCGAAAAACTCGGTTGCATATGTGAACTTCGCATTGATGTCGTTAAAACTATAACCATAAGGCGATACCACCTGGTCGGGCACGGTAGCCGTGCAGGCGACGATGTTCTTAGCCCACTTGGCCCAGAATGTCAAGTTACCCGTCGAGCCTTTGGTAATGGTGGTTGTAGCGGGAGTGTTGAACTCTGCGTCGCTGAACCAGCCTAAGAACACATATCCCTCCTTACTGGGGTCAGCCAAGGTGAAGGTTTCCGTATTAGCGGTGTAGGTGGTAGGATTGCCCGTAGCGTTCGTGCCACTGTTGAGGTTATAGGTAATGGTGTAGGAGGGTACAAGCGTCACCGTCAGGTCGAGACCGGCGTAGTTTATGCTGATGTCCGATTTGAAGTTGATCATCATGACGTTGCTCGAACTGGTGACAGGTTCGATGTCTTTCTTGGTGCTGCCGCTACCGCCCAGTGCGTCAATCAGTTTGGTGCTATTGGTCGTGCCACCATTAAAGACGGTCAGTTTGTCACTACCTTCCGTCGTGATGCCGCCTGAGAGCTGCAGTACATAGCCCGTGGGGGCGGTCAGCACGAGGGTGCCGTTGCAGCTGGTGCTATAATCACTGCTGGAGCCGCCATCGTCATACACCTTGAATGACTGTACGCCTGAAGGGATTGTGATTGACTTACTGCCCGTCTTTGGCATGTTGACGAAGAGGTTGGTCAGGTCATCGGAGAACGTCGGGGTAACGGTAACTTTGCTGCCAGGCATAGTAAAGGTAGCGGTGTTACTGAACGGACCATCCCATGTCACAGCGACAGCATTGTTGTTTGCATCCTTTACGTTGAAGCCGCTGGGCAAGTATTTGTTATCAGGCGTAGCCGTCAAGGTGACGGTTTCGTTTACTTTGGCCGAAGTGGGGCTTGCCGTGACGCTGCCACCTTCAGCGGGATTAACGACATTGACATTATACTCCGTGTTGGGATTAACAATCGTCACAGTCAGGTCGAAGCCGTCGTAGTTCCAGCCAGAGTCCGAAACGAATTTGAGAGTCATAACGTTGCCCGAGCTAAATACGGGGTAAATGACTGCTGTCTCGCTGCCAGAGGGGCTGGTTACTTCGTCGATTAGTTTCGTACCGCTGGCTTCGCTATTATCATAGACGGTCAGCATGTCATGGTATTTCTCCGATGAGATGCTGCCCGAAAGCTGGAGCAAGTAGCCAGTGGGAGCGGTCAGCACGAGGGTGCCGTCGCAACTGGGACTATAAGCACTGCCAGAACCACCGTCATCATACACCTTGATAGACTGCACGTACGAAGGGATTGTCACCGACTTACTGCCCGTCTTTGGCATGTTGACGGAGAGGTTGGTCAGGTCATTGGTAAACGTCGGGGTAATGGTAACGTTGCTGCCTGGCATGGTAAAGGTAGCGGTATTATTGAACATACCATCCCATGTCACAGCGATGACATTGTTGCTGGCATCCTTTACGCTGATGCCACTGAACAGATAGTTGCTTTCTGGCGTAGCCGTCAAGGTCACGACGTCATTTGCCTTGGCAGTAGTTGCGTTCTCACCACCGACACTGGCTGAGATACTGCCGCCAGTGGCGGAACCTAAACCATTGATTGTGTAATCCGTACTGGCGCTAACGAGCGTTACTGTCAGGTCGAGACCTGCATATTCGTAAAAGTCGTTAGTTTCGAAGTAAATCGTCATGACGTTGCCCTTGCTGGTGGCCATGGGGATGTCTGTCTTTGTGTCGCTTTTACTACAACTAAATGCGTCAATCAGTTTATCATCGTTGGCTTTTGTGCCGTTATAGACGGTCAGTTTTTCATTGTTATAATCTAACGTGACACTGCCAGATAGCTGCAACACATAGCCTTCGGGAGCAGTCAGCACAAGAGTGCCGGTACAGTTTTGGCTATAGTTGCCATCCTTGCCGCCGTCGTCATACACTTTGAATGACTGTACGTATGAAGGGATGATGACATCCTTTTCACCTGTCTTTGGCATGTTGACCGAGAGGTTGGTCAGATCATTGGTAAACGTCGGAGTTACTGTGACGTCACTACCAGGCATGGTAAAGGTAGCGGTGTTGATGAACATACCATCCCATGTAACAACAACGTCATTGTTGTCGGCATCCTTTACGCTGATGCCGCTGAGCATGTATTCGTTGCCAGGAGTAGCCGTCAAAGTGATGGCCTCATTAATTTTTGCCGAAGTAGGGCTTGCCGTAACGCTACCACCCTCGGCGGTATTGATGGTAACATTGTAATCCGTGGTGGGAGCAACGACAAGCGTCACCGTCAGGTCGAAACCTACGCCTTGAAAAACGGCATTAGTAGTGAAGTTTAGCGTCATGAAGTTGCTTGTGCTGGAGGTGTTGATGTTAGTAGTGGCACCCGATGCGTCAAGTAGCTTGGGGCTACTGGTTGTACTGCCGTTATAGACAGTTAGCTTGTCTGAGCCTCCATCCGTCGTGACGCTGCCCGAAAACTGGAGCAAGTAGCCCGTAGGAGCTATCAACACGAGATTACCGTTGCAGTCGTTGCTGTATTGTCCGCCCTTGCCGCCGTTGTCATACACCTTGAAGGTGCCTTTGCCATCGGCGATGTCATCGGCAGTAATTGTCAGCGTGTTCGTACCTGTTGCAGGCATGTTCACATACCACTCGTTGCCGTCTTGCGCCAGCGTAGCAATTCCATCTGCCCACGCCGTCATGGTCGTGAGCATCACAAGGAGCAGCGTCATCGCTGTCCGCCGTACACTGGACAGTATCTCAGCCGTCCGTGCGAAAAGTAATCTAATGTTTTTTCTCATACTTTATTAATTTAAATGAATTTTCGGCTGCAAAAGTACAAAGAAAATGGACAATTTTCATTCGTCAATGTCTAAATATTGTTAAGAGCGGTCATTTCTTAACTAATTAACGCGATCAGGGGGACTGAGATCAGGGAGTGCTGAGTAGATTCTGCTATTCCGTGATACGTCAAAAATACTTAAAAAGATGCAGAAAAACATGATCTGATGCAGATAATATAAAAACTTTCCGTACCTTCACACCATATAAAACTAACAATTTATGAACTCGAGAAAAGTATTATTGTTTATCGCCATTTCGTTGATGCCGTGTTTAGGAATATATGCCCAACAGTCAACGTCACAGACGGGGAAAAAGCAAGAACGTCTTTCCGACCTTTTCCACAAGCATAACTATACTGGCCAGTATCCCTTGCCACAATTGCCAAAAGCATCTCCGTCGCGAATGTAGCGGGCCCTCTCGTGGAGGATTGGAGTACTTACTATCGCCAGACTGACTCCTTGGCAATAGTAGGCCAGAAGCCCACCGCAAAGGGCATCTATATCTAGAACGGGAAAAAGGTGGTGATTAAATAAAGCGATCTTCTTGAAACTAATTGCCACTAATAGCCACTAATTTACCACTAATTATGTTTAATCTGTGAAATCTGTGGTTCAAAACTGGTTCATGTTTCTGCCCACCGGGCATAAATCTGCCCTGAATCTGGGGCATGTTTCTACCCCCCGTTTGCGCAGCGGGGTCAGGCACCGTTGTGCTCGGTATTACTTGTCGTTGTAATGTTCCTCTGCTTGCACTACAAGCACCGTAACACGATTATCGTAAATGTAGTAGATGATGCGGTCGTGGGCTGTAATGTGACGCGAATAGGTCAAAACCTGACAGGGGACAGGTTCTTGGACCTGACAGGATTCAGATCATAGATTAGAAACAGCAAATAGGGGAATAATCTGGATGCGACGCAATGAATCATTATCCTGTTTGTCGAGATTCTCCAATTGCGCAAAGTTCTCTAACGAACAACGTACAGCATCAGCAAGATGCTTCTGGCGCATAAACAGATAGAGGCTCTTCATCTTGCCACTGACACCAGCCTTACACTCTATGGGCAGCACCTTCATGTCGCGGGCTATGATGTAGTCAACTTCTGAGTTTGCACCATCAGCCGTATTCTCCCAATAATAGAGATCGTGCTGGGAACGGGGATTGTTATATTTGACCAGTTCCCATCCGAGCATCATCTCGGCCAGTCCGCCTTTATTCACCAAATCGTCGGCTGTTCCTGCCAGTATCAGATCCGTCAATTGGCGTGCTCCACCCAAATCCATATCAAGGATGCGCAGCAGCAAACCACTGTCAAGATAGATATACTTACGGAACTTCTCATTGACCTCAGCCCCCAGTGGAAGGCCATTGGCTGACGTATGGCTGACCCGCTTGATGATGCCAGCATCGCACAGCAAGCCAAGTGCTTTCTTTACCTCGTCTGCACGATTATCTCCCTCAACCTTGCTATATGTGAATTTCTTGCCTATTTGCAGGATGACACTTTGGAGTGTATTGCGCAACAGCGTAGGATCAACCTTCTTGGCATATTTCTTAAAGTCGTCATAATAAGTCAATTGAATATCATCAAGTTCAGTCTGACAATTGCGATAGTCGTGTGTCGTCACCCAAGCAGCCACGCTGGCGGGCATACCTCCCACCATCAGAAAGGTACGGTAGTGCTGAACCAGATCGTTGTATAATGGTGTGAGCAATGGCTTTTGACTATTCGCCTCCTGTTTAGCCTTAACCCAAGCCGATTTGCCCTCAGCCTGCAAAAATTCGTCGAACGAGAAGGGATAAACAAACAATGAGCGGATTCTGCCAACGCCAAACGAAGGCAACTCTTTGAGTGCAAACTCCAATAATGATCCTGCTGCCACGACGTGTAGCCCAGGGAAGTCTTCCTTGAAAGCCCAAAGGCTCTTGATGGCATCAGGCGAATCCTGTATCTCATCAAGAAATAGCAGTGTCTTTCCGGCCTCTATGGGCGTATTGTACAATATACTCAGATTGTTGGCTAAGTCATGTACATCGTGTACTCTTTCAAAGACCTCTATCATGTCTGGACGCTTCTCGAAGTTCACTTCGATAAAGTAGTCGAACGATTTGCCAAGATGTTCAACTGCCCACGATTTTCCCACTTGACGTGCACCACGTAGCAATAGGGGTTTAAGACTAATGCTGTTCTTCCACTCTAAGAGCAGGGTGTCTATTGATCTGCTTAAATACATATTATAATGATTTCTGTGTGCAAAGATAGTGCTTTTTCTTGAAACCAACAAGGATTTCTTCCTAAAATTGACAAAACCGAGAGGAAAAAACGTCTTCTTTTTAACAAAACCGAGAGGAATATAACCCTGCTTCTTGATATAATCGAGAGATGAGGTACAAACAAAAATCGGACTGACCAAATATCAGTCCGATTTTTTAGGAGTATTTACTGGTCGGGCTCGTCGTCATCGCCGCCAGTGTTGCCACCAGAATTTCCGCCGGGGGTATCACCACCTGGGTTCGGCTGCGGATTAGGCTGCGGATTAGGCGTGGGGGTATCACCACCGGTGGAAGAGCCACCATTATCACCGCCCTCCTCGTCTTTCTTACCGCCCTTGGGTACGACGTAGAGGCGGTAGTACTTGATGAGTTCGTTCACCTGCGAGATGAGTTCGTCGAAGCGGGTCGGGCTGTCGTCCATCACAGCCGAGGCATTCAGCGACAGGATGAGATTGTAATACGCCTGATCGGCCTCTTCACGGGCTGTGGCCAGGGCGGCCTTGCCGATTTGCATACGCTCGTCGTTACGCTGACCCATCAGCGTGCGTACGGCCTCGTTGGCGGTGTTCAACTGCGTGACCAGCGACTCCAACCCCAGCAACGTGAGGTGCTGGCCTGCCTGAGCATCCGTGCTCAGTTCCTGTAACATCTGCTGCAACTTACCGCTCTCCTCGGAGTAGTTCTCATTGACATCCACATCGTACTTCTTCACGATGTTCCAGAGATGCTCAGCGGCCTCTTTC
>ONTZ01000051.1 GCA_900320905.1 uncultured Prevotella sp.
CGATAGAGCGGTGTGGAGATGCCTCCGAGATAGAGCAGCAGATGAGGCAGCACATCTATCATCAGCGGACGATCCTTGGCATTCTGTATTGCCAGCCAACCGTAGGGATGATTCTCTCGATATTCTGGCGACCCCCAAATCCAGAAAGGAATCTCCATCTCGTTGCGAGCCAGACGGTAGTCGATATTTGCCCCGTGCATCCTGCCATACATATATGGTGAGCCATCAAAGATCTCCTCACCGTGATCCGGTACATAGATGACGACAGCATCCTGATTCACAAACCGCTGTGTGATACAGGCCACGATGGAGTCATTATAGCGCAGCGAATTGTCGTAGTGTGCCAGGATCTGTTTCTGTTTGTCATTGAGTTCTGGGCGGTCATACATCTGTGGCGCAAAGACGGTCTGTCTCTTCTGCGGATATCGAGCCCGATAGTCGACATGTGAACCCATCAGGTGCAGGATCACCAGATTATGCGAGATGGTAGAGTCCTTCAAGGCATCGTACTCTTTCAGCACCCCATCGTCAAAACGGTGGGTACGGGTGCTGCGACTGTCAAACTGCCGCTGACTCAGTTCTGGGTCATTCAGGAAGAACCCGCCACTGAAATCATAGACAGCCTCCTTGGCTTTGGGTTCAAACTGGTTAGTGACAAATGTCACATGATAGCCAGCCTTTCGAAACACCTCTGGGAAAAGTGGCTTGTCGCACCACTCGCCAGAGTCCCCTACAGCGTATAACGACATCATGTGCTTAAAGACAAAACTCGTGAGGTTCCACGATGAGACGACATCGGTAAATGCCACCAGACTGCCTTCGTCCTGCAATGCCATCTGTCGTGGCGTGGTGGGTTTGTCATAGCCATAGAGTTGGGAATGGTGCTTGTTATAACTCTCCCCTATCACCAGCACGATATTCGGCACACGAAAACTGCAACTGTCCACCTGAATCTTGTCACTCGCAGCCTTCAACTGTTCTATCTGTGTGTCAGCAAGACCATTGGCATAGATGCCGAAGGCGAGACGATAGACGGGGACATAGAGTTTGGCCTGATCCTTCTTGGTCAATTCGTGCTCCACCTCTCCGATAGTCTCGCAAGAGAATAGTTTGTGTATCGCCACCTTATTATTCCACGTCTGACTGATGCTGCCATACAACAACCAAGCCACCACACAGCCCATCACAGCCTTGAAACCTGAAAAGATGATTGGATTTATCTTCGGCAGGATGAGTCGTTGGCGCATCTTGGCGAGGAGTCTGCGAAGGATGGTCCAGAGGATATGCATAGTCATCAGCAGCAATATCCAGCCCACACCCGACTTCACCGTCTCATAACTGAGATAGCCCGAGAGGAATTCTCTTGCCTCCTGCCCCGTCGTCTCCATCGCCAGCATCAGCATCGTTGGCGTGAGGGTCGACTCGAAGCGTTCGTAGCAGAACATATCCACCAAGGCAACGCCATAGAAGAGAACATAGAGCAAGGCCTTCACCCAGATACGGATCTTCTTAGGGATGAGGGTTAGGATGACACAGACAACGTAGATATCAAGGAACAACTCTGGGGCAGACAGTTCATAAGGCTCGGCACCCTTGTTTCTGAGATAGTAAGGCATGATTTCGAGTTGGGTGCAGAGCCATCCCAGCGCAAACATAAACACGAAGAATGCGCCATTCTGCTGGATAGGACTAAAAAGATAACCTATCCATTTCAACGGATTTATCTTGAACTTCCCTTTCACTTTGCGCCTTTATAGAGTCCTTTCTCCTTAATATAGTCTGCTACGGCTTTCGGCACCAACCTACGGATGCCCTTGCCAGCCCTGATACGCTCACGGATCTCCGTACTGCTGATATCGATAAAGCCAGCATATCCAGGGGTTCTGGTATAGACAGCGACCTCATAGCAACGCTTGATGTCCTCATAGTGATACCACCTGTCAAAGTGTTCCCAGTTGTCGCCTCCCATCAGCAACACGAACTGCCTGTCAGGATAGTCTTTCGAGAGGGTCTGTAAAGTGTTCCAGGTATAGGAGGGTTTGGGCAGATGCATCTCATAGTCGGACGCGATGATGCCTTCCACACCAACAAGGGCCAGACGTGCCATCTCCATACGCAGGGTATCGTCAAGTAGGTCTGCCGCCTGCTTCAAAGGATTCTGGGGCGACACCATCAGCCACACCTCGTCGAGTCCTGCTCTCTCCTTCAGTTGCTTGGCCAGCGAGATGTGTCCGTTGTGGATGGGGTTGAATGAGCCTCCGAAAATCCCTGTCCTGATCATAATGAGAAATGAGAAATGAGTAATGAGAAATGATGATTACCCTTCTGAGAGAAATTCCTCAATGATAGACAGGGCATCTTCCTCTGCCTGGGTGAGGTCGTCGTTCACCACAATGGTATCGAACTTATCAACGAAGGTCAGTTCAAACTCAGCACGGGCAATACGTTGGTCAATGACCTCTGGGGCATCCGTACCACGACCCTCCAGACGACGGCGCAGTTCTGCTATCGAGGGTGGCTTGATAAACACGCTCAAAGCCTCATCGCCATAATATTTCTTGATATTCACGCCACCCTTCACATCAACGTCGAACACTACGTTCTGTCCTGCCTCCAACTGACGTTCTACCTGCGCTTTCAACGTGCCATAGAAGCGGCCTGCATAGACCTCTTCATACTCCAGAAACTCGTCGTTGTCTATTTTCTTGCGGAACTCCTCTGGTGTCAGAAAGAAATACTCCACGCCATTCTGTTCCGTCCCTCTTGGTGCCCTCGACGTACAAGATATCGAGAAAGCCAGGTTCAACTCCGGATGCTCCTTCATCAGCCACCCGATAATCGTACTCTTTCCCGTTCCAGAGGGCGCAGATACTATTATTAATTTTCCTCTATTCATTTCTTTTTCTTATTAACACGGATTATAAGGATTTTATGGATTTTTGGGCTGCATCGCAGCCATTCCTTATAATCTTTATAATCCGTGTATAATTATACTCACAATGCATTCAGGACTTGTTCTTTGATCTGTTCCAGTTCGTCCTTCATCTTCACCACGATGTTCTGCATCTCGGCCTGATTACTCTTCGAACCCGTCGTATTAATCTCACGTCCCATCTCCTGGGCGATGAAGCCGAGTTTCTTACCTTGTCCGGCAGCCTCCTCCATCGTCTCACGGAAATATTTCAAGTGGTTGGCCAGTCGCTGCTTCTCCTCACTGATATCGAGTTTCTCGATATAGTAGATGAGTTCCTGTTCCAGACGGTTCTTGTCGTACTCCACCCCAGGAATCTGCTGCAGACCTCCCTCGATACGAGCCTTGATCTTTTCCACACGTCCCTTCTCGTAGGGTTCGATGGCTGCCAGCAAGTTAGTGATATTGTCAATCTTTTCCGTGAATTTCTTCTGGAGGGCAGCACCTTCCTGCTTACGGAAGTTCACAAGGTTGGTCAAAGCCTCACAGACAGCAGCCTTCACCACAACCCACTCCTCGTCGTCGAGCACTTCCACATCCGTCTTCGTCAGGACATCCGGCATACGGGTGAGGGTGTAGATCCAGTCCTCTGGCTCAGGGATACCCACCTTTACAGCGATATCCTTCAACTGGTGATAGTAATTCTCCACGAGGGCTGCATTCACGGGGGTGGCATCCACAGCCGTCTCCTTTTCTATCCACACACTCATGTCCACCTTCCCACGGATAAGAGCCTCAGCCACCATCTGACGCATCTCCATCTCCTTCTCACGGTAGAGGGGAGCAATACGGGTCTGCAAGTCGAGTTGTTTGGAGTTCAGCGACTTGATTTCCACATGAATTTTCTTGTCTTTGTAGCTTACGACAGCGTTGCCGTAGCCTGTCATTGATTGTATCATATCTTTGCGTACCTATTTATATTTGGCCGCAAAGATACAAAATAATTATGAATTATCTACTCAGCTAGCTGCTTTTTTTGATAACAATACGTTGGTTATAAGCCTTATTCGCGGTTTTCAGGAAGTCTGTGAGTTCTGGAAAGAGAGACTTGTCATAGTCACCAGACTTCATAAGCAGCCTATATGTCACATGTATTTCCTGGCCATCTGTTTGTATCGAAGAATCAAACGTCCCAAAAGGCTTCTCAATTTTCTCGTCCTTAGGCAATGCCTCTATCTCGTAGCCTTCAGGAATAGTGAGGGAAATGTGATCTTCATCGAGATAACCCATTTTTATCCAGATTCTTTCCTGACGATTGCTGTTTGCTGATGGGATAGTATAGCTATTAAGACTAGGATTAAGAGGGACAAATAACCGCTGGCCAGTCTTAGTAGCATATTTCTGACTTCTAATATTGGCTTCCAGTGACAAAACAGCTCCAGACTTTTGACTCCTGATATCAAGATTGCTGATTTCAGCCTGTGGAATCCTCATCATACGATTCATGGTCTGTTTTTGTTCCCTATTATCCATCTTTACCAAGGGCAGATAGTGTTCATATTGCCTATTATGTGCAGTTCGTTTGAATGAGATGTCAGCAGCACCTGTTGGATCCAGCTGTATACGGATATCGCTGCGCATGAGGTTTGTACTGTCTTCATAAACGGGAAGCCGCACCAGTCTGCCTCCATGTTCGTTCACCTCGATGGCATCATGGCCTGCAATATCTTCGTGGACATAGCCCAATGGTAATTGTGGATTGGTACACTCCAGCCAAAGTGTATCCTTCTCCAGAGGAACTTGCAAAATGACATGATTCATCTGTCCGGCGCTCGCAAAGTCTGGCAGCAGCCGATAATTAGTGGTGCTGATGGGAATGTAATTGGAAGCAATACCGATTTCTTTCAGCATGGCCCTCATGTAATTCGACAACCCCTTACAATCACCGAAGCCGCTTTTGCTGACCGTTGCGGCCGGCATGGGTTTCTGGCCCCCAACGCCAAGGAGAACGGCAACGTATCGGGTCGTTTTCTCAAGCTCATGATAGAGAACTTCTACTTTTTCCCTTTTGGATGTCAGATTATCAGTTAGCTGGTGCAGCTTTTGGCGTAAGGTTTCTGGCAAAGCATCACTCCCCTCGATGAGGCTGTATTCCCATTTTCCATAGTCATTCCAGTTGCGCAGACTTCCCTTTGTGCCATAATACACAAAATCCGTTGGTGCGAAATAAGCTATGGGCAGTCTCTCATGCAAGGGGCGTGCATAGGCTTCTTCCTGGAATGCAGGCAAGTCTGCGAGTTCAAGGGTCAGCAGTTGTGTGTCTTGAGAGACCTGAGTGATACTGACATCTTGGGCAATGTTTTTCAAAGAATGACGTATTTGCATGTCTTTCGGAAATGCCAGCCGATAGACGGCTTTCTTAAGAGCGACGTCATAGTCAGAGAGAGGACAGAAACGAGGAAATTCTATCAGATTGTCGCGGCTGTCCATCGTCCACTCATAGATGATGGTAATGGGATAGGTTGGAGGAGTATATTCCAGATACATCTGATAGTCGTCAATGGCCAGATAGGGTGAATACTCTGTCCGCTTCAAGTCGCTTTCCTTGAACTTGCGGATAACCTTTCCGCTGGCATCAACAACTTGTCCTTTAAAAGCGGAGAGTTTGTCATTCTTGCTACAGGCGCAAACGAAATTGGCCAGTGAGGAACCTTGCTCATTCTGGATGGTTGTCACTTCTTTATAATGAGCAACAGCGTGCGTTGCACTTTCACAGACCACATCTGTCAGCGATTCCTCGATGACAGCTTTCTGGGAGCTGGTCATGGAAACCGGCTCCTGCCCCCAGGCAGTTAGTCCCCAAGGCCATATCAGCAGTGCTAATAGCAATCCTTTCATCCTGCCTTCTTAATTGTAATGATACTTTTGGTGCTTTCAACCAGCCTGTCGAAGAAGGATTTCAGATCCTTATACTCTGACTGTGGGAAAAAGGTCTTGGAGATATTGAACTGATAGAGCATGTTGATACGGCCTTCTTTCACTGTTCCCATCACCTTTGCAGAGATGCCTTCCATTTTCAACACGATAGGCTTAGGGGAGTCATCAACGGTATAACCTTTCGGTATGTTGATAATGACATTGATGACCTCTATTCCCTTACATGGGAATTCAACTGGCAGGTTACGCTCTTCGTCAGTGAAGATGGATTCCTGTATCGGACTGAATACCAGAGGATTCAGATAGATCATATCACCGGCTGTATCACACTGCTTAGTGAAGGTCGTAGTCTCTTTTACCATTGGCGAGAAATCGTGGCGGCCTTCCAACTGATAGTCTTCAATTTTGATGCCGTCATGTTCCTCTTTCTTGTGGATCAGTTCTGTGCTGTCCTTTGCTTCGCGCCAGTTTTTGCGTAGAGAGGCGGCCGATTCATCAATCAGTTGGCTCGTCTTAATGCCTGTCAGCATACCCTCTGCATCTAATTCTGCCTGAATTGTTGTGGCGATACGGCTATTGGCGCCTTCGAGCAGATTCACCCAATATCCATCACTATTTTTCACCAAAGCCCGGGCCTTTTCCACAAGCAGCCTGGTTGGCAAGACATTGAAATAGCCGTCCTCGACAGAGCCATCTATCATCAGCATTGTGGAGTCATTCGTATGAATGCCCACCACAAAACTGTTCAGGTATTTCAGACTTGAGTGAGACAATGGTAAAATGCCGCTATTGCGCAGTCTCAGGACAATGGGTGTCGTCTCGATGCCTGCGTCTTTAAGCATATTCATATAAAGGAAGTTAATGTCAGCATTTGAGCCGGTTCCTTCTTTGAGGACTTTCGAGGAAGACTTTCCCCAGATTGCATACTCCTTATTCCAGCGTACCTTCTTCTTCAGAAGCTGCCACACGGCTGCTGCTCGTTCCGTCTTGTCTGCGATGTCAGGGATACCAGCTGCAAAAATCTCGTTCTTCAGCGGGCTGCTGGTCTTGATCCTGCCGCCAAAGTCCTCGTCTCCCATCAACTGCTTGTCTACGTCCATCCAGGTCGATGAATAGCTCTTATGGATCTCACCAGGAATGTAGATGCCCGACAATTCTGCTGTTACCTTATTTCCATAATCCTCTGCATGCCAGATCCAGTTGTCATCCTTGATTGCTGGCAGGTTGTGTCCAGTGAAGGTCGTTTCGTCTGTAGACAGGATCATGTTCTCGCCATTATTGAAGGCCAGATTCATAGTGCCAGAATTCCGTTGTCTTTCCAACGTGTTGACACCCGTCTCTTCAATGTTGAACTTAAACCATTCGGGTATGGAGAGTTCATATTGCGTATAGAGTACGGGGATGTCGTGTTGGGCATACCAGTCTCGGATGTCGCCATAATAATCACTCTCAATACGGTATTCATATTCGATGACGGTCCCTACCTTAACTTGGGGGACGCTGAACTTCAGCAGCATCTGGTTCTTGTCAAGGCGTTCTGTATTAACCATTGAATTCTCCATCTTGGTCTTGACCACCTTACCACTTTCGAGGTTATAGGCCGTTGCCTTAAGACCTACGACGGTTTCTTTTCGGATACGGTTCGTTTCATTCTCATAATACATGATACTTTCATCCGCCACTCGCTTTCCTTCTGGCTTGAGAACCTTCAGACGACTTTTGATGCGGTAAAATACTTTGAAATCACCGTTGACGAAGTTATAGTTCACAGAGGTCTGATGGTATAATACCAAGGCATCGGCATCCTTGTCGATGTCATATACTGTCATTTTAAGTTCCTCTTCCGTTGGCTTGCCCCATTTGAGGTTGGGTTCTATGGTTTGGGCTTTGATGGATTGAAAACTTAGACTAAAAACTAAAATTGATAAACTAATTTTGAATTTCATGCTATATATTTTACTTCAAACTGGGTGCAAAGGTACTACTTTTTTTTGAACTTCTCCTGACTCATCCCGAATTTTTGCGGTTTGCGGCATTAGTTTCGCAAGAAATTCGTAAATTTGCAGCAATGAAGAAGATTATTCATGTCGACATGGATCAGTTCTTCGCTGCTGTGGAACTACTCGACCATCCAGAATTGAAGGGCTTACCCATCGCCGTTGGCCACGATGCAGAGCGTGGTGTGGTGTCGACGGCCAGCTACGAGGCCCGTCGCTTTGGCGTTCATTCGGCTCAGTCCATTCAGGTGGCCAAGCGCTTGTGTCCGCAGCTCATCATCATCGAACCGCATTTCCAAAGATATAAAGAGGTGTCGGCTCAGTTGCATGACATCTTCCACGACTATACCGACCTGATAGAACCCATCTCGCTCGATGAGGCTTTTCTGGACGTGACAGACAACAAACATGGTATCGAACTGGGTGTCGACATCGCCCGTGAGATTAAGCAGCGCATCAAGGAAACCACCAATCTGACGGCATCAGCAGGCGTCAGTTATTGCAAGTTCCTGGCGAAGATTGCTTCCGACTGGCGCAAGCCCGACGGCCTGACGGTGATTCATCCTGACAAGGCGCTCGACTTCATTACGCAGTTGAGGGTGGAGAAGATCTGGGGCGTAGGTCAGAAGACGGCTGAGAAAATGCATCACATGGGAATCTTCACAGGAGCCGATCTCCGTCAGATGTCGCTCAACCGACTGCAACAGGAGTTTGGCAAGATGGGACAGGTGTTTTACGACTTTGCCCGCGGTATCGACAACCGGCCCGTTATCTCCGAATGGGAGCGTAAGTCGGTCAGTTGTGAGCAGACCTTCGAGAAAGACATCAGCCAGAATGCCGATGTCACCATCCATCTCTATCACACCGTGCTCGAACTCGTCCGTCGTATAGAGAAAAACAACTTCGAAGGCCGCACCCTGACGCTGAAAGTGAAATTCGAGGACTTCCAACAAATAACACGCAGCATCACTGTTGATCACATCCTTCGTACCAAGGACGACATCCTTCCCCTTGCCAAACAACTGATGCTCAGCGTGGAATACCATTCCCATCCCATCCGCCTCATCGGCCTTGGCGTCTCCAATCAGAAAGGCGCCACTGATCAGCCACAACCCCGCTGGATCCAACTCGAACTCGAATTCAAAGACTGATAATGTCACGCTATCCCAATCTCCCTGCGAACACAGGGGGAACACAGGGGGTCAGGAATGCACGGGGGTAGAAATCTGCCCCAGATTCAGGGCATGAATTTGCAGGGTATGCAAAACCTTACGACGAATTGTCACTGTCGTCATTGAGAAGGTCATGACGATTACAAATAATTCTATGAAAATTTGTTTGTTTCAGAAATAATGTATATCTTTGCAATCACATAATAAGAAAAATGTATGGAGCAACAGACAGACATTCGTTGGATTCAGCGTTATGCTAATTATCATAAGGCATGCGCTAGATTACTTGCAGTGACAGAGTCCGACAGGTTCATGGAGGACTTGTCGGAATTGGAAATAGAAGGTCTTGTGCAACGCTTTGAATATACCTTTGAACTGGCTTGGAAAGTTCTTCAGGATTTGCTTATCTACAAAGGATATGAGTTCATG
Organism: uncultured Prevotella sp.; assembly: GCA_900320905.1. Lineage (GTDB taxonomy): Bacteria > Bacteroidota > Bacteroidia > Bacteroidales > Bacteroidaceae > Prevotella. The sequence goes on from ONTZ01000051.1 coordinate 9,447, forward strand.
CAAGGACCTAACGGAACCATGAAGATGGCTTTTGAAGACGGATTGATTTCTAATCATGATGGTTGGCGGAAAATGGCAAAGTCACGGAACACGCTGAGTCATGTATATGATGAAGATGAAGTGCTTCCTATCGTCCGTTTAATATTCAGCGACTATGCTCCCATGCTCAAAGAGTTGGATGAATCCTTAGAGAAATTGTCACAAAACCAAGAATATCAACAGGCATGAAGTTCGGGCTAAGCGATACGGTTATCAAGGAACTGCAAGATGTGTTTCGCCATTACGAGAACATTGAGAAGGTTCTAATCTTTGGCTCCAGGTCAAAGGGCAACTACCGTGCAGGCTCAGATATTGACTTAGCCGTGATAGGCAAGGGCATTGACTATAATCAGTTGCTTAGCATCCTTTGTGAAATCGATGATTTAGAACTACTTTACTCCGTTGACCTTTTGGATTATCAGAAGAAAAAAGGTACTCCCATCGGTGACCACATTGACAGAGTTGGCCAGATTTTTTATGAAGCAGCGTAATTCTCCGGGTGCGCCGATTGCGTGATGCACTTATCGAGCGCGATCTCATCTATTCAGAGATGCGGCAGTTATATCTTACAGATCCCGTCTTTGGATTATGGTTTAGAAGAAGATTCTTATAAACACGCGGGGTCAGGACTGTTGTGCAGGATTCAACTCGAACTTGATTTCGAGGGGAAATCCCTTACTCAATGCTGATGATGGTGCGGCGATAGGCTGGCAAACGGAAAGGGCCGTTGTCGTGAACCTCACAGATGAGGTGCAGTTCACCTTTGTCTGCATCAGCAGGAATCTGAATGTTGGTTTTGGGCTGGTCCGCCTGAGTGATGATAACCTTGGAAGTGCCGATCTCAGGCTGTTGCCACCAATGGAAGGAGAGCATGTCGCCATCGGGGTCGAAAGATTTGGAGGCATCCAGGCGGATGGTCTTTCCTGCTTTCGCTTTGATATGAATGGGCTGCAACCCTTTCTGTTTGTTGACAATGACTATTGGATTATGATTGCCCCGACCTTCGTCAGCCCACTGCATACGTGCCATGAAGTCGTTGAGTTCATCAGGATAAAAACGCTGCTTATAGCCTACGGAGATGCTACGGAGCGGTTCCTGCCATGAGGTCCACGCTATCGTCAATGAGTCAGGACACATCCCTCGCTCGTGATAGCCAGCCCAGCCCGCCTGATGCGGGTCTTCAGAGTCGTTCAGACCGTGAGGCATCACGTAGAGGAAACTGGGTGTATCGCCCTCTACACCCCATTTATAGGTAGGATATTCCTTGCCTAAGGCACCTTTACCCTGGATATTCTCTTTGTGCTGTTGCCAGTGGCGCTTGCCCAGTTCGCACTGTTCCTGCCACGTACCCTCATCCCAGATAAACTGCAAGTCATCCTTAAACTCACGCCTTAGCCACATGTGGGAACTGTAGGCACGATCCATCCGCATATTGTACTGCATATCCTGATCGGTAATCGTATAGATGCGGAACTTCCTGACAAACCGCTTCAGTTCTTCTGCCGTCCGTGTCTGCTTCACTCGCCAGATGGCCTGTGCCAGCGTGTTTGCACCACCCCACGCTGCGACATAGATGGGGCGCGAGTCGGGCTCATCAGCCAGACGGATGAGCAGTTCGCTGCCAGGCGAGTCGTTGCCCTCGCCAATCACCTTGATGCCCCCTCGTTCGCTACCCATCACAGCCCTACTTTTGAGATAATCGGCACTGGGCCAATAGCCGAGTTGTTGCTGGCCGTTCTCCTGCTCTATTGACAGACATCCTTGTTGACCAGAGCGTTTCATCAGATTAAGCACATCCTTCCGATAAGCCTCAATGACACGAAAGAGATAGTCTGCCCACTCCACGGGATAAGGATCGCAGTTCCAGCCTACTGACGTAATCAGTGCTTCCACCTCGAAACAATCAGCGTAGGCCATCAGCCTCACCATCGACTCCATATCGTCCGGCTCCACATCTGCCGGCGCAATGTCCGTACAAACCACCAACCGAGGTTTCAACCCAGCATCCGCCTTCGCCAGCCCTGTCATCGAAACCGCCAGCAAAATCAACAATAAACTATAAGTCTTCATATTTCCTTGCTATTTTTTGTGCTATGAACTATGATTTATTTTCAAGATAAAGGCAGTATGACATCCTTGACACATCCTTTCAGAGAGTTCAAGTATACCTCCCTGCAAGACCATCATCCTACGACTCAGCGAAAGACCAATGCCGCTACCGCCTCGCTTGGTGGTAAAGAAGGGTACGAAAAGCGACTGACGGTTTTCGGCTGGGATGGGCAATCCATCGTTACCTATATACAAACAAATCATTTCTCCTTTCTCTGCTTCCACCACCATCTTCTGAGCGTGAGCCTCTATCGCATTTTTTGTCAGATTCATCAGTACCTGTCGTAACATTCCTATATCGGCACGAACCGTCAAATCTGCAGGAACATTCAGTTCCCACTTCAGTTCTGGATAGGCTTTACTAATCTCATCTGTCAAAGTATATAAACCGATATTAGTCAGTACGGGCTTTTCAAGTTCAGACATCTTGCGATAGTTCACTACAAAGTTATTCAAGTGCTGCGATATCTCATAGATGGCCCTGATACCGTCTTCGAGTGGCGTTTCTTTCACATCCGTCCGATTGAGAAGCGACTGACTGATACTCGTGATTGGGGCAGTGGCATTCATGATCTCATGGGTCAGCACACGAGTGAGGCGCTCCCACGATTCCACTTCGCTTTGATTCACTTGCTGGCGGATGGTCTCACCCAGTTGGTTCAGAGTATCCTGCATGGCTCGCTCCCCAAAGAACATACCGTCTGTTGGCATTCGAAAGGTGAAGTCCCTGTTACGGATGGCTTCCTGCATCAGATGGGCACGCAATCGAAGCTTTCGCTGGTGGCGAATAAACCACCAGCCGCCGACCACAGCCATCATACCTATTATTATATATAAAAGCACACTCATAAAACTTTTCACTTCTCACTTTTCACTTCTCAAAGCCTTTTCATCTTGTTATAGAGTGTCTGCCGTGTAATACCCAACAGTTCTGCTGCCTTCGTAAGATTACCGTGACAATGGTCGATGGTACGACGGATATGCTCTTTCTCCATCTCATCGAGACTGACGATCTCGTTCTGCATATCGAGCACATCCTTCAGTTTGCGTACCAGTTCGTCATTGTCCCAAGGCTTCGTGATAAAGTCGGCAGCACCATTCTTCAGTCCTTTTACTGCCAGGTTCACATCGGCATAGGCAGTGAGCAGCACCACAGGCGTTTGCGGATGCTGCTTACGGATGGTGCGAAGCCAGAAGAGTCCCTCATTGCCAGTATTCACGCCAAGGGTGAAATTCATGTCGAGTACTACCAGATCGACGGGTTGCTGAGCCATCAGTTTCAGGATATCATCTGGCGTGCTTGTGGTAAGAACCTGCTCGAAAGTGGCATCGAGCAGATAGCGCATCGCCGTCAGTATGGCAGCATTGTCATCAACGATCAATATGGTTCCGTAATTATTCATGGTGCAAAGGTAATCATTTTCCGTCAAGAAATCATACGGTGAAGTGTATAAATTTTAGACAGTCTGCATCTGGGCAACCTAAAATGCTTGCACGTAAGAAGAGAAAAGCCTACCTTTGCATCGTCAAAAAACAAAAGAATATGCGACGAACAGTATTTATATTTTTCACTTTTTACTTTTCGTTTTTCGCTTCCGCAGCGCAGACGTGGACGATGCAGCAGTGTATGCAATATGCCGTAGAGCATAACCACGAGGTGAAACGGGCTGAGTTGGAACTTGACAACTACAAGGCTCAGAAGACGAAAGCCATAGGCAGTTTCCTGCCAGACGTGGATGCAGGCATAGGGGCACAGTATAACTTCGGACGAGCCATCGACCCAGAGACAAACACCTATACTGATGTCAGTACCTTCTATAATGGCTATTCCCTATCTGCCTCACTACCCGTATTTGACGGGTTCAGCCGCATTCACGCCCTGAAAGCCGCAAAGGCCAGTGTGCTGATGGGACGGGCCAGCCTGAGACAACAGCAGGACCAGACGGCATTAGCCGTGATGCTGGCCTATACCAATGTGGCATTTTATGACGGACTGGTACAGATGGCTCAGGAGAAGGTAGAGGAAACCGAACTGTTGTTGAAGCAGACACGCCTATTGGAAGAGGTAGGCCGCAAGAGTGCTGCCGATGTGGCACAGGTGGAGTCGCAGAAGGCTGAGGCTGACTATGAACTGATTCGCCAGCAGAACCTCTACGCCTCTGCACTGCTGGAACTGAAAAAAGCAATGGCTTATCCGTTAGGAGACAGCCTTCTCATCCGTTCTGGCGAATTTGCAATTCACAACAACCATATCACAAATTCGACTGAACAGAATTCCGAACTGCTTGTAGCAAATTATCAGCGACAGGCATCCAAATATGAGTGGCGACAGGCCCGTGCTTCTCTACTACCTACACTCTCTCTTAGTGCGGGCCTGAGCACCACTTATTATAAGACACTTCATTCGGAGTCGGCTGTCACATTCAGCAGTCAGTTCAAGAACAATATGGGCGAGTATATAGGAGCCACACTGAGCATTCCGCTCTTCAATCGCTTGCAGACGCTTACCAGCATCCGAAAGGCAAAGAATGGCTACAAGATAGCCCAGGAGGCTTACGAACAGAAGCAGTTGGAGGTGGAGAAACTCAGTCGGGAGGCCTGGCAGGACCTGCAAGGCTATCTGAAACAGACTGCCCAGATGGAGAAGAAGGTAGAGGCTGACAGTTTGGCCTACCAGTTGACCCGTCGCCAGTTTGAAGAGGGACTGAGTACAGCCATCGACCTGCACACCACCTCATCGCAGTTGCTCAATTCGAAGGCCACCTTGCTGCAATGTCAGTTGATGGCAATGGTGAAGGAACAATTAGTTAGATATTATAAAGGTGAAACGATATGGACAGAGTAATAGAAAAGACAAAGAAACAGCGGCTGATGAAGCATTGGCCATATATAGCTGGTGGGTGTTTGGTGTTAGCCATTGGTGGTTGGCTGATTTTTGGCAACCATGCCTCAACGCTGAGAGTCAGCAAGGACGAACTCACCATCAGCGATGTGTGCCAGGCGGAGTTCAAGGACTATGTGCGTACCAACGGACAGGTATTGCCTATCCAGGTGGTACAGATTTCGCCCGAGGAAGGTGGCA
>ONTZ01000059.1 GCA_900320905.1 uncultured Prevotella sp.
GATTTATTTCAAATGTTAAAATGACGAACGAAGCAATTTTAACACTTTCGTTGTAGGCGCGTCACCGCGTCGGCGCGTCGGCGCGTCATTTCGAAAAATTAATAGGCGCATCATTTAGGCTTATATATTATATATAATTATTATATATTATAATATATAATAATTTAAAATAGATACATCCTTTCATGTAGCCGTAAATACAAAAATCCAAATGACGCGCCGACGCGCCGAAACGCCGACGCGCCTAACTGTTACGCATATTCCAGAATCAGATCAGAGTCGATTCCGAGTTTCGAGTGCAAGCGCTTTGCCAATGGCATGGTGATACGCCTTTTGCCGCTAAGCACTTGACTAAACACAGATTCATTGATGCCAAGAAGTTTGGCACCTTCTTTCTGTTTCATGTTTCTGGCATAGAAATAGTCTTCTATACATCTTATAAGTGGAGTTTTCTCGCGAAGTGGCAGAATATCCATATATTCATCCTCGTATTTTGCCATCAGCTTGCTCAATTCTGCTATTCGGCGGGTGTATTCGTTGTCCATCTCCGGTTCCAGCATACCCTTTTCAGTAGCCTCTGCAATCAGGGCCTCCACAATGGCCTTCGCCTCATCGTACTCCTGTCTTGTCGTCAGTTTCTTATCCATATTCTTTCCTTTCATTAAATTGTTGATGCATCAATTCTATCATATTCAGAGTGGGTTCCGACTCTGCACGAACTTATCCAAAAGTTCCTTATTAGCAATAATCATCTTCGAATTCGTTTGCAAAATTAGTAATTTATTTGCAAATCTGCAAACAAATTTGCAAAAATGTAATCAAACTCACATAAAATAACCTGAAAAGGTGGCTTATTAACCTTGATTTTCTTTGGATTTGCCATAGTCTTACATTTAATCTGTTGAACAATTTGCCTGCAAAGATAGATATTTTTCTCTTATCTTCCAAATTATACTCGAATTATTTCTTTTTTTTGCCCTAAATAGTACAACTTTCCAAAATTATTTGTATCTTTGCAATCAAGTACTGGCTAATCGTCATAACATGACGCTGCTACGGCAGGAAGAATGAGCCTCAGAGGAGGTGCCGGTATGACTTTCGTTGGTTAATAATAGCATCAGCTATTTATTCAGAGTATCGTGAAATCTCGCAAATTAAACGATTGTAACACTTTGGGTAAGTCAGCCGATGCCCGTGCGATAGCGCGGGCATGACTTATATCTAGTGTTACAGGTATGCGAGAACCCCACGATACGAGAGAACGTCAAGTCTGCGCTTCTTTTGTGTCCTGAGGTCTCTTGTGTTTACCTGTAAGCAAGCCTGAAGATATAGTTTTGGTGCTTGACTAAAACTATAGTAGTGCATGGAACTACCCAAGCAGTTCGATAACATCACCGCTCATGTCATTGACGATTTGAAGGTGATGCTGCGCCAAGGCTCCAAGGTGTCGATGGCGGCAGCGAGTTTCTCCATTTATGCCTTCGAGGCCTTGCAAAAAGAGTTGGAGAAGGTGGACGAATTGCGCTTTATCTTTACTTCGCCAACATTTAATAAGGAACAAGCTAAGAAACAAAAACGGGAATTTTATATCCCCAAACTCAATCGTGAGCGCACACTCTATGGTTCTGACTTCGAAATCAAATTGCGCAATAACCTGACCCAACGCGCCATTGCTAAGGAGTGTGCAGAATGGATACGCCAGAAAGTACGTTTTAAGACCAATGTGTCGCAGATGTCGATGCCCGGTTTCCTCAATGTAAATAACGAGGATGATCTCTATACATACATGCCTTTCAACGAGTTCACGACTACCGAATTAGGTTGTGAGCGAGGCAACAATATCTTTCAGTTGGTTCAGCGTATGCCGTCGCCCATGAGCGATGCTTACTTGAAGAACTTCAATGACTTCTGGGAGGATAGCGAGAACTTCGCAGACGTGACCAATGCCATCATCGAGAATATAGAGAATGTGTATCGCGAGAACTCGCCAGATTTCATCTACTTCGTCACGCTCTACAACATCTTTAACGAGTTCTTGGAGGATATCAGCGAGGATGTGCTGCCCAACGAGGCGACTGGCTTCAAGAATTCTCAGATATGGAACAAGCTCTATAACTTCCAGCGCGATGCGGCTCTGGCCATCATCAACAAGTTGGAGACCTATAATGGTTGTATCTTGGCCGATAGTGTAGGTTTGGGAAAGACCTTTACGGCGATTTCTGTCATCAAGTATTACGAGAACCGCAATAAGAGTGTGTTGGTGCTCTGCCCCAAGAAACTCTATGAGAACTGGAATACCTATAAGGGCAACTACAAGAACAACCCATTAGAAAAAGACCGTCTGCGCTACGATGTGTTGTTCCATACAGACCTCAGTCGTGAGCGAGGCCTGTCGAATGGTATTGACTTGTCTCGTTTGAACTGGGGCAACTACGACTTGATAGTGATTGATGAGAGCCATAACTTCCGCAATGGTGGCAAGGTAACGACTGACGAGGACGATGAGAATCCACGTGAAAACCGCTATCTGCGATTGATGAACCAGGTGATTCGTGCTGGCGTGCGAACAAAAGTGCTGATGCTTTCTGCCACACCTGTCAACAACCGCTTTAACGACCTGAAGAACCAGTTGCAGTTGGCCTACGAGGGTAACCAGAATCTCATCAACGACAAATTGAATACGGACCGTCCTATTGAGGATATCTTCCGTTCTGCGCAGATGCAGTATAATGCCTGGTCAAAGATTGAAGACCCTAAGGAACGCACCACAGAGAAACTACTCGATATGCTCTCGTTCGACTTCTTCCAAGTGCTGGATGCTGTGACCATTGCCCGTAGCCGTAAGCATATTGAGAAGTATTACGACACCACAGAAATAGGTAAGTTCCCAACGCGTCTGCGTCCTATATCTAAGCGCCCAAAACTGACAGACCTCAATGAAGCTATCACTTATAAGGAGATAGCCAACCAACTCGATGATTTGAATCTGGGAATTTATGCGCCCTCTGACTATATCCTGCCTTCTAAGCGTGCCAAATACGAGATTGACACAGACGACAGAGGTGGACATCTCGGTATGTCTGGACGTGAGAAGGGACTGAAGAAACTGATGGCTATCAACCTGCTGAAACGCTTGGAATCGTCAGTAAACAGCTTCCGCCTGACCCTAAGTCGTATGAAGGAGATGGTGGATGACACCATTAACGCAATAGATACTTTTGTTACTACCCGTCAGGATGTACGCTTGGAAGTGCAACAACTAGAGAATATGCTCGATGAAGATAGCGAGGACGACGTGCTGATTGGTGGCAAGAAAACCAAGGTGGCATTGGCCGATATGGACTGTCGTTCGTGGAAGCGCGACCTGTTGAAAGACCAAGAGATATTAGGTCTGCTGCTGACAATGATTGAAGACATCAACCCTGAGCACGACAGCAAACTTCAGATGCTGATTGAGAACTTGCGTGAGAAGTTTGCTCATCCGATTAATGGAAATAACAAAAAGGTCATTGTCTTCACAGCCTTCTCCGATACCGCAGAATATCTGTACGACAACCTGGCTGCAATGATACTGGCGAAGACGGGGCTCCATGTTGGTCTGGTGACAGGTAATGGCATCCGTTCTACCGTTAAAGGTTTGCCTGCTGACTTCAATAGTGTACTGACACTATTCTCACCCATCTCAAAGGAAAAAGATAAACTCTTCCCAAAGCAACCCGAAGTCATCGATGTGCTGATAGCCACAGACTGTATCTCTGAGGGACAGAACTTGCAGGACTGCGACTACCTGATCAACTACGATATTCATTGGAATCCTGTACGCATCATCCAGCGTTTCGGACGTGTGGATCGTATCGGCTCGAAAAACGATGTCATCCAGTTGGTCAATTACTGGCCAGACATTGAACTCGACGATTATCTTTACCTGAAGGGTAGAGTAGAGGCGCGCATGGCTGGTATGGATATTACGGCTGGCGGAGGAGGCAATGTGTTGCTCTCGAATGAAGAACAGACTGATCTTGAATATCGCAAGAGTCAGTTGATGCGCTTGCAGGAAGAAGTGGTTGACCTCGAAGATATGGACACAGGCATCAACATCATGGACCTGGGGCTGAATGAGTTCCGCCTCGACCTGTTGGCCTATCTGCCAGAGCATCCTGATATTGAGCATACGCCCTTTGGCATGAGTGCTGTCGTACCCGCATCAGCCACAGCCAAGCCTGGTGTCATCTTCATCCTGAAGAATCGCAACAATGCAGTCAACATCGGCCATCAGAATCTGCTGCATCCTTTCTATATGGTGTATCTTTCTGATGAGGGCGAAACTATCATCAACCACTTGGCGCCTAAACGATTGCTTGATATTATGCGCTTAGCCTGCAAAGGGAAGCACGATCCCATCATGGAACTCTGCCATCAGTTTAATCAGGAAACGGAAAATGGCAGACGAATGGCACACTATAGCGACCTGCTGCAAAAGGCTGTCGCCACCATCGTAGCGCAGAAGGAAGAAAGTGATCTTGAAAGTCTCTTTTCTTTTGGCGAGACCACAGCCCTGCAAGGGGATATCAACGGACTGGATGATTTCGAGCTGATTTGTTTTTTAGTGATACGTTAGCCTATGGAGAATCTGCTGTCATATCCGAAAAGCGCCATTGTCGATAAGGTAGTTCCCAAGACGATGTTCTACAAGTTCATGGAAGTGAACCAACGGATGAAGGTGCGCTTTGTGAATGACGTGGCGCAGATATGCTGGCTCTATAAACTCTCTGCCAATACCATCAACGTCACAGCGAGTGAAGAGCTGATAGAAATCGATGTGTTTGTGGTGGCGCTAAAGGCGCAGGATTGTCCCACAGACGTGTTTACGTTTATCGACACCAACATGCCGCATCATATTGTCTTCATCCTGAAATACGAAGAGCAGTATATGCTACTGATTAACTATAAAGAATGGAAGGACAATACCCATACGCAATTCAAGATTACCAAGTCGTTTGCCACAATGTGGATGAACCAAAGCCAACTGTCATTGGCAATCCAAGGTCAGTCGCTGCCACGTATTTATGACAACTTCGTGGCGCAGGTTTCAGGCATTGGGGAGCATAAGGCTGGAGCACTCGCTGAGATTGTGGAACTGAAAAAGCGGATTGCCACGATGGAATCAGAATTGCAATCCTTAGAAAAGCGTATGCGCAAGGAACCGCAATACGATGTGCAGGTCAGGATGAACAAGCAGGTGAAAGCCAAACGCCAAGAGCTTGAGCAATTAAAATCACAATTAGAAAAACTAAAATAAACGAGATATGCAAAAATTCGAACCTATCAAATTAGACAAAGAAACCACAGACGGAACGGTGCGTAATCTGGATGCACTCTACCAGTTGTTCCCATCGTGCTTCACGGAGGCTCCTGATGCTTTGGGCAAAGTGCATCGGGCAGTAGATTGGCAAAAGTTGCGGTCACTCTTGGGGGAATATATAGAGGATGGTGAGCCTGAGAAGTACGACTTTACTTGGGTTGGCAAACGGGCAGCCCAGCGCGAGGCAGCAGCACCTTGTCGCAAGACTTTGAGACCTTGTCCAGAAGAGAGCGTTGATTGGGATACTACGCAGAACCTCTACATCGAGGGTGACAACCTTGAAGTGCTGAAACTGCTCCAGAACTCCTATATGGGCAAAGTCAAGATGATCTATATCGACCCACCATATAATACTGGAAATGATTTTGTGTATCATGATGATTTTGCGCAGAGTGCTGAGGAATACGATGAGCATAACCTCGATGACGAAGGCAACCGCTTTCGTAAGAACACAGATAGCAACGGACGCTTTCATTCTGATTGGTGCTCAATGATTTATGCGAGGCTGATGGTAGCAAGGAGCTTGTTAACTGAAGATGGTGTGATATTTATCTCGATTGATGATAATGAGGTAGAAAATCTACGAAAGATAAGCGACGAAGTATTTGGAAGTGATAATTTTGTTGCAAATTACATTTGGGAAAAGAAGAAAAAACCTTCATTCTTAAATGCGAATATTGGGACAAAAACAGAGTATATTATTTGTTACTCTAAGGATAGAACTTTACTTGGCGCTTTATCGGTTGATACTACTGAGGAAGGGAAAAAATATCCATTTAATAATGCAGGAAATTCTATCGCTAATCTTACTTTTCCCAAAGGAAGTGTAAAGTTCAATATGAAAGACTGTGTTGTAGAACCTCAAGATATGTCTGAAGGTAACATTATTACTAGTCTTGAAAACGAACTTCACATTGTTAATGGTACTAACGAAAATGATTTTACTTTGCGTGGTGAATGGAGATACTCTCAAGCAAAACTCGATGAAATAGTTGCTAATAAAGAGGGAATTGTTATAAGTAAAATTCCCTTTAGACCAAACCATATTAAACAAGGTGGTGAAGTTAAGAAGATGCATAACCTTCTCTCTATAGATAATTATAAGATTGGCACTAATGAAGATGCTACTGCAGAGCAAACGAAAATATTAGGTAAAAATTATTTTGATTATGCAAAACCATCTACTTTAATTCAACTTCTTGTAAAAGCTTCAACTTATTGCGAACCAGATGCTATTATTATGGATTTCTTTTCTGGTTCAGGAACAACAGCTCAGTCTGTCTTTATGTTGAATGCTGAAGATAACGGAAACAGAAAAAATATTCTAGTTCAGTTACCAGAAAAAACAGATGAAGAATCTGAAGCGAGAAAAGATGGATATGACAATATCTGCGAAATCGGCAAGGAACGTATCCGTCGTGCAGGAAAGAAGATCAAAGCAGACAGTCCGCTGACGACACAAGACCTCGATATTGGTTTCCGTGTGCTGAAGTGTGACGAGTCGAACTATAAGCCTGTGGCTTTTGCCCCCAAGGACTATACGCAGGAGTCGCTCGATATGTTTTTGGATAACATCAAGGAGGAACGCACTGGTCTCGACCTGCTTTTCGACTGCATGATGCGCTGGGGCTTGGAACTCTCATTGCCCTACGAGACACAGAAGGTGGATGGCTGTACCATCTATAATGTGGATGACGGCAACCTCGTGGCCTGCTTCGACGGCGTAGTGACATCCGCCGTCATCGATGCCATCGCAGAGACGCATCCCCTCCGCGTGGTATTCCGCGACAGCAGTTTCACCGAAGCCGCCCAAAAAATGAATTTGTTTGAGTTGTTCAAACAGAAGTGCGGCTGGACTGACCAGGAAGTGCAGAATAACGTCAGAGTAATTTAGCCTATGAAACTGAAATTTAAAAACCAACAATTCCAGACGGATGCGGCAAAGGCTGTGACGGATGTGTTTCAAGGACAAAGGAATGGCTCCTTGCTGGAGTTTACCCACGACTTGGGTAGCGACAACGGTGGATTCTTCGATGCTGTGGGCTATAAGAACCAACCTATCGATGTGCCGTATAGCGAGGTGCTGAACCATATTCGTGATATCCAGATGGCTGCACAGTTGAAGCCTACGGAGAGTTTCGACAGAACAGACCTGCGACTGACTATCGAGATGGAAACGGGAACGGGCAAGACTTATACCTATATCAAAACGATGTTCGAACTGAATAGGCTCTATGGCTGGAGTAAGTTTATCATCGTGGTACCCAGCATCGCTATCCGCGAAGGTGTCTGTAAGTCGTTCGAGGTGATGAGCGAGCACTTTGCTGCAGAATATGGTAAGCGCATACAGAGTTTTGTATATGACAGTGGCCAGCTGACGAAGATTGACCAGTTTGCCAGCGACAGCAACATGCACGTGATGATTATCAACACGCAGGCTTTTGCTGCACGAGGAGAGGATGCCAGGCGAATCTATATGAAGTTAGATGCTTTCCGTTCGCGCAGACCCATTGATGTGATAGCAGCAACGAACCCCATTCTGATTATCGACGAGCCACAGAGTGTATTGGGTGCTGATAAGAAGAATGCTACACGAAATCGACTGAAGGAGTTTAATCCGCTCTTCACCTTGTTATACAGTGCCACCCATAGGGCCGATGACATTGTGAACATGGTCTATCGATTGGACGCGATGGATGCCTATAACAAGAAACTAGTGAAGAAAATCTCTGTGGTGGGTATTGAGCAAAAAGGCTCTACGGCTACCAATGGCTATCTATATTTGGAGAGCATCGAACTCTCGGAGGGGAATCCTCGTGCCAGGATTGGTTTTGACAAGCGAGTGGGTAATGGTGTGAAGCAATGGACGCAACTGGTGAGTGACCGCTTTGATATCTACCAGAACTCAGGAGAATTACAAGAATATGCTGATAACTATCGTGTGACAGAGATTGACGGCTATAATCGCTGCATCCATCTACAAAACGGCATCACGCTTTATGAAGGTGAAGTGATAGGCGCTGTGAATGAACAGGTGATCCGTAAGGCCCAGATTCGTGCTACCATCTTGGCGCATATCGAGAAAGAACGGAAGCTGTTCCGTCAGGGTATCAAGTGCCTATCGCTGTTCTTCATCGACCATGTGGATAATTATCGTGAGGCTGATGGGGGTAAAGGCATCTATGCGCAGATATTCGAAGAGGAATATGAGCGAATTGTAGGGGAACTACAACTTAGGTTTAATGATGACCCAGAATATATCAAGTATCTGAAGAGTTTTTCGCCTGATCAGGTACATGATGGTTACTTCTCACGCGATAAAAAGAATAATGTGGTGGAGTCGAAGGCAAAGGAATCAGAGAACGAAATGCGAGGCTATCAGTTAATCATGAAGGCCAAGGAGGCGCTTTTGTCGTTTAAGACGCCAGTACGATTTATCTTCTCGCACTCTGCCCTGAAAGAAGGTTGGGACAACCCGAATGTGTTCCAGATTTGTACGCTGAAGGATTCTGATAATCAAACAAAGAAGCGTCAGGAGGTGGGTCGTGGTATGCGCCTCTGTGTGAATCAGCAAGGAGAGCGACAGGACGAGAGCGTGCTGCATGGTGGCGTGTTCGAGGTGAACGAACTGACGGTGATTGCCAGCGAGTCGTATAACTCGTTTGCATCGAAGCTGCAGACGGAGATTGCTGAGGCAGTGGGCGATCGTCCGCAAAAGGTGAATATGCAGTTGTTCCTCGACTTTGTGGTTACCAACGCTCAAGGTGAACAAAAGCACTTGTCTGAGGACGATGCACAGGAACTGACCTTTACGCTGCGCATGAAAGGCTATATCACAAAGGATGGTCAGCTGACGCCTAAATTCCATCAAGATAAGCAAGAGGGAACGCTCGACTTTGGAGAATATGATGAGTATAAGAAAGATGTGGTGAGGAAGCTCGATACTGTATTCAATCCTGATGCCGTCAAGCCAGAGAATGGCAGGAAGGTGCGTGAGGCGAAGTTTGACTCGCAGAAGTTTGAACGTAAGGAGTTCCAAGAACTGTGGCGCAGAATCAATCATCAGACGTACTATACTGTGGATTTCAAAACAGACGAACTAATCAGTAAGTCTGTCATACAACTGGATAACCACTTGAAGGTTTCTGATATCCAACTCCGCATGGTGACTGGTACGCTGGATCGCATTGGCAGCAAACAGCAACTGGAACAAGGTATTGCCATGAGCATTACTGATTCTCAGACGCTTTCTGTGCATGAGGAAATTGGGCAGGAGGTTAGATATGACCTAATCGGCAAACTGGTTGAGAATACTGGACTGACGCGAAAGGCAGTCGTGACAATCTTGAAGAAGATACGGCCATCGACCTTCAATCAGTTTAAGACCAATCCTGAAGAGTTTATCATCAAGGCCTCGAACATCATCAATGAATGTAAGGCCATCGCTGTGATTGAACATGTGAAATATCATAAACTGGACAAGCAGTTTGAAAGCGACATCTTTAGCAATACGACGCTGAAGGGTAAATTGGGCGTGAATGCACTGGAATCGCAAAAGTCACTTTATGATTTAGTGGTAGTTGATTCTGCTGGCATTGAAATGAACTTCGCCAAAGACTTGGAAGAACGCAACGAGGTGGCAGTCTATACGAAGTTGCCTGGCGGCTTCTATATCAATACGCCTGTAGGCCACTATAATCCAGACTGGGCAATCGTGTTTAAAGAGGGGCCAGACATCAAGCATGTTTATTTTGTGGCTGAGACGAAAGGCTCGTTGGAAGAATCACAACTGCGTGAGTCGGAGCGTTCAAAGATTGAATGTGCTCGTCGACATTTCGCTACCATAGGCGATTCTGCAGTAACCTACGATGTGGTTCGTAATTACAACGACCTGCGAGATATCATCACGAAATGATATAAAGAAAGTTAAAATTCCAAGGGTGTACCGACTTATGGTACAAGTGACATCTATTTTTGCAGCGTAAACTAATAAAAGAGGAGGTTATTATGAACGAATTGGCAAAATTCCTTTGGGCATTTTTCTTCGCCTCGATGCTGTTTGGGGTATGGCTGATCCCCATCCTTATAGGTGTGTTTGCCCTTTATGTGGTTATCTACATTAAGTGGCCTGAGTTCTTCAAGAAGTACTTGTAACTATGAGTTAAGCGTATGAACAGAATTGCTATTATATCATATATTTTTCTCCAGAGTGCTCTTCTTGCTAACTGCACTGGAAGAGCATCGGAGCCTGCACCATCCGATGATGTGGAGGATGGATGGAGTGAGAGGGTAGAGGTGGTGGATACCATCGCTACAAAAGAGGAGCTTGTCAAAGAGGATCCTGTCGAAGAGAAGCGTGTGAAGAAAACTAGAAATCCTTCGAAGTCGAGTAGAAACACCGAGGGCTACGACAATATGCGTGGCTTCGATCCAGCCTCTGAGGATGATATGGACGACAACGGCATGAGCCGCTATATGGAGAATGACGATGATGAAGGGTGGGATTAACATTATATATGGGAGAATACGACGATATCATCGACCTGCCACATTACGAGCCAAAGAATCACCCAAGGATGTCGATGTGGAAGCGTGCAGCCCAGTTTGCACCGTTTGCTGCTTTGACGGGGTATGAAGAAGCCGTCAGGGAAGCGGAGAGGCAGAATGAAGCATTGTATGAACCAAATTATGATGATAGCGAAAAACACACATTATTTGATTCTATTGATTAACTCCTGGGAGGAGGTTTCTTGCATCTTAATGTAGGCAAAGAGTTTCTTCCCGGCATCCTTCAGGCTGGCCCCGAAGAGATAGACTACATCATCGATAGCTCAACATGGTCAGAGTATCGACATTGATATAATTATCGATAAGTATGATGGATTGCCTGGCCTGTCTGATAAGACTGATGATGTGGGCGTAGGCATCGAAAATCTGTCCGTCGTAGAAGATGCCCTCAACTGGGGGCAGGGATGAGCGCACGAAGAAATCTATCTTTTCTTCAGCAGTAGCCAGACGCTGCTCAATGTATTCAAACCTACGATTAATGGTATACCCATTCAACAGATATTCTTTTAAAACGCGATTGGCCCATTGACGGAATCTTGTACCTCTTATTGACTTTACCCTGTAACCTACCGAAATAATAACATCAAGATTATACAGATTCACACGACGACGCACAGTTCTATTGCCTTCTTTTCGAACCGTCAAGTATTCCTTGACAGTTGAGAATTCTTCCAACTCACCTTCTTCAAAGATGTTCCTAATATGGTAGTCGCTGGGACAGGTATTAGTAGTCGCTGGGACAGGTATTTGGGTATGACGGCTGCTATGACTCAGGTACCTGTCCCCACGGCTAGTTCGGAAGTCCGCGAAAAAACGGCACTTTCAAGAAAGAACTGGTGGATTCTTGGGTCGCAGTCTAATTCAGGATGGAATGCGGCAGCGAGTTGATTTCCTTGGCGTGCGGCGACGATATGCCCGTCGATGCTGGCAATGGGAATGCAGGCATCCGAAAGCACAGTTTCGATGTAGGGCGCACGGATGAAGGTCATTGGTAGGTCTTTGCCGATGCCCTCAACGGTGCCGACAGTGTGGAAACTGCCTAACTGTCGACCGTATGCATTCCTGCGCACGACGATATCCATCGTGCCGAGATAGCCTTTGGAGAGAAGGATCATGCCGGCGCATGTTCCAAAGACAGGCAGACCGCCAAGGATGGCTTCACGGATGGGATCATGCAGCCCCAGTTGTGAGAGTAGGCGCATCTGCACCGTACTCTCGCCACCAGGCAGAATCAGTCCGTCTTTGGGTTGCTGCCAGTCTTTCAGCTGTCGGATCTGGAAAGTCTCGACACCAAGCCGCTGCA
>ONTZ01000050.1 GCA_900320905.1 uncultured Prevotella sp.
TATGCTCCCATCGTTGAGGTGGCGGGACTCGAACCCACGAAGCCGAATGGCGGCAGATTTACAGTCTGCTCTCGTTGCCGCTGGAGAACACCTCATTATTTTCTTGTGGAACCTCGTGGAGTTGAACCACGTTATCTGGATTTTCAGTCCAGCGCATACACCAAGTCTGCCAAAGTTCCTTTGGAGGAGGCTAAGGGATTCGAACCCTTGGGGCGTTTTACCGCCCTCTGGTTTTCAAGACCAGTGCAATAGACCAACTCTGCCAAACCTCCAATTTGCGGAAGCAGAAGGATTCGAACCTCCGAAACCTTTCGGTTTTACACGTTAGCAGCGTGTCGCCTTACCACTCAGCCATACTTCCATTGGTTTTCCGGTGCAAAGGTACTATACCCCTATGCAGCCTTTCTGCGTAACGAGAAATATTTTTCATTTTTCTTTGAAAACAGTTGTTGACAGTTGAAATCACATAAGCATTTTCAGTTTGTCAACGCTAGAACTTGACAACGCTCTGCATATTTTATCTTTTGCAGGATTATGGATTGTTAATTCTGCAAAGGAGTGGGTGCAAGCCCTATATGGAGCATGGAATTGGGTGCAAAATGGGTGCAACTTTGAAATGTGAGAAAAAGAAAAGTCCCGTAAATCATTGATTTACAGGACTCTTTCTTTGGCGCTTCAGGATGGGCTTGAACCAACGACCCCCTGATTAACAGTCAGGTGCTCTAACCAACTGAGCTACTGAAGCAGGTTTTGTTAAGCGGGTGCAAAGGTACAGCGAATTTTTGAATCCACCAAACTTTTTCGGGACTTTTTTTGAAAAAAGTTACTTTTTGCCTTTATTTGTCCTATATCTGTGCTTCCAGACACACTTTCTCGACTACCTTCGGGAAATATTCCATCTCCAGTTGATGCTCTTTTTCAGCGATGTCATCGACAGTGTCATCAGGGGATATGGCTACCTTGTACTGCGCAATAATCTCCCCGGCATCGCAGACGGGAGTGACAAAATGCACCGTCATACCCGTCTCTGTCTCTCCGGCAGCCTTGACGGCCTCGTGGACGTGATGTCCCCACATGCCTTTGCCGCCGTATTTGGGAAGCAGGGCGGGATGGAGGTTCACTATCTTATGAGGATAGGCAGCAATCAGGAAGTCAGGAATCAACGGCAGGAAACCCGCAAGGACGATAAAATGGATGTCGTACTTGTGGAGCAGAGGGAGCATGACCTCGGGATTGTTCAGTTCTGCCTTGGAGACGACGGCAGCGGGTATACCTAATTTATATGCACGCACGAGCGCGTAGGCATCGGGCTTGTTGCTGATGACCAATGGGGTGGCAATATGCTCAGAACCCTGGAAATAGCGGATAAGGTTTTCGCAGTTGCTACCGCTGCCTGAAACAAAGATTGCGATATTTTTTTTCAACACGATTTTACGGATTATACGGATTGAAAAATCCCCTCCCCATTGCGGGGAGGGGGAATTTTATTTAGAAGTCCATGTGGTCGAGAGAATCCCCTAAATCTTTCGTTTCCTGATTCTCTTGTGGAGTCTGAGGAGCCTCTTGCTGCTCCTGTTCAGGACGCGGACGGCGCTCACGGTCACCATGACGCTCACGACGATCTCCACGATCCGGACGGCGGTCACGACGCTCTCCTCGTTCAGGGCGCTCAGGACGCTCACGGCGACGCTGCTGAGGCTCTACATAGTCGGCAGGCTTCTCAATCAGCACACGGTGACTGAGTTTATACTTACCAGTCTTCGGATCGATCTCAAGGAGTTTCACCTGAATATGGTCACCCTCCTTGATACCAGCCTCCTCGACAGTCTCGAGGCGCTTCCAGTCGATCTCTGAGATATGGAGCAGTCCATCCTTGCCCGGCATGATCTCCACGAAGCAACCGTAAGGCATGATACTGCGAACCACACCGTCATAGACCTCGCCCACTTCAGGGATTGCCACGATGGCCTTGATCTTGGCAATGGCAGCGTCGATGCTGGCCTTGTCAGGAGCACTCACCTGAACATGACCTACACCATCGGCCTCATCAATTGTGATGGTAGCACCCGTATCCTCCTGCATCTGCTGGATAATCTTGCCACCAGGGCCAATGACGGCACCAATAAACTCCTTGGGAATATCGAATGCCTCGATACGTGGTACCTGAGGTTTCAGTTCTGCACGAGGCTCAGCGATGGTCTCAGTCAGTTTGCCGAGGATATACTCACGACCAGCCTTGGCCTGCATGAGAGCCTTCTCCAGAATCTCGAACGACAGACCGTCGCACTTGATATCCATCTGCGTGGCTGTCAGACCGTCCTTTGTACCAGTGGTCTTGAAGTCCATGTCGCCCAAGTGGTCCTCATCGCCGAGGATATCGCTCAATACAGCATATTTCTCTTCACCAGGATTCTTAATCAGACCCATGGCGATACCAGAGACAGGCTTCTTCATGGGTACACCGGCATCCATCAGGGCGAGAGTACCGGCACAGACGGTAGCCATCGAGGAAGAGCCATTAGACTCAAGGATCTGAGACACCAGACGAACGGTGTAAGGGAAGTCCTCAGGAATCTGCCCCTTCAGACCGCGCCATGCGAGGTGTCCGTGACCAATCTCACGACGACCTACGCCACGCTGAGCCTTGGCCTCACCTGTACAGAACGGTGGGAAGTTATAGTGCAACAGGAATTTCATATAACCATGCTCCAACACATCGTCAACGAGTTTCTCGTCAAGTTTCGTACCGAGCGTACAGGTACTCAGTGACTGTGTCTCACCACGGGTGAAGATCGCACTTCCGTGAGGCATGGGCAGTGGAGATACCTCGCACCAGATGGGACGGATATCGGTGGTCTTACGACCATCGAGACGGATACCCTCGTCGAGGATGCAACGGCGCATGGCGTCGCGCTCCACATCGTGGTAGTAACGTTCCATCATAGCCTCGTACTCATCCTTGGTAATCTCTGAGTCAGCAGTGATCTCGGGATGAGCCTCGAAATACTTCTCCTTGAAATCCTCGAGAATCTTCTCGAAGGCATCAGCACGCTCCTGCTTCTCGAGGGCCTGCTTGGTCACATCGTAGGCGGGCTGATAGCACTCCTTGTTCATCTGCTCGCGGAGGGCCTCATCATTGACCTCGTGGTCGTACTCGCGCTTCACATCCTTACCGAGTTCCTTGGAGAGTTCAGTCTGAAGTTCACACATGGGTTTGATGGCATCCATCGCAGCCTTGAGGGCACCCAGCAGATCCTGCTCGCTGACCTCCTTCATCTCACCTTCCACCATCATGATGTTCTCAGCAGAGGCACCGACCATGATATCCATGTCGGCTTCTTTCATCTGCTCGAAGGTAGGATCAATCACATACTCACCATTAATGCGTGCAACGCGAACTTCCGAGATAGGGCACTCGAAAGGTATATCCGAGCAAGCCAGGGCTGCAGAGGCAGCGAAGCCGGCCAATGCATCGGGCTGGTCAACACCGTCGGCGCTGAGCAGCATGACGTTTACGAATACTTCTGCGTGATAGTTACTTGGGAACAGTGGACGAAGCACACGGTCCACCAGTCGTGATGTGAGGATTTCATTGTCTGAGGCTTTGCCTTCGCGCTTAGTGAATCCGCCAGGAAAACGGCCTGCTGCGCTATACTGTTCGCGATAGTCTACCTGCAGCGGCATGAAATCTGTTCCGGGAACTGCATCTTTTGCGGCACAAACAGTGGCCAGGAGTACGGTGTTGTTCATCTTCAGCATGACAGCGCCATCGGTCTGTTTTGCCACTTTCCCGGTTTCAATGGTGATGGTTCTTCCATCAGCCAGTTGAATGGTCTTTGTAATTACGTTCATCTTGTTTAAAACATCTAAAAATAAAAAACTTCAGTGCGACCCATACGCTGAGGGTCGCTAAAAACGGCGCAAAGTTACACATTATTATATTAAAAAACGAAGAAATCTGGAATATTTTTCAATTTTTCACTTTTCACTTTTCACTTTTCATTTCTTTTTCGTACCTTTGCACACGCAAATCGAAAAAAGGAATAAATATGAAACATATTTGGAAGGCAGCCGCCGTCATTTTGGCTGCAACAACCATCGCCTCATGCGACAACAACAAATTCCATGTAGAGGGTCAGATTGCCAATGCCAAGGACTCCGTGCTCTACTTCGAGAACGTAGGTATTGAGCAGGTGAATGTGCTCGACTCCGTGAAACTGGGCGAGGACGGTCAGTTTTCTTTCAGTGAGTCCGCCCCTGCTGCTCCGGAGTTTTACCGTCTGAGGATCTATGACCAGATTATCAATGTCAGTATCGACTCTACAGAGACCGTCACCATCCAGGCCCAATATCCACAGATGGCCACCGACTATGAGGTAAGCGGCTCTGACAACTGCAAGAAAATCAAGGAACTGGCTTTGAAGCAAATTGACCTTCACAAGCAAGCGATGGCCATCCAGCAGAACACCGAGTTGGGCGTGGACGAGGCCAATGACAGCATCCTGAAAATCATCGACTCCTACAAACAGGACATCAAGGCCAACTACATCTTCAAGGAGCCGATGAAGGCATACAGTTATTTCGCCCTGTTCCAGACCCTCGGCAACTGGCTGCTCTTCAACCCCCGCAGCAATAAGGACGACATCAAGGTGTTTGCCGCTGTGGCCACCAGTTGGGACACTTACTACCCCCACGCCGAACGCGGACAGAACCTGCACAACATCGCCATCGAGGGCATGAAGAACCAGCGCATCGTGGAAGAACAACAGAACCAGACCATCGATGCCAGTAAGGTGACGGAGGCTGGCGTGCTCGACATTGCCCTGACAGACAATAAAGGTCAGGTGCGCCACCTGACAGACTTGAAGGGCAAGGTAGTGCTGCTCGACTTCCATGTGTTTGCCTTAGAGGATTCGCCTGCACGCATTCTGATGCTCCGCGAACTCTACAACAAGTATCAGGCCCAAGGTTTTGAGGTCTATCAGGTCAGCCTTGACACGGATGAACATTTCTGGAAACAGCAGACAGCCGCCCTTCCTTGGGTCAGTGTGCGCGATGCGGATGGTGTCCAGTCGCAACGACTCTTGTTGTACAATATCCAGTCGATACCTGAATTCTTCCTTATCGACCGTGGTAATAACCTCGTGAAGCGTTCTGCCCAGATTAAGGATTTGGAGGCAGAAATCAGAAAACTACTGTAAGTTGAAGGAGATAGAAGAAGATAAAAGGAGTTAGATGTAATGATATGAGGAGATTTCTGACGCTATTGACAATAGGAGTGCTGATGATGACAGCGCAGGGTAAGGTCAGACTGCCGCATCTTATCAGTGACAATATGGTGCTGCAACAGCAGACGGATGTGCGTCTCTGGGGATGGGCCAAGGCTGGCAAGACCGTGAAGGTGACCACTTCTTGGAGTAATGAGACAGCCACTGCCAAGGCTGACAAGGACGGCAAATGGCTAGTGAAGGTGAGGACCCCGAAGGCATCCTATACGCCCCTGTCTGTCACCTTCGACGACGGGGAACCCCTGACCATCTACAATGTCGTGGCTGGCGAGGTATGGGTGTGCGCCGGACAGTCGAACATGGAGATGCCCGTCAAGGGCTTTGGCATGTGTCCTGTGAAGGATTACAACCACCATATCCTTGATGCCATCAACTCCAAGGGCGTACGCAGTGTGAAGATTCCCAGCGTGATGCGTGCCACGCCTCAGGACGATGCCCAGTGCGAATGGCGGCAGTGCTCGCCCAAGACGGTGGGAGAATTCTCTGCCACAGGCTATTTCTTCGCCCGTCTGCTGAGCCGTACCCTCGACATCCCCATAGGCATCATAGAGGCCAATAAAGGAGGGACGCGTGTAGAGAGTTGGCTCACCAAGGAGAATTTAGAGAAATATACCAGCGACCCCACTGACTCCGTAGAGATCTGCCAGAAATGGGCGGAATGGGACTATCACCGTAGTCTGCTCTGGGGCAACGGCACTTTCAACCCCATCCTGAACTATACCGTCAAGGGCATCCTCTTTTATCAGGGTTGTTCGAATGTGGGTGACCCAGGCGACCAGTACTCACAGCGCCTGAAACTGCTGGTGGAGCAGTGGCGGAAGCAGTTCGGACTGGGTGAGATACCCTTCTATTTCGTCCAGATAGCCCCCTGGGCCTACGATGACGGCAATGTGGACGGCCTGAGCGGTGCTCTCCTTCGCGAACAACAATGGAAGGCTGCACAGATCATTCCCAACAGCAGTCTGGTATGCACCAACGACCTCGTCTATCCATACGAATATTCGCAGATACACCCTGCCCAGAAGCAGCCCGTGGGTGAGCGTCTCGCCTTCACGGCCCTGAACCGTGACTACGGTTTTGAAACAATTCAATACAAGAGTTCGTCGTATAAGGACATGACCATCAAGAACGATACCGTCTTCATCCATACGCAGGACAACTACTGGTGCGATGCCCCCTTTGAACAGATGGAAGGCTTCGAGATAGCAGGCGACGACAAGGTGTTCCACCCTGCCAGTGCCAAGCATTTCTGGCAGCCCGGTGGCGGCTATTGGGACGAGGCGGTCATCGTGACCTCGCCAGAGGTGAAGAAACCCGTAGCCGTACGCTATTGTTTCAAGAATTTCCAGATCGGCAATGTTCATAATGGGGGTAATATGCCGCTCTTCCCCTTCCGTACAGACAACTGGTGAAAATGAAAGAGCATCCCTTGGAATTATTCAGGTTCTGTCCGAAGTGCGGGAGTGCAGACTTCGAGATTCACAATGCCCTGAGCAGACATTGTTCCAGTTGCGGATTCACCTATTACCAGAATCCAAGGGCCTCTACGGCAGCCTTCATCCTGAATGGGAAAGGGGAGTTGCTGGTGACCCGCAGGGCCAAGGAGCCTGCCAAGGACACCCTCGACCTGCCCGGAGGATTTGTGGATAATGGCGAGACGGCTGAACAAGGGATGGTCAGGGAGATTCTGGAGGAAACCGGTCTCACGATTGACAGCAAGGATGTAACCTATCTTTTTTCCATACCCAACATCTATCGCTACTCCGGCATGGACATCCACACCCTCGATCTGTTCTTTGTCTGTCATGTAGAGGATGATGTCGTCATCAAAGCCGCTGACGATGCTGCCGCCTGTTTCTGGGTACCGTTGCGCGAGGTGTATGTAGAGCGTTTCGGATTGCGCTCCATCCGTCAGGCTGTTCATACCTTTTTACAAAGAAATCGTTAATAAAACTAAAAATCCTATATATAAATAAGGTGGGAGAAACTTTTTTGCTTACTTTTGCAGCCCAAAGTTAATATAACGGCACAAAGTATGCAAAAAAATCTTGTAATTGTAGAGTCTCCCGCTAAGGCGAAGACCATAGAAAAGTTCCTGGGTGACGATTTCAAGGTCATGTCGAGTTATGGCCACATCCGGGATCTGAAAAAGAAAGAACTGAGTATCGACGACGATACGCTCGAACCAGAATACGAAATCCCCGATGACAAAAAGAAACTCGTCAGCGAACTAAAGTCGAATGCGAGAAAGGCCGAGAAAGTCTGGTTGGCATCCGATGAAGACCGCGAGGGAGAAGCCATCTCTTGGCACCTGTGTGAGGTGTTGGGACTGGACGAAGAAAAGACCAACCGTATCGTCTTCCACGAAATCACCAAACCTGCTATCATAGAAGCCATCGAACATCCGCGTCATCTGGACATGAACCTGGTGAATGCCCAGCAGGCCCGTCGTGTGCTCGACCGTCTGGTAGGCTTCAAACTCTCACCCGTGCTGTGGCGCAAGGTAAAGCCAGCGCTCTCTGCCGGTCGCGTGCAGAGTGTAGCCGTTCGTCTCATCGTGGAACGTGAACGGGAGATCCAGGACTTCAAGAGCGAGCCGTTCTATAATGTCTATGGTACGTTTGCCATCATCAACCCCGATGGCTCTGCCACAGAGGTCAAGGCACAGTTGGCCAGCAAACTCAAAACCTATAAGGAGGTAACCGATTTCTTAGAGAAATGCAAGGAGGCCACCTTCACCGTGGAGAGCATCAACAAGAAACCGATGAAGCGCACGCCTGCTCCCCCATTCACTACCTCCACACTGCAACAGGAGGCTGCCCGCAAACTAGGCTTCACAGTGAGCCAGACCATGATGGTGGCACAGCACCTTTATGAAAGCGGTCGTATCACCTATATGCGTACCGACTCTGTCAACCTGTCGAGACTCTGCTTAGGTGCCAGCAAGCAGGAGATTGTGAATCTCTATGGAGAAGAGTATAGCAAGACACGCCAGTATCATACCAATTCCAAAGGTGCCCAGGAGGCCCACGAAGCCATCCGTCCCACCTATATGGATCAGACAGAGATAGAGGGAACGGCTCAGGAAAAGCGCCTCTACGAACTCATCTGGAAGCGCACCATTGCCAGTCAGATGGCTGATGCGGAGATTGAGAAGACAACTGTCAATATCAACATCTCCACCACCGATGACCTGTTTGTAGCACAGGGAGAGGTAGTGAAGTTCGATGGTTTTATCAAGGTCTACCGTGAATCCGTTGACGATGAAGAGCCACAGGACGAGTACGCCCACATCCTGCCCCCGTTGAAGAAAGGTCAGGAACTGACGCGTCGTGAGATCCAGGCCACAGAACGTTTCACCCAGGGTCCCCAGCGCTATACGGAGGCCAGTCTCGTACACAAACTGGAAGAGTTGGGTATCGGTCGTCCGTCAACATACGCCCCGACTATCTCCACCATCCAACAGCGCGAGTATGTCCAGAAAGGCGACAAGAAAGGCGAGGAACGCACCTATACCGTTGACATCCTGAAAGGGAAACAAATCACCCAGAAGAAGCGCAAGGAACTGGTTGGGTCAGACAAAGGCAAACTGCTTCCGACAGATATCGGCATCGTGGTGAATGATTTCCTGATGAAGCACTTCACGGAGATCATGGACTATAACTTTACTGCCAAAGTTGAACAGGACTTCGATAAGATTGCCGAAGGAAAAGAGAAATGGCAGTCAATGCTGAAAGGATTCTACAAAGACTTTGAGCCTGCCGTAGAGGACACGATGAACAGTCGTCAGGCGCATAAGGCAGGTGAACGCCAGTTGGGTGCCGACCCCAAGACCGGCAGACCCGTCTTCGTGAAGATCGGACGTTTTGGTCCTGTGGTTCAGATTGGCACTGCAGATGATCAGGAGAAGCCCCTGTTTGCTCAGTTACCCAAGGAACTGAGTATTGAGACGATCACCCTTGACGAGGCTATCGAACTCTTCAAGTTACCCCGTACACTTGGTAGTTATGAAGGCTTGACTGTCACCATTGGTACTGGGCGATTCGGACCTTATGTGCTGCACGACAGGAAGTTTACCTCACTACCCAAGGACGAAGACCCGATGACTATCACGCTTGAAAAGGCCATTGAATTGATCAACGAGAAACGTCAGCAAGAGACGAAGAAGCATCTGAAGTTCTTCATGGAGGATCCCAAGTTGGAGATCCTGAACGGTCGCTACGGTCCATATCTGACTTATGACGGAAAGAACTACCGTCTGCCGAAGTCGATGCATGAGAAGGTGGCAGACCTTACTTACGAGGAATGCATGAAGATCATTAATAAGGCATGAAAAGAATCATCCTCATAGGCTACATGGGTGCCGGCAAGACAACCATCGGCAAAGCACTCGCACAGGAACTGGGCATCACCTTCTACGACCTCGATTGGTATATTTCCAATCGGATGCGCAAGACCATTGCCCAGATTTTCGAGGAGCGTGGCGAAGATGGTTTCCGGCAGATAGAGCGTAATATGCTCCACGAAGTGGCCGAGTTTGAGGATGTCGTCATCAGTTGCGGGGGAGGTACGCCCTGCTTCTTCGATAATATTGACTACATGAACCAGCAGGCACCTGTGGTCTATCTGAAAGCAGATCCGGAGGTGCTCTACAAGCATCTGGCCATGAGCAAGAACGACCGTCCGTTGCTGCGCGGAAAGAGTCAGGACGAACTGATTGTCTTCATCCGTGAGCAACTGGAAAAGCGGGAGCCTTTCTATACGAAGGCTGCCTATTCTCTCGATGTCAGTCTGATGGACGACTTTACCAAGATTAAGAAAAGTGTAGCCCATGTTAGAAAGTTATTGAACATATGAAAAAATGGACTATTGAAGACTCCAAGGAACTCTACAACATCAATGGTTGGGGAACCTCCTATTTCGGCATCAACGAAAAAGGCGATGTCTACGTCTCACCATGTAAGAATGACACGCAGATTGACTTGCGTGAAGTGATGGACGAACTGGCACTGCGTGATGTCACGTCACCCGTCCTGCTCCGTTTCCCGGATATTCTCGACAACCGTATCGAGAAGACCTGGAGTTGTTTCAAGAAAGCATCAGAGGAGTACGACTACAAAGGTGAGAACTACGTGGTCTATCCCATCAAGGTGAACCAGATGCAGCCCGTGGTAGAAGAGATTATCTCCCACGGACGGAAGTTCAATCTGGGTCTGGAAGCCGGTTCAAAGCCAGAACTGCATGCAGTCATCGCCATGCAGTGTCAGAGCGACTCGATTATTGTCTGCAACGGCTACAAAGATCAGAGTTACATCGAACTGGCTCTGTTGGCCCAGAAGATGGGCAAGCAGATCTTCATCGTCGTAGAGAAGATGAACGAACTGGAAATCATTGCCCGTGAGGCCAAGAAGATGAATATTCGTCCGAACATCGGTATCCGTATCAAACTTGCTTCCAGTGGTTCAGGCAAATGGGAGGAGAGCGGCGGTGATGCCAGCAAGTTCGGTCTGACCAGTGCCGAACTCTTAGAGGCATTAGAACTCCTGGACAAGAAAGATATGCGCGACTGTCTGCGCCTCATCCACTTTCATATCGGAAGCCAGATCACCAAGATCCGCCGTATCCAGACGGCACTGAGAGAGGCCTCGCAGTTCTATATCCAACTGCACAAGATGGGCTATAATGTAGACTTCGTAGACTGTGGTGGTGGTCTGGGTGTCGACTACGACGGAACCCGTTCCCCATCGAGTGAGTCTTCTGTCAACTACTCCATCCAGGAATATGTCAACGACTGTATCTACACCTTCGTGGATGCAGCAAACAAGAACGACCTGCCCCATCCTAATATCATTACCGAGAGCGGACGCTCTTTGGCTGCTCACCACTCGGTATTAGTCATTGATGTTCTGGAAACCGCCTCGCTCCCTGAGATGCCAGAGGAGTTCGAACCGGATGAGAACAGTCACCAGTTGGTGAAGGATCTCTATGACATCTGGGACAACCTCTCGCCCCGCAATGTGCTGGAGGACTGGCATGATGCCGAGCAGATCCGTGAAGAGGTACTCGACCTGTTCAGTCATGGTATTGTTGACCTCAAGACCCGTGCAGAAGTAGAGGCCATGTACTGGAGTGTCTGTCACGAGATCCATGCCCTGGCGAAGAATCTGAAGCATATCCCCGAGGAGTTGATGAAGATTGACAAACTCCTTGCCGACAAGTATTTCTGTAACTTCTCCCTCTTCCAGAGCCTCAGCGACTCATGGGCCATCGATCAGGTCTTTCCGATTATGCCCATCCAGCGACTTGACGAGCGGCCTACCCGCAACGCCACCATTCAGGACATCACCTGCGACAGTGACGGTAAGATTGCCAATTTCACAACCAACCGCCACAATGCCCATGCCCTGCCCGTACACGCTCTGAAGAAAAACGAGCCCTATTATCTCGGTGTGTTCCTTGTGGGAGCCTACCAGGAGATACTCGGCGATATGCACAATCTCTTTGGCGACACCAATGCCGTACATATCTCGGTGAAGGACGAAGGCTACCATATCGATCAGATCATCGACGGTGAGACGGTGGAGGAGGTACTCGAATACGTGCAGTATAACCCCAAGAAACTCGTACGTCAGTTGGAGGTCTGGGTCGCCAAGAGTGTGAAACAGGGAAAAATCTCGCTGGAAGAAGGGAAGGAATTCCTCAGTAACTACCGCTCCGGTCTCTACGGCTATACCTACCTGGAATGATGAAAGAAAGACTGACCATAGTTAAGGTAGGCGGGGCCGTTGTCGAGGACGAGGCCCAACTCTCACAACTCCTCAAAGACTTCTCTGCCATTGAGGGCAGGAAGGTGCTGGTACACGGGGGAGGTCGCAAGGCGACGAAGGTAGCAGAGGCTCTTGGCATTGAGTCGAAGATGGTCAATGGCCGGCGTATCACCGATGCTGAGATGCTCAGTGTGGTGACGATGGTCTATGGCGGACTGGTGAACAAAAACCTCGTGGCCCGTCTTCAGGCCAACGATGTCAACGCCCTCGGACTGACAGGGGCTGACATCAATGTCATCCGCAGTCACAAGCGCCCGCCGGTGATAATCCCCGGAATCACCGAAACCGTCGATTTCGGTTTTGTGGGTGATGTCGATGAGGCCGATGGCAAGATGCTCAGTAAACTGATTGAGGAAGGCATCACCCCTGTGATGGCGCCGCTAACCCACGATGGACAAGGCAATATCCTCAATACCAATGCCGACACCATTGCCAGTGAGACAGCCAAAGCCCTTGCCCCCTACTACGATGTGACGCTGATTTTCTCCTTTGAGAAGAAAGGTGTGCTCCGCCATCCAGACGATGACGACTCCGTCATCCCCACCATCACGCACGCGGACTATATTAAATATAAAGAAGACGGCACCATCAGTGGCGGTATGCTGCCCAAGATTGAGAATGCCCTTGCAGCCATCGACGCAGGTGTCAGCCGGGTCATCATCACCCTTGCCACCGCCATCGACGGACGACATGGTACCATCATTCAATAAAAAGGCGAGTTTTTTCGCCTTTTATTGTAACTTTTCCACATCTTAATCGTCATTAATAGTAGAGAGGATGAAAAAGATCAGTTTCCGGAACGATGTCCTGCCACTGAAGAATGAACTCTTCCGATTGGCCCTCCGCATCACTCTCAACCGTGTGGAGGCAGAAGATGTTGTACAGGAAACAATGATCAAGGTCTGGAACAGGCGGGACCGGTGGGAAGAACTCGAATCCATTGAAGCCTTCTGCCTCACCATCTGCCGGAACATCGCCATCGACAAGATGCGAAAGATGGAAAACCAGAACCAAAGCCTGGCAGACGAGCACGATGCTCCCGACCAGAGTTACGCATCCAATCCCGAGGAGCAGGCCATGCAGCAGGACAGGATCCAACTGGTACGCCGCCTCATCGACAACCTGCCTGAGAAGCAACGGAGCGTCATGCAACTGCGCGACATCGAAGGCAAAAGTTACAAAGAGATAGCCCAGGTGCTGGACATCAGCGAGGAACAGGTGAAAATCAACATCTTCCGAGCCCGCCAGACCATCAGGCAAAAATTCATAGAAACAGAGAAATATGGACTATAAGTACATCGAACAACTGTTAGAGCGCTACTGGCAAGGGGAAACCACTTTGCAAGAGGAAGCCATCCTGCGCAATTTCTTCAGCCAGCCGGATATTCCGGAATCACTCCGGAAGTTTCAGGCTCTCTTCACCCTTGAGAAAGAAGAGACGTTGGGCGATGACTTTGACGAACGTATTCTCGGGATGATTGAGGAAGAGCCGAAGGCAAAGATTGTGACGCTGACCAGCCGACTGATGCCACTCTTCAAGGCCGCAGCCATTGTGGCCATCATCCTGACACTGGGCAATGCCGCACAGGCTCCCTGGAACTACGGGTGGGATGACCCGAAGGACGAATATGCCAAGTTCCACCAGCAGAACGCAGACTCTGTCAATCTGCTGAACCCCATCCAGGCAGAGAATGTCAACGACAGTGCGATGGCTCCCAAGCCGGAAGCCTCCCAGTATATTGAGTAGATTATTTTTCTATGCTTTTCTATACCATAACACAAAACAAGATGAAACTGTGAAGTTTCAATTCTCTCAAATTTTTCATAACATACTAAAGAAGAAGAATGGGCTGCGCCGAGACATCGGGCAGCCCACTTCGTTTCTGTCAGAACCAACTATTTCTGCATCCTCAGATTCAACTGATAGATGGATGGTATCAGGATACATAATGAGAAAGCGACAGCCATCAGCACCGCCTGTTGGCTTCCAAAAAAGTCTGTCGTTTTCAGGTCAGGGTCCGGATAGAAGGCCATCAGCACGTAGGCGATAGTGTTGTTTACCCAGTGATACACCACCCCTGGTACGATACTGTCTGTACGGTAGTACATCCAACCCAGCAAGATACCGATCAGGAAGGCATGGGGCATCTGAGCCGGATTCATGTGGATGGCGGAGAACATCAAGGCAGAGATGATGATCCCCACCCACGGATTGCTCTTCCAGCGTAACAAGGCACGGAGGATAGCCCCACGAAACACCAACTCTTCCACTAACGGTGCCAGCAGACCGACGATGAAATAGCCGAAGCGGTTGTTCATGATCAGTTCAAACTCCTTTTCCGCATAGTTAGGCAATTCCGGCATCAGTTCCTGTAGATAGGCAGAGGGGATGATGGCTCCGAAGGCAGCCAAGACACACCAGAACAACACTGTCCAAGGACGCGTCTGCACCCAGTGCCTCGACACCTCAGCCCATTTCAGTAACAGGAATAACACCAGCGTAGTTACATCCGCCAATGCCGTTGTGAGAATCAGTCCTGTGGCATCCACCTCCGTTCCCTGTCCCTTCATCAGGATATAGACAGCCATCACAATGCCGCCTGCCACCAACTGGATACCCACAAACACCAACAGATAAATCAATGCTTTCTTCATCTTAACTATTCACTTTTCACTTCTCACTTTTCACTTCTACCAGCCTTTCCATCACCTTGGCCCGGTCAGCCTTCAACTGTTTCACCAATGCCTCTGGACTGTCAAACCGCCGTTCTGAGCGCAGCCTGGACACGAACTCCACAGTGAGCACCTGCCCATATACATCACCCACCTTATCTAATATATGCACCTCAAGCGTCTGTTTAGTGCCGTCAAAAGTGGGACGAGTACCGATATTCATCATCGCCGGCATCCTTTGTCCAGACAGATTTGCCATCCCGCTACCAAGTCTTGCCCAGACAGCATAGACCCCAGAAGCAGGAATGACCTTATAGGGATTGTCCACCGATAAGTTGGCTGTCGGGAAACCGATTTCGTGTCCGATATGCTCGCCCGCCACCACGCGGCCTGTCAGAGCATAAGGGCGTGTCAGACTTTCCTGCATCCTTTCCACCCTGCCCTCCAACAGCAACTGGCGGATGGCAGACGAACTGACAGCCTCATTCGTTCCAGGAAATGTAGCCTCATCACCTCGCAGCACCTCCATCCCCAAAGCCTTCCCATAGCGCACATAGTCGTCAAAGCCTTCTGCCCGGTTCCTTCCAAAGCGGTTGTCATAGCCTGTCACCAAAGCCTGCGCACCCAGTTGTTCACAGAGCACCTGCTGCATAAAAGCCTGAGCCGTCAATGCAGCCAGTTCCTTTGTAAACGGGAGTACCACCAGATGATCCACCCCCAGCGCCGCTATCAGTCGTTCCTTCTCTTCAAGTGTGGAAAGCAACTGGGGACGATAGTCCGGATCGAACAACTCACGTGGCTGGCGGTCGAATGTGACCACCACCGAAGACAGTCCCATCTCCTCTGCTTTCCGCAGCATCGTCCCGATGAGCAACTGATGTCCCCGATGCACGCCGTCGAAGCATCCGAGGGTGGCCACACAGCCCCCTTTAAGCCTCATACCCTCCCGCAAGTTGGTCGTTTTCTTCAAAATAATCACAATTTTACAAAAAACATTTGGCGTTTCCCCAAAAATAATGTACCTTTGCAGCCGGATTCAGCCAAATGGCATAAAATCCTCGGACTTGTAGCTCAGTTGGTCAGAGCAACAGACTCATAATCTGGAGGTCGTAGGTTCAAGCCCTACCTGGTCCACTTCTCCCTTTACCATACTTGGTTTGCTGTCGGATACTGATACCAGTCGAGGCAGTTCCTGTGGTCCTCCACCCATTCGCCAAACGAATGGCCAAGAGTCATATAGGCTCCAAACATAGCCGGGGTACCATCCTCCGTCCGCTTTCTGAATCCAATCTGACAACCCTCCAACGGGTATTTGAAATAACGCGTCGGTATCTTCAATGCCCAGGGAATATCCTTGAAATCTACATTATCCTCATAGTTATAGAGCGTCTGTGCCTTCTTGAACTCATCCATATGCGTTTCAATCCTGTTGGACATATAGTAAGTAATGATAAAGGGGTCTATCATCTCCTGGGTGAGATTGTTCAGACCGCTCTCATTCTTGAAGGTGACGGTAAAATCGACTGTCTTGGCGAAAGTCTGGTCAAATGGGTCAGCAAATGAGTGCATCACGTTGTATTTCTTACGCGAGAAATCATCATTGATAGTCTCGATATCGTCACCCATGGCCCAGTGGGCATCTACAAACAGGTTGATGACAGCCTCACCGTATCCCTTTTTCCCGTTACCATTCCTGCCTTCCAGGAGGATATCGTCATTGTGAATCAGGCCGTACGACAGTTGTGGCACATTCTCATTCAGCGTCTTGCCGTCCTTAGGCACTACGCTCTCAATATCCATATAGCGATAGCCCACCAGACGGATGGCACCCGCAATCTGCCCTGAGGCACCCACGGCAGCCAGTGTCACATGGATATCCATCTGCTTCTGCCCTGTCCGCTCCAGGCCGATACGCATCACTAGGTCGTTGAAGTCATAGTCGCCTGGCTCGGGGTAGTTCTCCTCATAACAGTAGGTATAGGTCATGATCTTCGGTGCAGCCAGACGAGGTTTCTGCTTCCTGGCTATCGGATTAGAGAAGTCCACAGAACGCTCCGACGGACTAAAACTGGTCACAGTGTAGGTGCCGTCATTGTCAACCAGAGCCGCATATAGTATGGTCGTTATCGAAGGTACGGATACAGACAATGTCACCTGCTGTCCATCCTTCACGAATGTCCGAGCCATCATCTCCGCATTCGTCGAAGTAATAGGGTCTTCACTATATATCTCCAGCCTCTGGGCCCCCACGTTTGCATTCACGGAAAACTGATATGAACGGCTTGTAGCCAGTTGCCACGTATGGCTCTGATCCACACTATCTACCGGCGACACATATTTCCTGTATTTCGTGTACTTCTCCTTGTCAAAATCTATCTCCTTACTGCAAGAAATGGTGCCAAACACCAAGACTGCAGCAATGACAAAAACCGATTGATTGAAAATCCTCATCTTCATAGACAAAATCGCTTATTTTGCTGACAAAATTACTAATTTTATCGTTAAAGCGGTACAAAATTAGTCCCATTTTACAGAATTTAACAATAAAAATGATATAACTTATGAAAAATGTATTAATTTTGCGCCATCATTGATATTTAGTTACGTAACACTCTATTAAAATCTTATGAAGATGAAAAAGTATTTGATAACAGGAGCATTGGCTCTCGTCGCCTGCGCAACCCTTACCAGTTGCCATAGCGATGACGAACTCTCCGGATCCCTTGTACAGCAGAAAATAAAAGCGTATGAACAGGTGTTCGAAGAGGAATTCGGTAAAGTCGACCCGAACCAAGACTGGGGATTCGGCACTGCCGAAATATTGGCTCGTACACGTACAGCAATGGATCGCACTCGTACAGAAAACAAGAATCTTAACCAGTGGGGTGATCCCAACTATGGTAACTGGAAAGTGCCCGATGCACTGACTGATGGTCAGAAGACACGCGTTATG
>ONTZ01000104.1 GCA_900320905.1 uncultured Prevotella sp.
TGTCAGGATGGTGACAAACGTTATAACCGCGCCCTCTACGGCAGTTATACCGAGTATCGCCTGGAGACCAGCGACCGTCCTATCTTCGCTGTCTATCGCTCCAAGGCACATAAGAATATCCGTTTCCGACTGACGGCCAACGGTAAGACCACGCTTTTGGAGCAGACCACCCATGCTGAAGCCCGCTACAATGCCGGCAAACGTGTCTATAAGTTGACAGACGCCTCATGGAGAAAGGGCTCGCTGACCATCACCGTCTTGCTACAGCCCGATGCTGAGTCCGCTATCTGGAAGTTCGAGCCGCAGTCGATGCCCGCCAATGCCAAGGTGGAGATGGTGGTATGCGATATCAAGCGTCCGAAGTTCAACCGCAGCGGTGATATGAACTCCGACCCCGCCGACAGCTTTGAACCTGCTGACGGCGAGCCTAACAAGCAGACTATCCAGTGGATGCTTGGCACTGAAACGACATATGCCGTGCTCGACTGCAAGGGCGGTGCCTATCGTAATGCCAATCCGCAGGCAACCTATACCGTTCTCGACAGCGGTGCCAGCACCTATACACTATCTACTCCGACTGGTGCTGAGGCTGAGCGTCTCTATGCCAAGGCATGGCAGCACCATGAGTGGTTGGCAGGCAACATCGTCTTTGACACTCCCGACCCGTATCTCAATACCATGGGTGGTACACTGATGGCTGCCGCCGACGGTGCCTGGGACGGTGAGGTATGGCTGCATGGTGCCATTGTGTGGCGCATGCAACTCAACGGCTGGCGTGCTGGTTTCTTAGGCGACCTGCTGGGCATGCCTGATCGCGCCGTGAGCCACTTCAATGCCTATGCCAACAGTCAGATAACCGATGTGGAGCCTATCATCCCTAATCCTACGCCAGACCCCGAGAAACTGCTGACCCGCGAGGCAAAGACGTGGGGCACGCAGATGTATTCGAACGGCTACATCTGTCGCTATCCCAACCGCAAGGACATCATGCACCACTACGACATGAACCTGAACTACATCGACGAGTTGCTGTTGCATCTGGAGTATGATGCCAATAAGGATTATCTGCGTAAGATGTGGCCTGTCATCAAACTGCACCTCGCATGGGAGAAGCGCAACTTCGACCCCGATGACGATGGTCTGTATGATGCTTACTGCTGCATCTGGGCCAGCGATGCCCTCTACTATAACGGCGGTGCCGTGAGCCATTCTACGGCTTACAACTACCGAACTCTCCGACTGGCTGCGCGTATCTGTGAAATTCTTGGTGAGGATCCCACCTATTATAAAAAGGAGGCCGACAAGACCTTGAAGGCGATGAATGAACGCCTGTGGTTGAAAGACCGTGGTCACTGGGCTGAGTATCAGGACCTGATGGGACTGAAACGTACCCATAATCATGCCGCCTTGTGGAGCATCTACACACCTATCGACTGTGGTATGGCAACACCCGAGCAGGCCATCCGTGCCACACAGTATGTGGACTCGTGCATTCCTCATATCCCCGTCGTCATCGAAGGCGTAAAGACTTCGAAGAAAGATAAGCCACTCTACCAGATTTCTACTACCGACTGGCTGCCCTACGACTGGAGTATCAACAATGTGGCAGCAGAGGAGACCATGCACATGGCACTGGCTTACTTCCAGGCTGGCCGCAACGAAGAGGGCTTCCGACTCATCAAGGCCAACATCATGGATCAGGCTTATCTTGGCGGCAGTCCTGGCAACTTCGGACAGATTAGCTACTACGACCGTGCCCGTGGTGAACTGTATCGTGACTTCTCTGACAACGCAGGTATATCATCACGCGCCTTCATCGAGGGACTCTACGGCATCCGTCCCGATGCGCTTAATGGCCGCTGCTACATCCGGCCAGGCTTCCCTGCCGAGTGGAAGCATGCCTCCATACAGACACCTTATATGAAGTACACCTTCCGTCGAGAGGGTAACAAGGAGATCTACGAGATTGAGCAGAACTTTGCCCAGCCGCTGCAGATCGTACTGCGCCAGAATACGGGCGTGGGCTATGTGGAAACCGTAGGTACTACGGAGAAGAAGCAGACTATCACCGTAACCCGAGCCAAGCAGCAGCCGTTGCCCCGTCCGCTGATTACCGCTGAGCGCATCGACGGCAAGGCGTGGGGCAACAACTTCGACGATGTGAAGACCGACCGTCTGGAGACTGTCAATATGGATGCGAAGTGGAACAGCAATGTCGGCGACATCTTCAAGAATTTCTATCTGTCACCTCGTCCGAAAGTGACCACGTTGACCATTCCTGCCCACGGCATCGGCGAGTGGTGTCACCCTGAGTTTACAGCTAATATCAACGATGTCGCCCTGCGTCGTCAGGTGAAGGATCAGGTGTTTACTACCGAGCTTGGCATTCCCTTCCGCACTCCTGCCAAGGGACGCAACATTGCCTATACCTCGTTGTGGGACAACTATCCCGATGCAGTCACTATCCCTTTGCAAGGTAAGGCATCGCATGCCTATCTTCTGATGGCAGGTTCAACCAACCACATGCAGAGCCGTATCGACAATGGTCAGATTGTGGTCACCTATACCGACGGCACTACCGATACGCTACCTCTGTATAATCCTCACAACTGGTGCCCGACTGGCCTTCCATGCAGCCCAGCCCCGACCGTTCCGCCTGGACTTTGCCACATTGAGTGTCTCACGCGAGCAGATGCCCATGGGTGAACGCTATGGATATCAGCAACGCGACTTCGCCAAGGGTGCAGGTGTCATCCTTGACATGCCTCTCGATCCTCAAAAGACGCTTCAAAGCCTGACCGTTCGTACCTTGTCCAACGACATTGTAGTCGGTTTGATGGGCATAACTCTTCAGCGTTCCACAAAATAAGATTAGGCTAATATTCGAAGGAGGTGCGGTCTTTGGGCTGCACCTCTGTTTTTTTTTGATTAGAATAATCACTTTTCTTTATCATCTATTTGGAGAGTACGCAAATAATAGCTATCTTTGCCCACGAAACTTGAAGAACATTATTAATCTTGAATAAAACTAATCTATGGGAAATTGTCGCTACCTGGGCATCATCGTGCTGCTGGCTACATGCTGCCTGACCTGCTTCGGAATGAATGAGGAAACGATGGACAGCATACAGCCGCGTCGTGTGCTGGTGCTGGCTGAGCGCGGAGGTCTGCACGAGGGATTCACCGCCACTGGCCTGCAATGGCTCGACGAACAGAAGGAAAGGCTGAACCTGGAGCTGACCGTGCTGGAGACGGCTGAGGAGATTCCGCAGGGTGAGATCGGGAAGTATCGGCTGGTGCTGCAGCTCAACCATCCGCCCTACGCATGGAGCGAGGCTGCACAGCGCGACATGGAGGAATATATCGACAGCGGCAGGGGAGGGTTCATCGGCTTCCACCACGCTACGCTGCTGGGCGAGTTTGACGGCTATCCGATGTGGGAATGGTTCTCGGACTTCATGGGTAAGATACGCTACAAGAACTACATCGCCGACAAGACGGACGGCACGGTGCAGGTGGAGGACCGCGAGCATCCCGTGATGAAGGATGTGCCGGGCACCTTCGTGATCCCCGACGACGAGTGGTACACCTACGAGACCAATCCGCGCCCCAACGTGCACGTGCTGGCCCACGTGGATGAATGCAGCTACTCCCTGCAGACCGATGTGAAGATGGGGGATCATCCCGTGGTGTGGACCAACCCGAAGAAGAAGGCACGCAACGTCTATTTCCAGTTCGGCCACAGCAGGCTGCTGTTCGAAAACGCGGCCTTCGTCACCCTCCTTGAGAATGCCATCCGCTGGACGCTGGGCGACACGGATCCGGCTCCTGCCCAGGAGGAGGAATATGCTGCCAACTATGCCCGTGCTCCCCGCTTCAAGGCGCTGGTCCACTACGAGCCCCATGCCGAGGAGGCGCATGTGCAGTTTGACAAGCAGGCCATCGAGTTCCTCCACAAGCTCACCTACGGCGAGGGCTGGCAGATGGATGTCACCACCTCGCTTGCCGACTATCCGTACGAGAAACTGAAGGAATACAGCATCGTAGTGAGCCTGAATGCTGCGCCTGGCGATTCGGCGCAACGTGCGGCCTTCGAACAATATATGGAGAACGGCGGCGGATGGATGGGCTTCCATGCCTCGGGCTACAACGACCGCAACACGGGATGGCCCTGGCTGAACAGGTTCCTGGGCTGCGGCACGTTCTACTGCAACAACTGGCCACCCCAACCTGCCCTGGTGGAATGCGAGACGGGGGAGCACCCTGTCACGAGCACGCTGCCTCGGTCGTTCGTGGCGCCTGCCAGCGAGTTCTACCAGTGGCAGCCGAGTCCGCGAACGAACCCCGACGTGAAGATCCTGCTCTCGATCTCACCGAAGATGTATCCGTTCGGACTGAAGGACGTGGTGAAGTTCGGCGACTTCCCCATCGTGTGGACCAACAGGAAGTACCGCATGGTCTATCTGAACATGGGACATGGTGACGAATGCTTCATCGATGCCACGCAGAACCTCCTTTTCGTCAATGCCTTCCGTTGGGTGGTGAGCCGCGATCCCGAGGGCGATCCGTTCAAGAAGTAATAGCGACGACTTTGGCCTTTTCGG
>ONTZ01000053.1 GCA_900320905.1 uncultured Prevotella sp.
CTATATGTTAACCTATGGTGGGGAGGGAATGTTAATCATTGGTCTGGATGGAAGAAAATAGCCGTGACAAATGTATAAGAGGTGGGTAAATCCCACCTCCTTTATTCTGACCAAGGATAGAAACCTTCTTGTGTTGCTTTCTTGCACCTTGTATAGACTTTTCCGTTGCTTTCCATCGTAAGTCTTTGCAAAAAATGTGGTGATGACGTTCCAAGCCTTACTATTTCAAAAACAGCCTGACCGCTTACACCTACTGGTCCATTAATAACGTCTGGTCCCAAACTCACAAGCCATGTTCCTGGCTCTGTAAGTTGGTTTAAATCACCAGAATTAAAATGCGTATGATATTGTGCTACGCCCAGAATTACGAAAGTTGCACAAAATCGCTATCACCATAACCTTTTTTGTATATATGAACAACGCCCGTGTTTATAATCATAATTTCCAGTCGGCCATAGTTATCTTCTTTGTATGCCGTTACAAAACAATTAGAGCCTTGTGAACATGATATATACGCAACGCCAAAATCATTGCGGTATGGCAAAGATTCAAAGAAAGTCTTTGCGCCGACAAGTTCAACAGTAGCGTTCATCTCTTTGAGACCCATAGACGATTGATATACGCCTAGAATAGATAGTATCTTAATCTTTTTTCACTATTTGAGATATTCGTAACTGTCATAGTTGAAGCTGTACATGAAAACGAAAACACATCATCCCAATTCATTTGTGACCAAACCTGATCTACAACTTTTATTGTATTTGTAGCACCTAAAACTATTTTTATACCATTAAAATATCTAGTATCCGCTAAAAATACATACATGGTTGTAGATAATGTCAGATCAACACTTTCTGATGCACCAAGGTTCTTCTCTCTATATTTAGGATATTTTCCAGCATCGCCCAGAAATTGCATGATGTCTGCCGGTGTAGCATTGCCGTCAGGGGTGCCGTCTGGCAAAACGAGAGGAAAACGATGGTTGTTTGTGGGAGTCTTGTTTGTTGAGAATTTTGTCTTGAGTTTCGCTAAAAAGCCGTTGAATGTAAACATAATCTAAAATATTTAAAGTGTTATTACTGTGAAATCAATAGAATTCCTTTGAGAGCGTCTCTGTGTTTTTTCCACTGACGAAATGGTATATGTACACGGTCTTCTTTTGTCCGGTGGAGTCACCTACCTCGACATTGGATACTTCCGTCAAGAAAATGCCGTTGTTGGGTTTCACGTAGTAGCCGTCGGGTATCAGGTATGCTCCAGGAACATTGGTTCTGATCGTGTGGACAATGCCGCTCTTTGCCTCTTCTCCATCGACAAACTGCCTTTCACCATTGGCGGAAGCCCATTTTCCGTTATACTGATAGTATTCCGTACAGTCATCTTTGGTGACGTTGTTGAACTCCGACACAGCAGGATTCCGACCCGACATGGACTTGTAATAGACGGTCGTGTAGTCACCGCCTCCGGACAGGATGCTTCCGATGCCGTTGGACGACCCTCCGAGGTTCCATATCAGACGACCATCTTTGTCTGTCATCTGGAACACCATGCCGTCAGCGTCGGCACCGATTCTCAGGTACGAGAGTGGGCTTAGAACGCTCCGGAACTCTACCAGTCCCGGCAATATCTCCGTGGAGAAGTTCGCGTCGGAAGCCAGAAGTTTGTTGGCAGTTACATCGCCGCGAACGTGACATTTTCCAAGGTATGCCTCTCCTGAAAATCCATCGACGGCGTAGTTCGGTACGAACACCGTCGAAGATGTCACCGTGACCGCGTCGAGTGTGGCGGTGAGTCCGCTCTGGCAGACATAGCACACGCGAAAATCCCCGTCTGCAGACGGTGAGTAGTTTCCGAGGACGAAAGATCCGTTACGGTTGACTGTCAGGGCCCTGAGATTAGACGAGCCGGTGGCAGTCCGCAGGTAGATGTCGATGGAGGACAACGGCTCCTCAGGCGAGGATGGATCGTAGTCCGATATCTTGACCGTTATCTTATAGGTGTGGCCGCCACGGAGGCTGAAGTAAACACTTTGAACCTGGCTGGAGATAGTGCCAGACGGGACGGGGACGTTCATCTTGCCGTCGGGGAGATCGGGGTTGAACCGCGTGTACGCAGGGACGGTGTCCCCTGACAACAAAGTCACACTGGCGGGATGGTCCTTGTCTGTGGTAAGGTATCTCGTGCCGTCGATCGTACCGCTGCTGCTTATCAGCCAGTCGTTGTTGAACACAAAGGCGCCGAACTGTGCGCCGTCGGAGAATATCATCTCTGTGACGAGGTACTTGAAGGACTCTGTCGTCAGTGACCATGGGGCGCCGTTGTTGTTGGAGCGTGGATCCTCATTATAACTGCTGTCGCCATTGAGGTAGTACCTCAGGCCGTCAGCAGCCAGTACGACAGGCGTACCAGCGTTCTTGTTGTAATGCTTGGCGGGATCCCAGTGACCGTCGAAATACCTCCAGGGGCCGGCGTCTCCACGTAGGCCCATACGGTTGCAGGCCACTGCGATGCACCCTGTGGCCGTGTAAGACTTTCCCTGGATGGTGGCTACGGCCGTCACGGAGAAGGTGCCTTCGCTGACTGACTTGTTCTCGATGACGGACAAGCGTACGGTTCCGTCACCGGGCTTTGTGATGGAGATGTTTCCGAATGAAGAAGTCACAGAGATATTCGCCGTGGTCGGCGTGCCAACACCTCCAGCCGTGCGTACCCTGAATGTGACATCTTTCTGCTGGGAAGAGGTCGTCATGCCGTTATGGTCAGTAGTGAAGAGCACGGGGTTTCCCGCCGTGAACTCCAGTACTGCAGCATCGCGGCCATCCTGTCCATCCTGTCCGTCCCTGCCGTCCTGTCCATCCTGGCCGTCCTGTCCGTCCCTGCCGTCCTGTCCATCCTGGCCGTCCTGTCCGTCCCTGCCATTCTGTCCGTCCTGTCCGTCCCTGCCATTCTGTCCATCCTTGCCGTCAATGATGCCGGTACAAAGTATAGACCCGCTGATTCTCTTCCTCATGACCTTACCCTATGTTTGACGTAGCGCTCAGCACGAGTGGGCGCTTGGTTTTGATACCGTTGTTTGTCTGCACCACGTCGCCGTAGGCGATGATGATGTATCTATTGCCAACCGCACCGCTTGTGACAAGCGAGGTGGTGGCGACGGCATCGCCGTTATTGTTATCCAGCCCGAACGTCCAGTCCTGGTTGGCGAAGGCCTGTGCCGGCACCCCTCCCGTCTTTACGAACGGCCGGAATTTCTTCGCGCCGCCGTCGCGGATGTCGACGCGGTCCATGTTGCTGAATTCCACCTCTGTGTTGTTGCCGGGATAGTCAGACACCATCCATCCGCACTGCAGTTCGTCGCAGAGGTCCGGCACGCCGCACATACCGACGGCGACGACGTTCTGCTGTGCATCCTTCACGATACAGCGCAACTGCATCAGGCTGTCCACCGCCGACTCTGCGAGCGTGATGGTGTCGTTTGCTATCAAGGTCTGGCTGATGGTGATGCCTGTGGATGAACCTGTCAGGTTGATGACATTGTCATAGGTGATGTCAGCCCACTCGAAGGTGAAGCCAGCCATGGCGGCGGCATCCAGCGGGTTCCCGTTCTTGAAGAGCGTGGCCACTCGCTTCGTGCTGACAGGCGCACCGCTTGCGGCGCGGTATATGCTGCCGCTCATGTTGTTTGGCACCGTCAGGATCAGGTCGAAGCCTGCCGTGGTGCTCTCTATCTCACGTATCATCACGGGTCGGCCGGCCTTCTTGAATGATATCTGTCCTCCGCCGACGACACACGTGCCGTCGAAGTATATGAAGTCGTCGTCAGGGTTGGTGTTGCTGTCAGCCACGTTGCCGATGAACTTCACACACGGAATGTTCTTTCCGCCGTAGGATACCGTAGTCTTCAGCAGTTTTCCTGCCACAATATCCGGGGCTGTCGCAATGCCGCCGTTCCCCCATGTGATAGCGGCATCGTTATAGTATACGGTGGTCAGCGACACCGTGTCGCTGACATCGGCTCCTGTGGCGCTGTCGAAGGCCTTCACTATGACGGTCGGCACGTCGTTAGCGCCGTTCCCGTTGTTCCAGAGCGAGGCGAAGTCAGGCGAAAACCTTGCTTTGTCGAAATACTGCAGGAGCGGCCTGTTCAGGGCGCATACCTCTGTGATCGC
The DNA here is from genome assembly GCA_900320905.1 of uncultured Prevotella sp. Taxonomy (GTDB): domain Bacteria; phylum Bacteroidota; class Bacteroidia; order Bacteroidales; family Bacteroidaceae; genus Prevotella. The sequence goes on from ONTZ01000053.1 coordinate 4,170, forward strand.
GGTGGCACCGTCGATGACGCCAGAGATGTTTATTCCTCCACTTACTCTACCCATTCTCTACCTCCGTTTCTTCCTGGTTGTCCTCTGCTACTGTCTCCGGCTCGTCGGCAGCGGTGTCCTCCGTCGCCGTCTCTCCCGGGTTCTCTGTCCCGTCAGTGGCCTGCTGCGGAGCGGTGGTGCCCATCTCCCGCAGGATGCTCTCACGAAGCCTCTCCAGCGCAGCAGCCGTCTGTACGACGGTCACGCCGTCGAGCGTGTCCATCGTCTTGGCCTCGTTGACCCCGACGATGCATCGACCGTCAGGCAGTGTCTCGTAATGGCGCCCCTGGGGCAGCCGTTCTCTCTCAATGATGAAATACATATCTCTTTGTTTTAAAGGGTTGCTCATTCGTATACGCCGTCGATGATGACCTCATTCTGGTTAGTGTCATCGACGATGATGCAGTTGCTGTCGCTGTCGTCCGTGACGATGGCGCAGGTCTTCAGGACATACGCCTCCGCATGAACGGCAAATCCGGCCGGGAAGGTGAATCCGAATTTCTTTGGCACAAACTGGCATGTCCGGCCTTCTCCCACCGTCAACAGGGCTCCGTTGCTCATGTTGGTACCTATCCAGATGATGCGGAACAGGCCGTATTTGTTTGCAGGCACGGGCTTGTTATTGTAGAGGATCTCCGCCGTGTACCTGCATGTCTTATCCATTTTCGTGTCCTGGTCGAAACCTGCTGTCTGTTTGGTGACGACACTCATGTTGTCGCTCATCTTCATGGTCATGCGGCATTCCCAGAACGGGTTGCTGGAGCCGAGCGGCGATGACCAGGCGGCAGCCGACGGTCGCAGTTTGGCGTAGCACCGGAGGCTTATGCCATCCATGACTATGCGCGTGTCAAGCGATATCTGCTTCACCGTGTCACTGGAGATGCCCAGCAGGTTACGCTCATCCGATGTCATCCTCCTCCATCCCAGTGCCTCTGTGGTGTCCTTGACAACCCAGAGATAGCATGCTTCCGCATCGGGAACATCATTGTCGCCGCGTTTCAGTTGCGCAGCAAACGTGCGTGTCCACGGTTCGTCGAGGATGTCATGTCCTGAAGCGAGCGGTTCAGGCGCTGCAATGGGATCCATCACCCAGTCCTCCGGCCTGTTGCCCTCCACGCGCAGGGACACGTTGTCGAAATACTCCGTGGCAAACCCGATGGACGCGACCTTCCTGACTGTGACGCCCGTGCGCTTGTCGATGAACTTCAGGACGGCAAACAACTGCATGGTCGTGTTGTGCGGCACGTTCTTGTGTACGATAAGACCCCACTCAGGCACTCCGGCGCACCACGGGTCGTTCGATCCGTCGCTGATCAGGTAGTCGATGCTGCGCCAGGCGGCAGGAGCCCCCTGTGAGTCAGTGGCAGACAGTATGTCTGCAGCGGGATTGCTGATTCTGTGTGTCAGCAAGTCTCCTGTGGGGACGTCCGTGTACCACTCGATGCCCGTGAGTGCCTGTTCCCCGTTCATGACGCCTGAAGGGTCGGATGTGTTAACTGCTCCGAAGAGTATGCAGGGAACGTATCTGCGGTCGCTCTCCCATTCCCCCGTGGCACCGTAGTATATCTGGCTGTTGGATCCTTGCAGGGGGAATATGCTACCACCCACTACCAGTCCGTCCAGTACGTTTTCCGATTGTTGTTTTCTGCTTCTTATCATAGCCTTGTCTATTCTGTCATATTATAGTCTCGTAGTCAGCGGGGTATTCCGTGGTGACGCCGTTGTCTCCCGGCACCCAGACGCTGCAGTGTATCGTCACCTTCCTGTATTGCGACATCCATCCGCTGCCGAGGTCTGGTCGAGTGAGGTGAATGACGTGCGGATGATCCCCCGGCGTGGCAGGTGTGGCCGTCCATGATATGTCCTCGCTGGCATTGCCCGTGTCGCGAGACCATGTGACGACTGCTGCCGGCATGAGCACCAGGCGGTCCTCGATCTGTTCCAGTCCGTAGCGCACCGTCATGGTGAGCACGGTGTCCACGTCGCCGTTGCGGAAGGTACGGCCTGCCGATGACAGTATCTCGCAGTAATACACCATGTCACCTCCCACGGGGTTCCAGTCTTCGCAGTTCCATTGGGGCTCCTGGGTGGTCTTGTTGCGGAGGCACCGCCACTTGATGCCGTTGTTCCACACGTTTGTTGTCTCGAACGTCCCGTCTTCGTTCCAGTCCTCGCAGAGGCACACGCCTCCGCCCTGTGTGAATGCCGTCCAGTCGCCCCTGTCGCGCTGGTCGACGATGGGCTTTCCCTGTTTTGATATCTGAATGAAGTCCTGCACGACGATGCCCGTGGCAAAGACGTAGTCGCCCTCCTCGAAGCCCAGTTCCCTCCATTTTGCCAGCCTTTCCCTGACGTCGGCGAATCCCCTTACGAACTCCGGCAGCGATCCGAATGTCGCTCCGTAGTTCCAGTTCTGCAGTTTCGGCGTGGTGACGTAACTGTACTTGATGATATCTCCGATGGTGGAGGACAGCAGGAAGAATCCCTGTCTTCTCCGGCACTCCTCGGTGGATCCTGCGTTGCCCCTGCGTGCGATCTTCATCAGCGGGCACGGCGGGAAGTTCACCCCGGCGGGGGTGTCCTCATCGTCATAGAGCGTGACATCTACCCAGTTGGCACCCGGAACGGCATGTACGCCGTCGAGCGACTGCGGCCTGACGAGCATCCAGGACTCATAGTACTTCGTGGGTCCGTCCGCCTGTACGCTCTGTGCCTCGGTGACGTGCGACACCCCGGCCTGTGATCCCGGCAGTGTGTTCACGATGCCCTGCAGGATATTGAGTTCGTACTGTGCTGTGACGTAGTTGTCCCACTTGTCCTTCAGGTGCAGGCGGTAGATATCCTTTCCCCCTGCGGTCTGTCCGACGATCTCCACGCTCTCGATGGTGTCGGCCTCCGTCAGTATCTGGTCGCCCTCGATGGCCGAGAGGCGGTTGATGATGAGTTCGAGCACCTCCATGAACCGTGCCCTGATGCCCGCGAATTCCGCCACGCCTCGCTCCGAGATGCCCCAGCCGCGTCCCGTGGCCAGTCCCGGTTCGTAGTCGGCAGACTGCAAGGCTGCCTGGAATACGGAGAGGTACTTTGATAGGAATCCCCTGTCGAATGTGATCTTACCGGCTGCGGTGTCGTCATGAGTCTTGGAAAGGTATTTCTCGTCGAAGTCGAGGTCACCCATCAGATTGAGCAGGGCGAGAAGGGCGTTGCCGATACGGTTGGCCGTATTGGCGGCAGTCCTGCGTTCGTCGCGGATGCCCTCAAAGTCCGATCTCAGTATGTCTATCTCTGACATGGGTGTTATTTTTTTGCAAAGATAGGTTAATGTCAAGGGGAATAAAAATACCTAGAAGCGGTTGCTGCGGATGCCGCCGGAGAAGAGTTCGTCGAGGAAGGTGGACATGAGTCCCTGGTAAGCGCGTCCGTAGAAGGCGGACTCCTCGAGGTTCAGGCGGCGGATGGAATAGTAGTATTTCTTGAAGAACCAGTCGCGGGGCATGCGTTTCTCGCCCGAGGTGAGTGCCGCCTCCTTGCCTGCATTCGGGCCGCGCTTCACGGTGACATGCTCGAACTTCGGGCTCTTCATGTGATCCTCCGACAGTCCTGCACCCACCTGGCGCGATCCGTATTCACGCTTACCCTCGCGGTAGCGGTCGCCCATGAACAGCAAGTCGCCGGGATTGCCATGGTAGAAGCCGTTGCCGACGCCAGCGGCCACGAACAGGCCGTATTGCAGGAACTTATGCTCGATGGTGGTCACCTGACCCGTCGTCACCAGTTCCGTCATGGAGTCGCGCAGGGCACCTGTATCCGAAATATTCAACTGCTGGATCTTCTCGCGCCAGATATCGACCATCATCTTCGACCATCCGCGTTCATAACGCTCCAGTTCCCGACTGTTATAATGGAACCTTTGGCCACTGTGACGGCGCGACTCGTATTCCTCGATGGCGAGGTTCTTCATCAGTCCCATCAGTCACCCTCCTCTTGCGTTTCGCCACCGGGTTCGGTAGTTGTTTCGGTTTCCGTGACCCATTCGGATTCGAGATCCTTCTCATCCTCGTAGTCCATCGATGCGGGCTCGTCGTTCTCGACCATGAAGTAGAGGCCGGTGACGCCGTTCATGGTGTAGCGTCCGAACTCCTTGGAGTAGATCCTCTCCACATTGAGGAAGGTGAAATCGTCACCCTCATTCTCTCTCTGCACCTTGTCCCATATCATACGTTTCACAAACTGGGTGAAGATGGTGCGACAGAGGTTCAGTTTCTCCTCGCGGTCCTCCATGTCGTCCCATCTGTAGGCGGCGAGGATGAAGACGGTATAGACTCGGCGTTTGAAGTACGAGACGCCCTCAGTGAAGAGGTTTTGGTCGGTGGTGTCGTCGATGCAGACGAAATTCGCCGTCTTCTGGAACTCCTGCATGATGCCCTCGATGCTGTCGGGGCCAGAGCAGAAGGCCGGCCTGAAGCCGTTCTCCACGCAGAGTCTGTTCTGCCTGGCAAGTGTCTCGAAGTAGTGTAGTGCGTCGAAAATCATTTCTTATCGTATTTCTCGTGAAACTCCTTTGCCTCGCGGGCCTTCTCGTTCAGTTCTGTCAGCGCACGCCAGCAGGGCAACTTCTTTACTGTATCCTCCTTGGTGATGTCGCCCTCGGTGAGTGCGCGTATCTGTGCGTCCATGGCGCCCATCAGGTCGATGTCCATCTCCTCGATGTCGGTATCCACGCGGCGGAAGAAGTGCGGCCACCGTTCTGCGAAGACGCTCTTCACATGGGCAAACCAGCGCAGCGTACCCATCTGCTCGGCGGGGGAGAGCGACAGCCGATTGGGGTGTACTTCTTTCTTCTTCAGCCATAGGAATCCGTAGCGCTTGGTATGGACATATAGGAAGCATGCCAGGCGCTCGATCATCTCCGGCTTACCGCTGCTGACAGCCAGTTGGTAGTACTGTTCGGCCAAGAGGTAGTCGCCGAAGGGGTAGTGGTCGAGGATATCATCGACCGCCCGACAGCCGCGGATGCGCTCCAGCCGCACATCCATGCCGTCGAACGGGTCGATGAAGTCGAACTGTCGGATCATGCTCTCCGCCTGCCATGGCTCCAGTGCGAACCATCGGCGGTGCTTCCACCATGCCGGCCGGTACCAGCAGCGGAAGGACTTCGGCTGGTCGCGGGTGATACGTACCATCTCGCCCTCGATGTGGATGCCTCCCAGACGGAAGAGCATGTAAGTCTTGACGACCGTGAGGTCATCGAACAAAGACAGCAGCGTCAGCACATAGCGTAGTTGGTGCTGTGTCATCTTTCGCCACGCCGTGGGGGCGTAGAGGTCGATGGAACCGTCAGCCAAAGATGTAGGCCGGTGCGTCCTGAGTGTTCTTGAAATTCTCATGGTGGTTCACAGGGTATCCGAATTCTCCATAGACAGAATATTTCTCCAGGTTGGCGTCGAGTGTGTTCAGCAGGCGGAGCATCTTCAGGCGCACGGCCTCTTGGTCGCCCGCGATCCAGAGGTTGATGATATGGCGGCACTGGAAGATGACGGGTGCATCGTCTGCAGTCACCGTGCCGCAGCGCACATGTTCCAGCAGGGAGTCCATATACTGGCTGGAGATCTTCAGGCGCAGTGCTTCGTCGGCTTCGCCGATGAGACGCTGTGCCGCCTGCCAGTCGAGGTGCGAGGCCGCAGGCCCCTGCATCTTCTGCAGCATACGGAAGTCGAAGAAGAGCGTGTCGATATTCTCCAGTGCCTGTGTGGTGGATCCCCATCCGCTCACCTTGCACAGTTCCTCCAGCAACTGGCCGTGTGCAATCAGGATGCTGTCGCGGAGGTGACCTATAAGGGCATCGACGCGCTGTTTGGATGCCGGTGCCATCTGCTGTGTGCTGACCACTCCGAAGCCGGTAGGAGTCAGTACCAGGTCCAACTGCCGGAACACGGAAAGGAACGCCTGCAGGGCTACCCATTTCTTGACGGCATTCTTCAGTTTTTCGTGCCCTTCCCCCTCGATGGCTGACGTACCCACATCACCGAGTACGCCAGCCTTGCAATCGTCCAAGGTAGAAGCAAACTGCGGTTCTACCTTCTCATATACCTCCATATGGGAGGACGTCGCCACCGAAACAAAATTTTCAAATTCAGTCTTTGTTATTTCCATCGTCATTGCTGCTAGTCGTTACTTTTTCTGCATCCTTGTTCTCATCGAGGGTGGTGAGCATCAGCATGGGCACGTCGACGGTCACCTTCTCGCTCCAGCCGTTGTAGTGGAGCACAACATGGTAGGGCTTCATCATCACGTCATGGAAGGGCTTCTCGAGAGCCTGCTTCATGGTAAACAACTCGCGCTTGTCAGAGCCGGAGTTGTTCATCTGGCTCTTGCCCGGTGTGGCCCCAATCAGGTTGGGGTGCACGCCGAAGGCGAAGCACAGCGTGTTGGCTGCCTCCTGCATGTCGTCGGCCCAGTCGCCGCCCTCCTTCTTTCCCTGGTTCAGGTTGACGACACGAACCATGGAGTGCTCCTTGCCTGAGGGATCCACGTAGTAGCCGCTGATCAGCGCCTTGCCGGCATTCTTAGGCCCGCAGACGAAATCGATGATGTTCTGCTTCTCCTGCTTGATGCGCTCCTTGCGTGCATCAGAATCCGTTATTCCCTCATTGTCACAAACAATATCCCAGTAGTCATCGTGCACCTCTATCTGGAGGCGTGGCGCGGACGTGTTCTGGATCATGAACCGCTTGCCGAGACCGATGAGTTCATAGATGTCGAACCACGAGTCACGGAAGGCCGAGAAATAGTATGGCCTGGCATAGAGCCGTCTGCCCGGCGTGGCCATGCGGCACACGATGGCGAACTCGCATTCGGTGGCGTCTTCCGGTACTTTGCGCCGCTTGCCCGTCTTCGGGTCGGGCTCCCTCCCCATGCGCACCATCAGGTCTCCAAGGGGATCGCTGAAGTCAAGCAGCGGCAGCACCTCCACCTCCGACGGGTCTGGTGCGCTCTCCTTCCAGTCTCCGTAGAGGATGTACTTGAAGCGTTTCTCCTCGTTCTTGCGGGCAAAGCGGCAGTAGCACGTCTCGCGGTGCCGTATCTGCACGATCTCCCGATGGTCGTTCGACAGCACGATCTTCGTGACGGTGTTGAAGAAGAACTTCATGTCCGTGGTCTGTTCGAGAAACAACTCATGCAGTGAGTTCCTGAGGCAGAACCTGCGGATGTCGGGATCCTGCGTGTCCTCGCGGGTGTCGCGGTCGATGAATCGCACGCCCTGACCGTAGCATGCCTGCACGTTGAAGAGTTGGCACTGTGAGGTCACCATGTTCTCGCCTATCTTCTTCATTACCTTGAACGGCAGTTGGTCGTCGTCGCCATACGGCACGTAGTGGTAAACGTCCTTCCCTTTCTGGAAGGCGACGGTGTTGATCTCCTCGTCGAAGTCATCGATGATATAGTGACTCTCCTGGTATTTGCTGGCGGGGCTTCCTGCTTCGGAGCCGCTGGCATTCATGATGGCGCTGCCTACTGCGTAGCGCGTCCATCCGGGGCGGTGCCCGATTGGTACCATTTCCTGTCTGTTGTCTTCGTTCATAGATATACAGAATGTCCGTTAAACTCAAATATCAGCACGTCGATGACGGCGCGCACCTGATTGTTGACGGGGTTCTGAAGGCGGTGTATGCCGCCGCGCCAGTGGCCCGAGGTGGGCACCCATCCGGTGTAGTCCACCACCTCGCCGTCTTTCTTCCATGCCTTCACGCTGACCTTCTGGCGGTATTTCGCCGCCAGGTCGAGTTGTTCGAGCACGTAATTTATATGATATGCCTCTTTCATCTTAGTTGAAGGTATGGTCGAAGGTGTTGTCGAAGATACGTCCGACGCGGTTCATCTGGAGCACGTTGTGGATGCGCTGCGCATACTGGTAGGAGAAGGTGAAGCGCGGCAGGTGGTCATCGGCGTTGGACCGTTCCGACTTCGAGTCGGTGACAGTCACCTCCTTGCCGCCGTCGGCGCTCACCACAGACCCGTTGATGACGTTGACCACGTACACCTCGGGCGAGCGGAACAGTTCCTCGGCCCAGTTGGCCATCGCCGTATTGAGGATGCCCGTGTCGGCCTTGAAGGTGCGCGTTTCCTCGATGCGGTAGTTCCGGAGCATGCCGTTGATGCGTGCGGAGGAACGCTTGTAGTCCGGTGCCACCTGGTGCGTACCGGTGCAGTAGATGTACTCCCACACGCCGAAGGAATTGTAGAATTCCAGTATCGGCGCACAGTCGGGTACCGTCAGGTCCATCTCGAACCGCTGGGAGCGGGTGCCCGCCGTCACGGTGTAGGCCACCAGCGTCTTCTGCGCCGTCACGAAGTTGTCAGGGCTCACGTCGATGCAGGTATAGGCCGTGCTGCCGCCCACTGCCGTGACCTCGAAGGCAGCGGTGCTGCCGTCCGCATACTCGGCGGTGGCCGACGCGGCCTGGGTGCCGTAGTACCACAGCAGTTCACGACGTCCTGCTGCCGTGACCTTTGTCCCCATCAGGATGGAGAGGAAGTGGCTGCCGTAGAACTCCTCAGCCGAGACGCCCACGTCGGCCATCGCATAGAGGACGGTGAAGGCGGCGGTGGTACCGCCGGAGGCTATCGTCACGCTGCACACCAGGCTTTTCCTGGCATACGGCTCCAACAGTTCGCCGAGGGCGGTGAGCGTGATGTAGCCCGACACGGGCCACAGCGGCTCCTGCAACAACTGCTGGCCGTCGCAGGTGACGGTCACCTGCTGCGATGTGCCGTCGGTGCCGGGGATCCTCACGTCGGGCATCCCCGAGGTGAAGTAGATGTGTCCGCTGAGCGATGAGAGGCTGATCTGATCCATTGCGAATAATTTACCGCAAAGGTACTGCGCAGGGCTGGAAAGTAAAAATACAACGGAAAAAGGGCGGCCCGTCATCGCGACGCGCTGCCCCTCAAAAAAAAATGACTATACTCGGAAATCTATGTCTATGTCATTGCCGGCACCTCCACGAACCGCCAGATGGCCCACCGGGGCGAGCCGTCGGCGACGGTGGTGATGTGGTAGTCGTGGGCTGCCATCCAGCCCGCCACCACATTCTTGCCCACGTACATCATCGGCGTCAGGTCGTCGATGATCTCGTCAGACGTCTTGAAGTCCTCTACGGCGCGCCCCAGTCCGGGATCCTCCTCGGGCAGGTTGCGCCGGGAGAAGAAGTAGGCGTCGAGCAGTTCGGCCTGCACCTTCTCATCCTCTTTGAGCGAATCGAGCCACTTGGCGATGCGCTCCCTCATCTTGTCACTCATTTCCTCTTTCATCTTCAATCAGCGTTTTAAGTTTTACCAAATCCTTTGTGAACAATTTGACCTGATAGGCCACAATAAAGAGATCGTTGCCCTCGACGGGGTCGTTTTCGGTATAGGCCTGCTTCTGCAGTGCCTCCTCGGCGGCATTGAGCGTGCCGATAGTGTCCTCGAGGTTGCTGGGATTGCAGAGACGGTTCACCATCTCCAGTGCCTCGGATGAGAGGTTGATTGCCTTATTCATCATTCGGTTCCTCCATCGTTAGGCCGCCCGTCTGTAATGGGGGGGGGTAAGTTTCGCAGGGCGCACGTCCTGGGCGCCGTTCACCGTCAGGTACTCCATGCGCAGCGCATGAATGGCAGAGGTAATGGCATGCTTCTCCTCGCGGTACTTGCGGTGGAACCAAGCCTTGTCGATCTCATACTGCTTGTTGACCTCGGCGCGCTGGTGTTTCAGGTTGCCGATCTGCGAGGCGATCTTCTTCAACTGCGCCTGGTGCTTGACGGAGAGTTCCATCTTGTGTGCCGCCTCGCGCTCGCCGATCTCCTGCATCTTTCTTTCCAGGTCCTCGCGCCTGGCCTGATATTCCGACAGTACCATACGCTATCCTCCTATGATTGCCGCGAAGAAAAACATGACGAAGCCGAAGGCACACAAGAGAGCCGCCTGTAAGAACTGCAGGGGAGAGAACGGGATGCGGTACCGGAGGGCTGTACAGATGGTACACGCCTTCTGTACTGCCGGTACAGAGCCTTTGTACTGGCGGTACAAGGCCTTTGTACTGGTGGTACAAGCCTGCTGTACTGCCGTCAGGATATGCACGAGCGGACTGTCCGCCTGTGCCCTGCGCTGTCTCGTCGCGCCCACGTCGATGTGCTGCTGCGTATCCGCATAGCCCTCGAATTGTAGTGTTAACTGTTGCATATTGCTATGTTGTCCTCGAAAGAGGGGAGATGCCTAGGCCTTTTAATCCGCTGAAGCATCTCACGATGGCTTCCATCTCCCCTGAGGGGAAAGGCTTCCCAGATTCCAGACATATCCTTTCGGATGGCGTTCGTTCACCGATGCCTCACGGCCATCAGAACCTTTCCCCTATGGACAGGGAAAGCGGCAGCCCTCCCTGTCGCAAAACATCATAGACTTTGTCCGAGGACTTGTATCTACTGGGTGGCCACCGCTATTGGTGTAGTGAGACCTCTGGCAGGTCTCGGAAGTATGGACATAAAAATGCCCTGAGTCATGACTCGGGCGTCTTTCACCGCCCCCGGAGCAAACCGCTCTATGATGTTTTGCGATGGCAAAGGTACGAAATAATCCCGAATGAAACAAGTAAATCGGCAATTATTTCACAAAATCGGCGATATTTTAGTGATTTTATCACCGAAAAGGCACTTTCAGAACAAAATTTTGTAATTTTGCAGGCATGAATACAGAGGAAATTAAGAAAAAGTTCGATGAGATACGGCAGGAACGTCAGAAATACGACCGCGACCGTATCTTGGACGGATGGGAGACAATGGTTCTCTTCAGGAACCGTGAACTGGAGAACCGAGTTGACGAACTGGAGCGCAAGGTATTCTACCAGAGCGCAGGTAACTATGCATTTACTATCTGTATAGGGATACTCGGAGGCATACTTCTAAGTCATATACTTCTTTAAAAGCCAATCGACCAGAAAATAGATCACGCCTGTAAGAACCGTACCGACCACCCAAGCTATAGCCTTTATCAACCAACCGACAGTGCTATCAGCCCTCTTAGACCTTTTCTCTATCTTTCTCTGTCTCTCGTGCTGCTTGCGTCTATACTCAGCCCCTTTGGGATCCTTTATAGACTGTATATCGTTCCATAGCTGGAACTCACTGTCATCATAATCTGTATTCATATCACATATATATTAAACCAGGTGCAAAGATACGAAAAATCCCCGGCTTTCACAAGCAGGGGAGATTAAATCTGGTTTAATATACATGCAAAATGTAATGTACGCTGCAAAGGTAAGCATTTTTTTCGAAAGAAATGCACTGTCTGCAGACTTTTTCATTTTTCACTCAAAACGGGAGGCAATCGCCCATGGGCGACAGGCAAGTGACCCCGTTTTACCGCTTTGGGCCCCGAATTGCCATCTCGCAGGGTGGCAATTTGGGTCGTTTTTCGTGGAAATTCCACGCCCTCCGACGATAAAAGTCCCTGTTTATCGGCGTTTCCGGGGTGTGGGGCGCGAAAAAGCGCCCCACTGCAGTCTCTGCAGCCCCCACCGCCCTACGCTCCCGAGGCAATTGCCTCACTTTATCAAGCGGAATATGTAAGGGTTTTTTACTTGCGCCGTCACGGGGCTTGTGTGGCAGCAGCCGATGCCCATCCGCGGTCATGGCGCACCATGCGACATGATAAGGCAAGCACCTACACGGCTGGAGGCCGTGCATGCAGGGTGGCACGGTGTCGTCCGCCCTTGCGGCCACTACCCGTGCAGCGGAGTTAAGTGTCAGAAGCCGGATGTGCCTGGATGACATGTGGCGGTGTTGCCTGGGGCACGTTGCCGATGTGTATGTGCCGGCTGCTGCAGGTGCATTCTCTTCGGCACGAGCCGCCACCCGTCAGCCGTCAAGGCTCTTCCAGCGTCCGACGCGCAACGGAGCGGAGCGAGGCAGGGGCGCGGGGGCGTGGCGGCACGGTGCGCGTCCTGCATGGGGAACGCCTTACAACTCTGGAGATGATCCATCACTCTCCAGTGTTGGTAGCCAAGGCGTTCAGGTGCGCAGGGGTGTGAGGGTGGGGCAGCCCGAAAGGGCAGATGGAAGGGCGGATCATTCACCAGTTTTACCTGCCCTTTGTCTTAGCGAGGAACATGGCCATGGTGACAGTAGCGCCGGATGCCTGCATGGCTGCTATGAAGGCGTCCGACGAGCGGCCTGTGGTGCAGATATCATCGATGACGATCACCTTCCGGCCCCGGAAGAAGGCGGCATCGATCTGCACGTAGTGCTTGATGTTCGTGGCCAACTCCAGTTCGCCGGTGATGTGGACGCGGGCGCGCCGTCCGCTGACCAGCACATGGGGGAAGCCGTTGACTGCCCCAGTGATGCGGCACAGCGACTCAGTGAAGCGCTTCCACCTGCGGACGTGCGAGTGCCAGGAACACGCCGGTATGCAGACGATGGCCACGTCATGCAGGTCCATGTCGGCCATGGCCAGGGCGAACATGCGCACGGCCCATCGGGTATGGACGTTCATGCCGTCCTTGAACCCGAGGATCATGTAGTGCAGGACGATCTCCTCGAAGGATGCCCGGCAGAGCAGCCGCTTCGGGACGTATGGGAAAAGGGCGTACCGTAACATGGCGGAGGAAACGAAAAAGAGGAGTCAGCACGTGGCCGGCTCCTCTGTCAGGGTTTGCGACTTGCGGGCGCGGACACCCGCCATCAGGCTCTCGAATGCGTCGTCGGCGATGCGGCGGCCTGTCTGCCTTTTCAGGAGGAAGGCGTAGCGGAGCGCCGTGAGGGCATTGCGGCAATACTTCTTTTTGTGACTCTGGGTGCTGATGACCCACACATTGTTCTCTGAGCGGTTGGACTTCTCGGTCTTAACCAGGATGAATAACTTCTGTTCCATAATCTCATATATTTAGTCGGGTTAACGATTAGGCGAACTGATAGACCTCGATGTAGGTGATGTCGTTATAGAGGCCGTAGGCGTACTGCTCTGCCTGGCGCGTGGCGTCTGCGAAGGAGTCGGCCTCGATCTCGTACTCGTGGCTCTCGCCATCCTCGGTGTTGACGTATACCGTGTAGAGGTTGCCTGAATAGTATCTCTTGTTGTACAGGCGCGTGTGGCTGTAGATGGATGTCTGGACTGATGCTGTCATAACTGTCTTTTTTTTAGGGGTTAAACTTGAAGCCCTGGGGCTTTTGTAATTTTTACGTTGCATCAGACAGGCAGGAAGCGGAAAGTGCTACAATGCAAGGAATTGCAAGGAAAAGAGTGAAAAACCGCACTTTTTTCCCCGGCTGCTGCCGGCAAGGGAAAAAAGTCCGGAAAGCGTGTCACGATTTTTCTGAGGCGATAGCGCCCGGAGGAGTGCTGCACCCCGCGTGAGCACCCGGACCGGTACTTGCAGGGCACGGGGTTCGCCTACCTTTGCAAAGGAAAAATACAAGGCCGCCGAGGACGGAGAGTTCCCGGAAAAAATAGATGACGGCAACCGGACATCCGTCCGGCCACCGCCAGTACCATGGGGATACGCTCAGGGCATCACTCGGGGTATTCGTTGACCTGGCCGCCGCGACTCCACGCTACGGGATAGCGCTCGACACCGATGCAGAGCGTGTCGAAGGCATCGGAGCCGTCGGTACGGGCCTCGAGACGATCCTCCTCGGTCTCAGCCAGTTTCTCGCCGGTCTTATCCTTCTGGCCGTTGCGTACGCCAGCCGACTGAATGGAGATTAGCAGGTCAGGGTTATTGTCGCGGTTGATCAGGACCTGGTGTTCAGCCCGCCCCTGGAACATGCGGTTGATCAGTTCACACTTCAGGACATGGTTCCAAGGCTTGCCGATGTATTTCTCACGGACAGTCCACCCGTTACGGCGTAGTATGCTCTTGATGGTGTTGGCGAAACTGACGCCCTTGGACGATGCATATTCCTGGCCGAGGAAGGTCGAGTCATAGTAGAAGATGACCTGGTGGCGGCGGTGGGGCCGGTAGTAGGCGATGAAGTCCTCGCACAGTTCCTCCAGTTTGCGGTCGTATTTGACGAAGAACGATTTCAAGACGCGTAGTTTATTGTCGTCGCCCACCTGTCCGCATACGAGCCAGTTGATGAGGGCGTTGGCATCGAAGGCGATGGCGATGGGCTTGGCAGGATCCAGGTCGCCGTCGGTGCGGCAGTCGTTGGGGATGCCGCCCTCGAGATTGAGGGCCTCCAGTTGGAGCACGCTGACGTTCGGCGCAGTATAGAGGTTCACCGACTCGCGCATGCCGCCGTAGAAGCCGTCGAGGGAGATACCCACACGGATGCACATGATGGACGTCATGAAGGTAAGCAGAGGCAGTTCACGCTTCATGCGCTTGACGAACTCAGGCCCCAAT
>ONTZ01000080.1 GCA_900320905.1 uncultured Prevotella sp.
AGATATCTTGTTCCATCAACATGAACAAGTTATCTTGCCTTTTAGTTATCATCAGATGTAAACCGTTGGTGGGTATTAAGGTTTTTCCCTAAGCCCATCTAAATAATAGCGCCACCCATCGGCTTTGGCATAAGCGTTGCGTGAACCCTTCGGAACGATAATAATAGGAGTGTATTGGAAGAGAATGTTGGCGCCATTGTTGCTGTTGAATGTAGGGGGTACAGGCGACTCACAATAGATGGTGTCTATCTTACAAGCGAAAGCCCACTGACCGATGGCCTTTATCTGTTTGGGAATGACAATAGAGGGACGGCTATAGCCTGTGAACGGCTCTTCCGACATTTTGTCAACGCTGCGGGGGAAGAATGCCGTGACGCTACCGCTCACCATTGTGTTGGTGGCCGTTTCTATGATGGCGTTACAATTTTCACGACTGTCATAGACAGGATTGTCTTTGCTGACCATCACCTTGCGTAACCTATTGTTATAATTGAACGTGCTAGGAGAGATCGAGACAACACTGGCAGGAATGAAAATCTCTTCCAGATCACAATAATGAAAGGCGTTACCCCCTAATTTCTCCAAATGGCTGGGTAAGGTTATTGACTGCAGGCAAACACAGTAACTGAAAGCATAACTATCAATGACTTTTATGGATGAGGGGAACGATATCGACTTCAAGTTTATACAATCATCAAAGGCACTGATTCCTATTTCTTCGACACCAGTGAAAAATCTCAGTTCATTGAAAGAGGTAATCTTAGGATTTGCCGTGAATGCAGAACCCAGTGTCTGAACTGCCTCAGCTTCCTCGATAGACAACTGCCGGTCGCCATCGCGGTCCCACCATTCAACACAGATGTTTTGAACCTCCGAATCAGCAAAACTGATATGGTCGGTCATCAGCGGGAACACCGACCTCCACTCCAACCAAAGACGATAAGTATAACCATATTTGTTGTCTCCACCCAATTTCTTAACACCTGCAACTATGGCCGGATGCTCGGAGGGGCGGAAAGTATCGGCCGTTTCCAAATCTATCCCGCTATCTATTAAATACTTGCCCTGCAGTAATAGTTCGATGCAATAGTCGGGAACAAAAATGGTTGTCAGTTTCGGGCAGTTGACAAAAGGCACGCTCTCTTCTGTCATGTTGTTCTGAGGGAGACGCGACTCAAAGATAACGGTTTCCAGATTCGGGCAGTCCTCCATAAAATGGTCGCCCAGACCAGCCACAGTGCCAGGAACCTTGAATCGTTCTATAGCCGTAGACGGAAGGCGTTGCTGCGGATAAATCGTACAGAAATGGGGAGCCGCACCGACTGCAATGACTCGCAGTCGCGAAAAGCGTTGGCGTCGATGGCGGTCAACCCCGTGAAATTCTCCAATTCATCAAACGAAAGTATTTTCTTATTGCCAGTAAACACCTGACCCAAACTGTCCACGGCAGCAGCCTCCTTGTAACTCAACTGACCATCACCGTCAGTATCCCAATGTGCTACACAGAGCCGTTGCACCTCTGGGTCGTCGAAACCGATAATCTCATGATTAAGAATCTTTAGTTGCAGCTGTTGTTCTGCAGCCTCCTTCTCCATCTGTGCCGACCGTCGTTGTAGGCTGGAGACTTGCCACAACAGCAGCGTGACAACGGCCACCACCACAGCAGCCACACCGCCCCACATCAAGTATTGCCCACGACGGCTATGCAGGTCTTTGAGCAAGTCGTCCATCTGCTGGTAGCGCTGTTCCATCGGACGGAGGCACCGCTCCACCACTCTCCGGTATTTCCCTCCGCCGAGGTTCATCTCCTGAAGGATGACTCCTAACGAATAGATATCGTTGCGCACATCAGCCATAGATGTCTGCATCTGCTCTGGTGCCATATACCGCATGGTGCCTGCCGGCTGTTTCAGTATGGCATGACTACTGGTGTCAGCGAGACCGAAGTCGATTACCTTCACATAGTTGCCATTGTTGGTAATCATTATATTAGAAGGTTTCAGGTCGCGATGCACCACCTGCTGTGAGTGGATATACGCCACAGCCTCAGCCAGTTCTTCAGCCACACGTCTCCGTTCATTGACTGAGGGCTCGGAACTGCCTGACGCGCCTTTGAGGTACTCGGACAATGTGACACCATCTATCCATTCGGAGATGATGCACAGCGCAGTCCTCCCGTCGGGCAGTTTCACCGTCTCGAGACCTGTCACCTGCACTACAGATTGATGCTGCAACGCCACGGAAATCTCAAATTCCTTACGGAACATCTGCTGATAGACGGGATAAGTGGCCTCTTTCTCCTTTAGGCATTTCAGCAGATACCAACGCCCATAGCGCTTTGCCTTGAAGAGGTCGCAATAGCCCTCACGCGAAGGCAACGGCTCCATTTCTATGAAGTCGGAACTGATGCCCTCGTAGTCGTCAACGAGAAATTTCGATGTACTGCTGTCGTGGTCGTTCATGAGTGCTTTTGCAATTCGTAACGTATCCCTCCCTTCATCCCACATATATAATTTACTGGCGGGCGACCATCCTGAACCAGGTCCTTCAGGTAAAGTTGTTCACCATTGATGAACACATTGCAACTGAAGGTGTCACCAGGCTGCAGGCGTGTCTTCTCCGATTTCAGCACCACAAACTCGCAGTTGCCAGTATAGCGGATATGGCAAACCCTGTCAGGAGCCCAATAGAGTGTTATCTCATCATCCACGTCGATGTCCTTGTTCACGTCGATGTGCTCGCCAAGGACTGGATTGCTGGGAGGAGTGTCACCACTCTGATTCTGGCAGAAACTGTCGAAATCAGGATATCCCAAGAACTGCGCCAAGGCATTTACCGTACGGGCACTGGGAGCGTAATCTGCCTGTATCTTGCCCCAAAAGCGCTTGAATGTCGTGGCACTTATCAGTTCGTGAGTGCGTGAGAACACCGCATTTGACAGAAATTCAAAATCCGCTTGTTCCACCATTTTACGATGTATAGACTTTTCCACAGCCGAGCACAACGACTCATGCCATTGCGGAGCGTTGGGATAAATATTTGATGTTTCTTTCTTCACCATGTGTCGCGTGTAATCTTATTGTCACTTCTAATTACCATGCAAAAATACAAAAAATATATAGAATATACAAAAAACAGATTAAAGAAGTCGTTTGAAAGAAATAATTATATATAATTAGACCCCATTGCTAACAACTCCCCGCCCCTGTATGGGAGCCAACGGTCACTGGCCGAAGGGAAAAGCAATTGAGGTGGGTGTTGAGCGGGTTTAGGGATTAGAGACGGACGCTCAACTCCCCGCCCCTGAAGGGCTGAGGGTGGGGACTGTGTTGTCCTTTATCTACATATATCTCCGTCTATCTACATATATCTCCTTATCCTTAATTTACTGACCCCACCCTTCAGAGGCGGGGGAACCAACGGTCGCTGGCCGAAGGGGAAAGCAATTGGGCTGAGGGTGGGGACTGTGTTAAAAATGGACAAAAAAGGACAAGATTGCGCGTTCATAAATCAAGGGATTATCATTACTTTTGCATTGGCTAAATATCCAGCTCACAAAAAGCGGTCTTTGATATTCATCACCTTTCTTTTTCGTAAGATTGGCGGCCTCTTGGGAATCAGAATGAAAAAAAACTGTCTTTTTATTTTGTTTTCCACTCAATAATCATTATCTTTGCCACTGTCTTCGGATGATGTCCGATGACAGACATTGAGAAGAGCTATTGAGCTTCACCGTAAATTCCCCGTTTTCAAGCGGGATGTTTCACAAGCAGTCTATGGGTGTGAGCTGGTTTCATTCTTTTTGTTACGGGTATTGCAGAACCTTCTGACAAAGAACGAAGAAGGCTCACACTCCGCGTGTATAAACTTAATCTAAAAACTCATAAACTCAAGAATTATGAAACAAAAATTACTAACTTTATTACTCATGGCTTTTCTCCCGCTAGCCATGATGGCGTATGACGCAGAAATAGACGGGATATATTATAATGTGATACAGAAAGGCAGCATTGCTGTTGTGACCCAAGGAGATAATCCTTATACAGGTGACGTGGTCATACCCCCAACAATTGTGTTTGAAGGAAAAGTGTATACTGTAAAGAGCATTGGTGATAATGCTTTCAATGGTTGTAGTGGCCTGACGAATGTGGACATCCCCTCAAGCGTGACAAGCATCGGCTCTTCTTCGTTCTATAACTGCTCCGGCCTGACCAACGTGGACATCCCCTCGAGCGTGACGAGCATCGGCAATCATGCGTTCGACTGCTGCACCGGTCTAACGAGCGTGACCATTCCCGAGGGAGTGACGAGCATCAATGAATTTGCGTTTGCTTCCTGCCACAACCTAACGAGCGTGACCATTCCCGAGGGAGTGACAAGCATCGGAAAATACGCGTTTGTGTTCTGCGTCAGCCTGAGGAGTGTGACCATCCCCTCAAGCGTGAAAGACGTTGTCTTTGGTGCGTTTTATGACTCAGGTCTGACGAGCGTAACCTTCCGATCAAGCGCGACGGGCATCGGCCGAGATGCGTTCCAAGATTGTTACGTTGCAACTATCAACATATTCGTCACAGACTATGCTTCTTACTGCTCCTGCTCAATACCTTCCGCTTTTGACGGGTGCGTTCCTGTGCATGACATAAACGGCAATGAGATTATTCATTTGTATGATATAAACGGCAATGAGATTACTGATTTCAACATTCCTTATGGTGTCAACGCAATCGGTAATTGTGTATTCAAAAACTGTACTGGTCTGACGAATGTAACCATCCCGTCGAGCGTGACGAGCATCGACCGTCGGGCTTTCTATAACTGTTCTGGCCTAACAAGTGTGAACATTCCTGGGAGTGTAGTGAGCATCGGCGGGGAGGCATTTAGGAACTGCACCGGCCTGACGAGCATGACCATCCCCTCGAGCGTGACGAGCATTGGTGATAATGCTTTCTCTGGTTGTCCTGTCCTAAGGGGTGTGACCATCGAGGGCTCGCCGAACATCGGTTCTGAAGCCTTTGCCTATTGCGAGAATCTAGAAGTGGTTACCTGCAATGCTACCACCGTGCCATCAACCAATACCAATGCATTTGATGGCTCCTATACGGAATATGCCACATTGATTGTGCCTGATGAAGCACAGTCCGATTATCAAACTACTGCCCCTTGGAGCAATTTCGGCACTTTGCTTGGTAGTAGTCAGGCCGCAGTGGTGACTGCCAACAGCTACACCCGTGAGTATGGAGAACCGAACCCGACTTTTGAATACACCTCTGACATCCCCCTGGACGGCATGCCATCCATCACTTGCAGCGCCAATGAATCTACGGCGCCCGGTGTATATCCCATTGTCATTACGCAGGGAAAAGAGACAAACGCTGGACTTATCTATGTCGATGGCACACTGACCATCACCAAGGCTCCGCTCACCATTACCGCCAAGAGCTACACCGTGAATGCGGGTGACGCTATGCCTAACTTCGAGGTTGAATATAGGGGATTCAAAAACAATGAGACTGCTGATGACCTCACCTCGCAACCGACCATCAGTTGCACTGCTTCCGACACCTATACCGAGGGCATATACGACATCACCGTGAGCGGTGCCGCCTCCGACAACTACGACATCTCCTATGTGGCTGGCAAACTAACCGTGGCACCTACTGACGCTCACATAACCATCACCTCCGCAGGCATGGGCACTTACTGCTCGCCCTACGACCTCGACTTCACTGGCGTGACAGACCTGAAAGCATATACCATCACTGGCTATGACAAGGCAAATTCAAGAGTATATGCAACGCGCGTGTATGATGTGCCGGCAGGAACAGGACTCTATCTCGTCGGAAATCCAGGAGACTATGACGTGCCCATCTCCACCAGCAACTCTTACTACATCAACATGCTGGTAGGAACATTGGAACAGACATGGATAGACACGACCGACGGCGACCTCACTAATCTCCGACTGACGGGTACTAACCCAAGCAATGCCAGCTTTAAGATTCTGTCAGAGGGAAGGAACTTCAGCGCCAACAGGGCTTACCTGCAGATACCTACCTACATTCTCGGTAATACTGCAAATGCGGCCACTGCCTTTGGCATAGTCCTTGATGACGACACCAATGGCATAGAAGACATTATGCTGAACTCTGACGACACCGACAGCGAATGGTACACCCTCGACGGACGCAAACTCAACGGCAAGCCTACTGCAAGGGGAATTTATGTGGTCAAGGGACGGAAAGTCGTTATCAAGTAAGGAATAAAGGCATTGAACATTGTTCAATGACAATAGAAAATAAAAATAAAAAATGAAGACATACAAGAAACCTGAAACTAAGATAGTGTTGTTCCCTGCAGGAGAGTCAATAATGCAGGTCATCGAGACCAGCACGGGAACGGGTAACGTGGGTGGATATGACAATCCTGACGACCCAGACCTCGCTCCCGCACATCATATAAATATTGAAGAGGTAGTGGAAGAGAACGAAGTGAAAATGGACTCTCTATGGCGCTCCTTTCATAGTGAGCGCAGCAAAGTCCTTGGACGTGGTGAATAGTAACGGTAACTAAGCATTTTGACTGCTATGGCATGACGGGCAAAAACAGTTGTATGCGTAGCCTATGATTCCATAGGCAGTCACAATGCAATCATAGCAACTGCATCCTGAGAGAAATCTTTGGATGCAGTTGTTATATCCCATGCTTTCTGCATACTCCTCTTATTTGGAGTGAGTTGAGGGGGGCAACCCAAATGGACAAAAAAGGACAAGATTGCGCGTTCATAAATCAAAGGAATATCATTACTTTTGCATTGGATAATATCCAGCTCACAAAAAGCGGTCTTTGATATTTCATCACCTTTCTTTTTCGTAAGATTGGCGGCCTCTTGGGAATCAGAATGAAAAAAACTGTCTTTTTATTTTGTTTTCCACTCAATAATCATTATCTTTGCCACTGTCTTCGGATAATGTCCGATGACAGACATTGAGAAGAGCTATTGAGCTTCACCGTCAGAGAATCTGCAAATTCAAAGTAACAAGGTGAAAGGCTGAAGGCTGCTTCTCCCTTGTTACGGGTATTGCAGCGCTCGGCTACATAAGTAGACGCTTTCAAAGGAAAAACGGAGAAAGAACCTTCTGACGAAGAACGAAAGAAGGTTCACACCCTCGTCGTACATCTGTATCTTTACATCAAATACTAAATATTCATCAAAAACATACAACTATGAAACAAAAATTACTAACCTTAGCCCTCTTGATTTGCACATGTTTGCAGACATGGGCTGACGAATGGACCGACATCTATGGCGTGACATGGACCTATTTGCTTTCTGGCTCAGATGCCACCATTACCAATTCTTCAAGAACATCAGGCCATCTGATTATTCCCAACAAGGTAAACGGCTATACCGTGACGAGCATCGGTAATGGTGCGTTCCATGGATGCTCCAGCCTAACGAGCGTGACCGTACCCTCGAGCGTGACAAGCATCGGCGATTATGCGTTCTATAACTGCTCCGGCCTGACGAGTGTTAACATCCCTGATGGTGTGACAAGCATCGGAGAATGGGCGTTCTATCGCTGTTCCGGCCTGACGAGCGTTAACATCCCTGATGGTGTGACAAGCATCGGAGAATGGGCGTTCTCTGGCTGCTCCGGCCTGACGAAAGTGATTGCACCAGACCTCGCGGCATGGTGTAGCATCAGTTTTGGAAATCAATATGCAAACCCCTTGTCTTATGCTAAGCATCTCTATTGTGATAAGAATACAGAGATAACAGACATTAATATTCCCTCGAGCGTGACGAGCATCGGCGATTATGCGTTTAATAACTGCTCCAGCCTGACGAGCGTTAACATCCCTGATGGTGTGGTGAGCATCGGCATTAATGCGTTCTACTACTGCTCCAACCTAACCAGCGTGACTATTGGCAAAAACGTGACGAGCATCGGAAACTCTGCGTTCTCTGGCTGCTCTGGCCTGACGAGCGTTAATATTCCCGAGGGCGTGACAAGCATCGGAAACTCTGCGTTCTCTGGCTGCTCTGGCCTGACGACGAGCGTTAATATTCCCGAGGGCGTGACAAGCATCGGAAACTCTGCGTTCTCTGGCTGCTCTGGCCTGACGAGCGTTAATATTCCCGAGGGCGTGACAAGCATCGGTGATGGAGCGTTCAATGGCTGCTCCGGCCTAACAAACGTGACCATCAGTAGTAATGTCATTCTGTCGAAAGATTACACGGCTGATTCAAATATTAAGCACATATTTGGTAGTCAGGTTAAGGAATATATTATTGGAGATGGTGTGACGAGCATCGGAAAATACGCGTTCTGGAGTTGCGCCGGCCTGACGAGCGTGACCATCCTCTCGAGCGTGACCACTATCGACAAGTATGCATTCGCTAACTGCACCGGCCTGACGAAGGTTATCGTACCAGACATCGCAGCATGGTGTGGTATCTATTTCTCAAACAATTCTGCAAATCCCTTATATTATGCCAAGCATATCTATAGTGATGAGAATACAGAGATTATAGACCTTACCATTCCCGAGAGCGTGACGAGCATCTGTTTTGCAGCGTTCTGGAACTGCTCCAGTCTGAAGAGTGTGACCTTCCCGTCGGGTTTGCAGAGCATCAAAAAATGCGCTTTCTATAGATGCACCGGCCTGACGAGCATAACCATCCCAGAAGGAGTGACGAGCATCGGCGAAAGCGCTTTCGTAAACTGCACCGGCCTGACGAGCATAACCATCCCAGAAGGAGTGACGAGCATCGGCGAAAACGCGTTCTGGGGTTGCTCCGGTCTGACGAGCATAACCATCCCAGAAGGAGTGACGAGCATCGGCGAACATACGTTCTATAACTGCTCCGGTCTGACGAGCGTGACCGTACCCTCGAGCGTGACAAGCATCAGCGAATCCGCCTTTGAGGGATGTAGCAATATTACAGACCTAAAACTGAATTGCGAAACGATAGAAGACTGGTTTGCTGATATCAAAACATCTCTTAAGACGCTGACTATCGGCGAAGGGACTACGACTATCAGCGATTCAGCTTTCGAAGGCTTCAGTGTATTGACAACAGTCAGTTTAGGCAGCAATGTTTCTAACATTGGCGCAAATGCATTTGCAAATTTGTCCAAGCTTGAAGATGTTTACTGCTATGCTATAAGGTATCCCCGTGTCGATGCCAGCACCTTCCAAGGCTCGTATGTCGAATACGTGACCCTGCATGTGCCAGAGGTTTCTCTCCAACAATACAAGAACCATGCCGTATGGGGCTTGTTCTTCGAGATTGTTCCTATAGATGAACCATCGGCAATTACTGATATAGAAGGAGACGGCAACGGGTTGGAAATCGAAGCCATTTATGACCTAAACGGCCAACGTCAGCCAGCATTGCGCCCAGGTATCAACATCATCAAGATGAGTGACGGCACGATTAAAAAAGTTATGGTGAAATAGAACAATAAAAGTAAAGTGTTCTGCGTGGAAAAAATATGTTGGATTTCATCCGACCTTTTCCTTGCCTCGGCATAGCCAAATAGGTTTGGACTCTGCTCTCGGCTGCAAGAAAACGTTGTTAAATAGCAACATGTAATACACAGAAATCAACAATAACTGAGAATAAAAACACCGATGGTAAGAATATTGCTATCGGTGTTTTATATTTATTTAGGCAATTATATACAATATAGGCCCTTGAATGAAGTGCGTACCATAGGATATTCAGAATGGACAAAAAAGGACAAGGTTGCGCGTTCATAAATCAAGGGAATATCATTACTTTTGCATTGGCTATATATCCAGCTCACAAAAAGCGGTCTTTGATATTCATCACCTGTCTTTTCGTAAGATTGGCGGCCTCTTGGGAATCAGAATGAAAAAAAATGCCTTTTTATTTTGTTTTCCACTCAATAATCATTATCTTTGCCACTGTCTTCGGATGATGTCCGATGACAGACATTGAGAAGAGCTATTGAGCTTCACCGTAGTCTATGGGTGTGAGCTGGTTTCATTCTTTTTGTTACGGGTATTGCAGCGCTCGGCTACATAAGTAGACGCTTTCAAAGGAAAACGGAGAAAGAACCTTCTGACGAAGAACGAATTAAGGTTCACACCCTCGTCGCACATCTGTATCTTTACATCAAATACTAAATATTCATCAAAAAACATACAACTATGAAACAAAATTTACTAACCTTAGCCCTCTTGCTCTGCACATGTTTGCAGACGTGGGCAGACACATGGACCGACAGCAACGGAATATCATGGACCTATACCGTCAGCGACGGATACGCGATGGATTTAAGACCTACTAATAAAAGTAGCATCAACCTTGATTATTTAAAGATACCGTCCCCCGTCAATGGATATATTGTAAAGAGCATCGCTAAGGAAGCGTTCTATGGCAGATTAATGAAGAGCGTGACCATCCCCAAGGGCGTGACGAGCATCGGCGATCATGCGTTCGCGTACTGTTGTCTGTTGAGCGTGACCATCCCCGAGAGCGTGACGAGCATCGGCCAAGGTGCGTTCAATGGCTGCGATCTTACTAAGGTGAAAGTGCCCGTCATCGACAAGGCGGCATTCTGCAACAACCAAGTGATAGAACTGATTAGATGGAAATTGGATACGCCTGTCAAATTGATAGATGGTGAGGGTTATGAAATCACGGAATATATCATTCCCGAGGGTGTAGAGAACATCGGTGCGAATGCGTTCTACAACTGCTCAGGCCTGACGAGTGTGACCATCCCCGAGAGCGTGACGAGCATCGGCCGGGAAGCGTTCTCTGGCTGTTCAGGCCTGACGAGCATAAACATCCCCGAGAGCGTAACGAGCATCGGCGATTATGCGTTCTATAACTGCTCCAGCCTGACGAGCGTGACCATTAATAACAACACAATCATGTCGTGTTATTTAATTGGCAGCATATTTGATGTCCAAGTGAAAAACTATATCATTGGAGAGAGCGTGACGAGCATCGGCGATTATGCGTTCGTGGAATGCTCCGGCCTGACGAGCGTGACCATCCCCTCGAGCGTGACGAGCATCGGCCAAGGTGCGTTCGACAGCTGCACCGGTCTGACGAGCGTCATCATCCCCGAGAGCGTGACGAGCATCGGCCAAGGTACGTTCTATGGATGCTCCGGCCTGAAGAGCGTAACCATCCCCGAGAGCGTGACGAGCATCGGCCAAGGTGCGTTCTATGGCTGCAGCAATCTGACGAGTGTGACAATACCCTCAAGTGTGACGAGCATCGGCGATCATGCGTTCGAATGCTCCGGCCTGAAGATCGTGATCATCCCCGAGAGCGTGACGAGCATAGGCGAATTTACGTTCTATGAATGCTCCGGCCTGACGGGCATAAACATCCCCGAGAGCGTAACGAGCATCGGCGAGTCTGCGTTCGGTGAATGCTCCGGCCTGAAGAACGTGACCATCCCCGAGAGCGTGAAGAGCATCGGCGATAATGCGTTCTGTGGATGCACCGGCCTGAAGAGCGTGACCATCCCCTCTAGCGTGACGAGCATCGGCTGGGAAGCGTTCTCTGGCTGTTCAGGCCTGACATCCGTTTACTGTTATTTGCCTACGCCGCTGACTATTGGCTCGAAAACATTCACCAACAGAGCCCATGCCTTACTTTATGTGCCATATGGCTGCAAGACAGCCTACCAAGATGCCGACTATTGGAAAGAATTCAAGTATATCATTGAAATGGATAAACCATCGGGCATCGAAAACATAGATGTCGATACTGACTTCGACAATGACATCGAGGTGTATGACCTTAACGGTCTGCGTCAACCCACGATGCACAGGGGTGTCAACATCATCAAGATGAGTGACGGCACGATTAAAAAAGTTATGGTGAAATAGAACAATAAAAGTAAAGTGTTCTGCGTGGAAAAATATGTTGGATTTCATCCGACCTTTCCATTGAGAAAAATTAATGAAATAGAAGAATCATCTTCCATCAAGCACATTTATAGTTGGAACGTGTAAAAACTTGCAGAATGTGTCGGAAATCAAGTGCCAGTGAATTACACTAAACCTGTAAGTGGATAATTATCAATATCCGTTAGCAGCCGCACAGGCTACTGTAGAAGAATAAGTCTATTCTCTGACAATAAGTTAAGCGACCTGTCCGTTTGGGCAGGTCCTTTTTTGTATCTCCAAGTATGCTTTCGACGTTTTGGAGACAAAAAAGTCGCATAATATGCGATAATTTGCGGTTTTATTTGGCGATTCGGAATTATATCTGTATCTTTGCCGCAGAATTTGCGACGTTAATCGCTGTATTATGTCGCAAAAAAATAGGAATGCATTATGTATATACACGAAAGAGATAATTGGACAAACTTCAATTGGGACACTTCGCAGGTGTCACTTCTTCAAGAGAAAGTATTCCGTAAACAAGGGTTGCTTTATGGCAGGTTGAGTTCGCTGGGCTTTGATAGCAAACTGCGTGCAATGGCAGAGAACCTAACATACGATGTGGTGTATTCTTCGGAAATAGAAGGCATACGGCTGAACGTGGATCAGGTTCGTTCTTCTATTGCCCGAAAGCTTGGCATTGAGAATGTGAAATATACTGCGCCTTCGCACTATGTTGACTCAGTTGTCAACGTCATGCTTGAAGCTGTACAGCAGTATGACCAACCGCTCAGTAAAGAAAAACTTTGTGCATGGCAAGCAGCCTTCTTTCCTGCAGGTTTCAGTGAAGGCAGCCAGATTGAGGTGGGAAAGTACCGTACAAATGAGGAGCATATTATCAGCGGATTGTTCGGACGTGAGAAAATCCACTATATTGCTCCGTCTCCTGACCGTGTTGAAGAGGAGATGCAAAAGTTTCTCACATGGTTTGATAGAGAGGAGCCAGTAAGCAGCGTCATCCGTTCTGCCATCGCTCATTTCTGGTTTGTGAGCATTCATCCATTCGAGGATGGTAACGGACGGCTGGCTCGCATCCTTTCCGATATGTTGCTGGCTAGAGGAGAGAAGAGCGAGTTCCGTTTTTATAATGTCTCTTCACAGATAAACAAAGACAAAAATCACTACTACGACATTCTGGAGCGGATGCAGCATAGCGATGGTGATATAACAGAATGGTTAGTGTGGTATATGCAGAAGTTAGTGGATGCCCTCGACGAGGCTGACACCATCGTCACTACAATTCTAAATAAGAGTTTCTTCTGGCAGAAGGCATCCGCTGTTCCGATGACTGAGCGTCAGACTCGGATGCTCAACCTCTTTCTTGATGGTTATGAGGCTAAGATAACGTCAAAGACTTGGGCAACATTGGCGAAGTGCTCGAAAGACACAGCCATACGTGACATACAAGACCTCGTGGACAAGAATATCCTGATAGAGGACATTCCAGGTGCTAAACGCCCAAGTTACTCCATCGTCTATGATGCAGAGGACTTGACACAATTCTTCACTGAGATAAGCATCACTGAGGAGAATGGCATTCCATATCTTAATGCCTTGTTCAAGGGGAAAAAACCGATATGCGAAAGAATTTTAAAACTCGATGCAGATCGCTACCAGAAAGGAGAGTTGCCATTGTCCAACCTACTCAGTAAATATTGCACGTATATCATTGCAACCTTACTTTGAAATATTAAAAACTTGGTAATTATATACTATTTGACCTCATTGCTAACGACTCCCCGCCCCTGAAGGGGAGGGGCCAGGGGTGGGGACTGTAATTAAAGGAAAGAGATAAATGGAGTTATGTGTGGATAAAAGGCACTGACCCCACCCCAGCCCCTCCCCTACAGGGGCGGGGAACATTTGACCTGTGAGATTAGCGGGCTGCAAGCCCAGCAAGATCTCTGCCCTGGGCAACACCCTGGGTATCATATATTTAATCTATCTTTCGCGCTGTAAGTGCAAAAGATTTAATGTTTAATAATTCTTTTGCACTTTCTTTACTGCTACTGCCAAATACCCAGGGTGTGTCAAAATGAATTGTTAGTCGCCCTTGGGACGAGAAATCATACAAAATCAAAAACAAATCAAACAAAGTATTGAAACACAGATTGATAGATTTTGTTAAGATTTGAAAGATTTCTGCGCGTAGCGCACTCCCTCAATTTTGACACACTCCATTCTCGTTTGCTTAACCTACCTTCTGCCAGAGGTTGGTGCCGATTTTCAGGATTTGGTTTTCTTTTACCCAGCGGTAGATGATGGTCTTCACCACAGGCGACTCGTTATTGGCCAGACGAAGGCCCACCAAATCTTCTTTCGTGAACTCCTTGGGCAGCGCATCCAAGTAGCGGACATTACCCTTTGAGGCCTGAGTGCTCAGCGCACTATTGTGTAGGGCGTCGATCTTGTCGCCATAGATCTGCAGCTGGTAGTGCAGACAACGCTCGGCATACCACAGGGCGAACTTAACGGCACGTTCTGTTTCCTTACGACCTTCGAGCAGATAGGCAATGATGCCGGCACGGAAACCATTGAGGGCGGCACGACGGCGCAACACATCGAGCGAGTAGCGCAGAGTCTGAAGATACTCCTGGCGCTTCCCCTCGTCCCATTTCTCGATGGCTTGGTTGATGAGAGGCAGACTGACCTCGCCCTCTTCGTCCATCAGGCATAGACATTGGCGCTTCACACGTTCCACCTCATCCTTCGTCCAGGTCTTGAACTGAGGCATACGTGCTCCCACCAAATCGGGCAGAACCACAGGTGTCACGCGGCTCACCAGTCCGCTCTCGGCATCGGCAAAGAAAGCGCGGCACTTGTTGGGTGTTCCGCACATCACCATATTATAATAGAGCGTTACCTTACCCGAGAACGAGTCCTTCGAGATACGGTGCTGTCCCCAGGGCTTGTTGTCGTAGGCCAGTCGGAAGAGGTCGTTCTTCTCCGTCCACGCGCCACCTCGGTTGTTCTTCTGCACCGTCTCTATCTCTGGAGCATAGGTGAAGAGATGTTTGCCTTTGGCATAGAGAGCACGCTCGAGGAAGGCCGACACACCGATATTAGGCTCGATGATGCGAATCTGCGAACAGGGATTCTTCACCTCTTCGCCATTCTTCTTGGCCAACGAGTAGGCCATCTCCTTCTGCCATTCCACCTCATCCTGCTTTATGATGGGGTCCATCAGCAGTTCGAACTCACTATCTACGAACGACTTTCCTGTGGCCTGTGGAGCCTCGATGTCAACGATGAAACTGGCTGAGTTCATCTTGCCGTCGCGATACCTTGCACGGATGCCTGTTGCCAACGTGCCCAGCATGGGCATCGCCGCCATCAGCGTAGCCTCGCGGAACTCCTCGGGAGCATGGTCGGACAAGTCTTGAAGGATTCCGGGCAACTTATCATCGACAGGCGCGACGGGCGACTCTTCGGTTTTCTCCGTTTCCACCTCCATCGCCGCCCCCAATGACGTGAGTACATCCTGCATCTGCGAAGGGAGACCGGAAGGACGAACGCTTCCAACAGCACTCTTGATTGTTGACATCACCTCGTGGTCGGCAAGTCCCCAATGAGGCATTATGGCAAAGAGTTTCTGCTCGTCAAAGTCGCAGATGAAGCGCAGGTAGCGGCTCATGGTGTAGAGAGCCATGTTGCGCTCACCCTCGACAGGAGCATCGCCATAACCCAGTTTCCAGAGCAGGGCCTGCACAATCTTTTCGTAAGGAATGCCATGAAAGGTGCCACTAAAAGCCTCCCCAAGCCCCTCCGAAGAAGGAGGGGATGTTGATATGCTGACGGACGATTCAACATCCATATCATCTGCGTCATTTACTGCCTCATTAGGTAACCAAACATCTCCTCCTTCGGAGGGGCTTGGGGAGGCTTCGAATACGCTAGGGTCGAGCAACTTCACATACTGCTCGCTGACCATGAAGCAGCAGCGTGCCAAGTCTGTCACATGCGAGTCGTAGTTGACACCCAGGCGATCCGCCAGCCTTTGGATGTCCTCCTCGATAGAAAGTCCTGGCGTGCGCCAAGCCCAGATATGGGTTCCCCCACCTGCACTCTCGGCAAAGTAGACGATACGGAACTCGTCGATGAGGTTCTCGTCCTGCACCTTCTTCCAAAGAGTCTCCGTCAGACCCTTCTCGTCGATGTCGAGGAAGTAGAGTCCTGAGGGAACGGCATCTTCGGCCTTGCGCGTACCATTCTTAAAACACTCCGCAAGAGGAAGCCACACGGGCAGTTCCTTCTTACGATCCAAATTATGATTCTGCTTCACGTCTGCGAGGATTTCCTCTACGTGATTCTCCGCCAACAGTTGACGGTAAGCAGCCATGCTCGCCTTGCGAGGCTTGCCGCTAAATGATGTTGCGATATTAATCATATCTACGGCAAAGGTCGCAAGGGAGGCTGCACCTTCAAAGTGGGATTGTTTTGGCCTTAGTGCAACTACTACTTATGGCGTGCTAAGGCGTTGTATTTCAGATATATAGCGTTAAAAATATTTCTTATCGTTTCTGTTTCTGCCCCCATGCCTTCCTGGATGTTCTTCCTGAAAGTGCCTACATAGCGCTTGCTTGTCAGTTTTTCAGCCAAATCGCCATCGGAATGGGCACCGAAGACTGCACTTTTCTTCATTTCTCCCACCAGATGGCAGAAGAAACGGGCGGTGAACAGGTTGTTGTGGGGACTCTTGCGCGTCACTTTCAGACGGTCGAAGATTTCCTCGTTCGCTATCAGTTCCTGCCACATGGCATCGTAGTGAGGGAACCAGGCAGCTGCCACCAGGTCATGAAGTTTTTGGGCAGTAGTCATAACAGCCTCGCCCACACGCTGCTCATCGTTGAGCACCAGCTGTTCCTCGCCGAACTTCGTTGTGGGCTCCAGTTCTCTGGCAATCTCTGAGAGGGCTGCCAGATGGAAGATAAAGCACCGCAAATCATCATCGCTCAAACCTACTTCAAGGAACTCAGCATCGAAGGCATCGCGGTCGGTGGTCCATTTGGCAAAGAGACCTCCACGCACCTGTCCCAGTGCCTCACGCTCCTTGGAGCGCTCTGCCGTCATTATGTCTTTCCAAGAACTGCTGTCACTCACCACACGGAGCGTCTCACGTCGGTCCCTCCAATAGTTCCACCACTCGGTGCTCTCGCGCACGCGCAAGAGTACCTTATTGAAAAGGCGGGCCATCGCCTTGCTGTTGGTGCGGCTTTGCTGCATCATACTCACCATCATCCCAGGCAAAAGCGTGAGAACGACGAGCCATATCAGCATCATCTGCAGACTCTCGCTCATCTTATTGTTGAGCTCGTCCATCGCCTGCCGCATTTCCGTAATTTGCCTGACAGCATCTTCCTGGTTGTCGCTGGCGCTATTCATGTTCTGAATGACAGACATCACCATCATCAGGTCCTCCGGCTTCAGGTGCTGGGCACAGACGGACAAGACGTGCTGCATGGGTGATGCCTTCTGGAGAATATCCTCTTGCTTTTCTGCCGGCAGGACGGCGTGTTGTGCCAGCGCCTTTATAATAATGTCGAAGAAAGAGCCTTTCTGCTTGCTCTGCTTCTCACCCATCATCCGTTCTGTCAGCGCCATCACCGACTGGCGGATGCTGGTGTCTGACACGGTTCTGCCAATACGGTCGAGATACTCTGAAAACAGGTAGGCTGTAGGCATCTTGTTCAGTTCTATCAGCGCCGTCACACTACCCTGCATCCGCATCATAGCAGCATAGATTTCGGCCTCAACACAGGTGTCCATACCAGCGGACAACTCCTGCACCAGCCCGCCCAATCTTTCAGCGGCCACCTCCCAGTGACGGCACAACTGTGCTGTGAGTTGCTCAGCCCGCCCATCGTCAACCATTCTCTTGATTTCTTCTGTTGTCATATCGTTTGCTTTTCATGTTATCGTTTTGCAAAAGTAATAAAAAGAACGCTGAAAATCTTATTCGCTCGTGAAAAAATCAAAACAAAAACGGTCACGGTCACAGCTGTGACCATGTGACCATTCAGTCCGTAGCACAATGTTAAATTATATATAAGTAATTGTATATCAATATATTATACAGTTATATGTGTTCTTTTTCTCTGCGGTCACATGGTCACAGCTGTGACCGTGTGACCAATACATCCCCATGAAATTTAACAAGTTTTCTTTGTAAATATCTGCATATCAACATGTTATACAATTACACGTCTATTTCCCTCTCCCAGCGGTCACATGGTCACAGCTGTGACCGTGTGACCATTTATCAACAGCAACATTATCTATATATCGTTATAAATGTCTGTATATCAATATGTTATATATTCTTTACTGTTGTTCTTGCGCTCTGCGGTCACATGGTCACAGCTGTGACCATGTGACCGTGACTGTGTGACCGTGACTGTGACCAGATAGTCAGTTGCGCAATCTCGTAATATCTTGTAAATGGCTGTATATCAATGTATTACATACAACACGGCAGTCTCTCGTCCCTCACAGCGGTCACACGGTCACAGCTGTGACCATGTGACCGTGACCATGTGACCGTTTCGCTATGACATAGAAAAATGCAGAACGCGCAAACGACTATTCGTCGCTCAAAAGTAAGGAATTACCTGCTCACTTATGCCCTTTCACGTCATGAAACGCCATGTTTCGTATGGCGAAAGATGGTTATACACGGTAAAAAACGTTGTATTATATTTGCATTATTGCGTTTCTTGCTGTATCTTTGCAAGCGGAATGGGAAAGGCGGAAACGAGAACTAACTGCATTAAAGGGAAAGAGGGTAACGAACGGACACCTCTTTGACGGGAACTAATAACATATCTAAAAATGAAAAGAATAATACTGACAATTGTAATCTTGCTAATCGTATTTGCAAACGAGGCATCAGCGAAATGGGAACAACGCTCGCATGAGGCGGTGGCGTTGCTGACATACATGGAGCAGAACGTAGGCGTGAAGATGCTGTCGGGCGCAATGGCAAACGTGAACTACAACACCAACGAGGCAGACTGG
>ONTZ01000027.1 GCA_900320905.1 uncultured Prevotella sp.
GAAATTTGTACCTTTGCCCATAGATTTGAATTTTGATTGTAGCAAATGCAAAATTACAAATCTTTGGGGACTTGCCGAAAGGTTTGTCCCCTTTTCTGTTGACTCAGCTCAATTTTTTATCGGACACCAATATATTATAATATGTACTTTTGTCCTTGACAACGAGTCATAAAACGGCTGGTGGAACATTATCAGGTGTTCATTGATAGCAATTTATAGCAGAACGTGGAATTGAGTACAGTTACTAAAGGTGAATGATGCTTGGTGATTAGTCGATGAGTGATGAACGGAATCGGGAAACTTTTTGCGAAGAATTTTCGGAAAAGTTTCCCGTTTTAGGAGATTTTTTTGTAACTTTGCACCCAGAAAAGAGACAAATACAAATAGTTTTTATGCAGACATACACCTATGAAGAGGCTTATCAGGCCTCATTGAACTATTTCGGCGGCGACGAACTGGCTGCCCGCGTATGGGTGAACAAATACGCCATGAAGGATAGTTTCGGGAATATCTACGAGAAATCACCCGAGGATATGCACTGGCGCATTGCCAACGAGATAGCGCGTGTCGAACAGAAATACAAGAATCCGATGGCGGTGGAGGATGTCTTCCATCTGCTCGACCACTTTAAGTATATCGTGCCGGCAGGCAGTCCGATGACGGGTATCGGGAACAATTTCCAGATTGCCTCGCTGTCGAACTGTTTCGTGATCGGTCTCGACGGCAATGCCGACTCCTACGGTGCCGTGCTGCGCATCGACGAGGAACAGGTGCAGTTGATGAAGCGTCGCGGCGGGGTAGGGCATGACCTGAGCCATATCCGTCCGAAGGGATCGCCAGTGAACAACTCCGCCCTGACCTCGACAGGCTTGGTGCCTTTCATGGAGCGATATAGTAATAGTACGCGCGAGGTGGCACAGGATGGGCGCCGCGGGGCTCTGATGCTCAGCGTGAGCATCAAGCATCCGGACTCGGAGGCCTTCATCGACGCAAAGATGACGGAAGGCAAGGTAACGGGTGCGAACGTGTCGGTGAAGATCGACGACGAGTTTATGGAGGCTGCCATCAACGACAGACCGTATGTGCAGCGCTTCCCCGTTGACAGCACGACAGACCCGGGTAAGTCGGGCGAGGCCAGTCTGGCTTTCGAGAAGGAGATCTCTGCCAAGGATCTTTGGGAGAAGATTGTGCATAATGCCTGGAAGAGTGCTGAGCCGGGTGTGCTGTTCTGGGACACCATCCTCCGGGAGAGCATCCCCGACTGCTATGCCGACTTGGGTTTCCGTACGGTGTCGACGAATCCCTGCGGTGAGATTCCCCTCTGCCCCTACGACTCCTGTCGTCTGCTGAGTATCAACCTCTATTCGTATGTGGTGAATCCGTTTACAAAGGACGCCTATTTCGACTTCGACCTGTTCAAAAAGCATGTGCAACAGGCACAGCGGCTGATGGATGATATCGTGGACTTGGAGTTGGAGAAGATCGACCAGATCCTGGAAAAGGTGAACGAAGACCCGCAGTCGATGGAGGTGAAGGGGGCCGAGATCCATCTATGGGAGAAGATCAAGTCGAAGAGTGGCAAGGGCCGTCGGACGGGTGTGGGCATCACAGCCGAGGGCGACATGATTGCTGCGATGGGACTGCGATATGGCACGCAGGCGGCGACAGACTTCTCCGTGGAGGTTCATAAGACACTGGCCCTGAATGCCTACCGCTCGTCGGTGACGATGGCGCAGGAGCGTGGTCATTTCGAGATCTATGATGCCAAGCGAGAGGAGAAGAATCCGTTTGTGCGTCGTCTGAAAGATGCTGATCCGGAACTCTATAAGGATATGGTGAAGTATGGCCGCCGTAATATTGCCTGTCTGACGATTGCACCGACGGGTACGACCTCGCTGATGACGCAGACTACCAGTGGTATTGAACCGGTGTTCCTACCCGTCTACAAGCGTCGTCGGAAGGTGAACCCCGGTGATGCAGGTGCCCATGTGGACTTTGTCGACGAGGTGGGTGACTCCTTCGAGGAATATATCGTGTACCATCCGAAGTTCATGGAGTGGATGCGCGTCAACGGTATCGACACGGAACAGCGTTACACGCAGGAAGAGATTGACGAACTGGTGCAGAGGTCACCGTATTATAAGGCTACCGCCAACGATGTGGACTGGCTGATGAAGGTGAAGATGCAGGGTGCTATTCAGAAATGGGTGGACCACTCCATCAGCGTCACCGTCAACCTGCCCAATGATGTCGATGAGGATCTGGTCAACAAACTTTATGTCGAGGCCTGGCGCTCGGGTTGTAAGGGCTGTACCATCTATCGCGACGGCAGTCGTTCGGGGGTGATGATCTCAGTGAAGAAGGAGACGAAGAAGGAGGACGAGGCTAAGGACAACAACCTGGAGGAGAAGAAGGCCGAGACCCCGTGTAAGCATCCAGAGGTGACGGAGGTGCGTCCGCCGGTGTTGGAGTGCGATGTGGTGCGCTTCCAGAACAACAAGGAAAAGTGGGTGGCCCTCGTGGGCTTGCTCGATGGCTATCCGTACGAGATATTCACGGGTCTGCAGGACGACGATGAGGGTATCATGCTGCCCAAGACGGTGACGCACGGTAAGATCATCAAACAGGTGAACCCCGACGGCACGAAGCGCTATGACTTCCAGTTTGAGAACAAGCGCGGCTACAAGACAACCGTTGAGGGCCTGTCGGAAAAGTTCAATCCGGAATACTGGAACTATGCTAAACTGATCTCTGGCGTGCTCCGCTACCGGATGCCGATAGAGCACGTGATCAGGCTCGTCTCGTCGCTGCAATTGAAGAGTGAGAGCATCAACACCTGGAAGAACGGTGTGGAGCGTGCACTGAAGAAATATGTGACTGACGGCACTGAGGCCAAGGGACAGAAATGTCCGAACTGCGGCAGCGAGAGCCTGATCTATCAGGAGGGTTGTCTGATCTGTAAGAACTG
Source organism: uncultured Prevotella sp. (assembly GCA_900320905.1). Lineage (GTDB taxonomy): Bacteria > Bacteroidota > Bacteroidia > Bacteroidales > Bacteroidaceae > Prevotella. Next base: position 2,969 of record ONTZ01000027.1, read on the forward strand.
TGGAGCCAGCAGATGCGGATAACATCATCCTATATCAGTCTGCGGAACGTCCGTTTCCATGCCTTTCATGGGGTGATGCCTCAGGAAAGAAGGGTAGGGGGCGACTTTCTCGTCAACCTGCGGGTGGGCTATCCGTTGGAGCAGGCGATGCAGAGTGATGAGGTCAGTGACACACTCAACTATGCGGCACTCTATGAGGTGGTCAAGACGGAGATGATGCAGCCTTCCAATCTGTTGGAGCATGTGGCAGGGCGTATCGCAGATGCCGTTGTGAAGTGTTTTCCGCAGGTCACTTCCATTGACCTGGATCTGACGAAACAAAATCCTCCGATGGGGGCCGACTGTGATGGGGCGGGTGTGGAGATTCACTTAATAAATGATAAAATGGAGTAGGATGTATAAGAGGATTGTATTACTTCTCATAACGGTATTCTGCTTTGCAGCCATTGCTACTGCTGCAAATAAACGATTTACGCTGGTCATCGATGCAGGACATGGCGGGGGTGATACGGGGGCTATCGGCGGTGCCGGTGTCAAGGAGAAGAATCTGACATTGAAGTTCGCCTTGGCTTTCGGACGACTGGTGGAGCAGAACTGTCCCGATGTGAAGGTCATCTATACCCGTAAGACCGATAAGTTCGTGGAGTTGTACAGGCGGGCGGAGATTGCCAACCAGAACAAGGCCGACCTGTTTATCTCCATTCATATCAATGCCCTGCCGAAGGGACATACGGCCCGTGGCTTCCAGACCTACACCTTGGGCAGGAGCCGACGGACGGGTAAGAATACCGGTGTGTTGGAGAATCTGGAAGTGGCAAAGCGTGAGAACGCTGTTATCTTCCAGGAGAAGGACTATCAGAAGAAGTACCGTGACCTCAATTCACCTGAGAACGAAATCTTGTTTGAGTTCGTGCAGGACAAGAATATGGAGAACAGCATCGAACTGGCCAAGTATATGCAGAAGTATGTCTGTCAGGCCACGAGGCGTCAGGATATGGGAGCCCATCAGGACAATCTGGCTGTGCTGCGCCTGACTTCGATGCCTGGCTGTCTGATCGAGTTGGGCTTCATCTCTACACGCGATGAAGAACAGTATATGAATACGTCGTTGGCTACCGAGCAGTATGCCCGTGGCATCTTCAATGCCTTTATGGCCTATAAGAAACGTTTCAGCGGTGGTATCACCGTGCCTTATATGGCAGAGCCGAAAGCAGAGCCCAAGCCCGAACCCAAGGCTGAATCAAAGGCCGAACCTAAGGCTGAACCGAAGCCAGAGCCTCAGCAGGAGAAACCGGAACCTCAGGAAGCCGCAGAGGCGACTCAGCCGGAGCCTGCACAACCCCAGCCCGATGTAAAGCAGCCTGAACAGAAACCGGCAGTGGCAAGACCGGTCTTCAAGGTGCAGATTCTGACATCACCGAAAGCCTTGAAAGCCAATGATTCGCGATTCAAAGGCGTGAAGGATACCAGCAGTTATCAGGAAAGCGGACTGTACAAATATACCGTTGGTTCGTCGGAAGATTATAATGAGATCTACCGTTTGCGGAAGAGCATTCTCGACCAGTTTCCGGAGGCTTTCATCATCGCCTTCAAGGATGGCAAGCGGATGAATGTGCAGGAAGCCATCAAGGAGTTTAAGAGTATAAAGACAAAATAGTGCAAGAATAATAAATAGTACGCGATATGAAGAAATTATTTTCAAAGGAAGTGCAGATAGCCCTCGTGGCAATAGTGGGAATCATCGTGTTATTCTTCGGGATGAAATTCCTGAAAGGAATGTTCCTGTTTTCCACAGACGATAGTTATTATGTGGAGTTTGATGATATCAGCGGCGTGTCTGCCTCCTGTCCGGTCTATGCCAATGGCTATCGGGTCGGTGTCGTGGAAGATGTCATCTTCAACTACGACAGTCAGGATAAGATAGTGGCTGTTCTCGGACTGAATAAGCAACTCCGTCTGCCGAAGGCCTCAACGGCTGAGATTGCCAGCGACCTTCTGGGTAATGTGAAACTGGAACTGAAATTCGGTCCGGATCCTGTTGACATAATGGAACCTGGCGATACTCTCTCTGGTAAGAAGCAGGGTGGGGCACTTGCCAAGGCCGCAGATATGCTTCCCCAGTTTGAGAAAATGCTGCCGAAGGTCGATTCTATCCTTGCCAGTGTGAATATGTTGCTGATGAATCCCGCCATCGCCAATTCGCTGCACAATGTGGACCAGATTACGGCTCATCTGGTTACGACCACCAACGAACTGAACCGTCTGACTGCCAGTCTGAACCAACAGATGCCTGGTATGCTGACCAAGGTGGACGGTTTGCTTGACAACACGACGACATTGACGAAGAATCTGAGTGAACTTGACATCGCCATGACAATGGCAAAGGTGAACAGTACCCTTCAGAACGTAGAGCAGATGACGGCCAAACTGAACAGCAATGAAGGTACCCTCGGACTGTTGATGCGTGACCAGGAACTCTATCGCAATATGGCCTCAACGATGGGGCATGTGGACTCATTGATGATTGACTTGAAACAGCATCCTCAGCGGTATGTTCACTTCTCATTGTTTGGCAGAAAAAACAAGTAATTTAAATTTTGTCTAAATAGAAGTATTGGGGAATATTTCTCTACATCAAATAGGGAGTATTCCCCTTTAATAATGGTTTGATGCGTTTTGTTGCGTCACTAAAAAGATGAGCGCAAGTAAGAATGCCGTTTTTGCAAGTGCTTGTGATACAATAGTTTGTAATTATACAAGAGGCATTTTGGCGCATCCTTTATGTGAAACTCCCTAACCCTCCTTATTATAGGCAGTTAGGCTGATTGTAAACACGAGGTATCTTTTTGGGGGATTTGCATAATTGAAAAATAATTGCGAACTTTGCACTCGCAAAACAACGATCAATTACAAATTGTTGAGAAATACAGAACGAATCGAAAATAAATAATCGCCGATGTCGAAAAGTCATAAGGCGCTTTGGGCTGACTGCCTCCAAATCATTCAGGCAAACGTCACAGAGCAACAGTTTAAAACGTGGTTTGCACCAATCGTCTTCGAGTCTTACTCCGAGACGGAGCATATGCTGCTGGTGCAAGTTCCAAGTCCGTACGTGTACGAGTACTTGGAGCAGTACTACGTGGGACTGTTAAGTAAGGTACTTGCGCGAGTCTTTGAGGCGAATGTCGTGCTGCGCTACCGTATTGTGACAGACAAGGCGAATAAGATATCCCAAGAGGTGGAGAGTGACGGTCCCTCGTCGGTAGAGGCCCCTCAGGCTACCACGCGTGCCAATATGGCTCCGACGACGCTGGATGCCGCTGTGCCGCAGGGGCTGAATCCGCAACTGGATCCGAAGAAAACCTTCCAGACCTTCGTGGAGGGCGATTCCAACAAGTTACCTCGTACGGTTGGCCTCTCAATAGCCGAGCATCCGGGTAAGTCCACCTTCAATCCGTTCTTTGTGTTCGGCCCGTCAGGCTGTGGCAAGACCCACCTGATCAATGCCATCGGTGTGCGCTGTAAGGAGTTGTATCCGCAGAAGCGTGTGCTCTATGTCAGTGCCCGACTCTTCCAAGTGCAGTTTACGGATGCCGTGCGCCGTAATACTACCAACGACTTCATTAATTTCTATCAGTCCATCGACGTGCTGATTGTCGATGATATCCAGGAGTGGGCGAATGCTCCCAGAACGCTGGACACCTTCTTCCATATCTTCGACCATCTGTTCCGTATAGGAAAGCAGATTATTCTGGCGAGCGATCGTCCTCCAGTAGATCTGCAAGGTGTGAAGGATCGTCTGCTGACGCGTTTCTCCTGCGGACTGATTGCCGAGTTGGAGAAACCTAACGTGCAACTCTGTATCGACATCCTGACAATGAAGTGTCGTCGCGACGGCTTGAAGATCCCTGCCGATGTGATACAGTTCATTGCAGAGACAGCCAATGGCAGTGTGCGTGACCTGGAAGGTGTGGTGAATTCGTTGATGGCCTATGCGATTGTCTATAATACCTCGATAGATATGCGTCTTGCAGAGCGTATCATCAAGCGTGCCGTGAAGGTAGATAATCATCCGCTTACCATTGATGATATTCTGGAGAAAGTCTGTCAGCACTACAATGTGTCCCAGCAGCATGTGTTCAGCAAAAGCCGCAAGCGTGACTATGTGCAGGTGCGTCAGGTGTCGATGTATCTGGCACAGAAATATACGAAGATGCCGGCATCGCGTATCGGACAGTTGATAGGCAACCGCGACCACTCTACGGTGATACACAGTTGCAATACCGTAGAGCAGCGCCTGAAAGTCGACAAGGCTTTCTTTGCCGAACTCAACAGCATCGAAAATTCCTTCAAACTAAAAAAATAAGGTGTACAAGCCAACGATTAATTTGAAGCGCCCGGTCCTCGTGTTCCGTCAATTCGGAAACAAGGGCTACTCGCTCTTTGCCTGTCTCGGGCGGGAGGTGGTGTGCAGCGTACTTTCCGTAGCCACGCTGACCTACGCCTCTGCAGAGAGTGTCTCGACGGATCCTGTCGTGACAGATTCTGCAGCGATGATGACAGCCAGTGAGCGGATGCTCGACGAAGTCTGTGTGACAGGGTCGAGGGCGCCCCTGACCAAGAGTCAGGCTGCGAGAATGGTGACTGTACTGGATCGTGCCGACATTGCGCAGGCTCCCGTACAAAGTGTGAACGACTTGTTGAAATACGCCGTAGGCGTGGATGTCCGTCAGCGAGGCCCGATAGGTGCGCAGACGGACATCTCCATTCGTGGCGGTACCTCCGACCAGATTATCCTGCTACTCAACGGCATCAACATCTGTGATCCGCAGACGGGACACAATGCGATGGATCTGCCAGTCGATCTCAGTGAGATCGTGCGTATCGAGGTGCTCGAAGGTCCGGCAGGGCGCATCTACGGTACGTCGTCGCTTGTGGGAGCCATCAATATCGTGACACAAGAAAGAGAAAAGGGTGATGCCGTCACCTTGCATGGTGAAGGGGGCTCGTTCGGCTATGTGAATGTTGGCGGAAGAGGTAAACTGCATAGCGGATCATTCATGAACACCCTTTCAGCCAACTATAGCCGCAGTGATGGCTATAGCCGTTCGAAGGCTGGTAGTCTGAATACCGACTTCAGCGGTTCAAAGGCATTCTATCAGGGGCAGTATGACGATGAGGCTTTTCGTCTGCACTGGCACTTGGGTATCGCTGACAAAGGCTGGGGTTCCAGCACCTTCTATGCCTCACCAAAATGGCAGGCCGACGACCAGTATGAGCATACCACGAAACTCTACTCTGCTATTCAGGCAGAGACGGAGCAGGGCCTGTTTCATCTCAGTGGAAACATCTATTGGAACCAGAACCGGGATCGCTATGAGGGTTACCGGGGACAGCCAGAGAAAATGAAATACAACTACAACCGCACCGATGTCTATGGGGTGAGCCTCAGCAACTACTTCGACTGGGCGGCAGGACGTACAGCCTTCGGGGCAGAACTCCGCAACGAGGACTTGGTCAGCGGCAATCTCGGTGAGCCGTTGTCGCAGACGCACCATATCAGAGGCACGGACCGTGACTATACCCTTGGCGTGAACCGCACCAACATCAGCGGCTATCTGGAGCATAATCTGCTGCTTCACCATTTCACCATCTCTGCCGGACTGGTGGCGGTGAAGAACACGTGGAGCAATATGAACATGACCCTCTATCCGGGTATCGACATCAGTTACCGTCCTCATCCTGCCTGGAAGATTCACGCCTCTTACAATACCTCACTCCGTATGCCGTCGTTCACGGAGATGTACTATAAACTGCAGGGTTACAGCGCCAACCCCCACCTGAAACCCGAAGAGATGCGTGCCCTTGAGATTGGTATCACCTATCTGTCTCCACTTTTCACTTTTCACTCCACCCTTTGGCATCATCACGGGACGGATATGATCGACTGGATCATGGATACCTCAAAAGGGCAGGATGCCGTCTGGCAGAGTGTCAACCACACCAAGATCAATAGTATCGGTCTGGAGGCAGGAGCGCAATTGTCAATGGATAAATGGCAATTGTCGATAGATTACAGTTATATCAGTCAGGACAAGAAGCTGGAAATGAACATCGTGTCGCAGTATGCCCTCGAATACTTGCGCCATAAACTCGTGGCCCATGCGCGGATTCAACTATTAAAACCGCTATCGCTCAGTCTGAACTTTCGTTGGCAGGACCGTGTCGGTACTTATACCGACTTCGACGGCATCGTCTGCGACTACAAACCCTATGCTCTGTTCGACAGCCGCCTCACCTGGCAGCAGCCTAAGTGGAAAGTATATCTGGAGGCCAACAACCTCTTCGACACCCGCTACCACGACTATGGCTTGGTGGAACAGCCCGGTCGCTGGCTCATTGCCGGCTTCTCCCTTGGGCTGTAAATAATTCAAGGCTCTGCCCTGACGTAATCCACAAACGAATAGGGGAAGTCGTGACGCTCATCTACGAGATGATCCTCACGGCTTTCTTCTTGCCAGCCTTCGTCGTAGGGCGGGAAGAAGGTGTCTGCTTCTGCAGGGGTGTCGTCAATCTCGGTGAGACAGAGGCGGTCGGCGATTTTCATGGCCTGTCGATAGACCGACGCTCCGCCGATGATGTAGATGTCCTCATCGGGGGTACAGTGAGTGAGGGCCTCTTCGAGGGAAGGATAGACCTCGCAGCCATCAAATGCCTTGGTGCTGCGGCTCAGGACGATGTTCCGACGATTAGGCAGGGCACCCTTCGGCAGGGAGAGAAACGTATTGCGCCCCATAATGATGGTGTGGCCCGTGGTGAGCGCCTTGAAACGCTTCAGGTCGTTGGGCAACCAATAAATCAGTTTGTTCTTAAAACCTATTGCTCTGTTCCGAGCCACCGCCGCAATAATACTAATCATTACTCTTAATTCTTAATTAAACACTGACTTCTGCTTTGATGTGTGGATGTGGGTCGTAGCCTACCAGTTCGAAGTCCTCGTACTGGAAGTCGAAGAGGCTCTTCACATCGGGATTGATCTTCATCGTGGGCAACGGACGCGGCTCACGGGTGAGTTGGAGTCTGGCCTGTTCGATGTGGTTCAGGTAGAGATGCGTGTCGCCGGTGGTGTGGATGAAGTCGCCAGCCTTGTAGCCCGTCACCTGTGCCATCATCTGGAGCAGCAGGGCGTACGAGGCGATGTTGAACGGCACGCCGAGGAAGGTGTCGGCACTGCGCTGGTAGAGTTGGAGCGACAGACGGTCTCCTGCCACATAGAACTGGAAGATGGTATGACACGGGGGTAGTGCCATCTCATTCACCTCTGCCACGTTCCATGCTGAGACAATCATACGACGCGAGTTGGGATTGTTCTTCAACTGATCCAGTACATACTGAATCTGGTCTATCGTACCACCTTTGTAATCGGGCCATGAACGCCACTGGTGTCCGTAGACGGGTCCCAGTTCGCCGTTCTCGTCGGCCCACTCGTTCCAGATGCGTACACCATGTTCTTGCAGGTATTTCACGTTGGTGTCGCCTTTCAGGAACCACAGCAGTTCGTAGATGATACTCTTCAGATGGAGTTTCTTCGTGGTGAGCAGGGGGAATCCGTCGTCGAGGTTGTAACGGCTCTGGGTACCGAAGATGCTGATGGTGCCAGTGCCAGTGCGGTCACCTTTCTCGGTGCCTTCGGTGAGAATGCGGTTGAGGATGTCTAAATACTGTTTCATTGTATGTCTATGATTTTAATTTCTTCTTTAGGTAGGTGTGTGGTCTTGATGCGCCAGGGCTTTGGGTAGAGGTTGTTGGCACGATTGCCGATATTCTTCGCCGGTCCGAGGGGGAAACCCTTGTAAGTCACCGTGACGATGCCACGCGGGGTGTTTGGGGACAATACGAGAGCCTCGCCACGGAGATAATGCAGTGCCTCTTGGTAGGGGAGGTCGACACGAGGGAAGACGCCTTGAGGAAGGTCGGTGGTGAGGATCTTTAATGAGGAATGAGAAATGAGAGTTTCTGCTTTCCCCTTCCTCATTTTGCGCAAGGCGCAAATGAACAGTCCTTCGCTGCGGGTAATGCCGGGGATAAAGCGATAGACGGGTGCGTCAAAACCTTCGAGTAGTGAGCCCGTGATGTTCCAACTCGGATCAACGGGGATATCCAATGCTTCAGCCTCATAGGTATCGAGGATCCAACGTACATTCTCCTCGTTCTCCTTTGTATTATAGGTACACGTACTATATATTAAGATGCCGCCCGGATTCAGACACTCCCAGGCATCGGCAACAATCTCCCGTTGTAACCGCCAGCATTTCTCCACATTCTGCAGACTCCATTCGCTGATGGTGGCGGGATCCTTACGGAACATCCCCTCGCCAGAGCAGGGTACGTCGCAGAGGATGAGGTCGAACTTCGTCTTGGCCTTCTTGAAATCACGCGGATAGTTGTTGGTGACGATGCAATTCTTGGCGCCCCACTTTGTGATGTTCTCCAAGAGTATCTGAGCGCGGGTAGGAACGGGCTCGTTGCTGACGAGCACGCAATCCTCGGGCAAAACACTACGCATCGCCGTTGACTTCCCGCCAGGCGCCGCGCAGAGGTCGAGGACTTCTTTCATTTCTAATTTCTCATCTCTCATCTCCTTTAGGACATGGGTGACGAACATCGAGGCGGCCTCTTGGACGTAGTAGCAGCCCGCATGGAACAGCGGATCGAAGGTGAACTGCGGACGGCCCTCCAAATAAAAGCCCTCCTCGCACCAGGGAACTGTATTTAATGAGGAATGAGATTTCTCCTTTCTCATTATCTTCGGATTAATCCGGATGCTGACGGGGGCATCCTCGTTGAATGCCTCCATAAAACAGTTGAAGCGCTCCTCGCCCATCAACAGTCGCGTTTCCCGTATAAAATCCTCTGGTAATTGCATATTCCGTGCAACTTTTCTGCGCAAAATTACTAAAAAAGCCACAGATTCCACAGATTTTCATAGATTATTTTGTTATCTTTGCAACTAATTAGTGTTTTGTTACGTCAAACGGCTGTAGAAATCAAAAAACAAGAGAGATATGAAAAAGTATTTAATCGCAATCGCAATGGTGCTCACGCTCGGACAGAATGCCGACGCAGCAGCACAGAAGCATCGCCACACGCCCCGTACGGAGCAGGTGGATTCTTCCAAGAACAAAAAGGATGCTATTGAAGCCTTTTCTGACACTACATCTGCAGCAGATGCTGAAGATGCTGAGGACGACAAGTACATTACCTATCGCCGTGGCACGACCTATTCGAGCAGCGGCGATGTGGAAGAACTCAAAGACGTGATGGACACCGTAGGCGGCTTCTTCGCCCCTTGGATGGCAGTCAGTATCGTTGCCATCGTCGTCATCTTCCTCCTGGCTCCACTACTGATCATCATCGCCATCTTCTACTTTGTCAACAGGAATCGGAAGGAGCGCTATAAACTGGCACAGATGGCCATCCAGAACGGACAGCCTATCCCCGACGAGATATTGAAGGATAATGATGGCAATTTCCTGACTAGTGAGTATCAGTCAGGCATCCGACAGATGTTCGTAGGTGTGGGTCTCGCCATTTTCCTCGGCATCATCCTCGGCGAACTCGGTATCGGCATCGGTGCACTGGTGTTCTTCATCGGACTGGGTAAGTGGTTTGTGGCCCGTCAGTCGAGAAACACTGGCAACGACCCGCTGAATAATGTAAGGAACAATAATAGTAATAACAACAACTCAAATATATCAGAATTATGACAAAGAGATTGATGCGCTCTAACGACAGAGTGATAGCAGGTGTCTGCGGCGGAATCGCCGAGTATATGGACTTCGACCCCGTGATGGTGCGTATCGCCTATGCCTTCCTCACCATCTTCACAGCCTTCTGCGGACTCATCTTCTACATCGTGCTGTGGCTCGTGATGCCCGAGAAGAGACTCTATTGATTACAGATGGCGGCACTCACTGACATAGCCCTCGTGACGCAGGTGGCGGTATTCCACAACAAGCGGGCCTTTGACCAACTTGTACGGAAATACCAGTCACCTGTGCGCCGGTTCTTCCTGAACCAGACATTGGGCGATGAGCAGTTGAGCGATGACCTGGCCCAGGAGACTTTTATTAAAGCCTATGTGAACATCACCAATTTCAAGGGTATCTCAAGTTTCTCCACATGGCTCTTCCGCATTGCCTACAACGTGTTCTACGACGAGGTGCGGAGCAGGAAACAGACGGATGACCTTGATTCGAGGGAAGTGGCACGGATGTCAGCGCTCTCAGGCGATGCAGGCTTGCAGATGGACCTCTATCAGGCTCTCGCGCAACTGAAAGAGGTGGAGCGCACCTGTATCACCCTCCAACTGGTGGATGGCCATCCGATCGACAAAATCAGTGACATCACGGGCCTGCCCCAGAACACCGTGAAGTCTCACCTGAAACGGGGCAAGGAAAAACTGACAGATTATTTAAAAGCCAATGGATATGACAGATAAAGACAATATATTAATCGAGGATTTCTTCAAGCAGGCTGCACAGCAGCAGATTGAAGACAATGGTTTCACGAAGCGGGTGATGAAGAGCCTGCCTGAGAGTCCACAGGAAAAGGCCCACCGACTGTCTCTCCTCTGGACGGCGTTTTGTGTGGTGCTGAGTGTGGTGCTTTTCTTCGTCTTCGGGGGATGGGGGGCATTGAAGGCCAGTATACTGGTAGCCGTTCAAGGGGTACTCACCTCACTGAGTGTCTTCCTTACCACGGCTCCGACGACTGAGGTTCCTCTGAATCCTGTGGTGCTTCTTTTGGCTGCGGGCTTTGTATTAATTTACCTTCCGTATCGAACATTCCGTAAGTTGTCCGCAGTACTTTGAACTCGGTGCGGCGGTTCAACTGGTTACACTGTTCCTGCTGTTCCTCGGGTAGTTTGGCGATGAAATCTTCGGTCAGCACATCGCCACCCTTGAGGAACTCATATCTTTCTGCCACCTTTCTCTTGATAGTCTTGGGCTTGCCCTCACCGTAGCCCTTCGGTGTCAGACGGTCTGCGGCAATACCATGTTCAATCAGATAGCCCACTACACTCTCTGCACGGCGCTGTGAGAGGCGTTCGTTATACTGGTCGGAGCCTTTATAGTCAGTATGTGCCGACAGTTCGATGGTCACATTGGGATTCTCGTTCAGGAGTTTCACGAGTTCGTCGAGGGCGGTAGCAGACTCTGGGCGCAGCGTTGCCTTGTCGAAGTCGTAGAAGATGTTCTCTATCAGCACAGGCGCAGCGATGTTGGCGAGGGGGAATTGCAGTACGTATTCCTCCGATTCCGTCACCGGCTCGACACGCAACTGTTCCTGATGGTTCAAAAAACCCTTGCAAGTGCCCAGCAGCACATAGTCCACCCCCGGTTTGATCTCCTGCGTAAACGAGCCGTCGCCACGCACGCTGAGTTTCAGGTTCGTACCGTCGTTACCCACCATATAGACCACGGCGTCTGTCAGTTCGTAGCCGTCCTGCTCATATACCCAGCCCTTCACCGTCTGCACGATCTCGGGATTGAAGAAACTGTAGATATGATCCAGTCCTCGGTTGTCGCCACGACTCGATGAGAAATAGCCCTGATTGAGCAGTCCCTCGAAGGTCATCCCGAAGTCATCGCCCTGTGAGTTCAACGGGAATCCCGGATGTTCTATCGTCCAACCGACGGTCTTGGGTTTGGCTATGAAGATATCCAGTCCGCCAAGTCCCGGATGCCCGTCGCTGGAGAAGTATAAATCTCCGTTGGGACGGAAGGTGGGGAACATCTCGTCGCCTGCCGTATTGATGAGGGCTCCCAGATTCTCCACTCCTCCTGTCTCGCTACCTGAAAGGAGTTGGCAGCGCCAGATATCCAGACCTCCCATGCCCCCAGGCATGTCGCTCACGAAGTAGAGCCACTCCCCGTCAGGTGATACGGCAGGATGGGCGAAACTTGAGAGTGTGTCCTTCGAGATGTTCAGTTCCTTGGGCTTGCTCCATGCGGCATCACTGCGGCTAGATACGGCGATGGTGGCATAGCGGGGATATTGCGGGTCGGTCTTGCATTGTGTCAGGTACATCGTCTTACCGTCGGGCGAGAAGCAGCACGCGCCTTCATCAAAGGCGGAGTTCAGTTCCGAGTCGATGCTCTGCGGTTTGCCCCATTTCCCTTTCTCGTCCTTCTGTGCCCAGAAGATGTCGGAGGGTTTCGAACCAGTGATACCGCTGTACTCGTCACCCTGTGCCTGGTTTCGGGTGGAGGTGAAGAAGAGTTGGTCGTTGTCATCGCCAGTGAGGGCAGGGGAGTAGTCGTCGCGCCGTGAGTTGAAGAGGTCCATGCGCTTCACAGTGTATTTTGACCCTTCTTTCTTCCACTCTGGAGCCATCTTAGCGGCTTCGAGACCGTTCTTCGCCAGCCCCAGGATCTCTTCATTGGGCAGTGAGTCGATGGCTGTCTGGAATTGTTTTCCTGCCTCTTTGTAATTGCCGGTCTTCATCAGTTGTTGCGCCAGTCGCAGGTGCGTCAACGAGTCGGCCTGCTTGTAACGGATCACGTTCTTGTAGGCGGTGATGGCCTTGTTGGTATTGTTGATTCTCCGATAGCACTCTGCCATCTTAGCACTCAGTTGTCCACGTTTCTCTTTCTCCTTTGAGGGTGTTGCTGAATAGGCCTTCCTATACTGTGCCGCCGCGTCATAATACTCTCCGATGGCATAGTATTTCTCTGCCTTCTTCAATGCCTGATCTGCCCCGCAGCCCGTGAGCAGCAGGGAGGAAATGGCAACGGATGCTATGATGAGAATCTTTCGCATACCTTCATATAACGAAAGAACCAGCCCATTTATTGCCTTGGGGTGATATCCTGACGATGCGCACAGTCGATAAAATATCTTAATTTCTTTCGCTTATCTGTCTGTCGTAACGGGATTATATGTAAATTTGTAGGCACAAAGATGAAGAATATGAATAGACTATTGAAATTGATGGTTGTCTTATGCCTGACGGGAATAAGTACAACAACGTATGCAACGAGTGTGGGGAAGATGTGGACGGCAGAATCTCCTGACAAGAAGACGCAGATTGAGGTCAGTACTCAAAACCACTCCATGTTGACTTGGCGCATCGAGCACAATGGCGTGTCTGTGTTGGAGGAATCGCGGATCAACATTTTGGTTGACGGCATTTTCGATGTCTTCACAAAAGGCGGATTGGGCAAGGTGACCAATCGCCAGCAGGTGAGGACGAAGTTTGCCACACCATTTTATAAGAAGGCAGAAGTCAAGGATGAGTACAACGCCATGACCATATCGTTCAAGAACGGTATCAGCATCGAGTTCCGTGTTTATGATGATGGCGCAGCCTATCGTTTTCTGCTTGACCGAAAAATCATGACGGAAGTGACCAGCGAGACGGCGGAGTTTATGTTTGCTGAAGACTATCCTGCCTTCATACCTTATGTCAACGACAATCGAGGCGGAGAGCGTTATTGCTATAGTTTTGAATCGTATTACGATGAGCAGCCGCTGTCGAAGATGTTCAGCGACTCGTTGGCCATCACGCCTCTGGCCGTCTGTCTGCCTAATGGCTTGAAGGCCATCGTGATGGATGCTGGTGTAGAGGATTATCCGGGCATGTTCCTCAAGAGGAATGGCAAGAGAGGACTGACGGCAGAATTTGCGCCCTATCCGTTGGAACAAGAGATTGGAGGTTTCGACCGACTGAACCTTGTACCCACAAAGCGTGCCAACTATATTGCCCGGTTGGATGGCAGACGGGCACTGCCTTGGCGGGCTGTCGTCATCACGGAGAAGGATGCCGACATCCTGAACTGCGACATGGCACAACGACTGGCTCCGGCGTGCCGCATCAGCGACACCTCGTGGATCAAACCCGGAAAGGTGGCCTGGGATTGGTGGAACAACACGAATGTCTCTGGTGTGGATTTCAAATCAGGCATGAACACCGACACCTATTTATATTATATAGACTTTGCGGCCAAGAACAAGATAGAATACATCATCATCGATGAGGGATGGAGCGGCCAGGAGTCGTTGACAGAAGACTTGAGTCCGGTGATTGACCTGCCCAGACTGATTGCCCGTGGTCAGGAAAAGGGTGTGGGCATCATCCTCTGGTCCAGTTGGCGTAATCTCATTGGAAGCAATCCTCTGAATGATATCTCTGTCACCGATGCGGTGATGAAGCACTATGCTGACATGGGAATCAAGGGATTCAAGGTGGATTTCTTCGATCGCGACGACCAGCAGGTGATAGCCTCAGCCTATAAGATCGCGGCGAGTGCTGCCAAGTATCATCTCTATCTCGATTATCATGGACTGAAGCCCTTTGGCATCCAGCGCGCCTATCCCAACATCTTCAATTTCGAGGGTGTGAAGGGTCTGGAGAATTCCAAATGGGAGTCTCGTGCAGGTGACGGTCCCCTGCATGATCAGCCGCATTATGACGTGACGGCTCCTTATCTCCGCATGCTGGCTGGTCCTATGGACTATACCCCTGGTGCCATGACAAATGCCATGAAGAATAACTTCTTCGGCAACAACGACCACCCGATGAGTCAGGGAACCCGTGTGCACCAGATGGCGATGTACACTACTTTTGAGGCCCCGCTTCAGATGATGGCTGACAGTCCCACGAAGTACATGCGGAATCAGGAGTGTACGGACTTTATCGCACAGGTTCCTACCACCTTCGACGAGACGGTGGCCCTTGATGGCAGGATGGGAGAATATACTGTTATTGCCCGTCGTAAAGGCACGACATGGTTTGTTGCAGCGATGTCCGACTGGACGCCTCGCGACCTGACTATCCATCTCTCCTTCTTGGGAGAAGGTCGCCATCACGCCGATATCTTCGCCGATGGCGTCAATGCCTTGAAGGATGCTACGGATTACAAGCATACTCAGCAGACGGTAACTCCCAGCGACCGACTAAACATCCATCTGAGTAGCGGAGGCGGTTGGACTGCCATCATCAAGTAAGTGCAGCGCCCACATAGGACCATTCCGAACTCGTATTTTTATGTCTGAGATTTAGGGCAAACCATCCCCAGGGGGGTGAAAACTTGCCCTAAATCCAGTTCATACTTATGCACAGGGGGGTAAATGTTGCCCCAGATTCAGGGCAGACTTTCCCGAGGTCAGAATATCTTGCCCCAGATTCAGGGCAGACTTTCCCGAGGTCAGAATATCTTGCCCCAGATTCAGGGCAGACTTTCCCGAAGTCAGAATGTCTTGCCCCAGATTCAGGGCATACTTTTCCGAGGTCAGAATATCTTGCCTCAGATTCAGGGCATACTTTTCCGAGGTCAGAATATCTTGCCCCAGATTCAGGGCATACTTTTCCGAGGTCAGAATATCTTGCCTCAGATTCAGGGCAGACTTTTCCGAGGTCAGAATATCTTGCCCCAGATTCGGGGCATATTTCTGCATGGGGTGCATTGACGTGCCCCAGATTCAGGGCATATTTCTGCCCGGTGTGCATAGACGTGTCCGAGATTCAGGGCAAGTTTTCACCCCCTTGGGGATGGCTTCCCCTGAATCTCAGGCATAGGAAAAACTCCTGAATATGGCATTCACTGAATCTGATTCAAACAATTTGTCTTCTGTTTTTGAATAAATAATTATTGTTTTACGATAATTTAACATCGTTTTCCATTGTCGGTTCAAATATTCTGTTTATCTTTGCACCGAAATTATTTATCGTTTAACAATAAAACTTTGTGAATTATGAACAAGAAACTAAAAATTTACAGCACACTGTTTGTTGCAGTACTAATCATTTTGGTTGTAACCAATGTTTTCTATTTCCACGAGTCCATGTGGTATGCAACGCCTAATGACAAAATGGAATTTGTGGATTGTCCTCCCGAGTTTATGAGTCGTGAGACACTTCCAGACGGTAGTGTCATCACCACCAATCATGAGACATACGACTATGAAGTCTATGTGGCGCCAAAAGACAAGTTCAAGCAGAAGTCGCTTATGTCAACGGCGAAAATGTCAGACAGTGATGGGACAGAGTTGCAGACCTACATGGTGGAGATGCAAAAAGTGAAACTGTCTGTTCCCGCCTCGCAAAAAAGGTTCTTTAATGTTCTTTTTGTCGTTTCCGTCATCACATCCGTCGTCGCACTCATTGTGATAGTCTGGATACTTAGTTTGGTGATTAAACTGATCCGCAACATTCGCAGGGGTAATATCTTTGTGACGCAAGTATCTAAATACCTCGAAATCACAGGTGTCCTGCTCAGCGCCCTTTACTTGTATCAAACGATTGTCTGTTACGCCATCACGCGTTATAATATGTATCACATCCAGTTGGCCGACTATTATGTTGTGTTTAAGAATGACGCCAACAGTATGTTTATCCTCACTGGTCTGGCGCTGATGATCATCTCGCAGATCATCCTGATGGGTAAGGATTTGAAGGAAGAACAAGAACTAACCATTTAAAGCGCCGACGTTATGAGTATCATCGTAAATGTAGATGTGATGATGGCGAAGCGCAAGATGTCTTCGCAGGAACTGGCTGAGAAGATCGGCATCACCCAGGCCAACCTCTCCATCCTGAAGACGGGCAAGGCAAAGGCCATCCGATTCTCCACCTTAGAGGCTATCTGTCAGGCTCTCGACTGTCAGCCGGGCGACATCTTGGAGTACAAGATCTGACAAGAATCGATAAGTATTTTGCGAAATAACATTTTTTAAGAAATATTCTCGAAAGGATTTTGCAATTTGGGGTACTAACTGTTTGAATCAACTCCAAAAAAAGATGAATGAAATTGAATTAGAATTCACGAAACTGGTCCGAGAATACCGTAAGACGATCTACACGGTATGTTACTTTTTCTCAGACAATCCTACCGAGGTGGAAGACCTTTTCCAGGAAGTGTTGGTCAATCTCTGGAAAGGCTTTGCCAAGTTCCGTGGCGACAGCAGTCCCAAGACGTGGATCTGGCGTGTCAGCCTGAATACCTGCAGTAATGTTGAGCGAGGCAAGAAGCGGCATGTACCAACCGTTCCGCTGCTGATCGACAAGGATGTGATGAGTGTTTCTGATGAAGGTGGAAGACAAATCAAGATGCTGTACGACAGAATCAACCGCCTTGAGTTGTTCGACCGCGCTATCATTCTTCTTTGGCTGGAGAGTATGCGGTATGATGAAATCGCTGCAATCGTGGGTCTGTCCACCGCAGCCGTCACCAGCCGCCTGTTCCGAATCAAGGAACAACTTAAATCAATGTCAAACGCTTAAAATCGCAAAGTTATGAATGAGAATAATGTTTTAGAACTCCATGAGTTGGATGAATTGAAGGCTGCTTACAATCTGATGGATGAGCGCCTCGACGGTCAGGAGATCGTGTCCGAGGAGCAACTCCGCGAGGTGATGATGCGCAAGTTTACCGACATCCGTGAGAATCTGAAGGAAGGCCTCATCTGGGGTAACCTGATCTTTGTGCCCGTCATAGCATGGTACGCTTGGGCCAATACAAGGCTTACACTGTTGGGCGTTATCTTGCTGGGTGTCTATTGGGTGATTTCGCTAATATTCAGATTCGTTCTCTTAAGACGGACGAAGAAAGAAGATTATGGGTCTTATAACCTGAAGACTCTCGTTGAGAAAGAGTCTCGTTACTCCAACTACATTATGTGGTGCGGTATTGTAGCAGTCATTCTCTTTGCAGCATTCTCCTTGCAGATGTTCATAGGTAAGGGAAGAAATGGAGTATTCGTATTTATCGTCTTGGCCTTGACTATTTTGATGCCCGTTATTATCCGTTGGCTGGTAATCAAGTACAAGTATAATGGTCAGGCTATCGACCCCGCAACAGGTAAGCCTCGCAAACTTGGTGGAAAATGGTTTACCATCATAGGTGGTGTCCTCTTCTGTCTTGCAAGTTGTCTCTTTCTTGTTGGGTCTGTCATGAACGTGTTAAACAGTACGGGCTGGCTTGGTCTGCTAAAAGGCCTTGATAGTGTTTCTTTCTTCATGGCATCTGTCGTTCTTGTCTTAGGCATATTACATCAAAAGGAGAAAATCACTGTTTCGCGCAGACTTCTGATTGTTCTGACTGTTTTAGCCATCGCTTTCTCCGCATCGGTCGCTGGCATTGCAACGCTGAAGGACATCGCAGAATTGAACAAGGTCGGTACCTTGCTGTCAACGGTCATTTTCTCAGAAATGGGCTTATGGGCCCACAAGAAACGGAAATCATGATGCAAACTATTGCACACTGGACGCAAACTATTGAGAACGAAAAAGTTTGGAGGCTTACGAAAAAAGTCTTAACTTTGCAACCGAAATTATTAAACTATCACAAATATGAAAAAGGTAATGTTTATTGCAGCCCTGATGCTGGCTGCGCTGCCCACAGAGGCACAACAGGTAAAATATACCATTAACGGTATCAGTAAGGACAATGGTAAAACGGTCAGTCTGATAGACCGCAAAACCAATCAGACCGTCAACACCGCGACAGTGGTAGATGGTAAGTTCACGATGAACGGCAATGCCGAGAAAGATGCCTTTATGGCTATCGGAATCAAGGAGAATCCTTGGGCCACCATCTTCTTCAACGACGGCACGCCCATGACCATCAACCTGAACGACAGTACACTGAAGGGTTCGCCCCTGAACGAGCGTCTGGTACGCTATGACATCGATATTAATGCACCTTATGCTAACTATATGATAAAGATTCAGAGCATGTCGGAAGAGGAGCGTAAGGCTAAGGAGATGGAACTGGCTGGCGGACTGATGATCGCCATGATGAAAATGATGACAGGTGTGGAGAAGGTCTTCAAGGAGGAGCGCGAGACGCTCGTCCCCGTCGCCTTCATCAGCGAGTATCAGCAGATGTTCGGTCAGCAGAAACTCGACAGTGTCCTCGCCACCAAACCAGTCTGGGCCAGCCATCCCATCGTAAAAAGCCTGGTGGATCATGCGGCCCAGCAGAAGGCTCTGGAGGAAAAGAAACTTGCTTTTATTGGCAAGCAGTTCATCGACCTTGAGGAGGCTGACCCCGACGGTAAGATGCACAAACTGAGCGAGTACGTGGGCAAGGGCAAATGGGTACTGGTTGATTTCTGGGCTTCGTGGTGCGGTCCCTGCAAGGCTGAGATGCCGAACGTGGTGGCTGCCTACGAGAAATACCACGACAAGGGTTTTGATATCGTGGGTCTCTCCTTCGACAATAAGAAGGAACCGTGGGTGAAGGACATCGAGAACCTGAAGATGCCTTGGACGCACCTCTCCGACCTGAAGGGCTGGAATACGGTAGCCTCGGAGGTCTATGGTGTGAACAGCATTCCCGACAACCTGCTGATCGACCCACAGGGCAAGATCGTGGCCCGCGGCCTTCGTGCACAGGGACTACAGAACAAACTGAAGGAGATCTTTGGCGAATAAGCATCTCTCAAGATATGTCACAAAGAAAAGGCTGCACCCGTGAAAGGTGCAGCCTTTATATATATATATAATAAGGTGTTAGCCTTACTTCTTGGCGGGAGCAGCAACGGCAGCATCGTCCTCCTTGATCGTGCGACCCATGGTCAGGTAGGCCGTAGGAGCAGCGATAAAGAGTGAACTGAGGGTACCGAAGATGACACCCAGGATCATGGCGAACGAGAACGAGCGGATGCTGTCACCACCGAGGATGAAGATAGCCAGCAGCACGATCAGGGTCGTCACAGAGGTGTTGATGGTACGGGCCAGCGTCTGGTTCAGCGAGTCGTTGAACAACTGCTGACGATCGCGCTTGCCATAAAGTCCGATATTCTCACGGATACGGTCGAACACCACCACCTTATCGTTGATAGAGTAACCGATCACCGTCAGGATAGCACCGATGAACACCTGGTCGATCTCCAATGACATCGGAACCCAGCCCCAGCAGAGGGAGTAGATACCAATCACGCTCAGGGCATCGAGAGCCAGTGCCACGATGGCACCTACTGAGAAGGCGAGGTTGCGGAAACGGAGCAGGATATAGAGGAAGATGGCGATCAGGGCGATGATCACACTGATGATAGCACCGTATGTGATATCCTTAGCCACTGACGGACCTACCTTTGCACTGCTGATGATGGAACCACCCTCACGCACATCGGGGTTCTTGAACTTCTCTACACTCTCCTGACTGACCAGTCCGGCCTTCTTCAAGGCATTGAAGAGGATATCCTCAGCCTTGTCGTCAACCTCAGGATTGTTCGACTCGATATCCCAGTTGGTAGAGATACGCACGGTCTTACCATCGGTACCGAGGGCGATGACAGAGGTGTTGGCTTCCTGCTGGGCCTTCTCACCCATGGTGTTGATGAAGGCACCGGCCATAGCCTGACGGACGGTCTCAACAGGTGTCTCCTTGTCGAGGGTTACCACGTAGTTACGACCACCGGTGAAGTCGATGCTCTGGCTCAGGCCGCGAACGGCGAATGAGATACAGCAGATAATGGCCAAAGCACCCCAGATGATGAACGACTTGCGGTACATGCCCATGAAGTGGTACTTGGCATTCTGCATGAGGTTCTTCGAGTAGGCAGTCACAAAGGTCAGGTTGGTCCACTTGTCCTTGCTCAGCATGTAGTCGTAGACCAGACGGGTCATGAACACAGCAGTGAAGAAGGATACGCAGATACCGATGATCCAAGTGGTGGCGAAGCCCTTCACAGGACCTGTACCGAAGTAGAGCAGGATGATACCGGTGATTAATGAGGTGAGGTTAGAGTCGAAGATGGCACTGAAAGCGTTGGAGTAACCTTTGTTGACGGACTCCTTCATGCTCAGACCCTTCTTCAGTTCTTCCTTGATACGCTCGTAGATCAGCACGTTGGCATCCACAGCCGTACCGAGGGTCAGCACGATACCGGCGATACCCGGCATGGTCAGTGCTGCCTGGAACGAGGTGAGGATACCCAGTGTGAAGAACAGGTTGAACAGCAGGGCGATATCGGAGAGGATACCCGGGATGAAGCCATACAGCATGATCATGTAGATCATCAGCAGCACGAAGGCTACGATGAACGAGATGACACCCTGCTTGATAGACTGTGCACCGAGTGACGGACCAACCACCTCTTCCTGTACGATGCGGGTAGGAGCCGGCATCTTACCAGAGTTCAGCGTGTTAGCCAAGTCTTTAGTGTCCTCAATGGTGAAGTTACCTGTGATAGAAGAGTTACCTCCGTCAATCTGAGTGAGGATACGAGGAGCAGAGTAAACGGCATCGTCGAGCACGATGGCAACGGCCTTGCCGATGTTCTGCTTCGTAATCTGGCTCCAGCGGCGGGCACCGTCGGAGTTCATCTGCATAGATACAGAGGGATGACCCATCTGGTCGAAGTCGTCCTTACCGTTGGTGATGACATCACCCTCCAGCGGAGCGCGGCCATTGGGCTCGGTAATCTTCAAAGCGTAGAGTTCGAAGATGTCACCCTTGGTCTGACCACCGAAATTCTCGGGCTTGGCACCCCAGCGAAGTTTCAACTCAGCAGGGAAGATACGGCTGGCGAGTTCAGAGTAGATAATCTTGTTGACCTCAGCGGTGTCACGGGCATTGGCATAACCAACCACAGCAAGGGTGTTACCCTGTGTGGGCTGGAAGTAGTAGAACAGCGGGTTCTGCTTCTTGGCCAGTTCGTTGGCTTTGGAGTCAGTAGCCTTGGTGTCTTTCTTTGCCAGTTTGGCAGCGAGGTCACCAGCAGCAGCCTTGGCAGTGTCGGCAACAGCCTCTGCAGTAGCAGCAACGGCAGTAGTATCTGCAGGCGTAGCAACAGCAGCGGTGTCAGTGTCTGTCACCTCACCACCCTGAGCGGCATAGCGCTGGTTCAACTGAGCCAGCAGCGGAGTAATTTCATTGCTGTTGTAGGTCTCCCAGAACTCGAGGTTGGCAGAACCCTGGAGGAGTTTACGTACACGCTCAGGCTCCTTGATACCAGGCATCTCGACCATGATACGGCCGCTCTGGCCTTCGAGTTTCTGGATGTTCGGCTGAACAACGCCGAACTTATCGATACGGTTACGGACTACATTAAACGAGTTGTCAACGGCGTTTTGCACCTCGTCGCGGATGGCGCGCTCCACCTCAGCGTCGGTAGAGGAGGTGCTCACCTTGCCCTTCATCTGCTGGGTAGCAAAGATGGCGGCGAGGGGACGGCCCTGACCTTCTTGTTTCCAATACTTCACGAACAGAGTGACGAAATCGTCCTGACTGGTCTCTTCTTCCTTCTTGGCCAGTTCCATTGCCTTCTTGTAGGCGGCATCGGTCTTGTGGTCGGCGAGCACGTCGACGACATCAGGCACAGACACCTCAAGAATAACGTTCATACCGCCTTTCAGGTCAAGACCCAGGCCAATCTCCATCTCACGGCACTGCTTCAACGAGTAAACGCCCATATAGACTTTCTCGTTGTTGATTGAATCAAGGTACTCCGCACCTGCCTGCTCACCCATAGCCGCAGCCTTACTTTCGTAGTGGCGTGTCACGAATGAGAAGGAAAGGTAGAAGCAGCACACAAGAAACAGAAGCACTGCGATAATTTTTACAATTCCTTTGTTTTGCATTTTGTTTTTTGATGTTGTTTATTTATTATTAATTCTGTTCGCGTATATTTTAGCGTGCAAATATAGACATTTTTCTGCACGTGGGAAAATTTCTCGGCGAAAAACACACTTTTTTTAATGTTTTTCCTGCATTTTGAGCCAACAGAGGATAGGATAATGGTCACTTGCGTCCATTTCGTCGTCGATTTGACAATTGAAAGGTTGGAAGTGTTCGGAGCATAAAATGTGGTCGATCCGGACAAAAAAGCCTTTCTGATTATATGACAAACCGATGCCTTTTCCTGTCTTGACAAAGCAGTCGGTGAGACCCTGGGCGATGGTGCGGCGGGAGTAGGAGATGGGGTTGTCGTTGAAGTCGCCGCAGACAATCATGGGATATTGGCGGTGGGTTTCGATGTACTTGTGTACGGTATCAACCTCCGAGGCGCGCTTGGCGGCAGCGGTGGCAAGTTTGTCGAGGAGCAGCATGGATTCTTCCTTCACGGTGTCGCGCTCCATCTTGCCACGCAGCATCCGTTTGTAGTTGGCGCGGTCTTCCTTGGAGAGGTGGGTGCCTTCGAGGTGGTTGTTGATGACAAGCAGTGTGTCGCCGTTGTCCATCTTCAGATAGTAGGCTACAGAGCCGTTGGCAGCCGACTTATACCAGATACGCTCTTTCCGGATGATGGGGAAACGGGTGTGGATGCCAACACCGTTCAAACCTTCTCTGTCGTTGCGGAAGATGGTAGTGTCGTTGTAGGGGTATATCTTCGCATAGCGCTGCATGACGAACCGGCGCCACGTGTCGGCATCTTCCTGGATACAGACAATATCGGCATTCTGGCGTTTCAGGTAGTTGTAGACGGTGTCGAATCCTTGTTCGTATTTGTGGTTGCCCCCGTACTGACAGACATTATAGGAAAGGAGTTTGATGGTGCCTTCGGGCAGATCCTGTCGCATATTGACGGGCATGTAGATGCTAATGGGGACATAGGCCAGCGCATAGCCGAGGATAGGGATCCATGCCTTGCTCCATTTGAAGGTGAGCCAGAAAAAAAGGAAGAGCAGGTTGACAACGAGGAAGATGGGGAAGGCCATGCCGAAGCAGGAGAGTAGGGGGTATTCGGCGGGGTTGAGCCTGTCGGAGAAGCCGGCGCATAACATCAGAATGACAGTGGCGATATTTGCCCCTGCCACCAGATTGACGGTGAATGTCTTTAACTGCTTGATCATTGTCTGCTGGCATCGAAGAGTTTTTGCTTCTCTTCCTTCGATAGACTGTCGTAGCCGCTCTTGCGGATCTTGTCGAGGATGGCATCTATCTCTTCCTGATTCTGCCGTTTACGGGCATTATACTCCATATCGGCTTCCTTTGAGCCCCCCTGTTCGGCGTGCATACGAGGATTCTGGCTGTGCTGGCTGCCCTGCTGACGCTGGTCGAAACTGCGTTTCAGACCCTCGAAGAATTCACGTCCCCGACTGCGGTCGAAACTATCGGGATGCTTGTTCCAGTAGCGGATCAGCAGGAAACCGAAAAGCATGCCTCCGAGGTGGGCAGTGTGAGCCACACCGTCACCAGAACTGCCGATGGCAGAGAAGAACTCGATAGCCACATAACCCAATACGAACCACTTCGCCTTGATGGGGAAGGGGAATGGGATGATAAAAAGCCGTTCGTTGGGGAAACTCATACCGAAAGCAAGGATGACAGCATAGACTGCGCCCGATGCACCGATGGTAGTCCAGGTGTTGAGTTGTTGTCCAAGTTGATGTCCGACGGCTATCAACTTCCCGAATCCGATGCCGGGTGCCTGCTCGGCGATGGTCATATAGAAATTGCCAAACTGTGCCAATTCCTGACATAATCCGGCTCCGATACCGCATATAATGTAATAAAAAAGGAATTTCTTCGGCCCCCATACATTTTCAATCACACAGCCGAACATCCACAAGCCAAACATATTACTCAGGATGTGCATGAAATTGGCGTGAAGGAAGAGATAAGTGATGAGTTGATAAAAATGGAAGTCGTTGGCCAAGAAGAAATGGAGACCTCCGATATTGGCTAAGTCAATTCCCTGCATCTGCAAAACATACGTTGCCAGAAAAGCAATGCCGTTGATGATAAGCAGATTCTTTGTAACGGTTGGTATGCGGAACATGTCTTTGTTTACTCTTTATGATTATACTATTTGCGATTGTCGCCTTTAGAAGGCTTGAACCTTAATTCGGGCGCAAAATTACTAAAAATATCTCTTTTTGGGACTAAAAATGAGGGTGAAACAACTTTTTTTCAGCAAAAAAGACAAATTTTCCGCTTTTTTGTTGTTTTTTTCAATACTTTCCCTTATATTTGCGAAGGAATTCGACAATCATTCATTTTTTAAACATAAATTTTTTATTTAAAACTACATTATTATGAACAAAACAGAATTGGTAGAGAAGATCGCAGCAGGTGCTGGTCTCTCAAAGGTAGACTCAAAGAAGGCTCTTGACGCAACTCTCGCAGCAATCAAAGATGCCCTGAAGAAGGGTGACAAGGTGGCTCTCGTTGGCTTTGGCACATTCAGTGTTGCTAAGCGTCCTGCTCGTGAGGGTATCAACCCCGCAACAAAGGCTAAGATCAAGATCGCTGCTAAGAAGGTTGCTAAGTTCAAGGCTGGCGCTGAACTCGCTGCTGCTCTCTAATCGTTAGATTGTAATAAAAATTTAAGGGGCTCCAAAGGGAACCCCTTTTTTGTTGCGTTATGGTTGGACGACTCGGATTCGAACCGGGAATGACAGAACCAAAACCTGTAGTGTTACCATTACACCATCGTCCAATTTCCAACTGCGGGTGCAAAATTAGTAAAAATCTGGCATATAGCCAAATTTTTACCAATTATTCTTATCTGACTACTAATAAATAATAATTCTTCTTGCCTTTCTGGGCCAAAAGATACTTGCCGTCGATGAGATCTGCTGCCGTGACAGGACGGTTTTGGTCAGTGAGTTTCTCCTTGTTCAGGGAAACGCCACCCCCCTGCACCATCTTACGCATCTCACCCTTGGATGGGAAGACGGGCGCAACAGTTGTCAACAACTCAATGGCAGGCTGGCCAAGTTGGTCCTTGCCAATCTCAAACAGGGGTACGCCGTCAAATACATCCAAGAATGTCTGCTCGTCGAGTTTCTCCAGTCCTTCCTTTGTCGATTTGCCAAAGAGGAGGTTGGAGGCTTCGATGGCTGCATCGAGGGCTTCCTGCGAGTGAACCATCACCGTCACTTCTTCTGCCAAACGCTTTTGGAGTACACGACGACCTGGATCCTGCTTGTGTTCCTCAGTAAGGGCATCAATGGTTTCCTTGTCTAGTGACGTGAAGATCTTGATATAGCGCTCTGCATCCTCGTCACTGACGTTCAGCCAGAACTGGTAGAACTTATACGGTGTGGTGCGCTGCGGGTCGAGCCAGATGTTTCCAGACTCTGTCTTGCCAAACTTCTTACCGTCGCTCTTGGTGATCAGCGGACAGGTGAGGGCGAAGGTTTCTACTTCATTGCCGAGGGTGCGACGGATCAGTTCCGTACCAGTGGTCATGTTGCCCCACTGATCATTGCCGCCCAACTGCAACTTCACACCATAGTGCTGATAGAGATAGAGGAAGTCGTAGCCCTGCAACAACTGATAGGTGAACTCCGTAAAAGACAGTCCGTCGCGGGCGGTACCGTTCAGGCGTTGCTGTACGCTCTCCTTTGCCATCATATAATTGACAGTAATATGCTTACCCACCTCACGGGCAAAATCGAGGAAGGTGAAGTCCTTCATCCAGTCGTAGTTGTTGACCATAATAGCGGCGTTAGGCTCCTTCGACTCAAAGTCGAGGAACTTGGCCACCTGTTTCTTGATGCACTCCTGATTGTGGCGCAATGTTTCGTCATTGAGCAGGTTGCGTTCCTGTGACTTACCGGAGGGGTCGCCAATCATACCTGTGGCTCCGCCTACGAGGATGATGGGCCTATGGCCACAACGCTGCAAATGACGTAACATCATGATACCGCACAGATGTCCGATATGCAGGGAGTCTGCTGTGGGGTCTGTACCTAAATAGGCTGTTACCATCTCCTTCTGGAGCAGTTCCTCGGTGCCAGGCATGATCTGTGCCAGCATTCCGCGCCATTTCAATTCTTCAACAAAATTCTTCATATTCTAATTTTTTATTTTTTCTAGGCATTTCTAGGCTTTCCTAGGCATTCCTAGGGTGTCCTAGGCTTTCCTAGGTTTCTATGGGACGGGGTCGTAGCCGCTTCCCCCCCAGGGGTTACATCTTAATATCCGCCAGACTGCAAGGTAGAGTCCCTTGATGGGACCGTGTTTCCTGAGTGCCTGTTTTGCATATTCGCTGCATGTCGGCGTGAAGCGGCATGAGGGCGGCGTGAAACGGGAGATGCAGGTCTGATAGAAGACGATAGGCAGACAGAGCAGGAATACGATAGCCTTTGAAATGTGGTGGCCTATTACCTTGATGATATTCATATACTTTCCGCCACTTTTCCCAGAAGTCTCTTCACGCATCTTTCCACTTGTTGGCTGTCGAAGAGTTCGTCAGCCAGCCAGATAAAGGCAATGGCTATTGACTTGTCTTCAGGGACTTTTGCTGTCAATATCGTCTTGTGATGGCGATATGCCTCACGTATTTGGCGCTTCACCCTGTTGCGCTTGACGGCTCGTTTGAAGTGTCGCTTGGAAACGCTAACCAGAATCTGTACTGGTTCTTCGCCTTCTTCTCGCGCTATCTCCATAAACACAATCCGCAACGGGAAGGCAGATGTGCTGCGACTGCTGCCTTTGCTGAAGAGCAATTCTATCAGTTTCCGGCTGACGATGCGCTCTCTCTTGCTGAGTGTAGGAGACGCCGCGAAACCCGTCATTATATATATAAGGTGTATTAACCTTGCTTTTCCAACAGGTAGTGCTGCAGGGCACTGGTCATAGAAGGATACTTCTCTGTGGGTGCCTCAATGTCCAGACGCAGACCTGCCTCCTTGGCGGCCTTGGCTGTGGTAGGACCAAAGGTGGCAATGGCAATCTTGTCCTGCTTGAAATCAGGGAAGTTCTTTGTCAGCGACTCAATACCTGACGGGCTGAAGAAAATCAGCATGTCATAGTCGAAGTTCTCGACCTCCTCGGGGGTGAAGTCGTTGCTGACCGTCTTGTACATCACACACTCCTTGTGGTTCAGTTTCTTGGAGTCGAGCAGATTGGCCAGACTGTCATTATGCACATCACTCATGGGGACAAGATATTTCTCCGTCTTGTGCTTGACCATCGTGGGAATCAGGTCATCAATCTTACCTGTCTCTCCGAAGAAAACCTTGCGTTTGCGATACTGCACATATTTCTGGATATAAAGAGCAATGGTCTCTGTCACGCAGAAATACTTCATGTCTTCAGGAATAGCAACACGAAGTTCCTTGGCCATTGTGAAGAAATGGTCGATGGCGTGGCGCGAGGTAAACACAATGGCTGAGTAGTCGAGAATGTTTACTTTCTGCGCACGGAAATCCTTAGCAGAGATACCTTCAACCTTGATGAACGGGCGGAACACCAGTTCTACGTCAAATCTGCTCGCAATGTCGAAGTACGGTGACTTCTCACTTGTTGGCTTAGGTTGTGAAACCAGAATCTTCTTGATCATTTATGTCCTAATAATTTATTTTCAACGCATTCGCAATCACCGCAAGTCCACCCCATAGAGCAAACAAGGGAATGATTTCAAGGGCGCAAAAGTACAAAATAATTTGCAAATAAAAACCATTTTGCCTAAAAAAGATGACAAAACTCTTGTAAAAGGTCAATATTTTAACTAAAATGACCACAAATAGTGTGTAATATGCAACTGTCTGAGCCGGAATATCAAAAAAAGTCAGTAGGGCTACGATGGGGAATAAAAGGATTCCTTCGAAGGAGTGAAGTGCCAAAAGTGTACGGAAAAATTGTCCGTTCCTTTTAACGTCGAAGAATACCAGATTCACATAAGCATAAATCAGATACTTTATGAAGAAATAGCCGATGAAGACGCCTCCCATAATGGCTACGAGCAGGTATTCATCAGATAAGATAAACGTGCTGGCAGTATAGGTGCGTGTGTAGAAGAAATAGAGCAGAGCCAGCAGCAGACAGGTCTGCAAGAGGAAGAAGAACTGCGCCTTGATCTCCGTAGATGTTTCTGTGATGGCGTATTCTGTTTTGGGAATATAGAATATGTTCTTGGCCTGACGTAGCAGGAAACTCCTGCTGAAAGAGAAAGCGACGAGGGTCAGGACAAAGCACACCAGCAGCATACTGGTGATGATGTTATCATTCTTGGTGGTATAGGGAATCGGGTCACCCGCCACACCATAGCGCCCTCCGTCTAATTCCGGGTGTAAATAGGTGTTGTCAGAGAAGAAATGCTCTCTGTAATATTGGGGGAGGTTGACATCTTTCAGGCTTTTGCCAATGCCGTGTCCAGGCAGATGGAGCGTGTCGGGTCTTGTACTGTAATGTATCTCACCAGGTTGGAACCAGGCCTGAATGGCGGAGTCTTGCTGGGCTGGTGTAGCATCCTTAGGCAATAACCGCAGCACCTGAT
Organism: uncultured Prevotella sp.; assembly: GCA_900320905.1. Lineage (GTDB taxonomy): Bacteria > Bacteroidota > Bacteroidia > Bacteroidales > Bacteroidaceae > Prevotella. The sequence goes on from ONTZ01000027.1 coordinate 32,153, forward strand.
AGGGTGTCTGCGGCTTTGCGGGTTTATGCTCTATCGTGTCGTTCGTGTCGGATGGCACGATAGGCTCTGTATAGATGCTGTCAGTCCTGAACATAGGGTACTAGAGTCCGAACTCCTTGCGGATGTCGTCCACACGGTCGAGTTTCTCCCAAGTAAACAACTCCACGTCAATCGTTTTCGTCTCGTGATAGTGGCTGGTGAACGTCTTCTTGATTATCTCTGGCTGGCGCCCCATGTGTCCGTAGGCTGCCGTCTCGCTATAGATGGGCTGTCGCAGTTTCAGGGTGCGCTCGATGGCTTTCGGACGCAAATCGAAGAGTTTTTCAATATGCTTGGCAATCTCACCGTCGCTCATCTGAACCTTACTGCGACCATAGGTGTTCACGTATATATTCATTGGTCTGGCCACCCCGATGGCGTAACTGATCTGAACGAGGATCTCGTCGCTGACACCTGCTGCTACCATATTCTTCGCGATATGACGGGCTGCATAGGCAGCACTGCGGTCAACCTTCGAGGAGTCCTTGCCGGAGAAGGCTCCGCCGCCATGAGCCCCTTTGCCACCATAGGTGTCGACGATAATTTTACGGCCTGTCAGGCCCGTATCACCGTGAGGACCTCCAATCACAAACTTACCCGTTGGGTTCACGTAGTATTTGATGTCCGTTCCGAAGAGGTCGAGTACCTTCTGCGAATGGATCTGCTCCTTCACTCTTGGAATCAGGATATTGATGACATCGTCCTTGATTTTTGCGAGCATCTTCTCATCCTCGTCGAATTCATCGTGCTGGGTGGAGACGACGATGGTGTCGATACGCTCGGGGATACCCTCGTCGGAGTACTGTACCGTCACCTGACTCTTGGCATCCGGACGGAGGTAAGTCATCACCTTCCCTTCCTTTCGGATGTCGGCCAAGGTGCGCATGATGAGATGAGCCAGGTCAAGACTGACGGGCATATATGTCTCCGTCTCATTGGTTGCATAGCCGAACATCATTCCTTGGTCGCCGGCCCCCTGCTCGTCCTCATTTCCGTTGTCGACGCCTCGGTTGATGTCGGCACTCTGCTCGTGGATAGCACTCAGGATACCGCACGAGTTGCCGTCAAACTGGTACTCTGCCTTTGTGTAGCCAATACGTTTGATGGTGTTTCGGGCGATGGTCTGCAGGTCGATATATACCTCACTGCGCACCTCACCCATGATGACAACTTGTCCTGTGGTGACAAACGACTCGATGGCGCAACGCGCCGTTGGGTCGTATGCCAGGAACTGGTCTAATATGGCGTCAGAGATCTGATCCGCCACCTTGTCGGGATGGCCCTCAGACACTGACTCTGATGAAAACAAATAACTCATGTTATAATTACTAATTATTCATTACTCATTATTCCGCAGGAAGCATGATGACCTCCGCATGGTTGCCAGCCTTCAGCAACTCTGCTACATAGGCGGCAATCGTCTCAGGTGTCTGGGCATTCACGACCTTCTCATAGTCAGTGTGGAAATCGAGCCCCCATCGGCGCCAGGTATTGATACAACCCAGCCAGTAGCCGTTCTGCTTCAATTCGTCACCGTGGTTCTTCAACATATATTCCTTCACCTTCTGCAGTTTATCGGGGTCACAGGTCTTGGCGATGGCAGCCACCTCGTCGCGCATAATCATCAGGGCGGTATCGGCCTTCTCAGGCTTCATCGGACAATAGGCCAGAATCTGTGAAGTACACTCAAAGTCGTCACGACTGGTGCTGGCCTGTGAGGCAACAGTATAGGCAGCGCTGGCATCCTCGCGGATTTTCTTCAGATATTCCATACTCAGGATCTGTCCTACCATAGAACCCTTGATCACATTCTCTAAGGTGTATGGCATAGCCTTTGAGTACCAGTGGACTACGGCGATGGCCTTTGGTGTCTCAGCCTTGTGCTTGAAACTGTTAATCACCTCTCCTGTGTAGTCTGTATCTACCTGACCACTCTTCACCACCTCTTTCTGTGAGGGCAGCGAGGCGAGATACTGTTCTATGAGTGGACGGATGGCAGCCTCGTCGTAGTTGCCGATGATGGTGAAGGTGAAAGCGGCGGCATTGGCGGTCTGTTCCTTGGCCATCTGGAGGATGCGGTCATAATCAATGTACTTCAGATCAGACACATCCAACGGTTTCATGCGTGGGTTGTGGCAACTGATGGTATTCACCAGTGAGTCGCTGAACACGCTTTCGGGCTGTAGCAGACGGTTCTTCAGCGAGACCTCAGCGGTCTGCATCATATTATCATACGACTGCTGATCCTTGTTGATCTTGGTGAAGTAGAGATAGACCAACTGAAGCATGGTCTCCACATCCTTTGGCGTGGAACTGCCGTTGACATGCAGACGGTTGGCGCTGATTGACATCGAGGCACTGGCAATCTTGCCGGCGAGGGCCTTCTCCAACTCGGTATGTGAGAAATTGCCCAGTCCGCTGACCTCAACCACGTCGTCGAACGTCTTTATATTAACGAAGTCCTTCTCGCCATAGAGGGCAGAGCCTCCGAAGCCTTCGCCTCTCAGCAGCACCTGATCTTTCTTCAGGTCAGTCTGCTTCAATACGACAGTGGCACCGTTCGACAGCGTCAGTTCGGTATAGCCGAAGAGATCGTTCTTGGTCTCTTTTGTAATAGAGCCTTTCTGGGGCAGGGTGGTCATCAACGGCTCATCCTTCACATTGTCCACGTAGGCATCAATCTGGGCAGCACGTGCAGTGGCAATGGCTTTCTTCAGTCCGTCCTCTGTGGGATAGACGGCACCTTCCTTCTCGTTGTTGAAACTCAGCACCACGAGGTTCTTGTCGTTGTTGCTGACGAGTTCCTTTATCAGGGTGTTAATACTCTCGATAGGTATCGCAGGCACCAACTGTTTCATCGTCGTATAGGTGTAGTCGATGCTGGGCATTGGATTGTTATTCAGGAAATTGCCTACGCACTGGTTCACGAACTGGCTGTTGTAGCGCTTGTCCTTGTTGGAAAACGTCTTCTCGAGGTTGCTGATGTAGTTGGCCTTATAACGGCTGTATTCCGTCGCAGTGAAACCGAACTCGGCGGCACGACGGGCCTCTGTCAGCGCGGTCTGTATGGCAGCCTCTGTCTGACCTTCCTTTGGTAGCACATCCACCTCAAAGGCATCAACCGTCTTCGACAGGAGATAGTTGCCATCGCCGACAGATGCCTGCAGGAAAGGACTCTCCGGCTTCTCGGCATATTCCCTCAGACGGTCGTTGAGCATGCTGAGGGCAGCACCTTTCATATAGTTTGTGATGGTGAATGCCAGTGTGCCTTTTAGTGAGTCGGGGAAAGCCTCGTGTTTCATCATCACATAGACCATATTGATCTGCTGCTCTTTGTCCTTGTCAATCACGTAGATAGCCTCGTCATTGTCAGGCACGGGTTCTGTGGTCACCAATGCACGGTTTTCTGGTAGCGCGATGGGTGAGAAGAGATCCTTGATCTTCTGTTCCACCTTATCGACATCGACATCGCCCACCACGATGATGCCCTGGTTGTCAGGACGGTACCACTTCTCATAATATGCCTGCAGGAATGGACGCTCAAAGTTGTCGATAATCTCCATCAGTCCGATAGGCATACGGTGACCGTACTTAGACCCCGGATAGAGTTTCGGCAGGTCGCGCTCCAGCATACGCTGTGAGGCACTGGTGCGGAGGCGCCACTCCTCATGGATCACACCACGCTCCTTCTCAATCTCCTCCTGCTCCAACAGCAGACCGTCGGCCCAGTCGTAGAGAATCAGCAGACAGGAGTCGATGATGCTCTCACGTGTCGTGGGTACATTACTTATATTATAGACCGTTTGGTCAATCGACGTGTAGGCATTCAGGTCTGTACCGAACTTCACACCGACACTCTCGCACCAGCGCAGCAGTTCGTTGCCCTTGAAGTGCTTCGAGCCGTTGAAGGCCATGTGCTCTAAGAAGTGGGCCAGTCCGCGCTGGTCGTCATTCTCTTGGATAGACCCCACCCGCTGGGCTATGTAGAACTCGGCGCGGTTCTCGGGCCAGTTGTTGTGACGGATGTAATACGTCAGTCCGTTGTCCAGTTTGCCGATACGGAAATCGGGATCAACGGGAACTGATGGCAACTGCGACATGTCTTGTGCCATCATTGCCACTATGCTAATCATCATCAGCACCAGGGCAGCAAAGAATCTTTTCATCTTCATAAAGTTGGTTGTTACTATTTTGTGTGCAAAATTACTGCTTTTTTCCCAATTAGACGCAGTAATTCCGAAAAAACTACACCTTTTCATTATTTTTGGTGATAAGGGTGTTCTGTCCTTTTCATGTTTCTCGGGTGGTGTTCCAATATCTCTCGACGGAGGGTAGAGGTGTCGATGTGTGTGTAGATCTCGGTGGTGCCGATGCTCTCATGACCCAAGAGGGCTTGGATGACACGGAGGTCTGCGCCGCCTTCGAGCAGGGCAGTGGCAAAGGAGTGGCGCAGGGTGTGGGGAGAAATGGTCTTCTTGATACCTGCTGCTTCTGCCTGTCGTTTGATCATGATGAGAATCATCACTCGGGTGAGGTGGCTGCCATAGCGGTTCAGAAACACATAATCTTCTTCGCCGGGCTTGATTTTCATGTGCTGTCGGTCGTCAAACCAGAACCCCAGTTCTTTGATGGCTTTCTGCGAGATAGGCACGAGCCGTTCCTTACTGCCTTTGCCGAACACCCGCACGAACTCCTCATCGAGATAAAGGTTGGAGAGTTTCAGGTTCACCAGTTCACTGACGCGCAGGCCACAGGAGAAAAGCACCTCGATGATGGCACGGTTGCGGTGTCCCTCCCATTTCGAGAGGTCGATGCTGTCCTCCAACAAGTCTATCTCCTCTGGCGAAAGCACTTCAGGCAGATGTTCTCCGATCTGGGGTGACTCCAGGAGTTCCGTAGGGTCGTCATCCCGGTAGCCGTCGAGTTGGAGGAAACGGAAAAAACTCCTTATCCCACTCAGGATGCGGCACTGTGAACGAGCGCCAATACCGATGTCGTGCAGACCTGCCGAGAAGTGCTCTAAGTCCTCGAGTGTTACCTCTCGGACGTCTTTCTCCTCATGTCTCAGGTAGTCGAGCAGTTTCAGGAGGTCGCGCTGGTAGGCATCGAGCGTATTGCCCGACATGTTCCGCTGCAACTTCAAGTAGCGCACGTAACCTTTGACAACATCCTTGCCTTCCATTTCTCTTAGGCTAACAACCGCTTGGCGAAATAACGGACGGGGTACCAGACGGCGAGGAATCCCACCACCAATACCGTGATGAAGATGAGGATCACATCCTCTGGATGGACACTGACGGGATAGGCGTTTATCACGAAGGAGGCACTCGATGAACCGAGTTTCACCCAACCGTAGGTCTGTTGGCCCCAACAGAGGGCCAGTCCTAAAAGGATACCGATGATGGCACCGATGGCAGAAATGAGACGCCCCTCAAACAGGAAGATACGTACAATCTGCTTGTCGGAGGCACCCAGGTTACGCAGCGTCACCACATCGTCCTTCTTGTCGATAATCAGCATGGAGAGCGAGCCGATGATGTTGAAGCAGGCAATCATCAGGATAAACGTCAGAAAGATATAGGCCATCAGTTTCTCAATCTTCATAATCTTAAAGGTGTCGTCCTGTTGTTCGAAACGGTCCTTTACGTAGTATTGGTCACCAGCCAACTCTTTGATTTCCGACTTCACCCGCTCAAAGTTGCTGCCAGCCTTCAGCCGCAGTTCCAAAGACGATACCATCCCCTGTTGCTCAAAGATGCGACGGGTGAAGTCGATGCTTGTCAGGATATAGTTCTTGTCGTATTTCCCCTGCATCACCTGAAACAGTACGCCTGGTGAGTAGAGTTCATCCTCCACGAGGCCGTCCATTGGGTTCGCCATATTCAGTTGTCCCTCTCTTCGTGGGGCATAGACTTTCAGGGGTTCGTCGTACACATAGCCCGTACCCAGTTGCTCTGCCAGACGGATGCCAGGGATGCCATAGAACATATCTGCGGCATGCAGTTCAAACTCGCCGTCGCCTAACAGGATCTCTTTGATGTGTGTCAGTTGGTCGAAGTTGTCTTCTACGCCCTTAATGGTCACCATCGCCTGCCGCCCCCGATAGATGACGAGTGCCTGATCCTCCACGCATTCCGTCGCTACCTCTATCTGGGGCAGTTGTTTGATTTGCGTGAGTATCGGGTCGTCGGCTGCTACCGTCTTTCCCATCACGGGTGTCACCTTTAGTTGCGGATCGAAACTCGTAAAGAAGGAGGCCACCATATCGTGGAAGCCGTTGAACACGCTGAGTGTCACCACGAGGGCCATTGTGGCCACAGCCACTCCCACCACCGAGATGCCGCTGATGACATTGATGGCATGGGTTGACTTCTTCGAGAAGAGATACCTCCTGGCGATAAAGAACGGGAAGTTCATTTTTTCAGCAGTTCGTCGATATGTTCGATATAGTCCAGACTGTCGTCGATGAAGAAGCGCAACTCAGGGATGATGCGCAGTTGGTTTCTCACCCGTGTGCCCAACTCATACCTGATCTGTTTGTTGCTGGCATTGATGTTTTGCAGGATTTCCCCACCCTTCTCACTGGGGAAGATGGAGAGGTAGGCCGTGCAGATGCTCAGGTCAGGGGATATCTTGGTACGTGTCACAGAGACCATCGTGCCGTGAGTGGCCCGTGTCTGCTGTTGGAATATCAGTGAGAGTTCCTTCTGGAGCAGCCTCGCAATTTTGTTTTGTCTTGTCTCTTGCATAATTTAGAAATTAGTAATTAGGAATGAGTAATTATGATTACCTTTTCCTTATGATCGTCAGACCGTCGCGCAGGGGGAGGATTACTTGTTCCACCCTGTCGTCTGCAGCGATGTAGTCGTTGAAGTCTGTAATGCCCTGTGTCTGTTGGTCCTTGTTGTAGGCAACGTCCACCACATGTCCGTCCCAAAGGGTATTGTCAGCCAGTATAAAACCGCCAGGCCTGAGGATGGAGAGCACCATCTCGTAGCACTCGCGGTAGGTACGTTTGTCACCGTCGATAAAGGCCATATCAAACTCTATGCCAAGTTTCGGTGCTTCTGTCAGCGCATCACCGATGATGAAGTCAATCTTGTCTGCTACAGCAGAGCCTTCTATCCACGGACGGGTGAAGTCCTCCATCTCGTCGTTGATCTCGAAGGTGTAGAGTCGTCCGCCTTCTTGCAGGCCTTCTGCCATCGAGATGGCACTGTAGCCACTGAACGTTCCTACTTCGAGGATGGTCTGTGGACGGATCATCTGCACCAGCATCTTCAGGAGTCGCCCCTGCAGGTGCCCACTGGCCATCCGTCCGTGGATGGTGCGGATGTTCGTGGCCCGCCACAGCCTGTAGAGATACTCTGGTTCCGGCTCCGTATGCGCCAGGATATACTCCTCCAATGAGGTATGGCTTGATTGGTTATCAACATTCCTCATTTCTCCTTTCTCATTCCTCATTAAGAATTGCCTCTATGGCGAGCCGATAAGAGTCGAGTCCGAACCCGCAGATCATGCCCTTGCAGGCAGCGGATATCATCGACTTATGACGGAACTCCTCGCGCTGGTGGACATTCGAGATGTGCACCTCTATGACGGGACATTTCAGGCTCCGGATGCAGTCGTGCAGGGCAACGGAGGTATGCGTATAGGCACCGGCGTTGAGCACGATACCGTCGTAGCCACCAAAGAACCCCACCTCCTGCATCTTGTTGATGAGTTCACCTTCCACGTTACTCTGATAGTAGTCTATCTGTACGGCTGGATAGCGTTTCCGCAGTGCCGTCAGACAGTTCTCCATCGATTCTGAGCCATAGATGCCCGGTTCCCGCTGCCCCAGCAGGTTCAGGTTCGGTCCGTTGATAATCTGAATCTTCATGTCCAAGTCTCTGTTTATTCTATTTTCTGTTTCTTTTTGGCGGCTTTGATTTCATCAAGAAGTTGTATGATCTCCTGAGACTTCTTTGCCCTTGCTTCATCATCTACCGGGACTTCTTTTTTTATCTTCTGCCTTTCTTTCTGGTAGATTTCAATCTCCTCGTCGCTGACATCCATCATCTGTTTGCACTGGTCGAACAACGGCTGCATGGAAGTCTTTATCTCATTACTGATAAAGGCATAATTTGAGAAATCGAAATTAATGACGCCTTGTAGGGTGGTAAAAAGAGATTCCGCTTTAAGCGTATTCATAATCGAGTCGCACACTAACGTTTTGTAAGCCGCCCTCGCCTGATAGAACTCTGCTACATTCTCTGTGAAGAGCACATTACCCACCGTATTGATGGTCTCTATGCTCGTCGAGAAGATGCGCTCTGTGGTTTCCGTGTAGTCGACTGGCGGGATGAAACGGGCCATTGTGATGGCCGTATTGATGATATCATACTCGGCAGGGTTCTCAGCAAGCCTTTTTTGATAGAGCATGGCCTCGTGGAACAGGGTGTCGTTTTTCTCCATCCACTGCAACGTGTTGTGCATATCATACATCACCATCATCACGATCTCACGCTTCGCCTTCTGTTTCGCATTGTAATCGATGATGGCAGCCGTACCGAACGTGAGTGCGATGGACACACTGGTGGCGAAGAGCGACAACAGGAACTGCTTCAGCGAAGACATTCCGCTGCCCATTTTCAGACTCTTCGGGGTATGTAGTTTAATGTTCATGTCGTATGCCTTTACACCTTATTTTATATATAATATGGCTGCAAAGGTACGAATAAGTGAGAAGAAAACCAAAATAAAATGTGATTTATTTTGGTTTTTCCCTGTTTATTTGTATCTTTGCACAAAAATATAGATTGAATGATGAAGAAGATTTTGACATTAGTGACATTTTTGGTGCTGGGCTTGTCAGCCTGGGCACAACAGACGAACGTGCTTGACCAACTCAAATCCGACCCAAAGAAGGCTTATGGTACCGATTATCCCTATGCCTTCACGAAGGCTCCACTGACGAAGGCACCACGTGGTTACAAACCGTTTTATATCAGCCACTACGGGCGGCACGGTTCGCGCTATTACTGGAATGCATTTCTCTATCGTGAAATGGACAGTTTGCTGACCAATGCCCATCGCAAGCATCAACTCACGGCCGAAGGCGAACAGTTCTATACGAAGTTCGAGGCCGCCAAGGAGGAACTGTCCACAGGTGTCAGCGAATTGACAGATTTGGGCTGGCAACAGCATCAGCGCATTGCGCGTACGATGTACCAGAACTTCCCGCAGGTATTTAAGAATGGCGGAAATGTGCTGGCCATTGCCTCGCTGTCGGGCCGCTGTGTGCTCAGCATGTCGGCCTTCTGTCAGGAACTGGTGCAGTGCAATCCGAAGATAGAGATCCGCGAGCAGTCATCGCGTTTCACCCTCGACGGTGTCGTACCTGACGACCGCCAGAATCCCGCCCGTCGCGATTTCCCCAGTGGCAAGCCACGCTACGAGAAGAACCGCGACCAGTTCAAATACACAGACAATTTGGAAGAAACGATCGTCAAGCGTGCCTTCACCAGTACCGAGGGACTGCCTGGCAGCGTGCACCATATTGGCGAGAACTTCATTAACCTCTATACTTCGCTGCCCAACATCGGCCATGAGGGCATGATGGGCAACCTCGTCACCGACAAGGATATAGCCGACCGATGGGAAAACTCCAACCTGGGCTCCTACTCATGGCTGTTCCCCCTCCAATATAGGATGATTCCCATCTTGCAGGATATCATCAAGAAAGCCGATGCGGTAATCGACGGTAGTAGCGACCACATAGCCGACCTGCGCTTCGGACACGATGACCGTTTGGGGCCGCTCCACATTCTCATGGGTATCAATGGTGCCGACAGCGACCCTGAGGATCCGTACCAGGTGAAGAACATCTACCAGAACTGGCAGACTTGTAAGGCTTCGAATATCCAACTGGTATTCTATCGTGGGAAGAAGGCGACGGACGAGGTTCTTGTCAAGTGCCTGCTGAATGGTCAGGAGGCCAGCCTTCCGTTGCCATCCGATATGTATCCCTATTACAAATGGTCTGACTTCCGGCAGTTCTATAATGACCGTTGCAAGGCTCACACACCGTCGGAATAGGCCGTAGTAATATCACGAAATAACCGCTGAACTCGTTTGAGTCAGCGGTTATTTGTTTAGCAGAGAGGGTCTCTGCCCATGCAACTGGTCGTTGTGATGGCCGTCAGGAAGGCCGCCATTGCCGCCTTGGTTCTCACCGCCGTTGCCGCCCTGGTTCTCACCGCCGTTGGGCTTATCACCGCCGTTGGGCTTGTCACCGCCTTCGCCCTCATTCTCCTTTTCGCCCTTGCCGTACTTAGGAAGCACGTACTGGCGATAGTACTTGATGAGTTCGTTCACCTGCGAGATCACCCCCTCGATGCCCTCCGTATTGTCCTCGATGACGGCAGAGGCATTCAACTTCAGCACCAGTTCGCGGTAAGCCTCGTCGGCAATCTGCTGGGTGTACTCACTGGAGTGGCTGATCTTGTACGCCTCGTCCACCTTTGCCACACCAGCCACGAAGGGTGTGTAGGCTGCCTCCACCTTCGCAGGGAGTTGGCTCACGCCAGCCTCACCGGAGTCGCGGTAGGTCCTGACGATGTTCAACACCTGCTGCACAAACTCGAGGAATCCCGCCATGCGCAGCGCTTTCAACTGAAAAATCACAATTTGCCCGTGTGTTGCATCAACGATGCAAAGGTACTACTTTCTTCTGAATCTACCAAACATTTTGCCAAATATTTTTGTTAAAAATTGAAAATAACACGGAAAACCCTTACCCCAATCCGTGTAAAGGAATCCAGACCATAGAAAACCTTCAACCAAAACTGGGACAAGGAATCCTGACCACGGAAAACCTTCACCCAATTCTGAGGCAGGGAATCCTGACCAGGGAATACCTTCACCCCAAAACTGGGATAAGGAATCCTCACCTCTGAAACCATCACCAAAATCTGAGGCACGATTTTACTGACCACGTGAAATCGACCACCTATTTCTGGGGCAAGGAATTCCGACCTCGGGAAATCTCCAGTAAATTCTGGGACTAGAAATTCCGATCAAAAAGGGCGGCACTTTTCCACTTTTCCACTTTTCCACTTCGGACATCTGCATTTTCCGTTTTCACGAAGCGGAAAATTTTATTATTATATTATAATATAATAATAATTATAATATTAATATAAATTTGTACCGTAAAAGTTGACTTTTAACCCTAAGACAGGTTGACTCTCATCAAACTACAAAAATGACATTTGCAAAAACCTAAATGTCTAAAGTGGAAAAGTGGAAAAGTGGAAAACTTCAAGGTACAATAATATGTTTGTAGGGGAACATTTTGGGAACAATTAACCCGCTGACAATCGGCATTATTGCTGATAACCAGTGATTTTGCTTATTCCGTTGTCAATCTTGAAAAGATGTTAAACTGTTATTGTCGATGCGTGGTTGGGATCTTGCCCGCTCTGATTCCTGTCCAAACCTAAACTAAACCGCCGATGAAGATAATGATAAAATTTGCCATCATATTACCCTAAGGTAATGCTTTCGACCTCTACGGATTCGTGGAGGAAGATTTGGGCGGATTCCTTGAAATTGTCTGCATTCTCAGTGGTGAGATAACGGACAGTGGCACTTTTCGAACATTTCTGCTCCATCTGTGGATGGCGTTCCAAGTAGGATTTAAGGCTGTCGGCGACATATTCGCCCTGGGGTATGACACGTACGCCGGCAGGGAGATACTTGAGAATCTTCGGCATGAGCAGGGGATAATGGGTACAGCCGAGGATGATGGTATCGATCTTGGGGTCAAGACGCATCACTTGGTCGATGCACTTCTTGACGAAGTAGTCGGCACCAGGGGAGTCGGCCTCGTTGTATTCCACAAGTGGAACCCAAAAAGGACAGGCAACGCCCGTCACAGATATATCAGGATGGAATTTTTTGATTTCGAGGTTGTAACTCTCACTCTTGATGGTGCCCTCAGTGGCGAGTACACCGATGTGGCGCGAGGTGGTGAGATTGCCGATAATCTCCGTCGTGGGACGGATGATGCCCAGCACACGGCGATTGGGGTCAATCTTTGGCAAATCATGCTGCTGGATGGTGCGCAGGGCCTTGGCGGAGGCTGTGTTACAGCCGAGGATGACCAGATGGCATCCCATCTCAAAGAGTTTCACAACAGCCTGGCGCGTAAATTCATAGACCACATCGAAAGAACGTGGTCCGTAGGGGGCTCGGGCATTGTCGCCCAGATAAAGATAGTCGTATTGGGGTAACAGTTGGCGGATGCCGTGAAGAATCGTCAGACCTCCGTAGCCACTATCGAAAACGCCGATGGGCCCTGGCGCATCGGATAGTGTGGAATGAGAAATGAGGAATGAGGAATGGTGATTACTCATTTCTGCAGGAGTGAGGTGACGAGTGGATAGATATCCATCCCCATTTCGGGGTCGATAAACGGGTAGGCGTTGGAGTCGGTATTGACGACGAAAGCCAGTCTGTGTTCTTTCGCAACCGTGGCGATGGCTTCAGAGAGTAGAGCCTTCAATGGGGCTAGTGCCTCTTCCTTGGCAGAGGCCAGTTGCTGACGGCTTTCCTCCTTGAAGGCGATGTTCTTCTCCATCAGTTCCTGAAGTTCTGTCTGGCGCTTCTGCAGGATGGTCTTGGGAAATTCGCGCTGACCTTCGAGGAAGTCCTCGTATTTGCGGTTGAACTCGTCTTCCACCCGTTTGGTCTCTGCCTGATATTGGGCTTCGAGATCTGCCAGTTGCTTTTCCATGATGGCATACTGAGGCACAGATTTCAGGGCTTGCTCATAACTGAGGTAACCGAACTTGAACGCTTTTGCCTCTTCTTGGGCAAAAGCCGTGAAAAGTGAAAAGTGAAAAGCGAAAAGTATTGTCACAATCCTCATGATGATTATTGTCTTATCTTTCATACGATAGTTTTTATTGATACTTCTCACTTTTCACTTCTCACTTCTCACTACTTCAGGCCGAGTTTGGTCTTTACCTGTGCTGTCACATCGGTAGAGAGCGTGGTGCTGATATAGGGTACACCACCGTTGATCTCCATGATGTAGACATAGCCGCCAGTCTGACCTATTGACTTGATGGCATCAAGCACCTTTGTGGTGATGGCCTGCATCTTGTCCTGAGAAGCCTTCTGGAGAGCCATCTGGTTGTCCTGATAACTCTGCTGGATCTTCTGATACATATCTTGCAATTCCTGGTTACGACGCTGCTTGATGTTCTCGGGCAGGGTTGCCTGCTCTTTTTCAAAAGCCTCAGCCTTCTTTTGCAATTCGTCCTGCATGCTCTTCAGGTCGGCATCATACTGTGCTGTCAGGGCGTCGATTTCGCTCTTGGCCTTTTCGTATTCAGGCATTGCCTGAATGATTTCCTGAGTGTTCACATGACCGAACTTGGCCTGTGCATTGGCGGTGGTAAAACCGCAGATTGCGCAAATGGCGCAAATAATAATCTTTTTCATGTTTATAAGTTTAATGTTTAATCTTTTAATGTTTCATGTTTATTTCGAGTATCCGAGTTTACTGAGTACCTCTGAGGAAATGTCGATTTTAGGTGAGCCATAGATGATACCGACATCACTGGAGCGATCCAACACCAACTGGTAGCCGCGCAGGTCGGCCACGTCCTTGATGGCATTATACACTTCTTCCTGAATGGGGGTCATCAGGGCAGTGCGTTTCTTGTAGAGTTCGCCCTCTGGACCAAAGTATTTCTTTTTCAGGTCGGCGGCTTCTTTTTCCTTCTCCACAATGGCATCCTGCTTGGCCTTCTTCTGCTCCTTGGAAAGGAAAACAACCTCGTTCTGGTAGTTCTTGTAGAGGGTCTGGGCCTCTGTGGTCAGGGCATCGACCTCAGACTGCCATTTCTTCGATACCTGGTTCAACTGCTCATTGGCACGTTCGTAGGCAGGGATGTTCTTGAAGATATACTCCATATCCACCAGCGCAAACTTCTGTGCAGAGGCAGACATGCAGCCGCAGATGGCACAAATGACGCAAATAATCAGTTTCTTCATAAATCTTTCTTTGTTTTTGTTATACACCTCTTTGACGTTGATTATATAAAAAGGTTTAGAACTCTTGTCCGAGGATGAAATGGAAGTTGCTGCCGCCTTTCTTCTGTGTACCGCTGGCACTGGTATAGACATTGTCGAAACCGTAGGCCCAGTCGATACCCATCAGACCCACCATCGGGAGATAGATACGGACACCCAGTCCGGCAGAGCGCTTCATCTTGAAGGGATTGAAATCCTTGGCCTGAGCCCAGGCATTACCGCCTTCGAGGAAGCCGAGTCCGTAGATGGTGGTATTACCCAGCATGAACGGGTAGCGGAGTTCCACTGTGAAGCGGTCGTAGGCATAGGCATTGTATGCGGACAGTTTGTTGCCCTGCATCATCTCCTCGTAATAGGATGACTGTGAGATGGAACCGTTGTCATAGCCTCGCAAACCGATGGTCTCCTCGGAATAGCCGTAGGAATAACCGCTCATGCCGTCACCACCTACGTAGAAGGTCTCAAAGGGCGACTTCTTGTCCTTGTTGTAAGAGCCAAGCAGTCCAAACTCCACGCGTGTCATCAGCACGAAGCATTTGGCTCCTTCGCTAAGGGCAGTGAAGGTACGTGACTTGAACTTCCACTTGTGGTACTCAATCCAACGATACACATCCTGCAATTCGCTCTCGTAGGTTGCCGACTGGGAGTTCTTGGCAAGATTCGCATAATCTTTATTGTCGAAGAGCGACCAGGGCGGCGTCAGGGTGACGGAGGCCATGAACTCAGAACCATAACGTGGGAAGAGTGGGTTGTCGGTAGATGTACGCGATAGGGTCAGTCCCAGGTTGATGTTGTTACAGTTACCGTTAGAGATATAGAAGTATTTCCAGTCGCGCAACATATAACGTGTGAATCCAAGTTGTGCAGAGAACTGGAAGTAGTCATCAGGCCAGCGCAGGCGCTTACCCCATCCGATGGCAGCACCGAAGACCTTCATCGTCTTGTCGTCATCAAGCATGGCGTCGTAGTTGATCATGCTGCCATTGTAACTGCCGTAGCCAATGCCGCCATAGTTATACATCATCAGGCTGTTATAGTAGGCATTGTTATAGTAGGTGCTGTTGATATCACTCTGCTTGGAGTAGAACACGCTCAGGTTGAGGGAGTTTGGACGCTTGCCGCCAAACCAGTTGGTGCCGTAATTGGCACTCAGCGAACTATAATATGATCCGTTGGTCTGGAAGTTGAAACCTAACTGCTCACCGTCACCGTAAGGCAGGATGCCGCGGTGTAACTTGTTCTTGCCGAAGAGGTTGCGGATGGAGAAATTGTTGAACTTGATACCCACACGTCCGATGACACCCGTCTGTCCCCAACCTAATGAGAACTCTAACTGGTCGTTTGACTTCTGTTCCAGTTTCCAGTCGATGTCTACAGTACCGTCGTCACTGTTAGGCTTGACATCAGGAACGATATTCTCAGGGTCGAAGAAACCCATGGAGCCGATTTCACGGATAGAACGCATGATGGCATCCTTGTTGAACAGGTCGCCGGGTTTTGTACGGAGTTCACGGCGAACCACCTCTTCATACAGGCGGTCGTTGCCATAGATACGTACGTGGTTCAGACGAGCCTGAGGTCCCTCGATGATACGCATCTCCAAATCAATGGAGTCGCCAGAGATGTTGACCTCCACAGGCTCAATGCTGGAAAATACGTAACCGTTGTTGTAATAATAGTTGCCGGCAGCATCATCGTCCTCTCTCAGACGCTTGTCCAGTTGCTTCTGGTTATAGACATCTCCTTTCTTCATACCCAGCACGGCATTGAGGTAGTCGGTGGTAACAACGGTATTGCCTACCCAGTTGATGTCGCGGATATAGTATTTGTCGCCTTCATCCACCTTCACATAGACATTCACGTGCTTGTCGTCAAACTGTGAGATGGAGTCTTCGATAATCGTAGCATCACGGAAGCCCAGTTCGTTGTACTTTTCAATCAGTTTCTGCTTGGCCTCCTTATAGCGCTCGTCAGTGAACTTCTTGGCCTTGAAGATATTGCTGAACTTGCCAGCCTCGTGAATCTTACCGAAGGCACCCTTGCCGAAGAAGGAACCTTTGATCTTGCCATCAGTGAGTTTCTCGTTGCCGTCGAAGATGATTTGGCGTACCTTCATCTTGTCCTTCTTGTCGATATTGACATCAAGGATAATCTGACCTTTGTTCTCTGGGTCTTCACGCTGCGTAATGTCTATCTCGGCATTCTTGTAACCCTTCTCGTCGAAATATCTCTTGGCCAGAATCTTAGCGCGGTCAAGGATGTTTCGCGTCAGACTCATGCCTTTCACCATACCGAGTTTAGATTCCATATCTTCCCGCTCCGACTTCTTCACACCGATATAGTTGATGTTGCTCACACGGGGATGAAGTGCCAAGGCGATGTGGAGATATATCTTGGAACCCACGATGGAGTCGGCACTGATCTGTACCTTCGAGAACAGACCGTTGCGCCAATAGCGCTTCACCGCCTCGGTGATTTGGGTGCCAGGAACTTCGATTTCCTGACCTACTGTCAGGCCAGACAGTCCCGTCAACACGTAGTCCTCATAGCCTTCCACACCTGATACGGAGATACCTCCGATGGTGCAGGAACGGGGTGTTCCGGCATACGAGATGTCAGGGTTGATGATTTTATCCTGAGCCGATGAAGTTAGAAGTGAGATGTGAAAAGTGAAAAGTACTATCAATACTTTCACGATCCATCCACTTGTCTTCACCTTATTATATATATATGCAATCTTCATTCTTTTCCTAAGCGGTAGCAAATTCTTCTCTTTTCACTTCTCACTTTTCACTTCTCACTTTTCACTTCATCTGCTTCTACCTGGGCCTCGGTCTTGCCGAAGCGGCGCTGACGGCTCTGATAGTCGGCGATGGCCTTGTGCAGGGCTTCTTCATCGAAATCAGGCCAATAGGTGTCGCAGAAGTAGAATTCGGAATAAGCGCACTGCCACAGCAGATAGTTGGAGATGCGCAGTTCACCGCCTGTGCGAATCAGCAATTCCGGGTCGGGCATGAAATTTGTCCACAGATGGTCGTTGATGGTCTGCTCGGTGATATCATTGGCATTCAACTTGCCTTCCTTCACCTCTTTTGCGATCTGCTGCGTGGCTCTCACCAGTTCTAACTTCGACGAGTAACTCATGGCCATGATGACAGTCATCCGCTCACCGTCTTTCGTCAGGTCTTCCATATAGTGGATCTTGTCCTGTACCGACTGAGGCAGACGGTCCATATCGCCTACCATGCGGAATTTGATGCTGTTGTCCGTAAACAAGTTCATCTCCACAAAACTGAGAACCAGTCCCATCAGGGCTTCTATCTCGTAGGCTGGACGGTTCCAGTTTTCTGTGGAGAAGGTGTACAGTGTCAGGTACTTAACTCCCAGTCGTGCACATTCCGAAGTAATCTTCTTCACGGTCTCAACGCCTTCCTTGTGGCCGAAAGTACGGTCCAGTCCACGGTCCATAGCCCAGCGCCCGTTACCGTCCATGATAATGGCGATATGCTGGGGAATGCGGTTTTTATCCAGTTCTGCTGTCATATATTATTTGCCTTTTTTTTTTACCTTTCTCAGTCCCTGTCGTTGTGACAAGTCTTGCATTTTGCCCAGAAGTCGTAGGTCAGGGCCACCTGGAGAATGCTGAAACAGTCGGTATTCTTGAAGATCCCACTGCTCTTGATGCCGTAGGGGTCGGTCATGCCGTCGAGTTTGTCGCTGAAGGTGAAATGTATTCTCCATTCCGCAGCCAGATTCAGACGGTCGCCAATCTTGTATTTGACACCTGCACCCAACGGCAGGTTGAAGGCAGCGCCTTTTTTCGGTCCCCCGTGGTATGTTAAGCCGAGACCGGGGGCAATGTAAGGTGTCAGCCGTTTGGCTCCTCTGTATTCGCGCCCTGTGCCGTATGGCCAGAAGTTGTATTCAAAGCGCAGTCCACCATCAACCATCTTTGTTCCGAACTCATAGCGCCCTTGTGGATACCATGTCGTCTCACGGTCGGATGAGCCTTTTATCCTTCCATAACCGAGGGTTGCGCCCACAGCCATTCTCGGGTTTATCTTGTATTTCGCCATCACGGTTCCCCAGGGCTGCATGCCCTTGAACAGGTCGCTGTTATAGTCGCCCAGATACGTGATGGTTCCGACTCCACCTCCAATTTCCAACCGGTATTCCGGATCCTCCTGAGCCGATGAAGTGAATAGTGAAAAGTGAAAAATGAAAAGTACCATCAGTACTCTCACCAGCCACCATTCCTTGTCTTCACTTCTCCTCATGGGCTCTCAGGTTAATCCTACTGCGCTGCCGGCACTTCGGTCAGGTGCCACAATTCGTTATTATCGAGATTCCTCAGGTAGAGTTCCCCTTTTTCGTCAGTGGCTGCCTTGATATGGTAACTTCCCAATTCCTCGGGAAGGGTGAAGTCGTTGGTTATCTTCCAGGTGATACCTCCGTCGCGACTCTTGTAGATGTTACCGTCATCGCCGATGGCATACACGTTGCTGTTGTAAAATACCAGACTGAGTGTACCCATTTTCGGCAGATGATAGTCCTTGCTATTCTCCGACGGTATGTTCACCCATTTTGCAGGGATCTGTGGGATGTCTTTCTCAACAATCTTACGCCAAACGGTACAGGTTTCTCCTTCGTTTGCACAACTGCCCGCCATCAACTCATAGTCGGTGTTTGTGCTGGCAGAGTAGGGGAAGGATAGCCATGCGATATTGTCCGTTGGCAGCAGCGAGGCATCTTCGCCATCGCCTAACAGTTCATCGGACCATGTATTTCCACCATCTTTCGACAACTGGAATGTGCCAGCCTCACCCGTTTGGAGAGCGTAGTCTTGATAGAGTGCCTTGGGGGCATTCTCCCCATCGGCGACACGCTCCCACCTTTTTTCAATCACTTCGGAACTCTTTTTGTTAACCGTCACCTGATAGGCACGGGAGCCAGAGCCATTGAGCGCATAGACGCGAAATTCCCTGGGCTGGGAAAAATCGATGCTGTCAGTGTAGACATACGCAAACACCGAGTCACTGGTCAGGCTCTTGATGCCAATCTGACCATTGCGCTTGGTGGTAACAGTGACAAGGACATGTTTGAGGTCGCATTCTGCTGCCAGTGGCACATTGTTGAATATCTTGTGATTGTACTGGTCGATACTGAATACCGGCAAACCACTGTTCAGGGTCGTCTTGGAGACGTTTTTTGTGCCGTCGGTTGCTGTCGTGGTAGTATATTTATTGACAGCCGACAGCGTGAAGGATGTAATGGCCATGTCGTCGTATTGCGAGATGTCAATCTCTTCGTCATTCCCTTTCAGACATGACGTTAGACCGAGCACTACTGACAACATGAGACATAGTGTATAGATATATCTTTTATTCATCCAATTCTGTTTTATTGAAATTTGGCTGCAAATTTACGCACATTTCCTCAAAAACGTGCCATTTTTACCTTATAATTAAAGAAAATATGCCATAATTTGACCGATTTTAAGTTAGTTTAGGGTTTGGAGACAAAAAAGAGTGCGGTATGAATCACTCACCCCGCACTCCTTCAACGGATGTTGGTATGTATCAGAGTAACGATACTAAGTATGGTCGCTATGACAACACAACCCAACATAACCGCCGTTTGAAAATCTAATAACATAATCTTTACCTTAATAACTAATAAACCTAATGAATATGATGCAATCATCACGATTGTGAGTGCAAAGGTATGGATTTTTGAGAAAATATGCAATAAAAAAAGGCGATTCCCGAAGAAATCGCCCTTTATTTTGATGTAAGTCAAAACTTACAGTTTCGGACCTGCAGCGACCAGAGCCTTACCGGCCTCGTTGCCCTCGTACTTCTTGAAGTTCTTGATGAAGCGGGCAGCCAGATCCTTAGCCTTCTCTTCCCACTCATTGCGGTTCTGATAGGTGTCGCGAGGATCGAGAATGCCCCAAGCCACGCCGTTCAGTTGTGTGGGAACCTCAAAGTCAAAGTAAGGAATCTTCTTGGTAGGAGCGTTCAGGATGTCACCACCCAGGATTGCGTCGATGATACCACGTGTGTCCTTGATAGAGATACGCTTGCCGGTACCATTCCAACCCGTGTTCACAAGGTAAGCCTTGGCACCGCTCTTCTCCATCTTCTTCACCAGTTCCTCAGCATACTTGGTAGGATGCAGTTCAAGGAAGGCCTGTCCGAAGCAAGCAGAGAATGTTGGTGTAGGCTCAGTAATACCACGCTCTGTACCAGCGAGTTTAGCCGTGAAACCAGAGAGGAAGTAGTACTTGGTCTGCTCCGGAGTCAGGATAGATACTGGAGGCAGCACGCCAAAGGCGTCGGCAGAGAGGAAGATCACGTTCTTAGCCTCAGGACCAGCGCTCTTACCGTTCACCTTCTGGGCAATCTTCTCAATGTGGTTGATAGGATAACTTACGCGGGTGTTCTCAGTCACGCTCTTGTCGGCGAAGTCGATCTTACCAGCCTCGTCGACAGTGACGTTCTCCAGCAGGGCGTCGCGACGGATAGCGTTGTAGATATCAGGCTCGCTCTCCTTGTCGAGGTTGATGACCTTGGCATAGCAGCCACCCTCGAAGTTGAACACACCCTCGTCGTCCCATCCGTGCTCATCGTCACCAATGAGCAGGCGCTTCGGGTCGGTAGACAGTGTGGTCTTACCTGTACCAGACAGACCGAAGAAGATAGCGGTGTTCTTACCTTCCATATCAGTGTTGGCAGAGCAGTGCATGGAAGCGATACCCTGCAGGGGCAGGTAGTAGTTCATCATCGAGAACATTCCCTTCTTCATCTCACCACCGTACCAGGTGTTGATGATGCACTGCTCACGGGTGGTGGTATTGAAAGCCACACAAGTCTCTGAGTTCAGACCCAGTTCCTTGTAGTTCTCAACCTTAGCCTTCGAAGCATTGTAGATGACGAAGTTAGGCTCAAAACTCTCCAACTCCTCAGCAGTGGGCTGGATGAACATGTTCTTCACGAAATGAGCCTGCCAAGCCACCTCCACGATGAAACGGACGCGCAGACGGGTAGCCTCGTTGGCACCGCAGAAAGCATCCATCACATACAAGTTCTTGTTGCAGAGTTCCTTGATGGCGATCTCCTTCACCTTGGCCCAAACGTCCTCCGACATGGGGTGGTTGTCGTTCTTGTATTCCTCAGAAGTCCACCATACTTTGTCCTCGCTCTGTGCATCCTTCACGATGTACTTGTCCTTAGGTGAACGACCGGTGTAGATACCTGTCATCACGTTAACGGCGTTGAGTTCTGTGTTTACGCCCTTGTCAAAACCCTCGAGGCCTGCCTTTGTCTCCTCTTCGAAGAGGTACTCATACGACGGATTGTGAGCAATCACGGTAGAACCGGTGATGCCATACTGTGTTAAATCTAACTTTGCCATATTACTAATCTATTTTTAAGTGAATATTATCCTTGTTATTTTCTAATCGGCTGCAAAGGTACTAATAAATTAAGAATTAGGCACTAGGAATTAAGAATATTTTGCGCGCGCACAATTTTTTTTAGGTTAAAGAAATTAAAAAAGGATGCTATAGCGACATATTTGCCACTCCGACATAACAAAAAAATTGTATCTTTGCCCCCATATTTAAACGATTAGGATTATGGAAGTAGTAGATTTCAGCAAAAGCAACTCAATCATCAATCAGTATATGGCCGAGTTGCGCGACAAGAACTATCAGAAGAACCGGCTCCTTTTCCGGCATAACATCAAGCGTATCGGTACGTTGATGGCGTATGAACTGTCAAAGACTCTGGAGTATAAACCAAAGACCGTTACAACGCCCCTCGGTACGCTGGATATCCCGTTGCCAAAGGAGGATATTGTGGTTGCCACCGTGCTCCGTGCCGGGCTACCATTCCATGAGGGATTCCTGGATGTGTTCGATAAGGCTGACAACGGCTTTGTGTCTGCTTTCCGTATGTATATCAACCGTGAGCATACTGAAGTAGGCGTCCATACGGAGTATATTGCCACGCAGAGCGTGAAAAACAAAACGCTACTCATCGTGGACCCGATGTTGGCGACAGGCGGCAGTCTGGCTGCCGCCATCGAGTCGTTACTACAAGCAGGAAAGCCTAAGAAGATTCATCTGTGTTGCGTGATTGCCGCCCCCGAGGGCATTGAGGTGGTGAAAGAGGTCCTGCCGGAGGGCTCTTCCATCTGGTGTGCCGCCATCGACCAGGGCATGAATGAACACAAATACATCGTGCCGGGCTTTGGCGACTGCGGTGACCTCTGCTACGGTGAGAAATTGCAGAGTTTCAGAAAGATAGCAGATAAATAACGATGAAGCCCGCCAATCGGCAGGCTTCATCGTTATTGTATCTTTTCCAGAATCATCATCAGGTACTTCTCGTTTGTCCAGGTGAAGCCGGGCATGTTCATCACCGACTCCATGATCTGTCGTTTCTCTTTGGACAAAGTGCGTTTCAGATGCCGCTCATGCACCCGCACGAACTTGTCGTCCAACCGGTAGTAATAAACATCTTCGACCGGGAATTGGAGTTCTGATATGTCGGTGGCCTCAATCGTGTTGTAACTCAGCGTACTGCTCGTGGTGGTCAGGGCCGTGAGGTCGAGGTTGGTGATGTTCGCACTGTTAGCCCTCGACTGCTTGTAAGCCTTGATGTCGATGACTTTCGTACAGAAGAGCGCGTCGTTCCCAACGCTGTCTACCTGATAGCACAGCATGCTGTCGATGCGGATGTAGGAACGATCCGCAAACTCAGCCCGCAGGATGGTCTGCATGTTCGCTTCTTTGATGTCGTCGCCACTCATATAGAGCAATGCGCCGTTTTTCAAGAAGATATTGGCCAGCGGTATCTCCATTTTCCTTCCGCTGGTCAGGATGACCGTAGCAGGTTGGAAGGTGGGATAGACCGTGATAGCCGATGTAATCTCTTGCTTCTGGGCTGCCACTTTAAGGGTTGCCAGCAGCACAATGGTGATAACTAGTGCTAATCTTTTCATATTTTCTAATTAAATAAGGTGTAGCGTACCCATCAGGTAGACCAGTCCGAAGCCAAGCACCATCGAGATGATACCCATAATCGCCCCCACCTTCACCATGTCGTTCTGCTTCACATAGCCAGTGGCGAACGCTAAGGCATTCGGTGGCGTGGAGATTGGCAGGATCATGGCCGAGGAGGCTGCGATGGCTACACCTATCAACACGGTTCCCGTGCCGCCGATGGGGGCGAGTTTATCGCCCATGGCACCACAGACGATAGCCAGGATCGGCATCAATAGGGCTGCTGTAGCCGAGTTCGAAATGAAGTTGGAGAGCAGGTAGCAGATGGCACCGCCAAGTAGCAGGATGAGCAGTGGTGAGAACTCACCGAAAGGAATGCTCTCCACGGCATTGGCAGCCAGTCCCGAGGCATTCAGACCGTAGCCGAGGGCGAAGCCGCCGGCCACCATCCAGATGACACTCCAGTTAATCTGTTCCAGATCGCGCTTGTTGATGACACCTGTCAGGGCAAATACGGCAAATGGTATCATTGCCACTGTGTTTGCGTTGATGCCCGTGAATTGGTCTGACAGCCAAAGGGCGATGGTGGCGATGAATGTAATGATGACTACGTTAGACTGAAATCCTTTTTGCATACTGCCTTCGATCTTCAGTTCCACCGTCTTCTGTGTGAAGGGAAAGAACTTCAGCAACATGCGCCAACTGATGAACAGCAGGATAATCACAAGCGGGAACATGAACATCATCCACTGGCCGAAACTGAGTCCCATATTCAGGCCCTCAGGGTCGTTCAGGTATTTCAGGGCAATCGTGTTCGGCGGTGTACCTATGGGCGTACCCATACCACCGAGATTGGCTGCGACAGGGATTGACATCGCTAGAGCAATGCGCCCCTTACCTTCCGGTGGTAACTGACGGAACACTGGTGTCAGGAAGGTCAGCATCATGGCAGCGGTGGCTGTGTTCGACACGAACATCGAGAACAGACCTGTCACCAGAAGAAAACCTAACAGCACCATCTCGCTCCTTGTACCGAAGGGGGCCAGCAGAACCTTTGCCAGTTGTGCATCAAGTCCGGTTTTCGTGGCAGCGATGGCCAGTACGAAACCACCGATGAACAACATGATCACTGGGTCTGCAAAGGTCGCCATCACACCTTTATAAGATAATAGTTTACCTACTTCTTCCTCCTGCACCATTGGCGCTATACCGCTGTCCGTACAGAATAGGAGCATGATGACGATAATAGCCACCGAAGTTGCCCATGACGAGACAATCTCGAGGATCCACATCAGTGTGGCAAAGGCGAAGATCGCGATGATACGCTGTTGGACAATAGTCAGATTCTGGATGCCGTACCACTCTGTCGGGATGTTCCAGAGCAGGAGGGTGACAATGGCTACAATAGCAATTTTCAGCACACGCTTGGTGCTGTCTTCAGGATGATACTTCCGCTGGTGACGCATCTTGTGATACGCATCTACCAGATGGAAGCCTTCGTAAATGTGAAACATTGATTAATCTATTTAAATATTTTTTTCGGTTGCAAAGGTACAACTATTTACTGAGATGAGGAAAGTGAAAAGAGAAATTTTTGAGAATAAGAGATGTATGAATACACAAAAACTTCCTTGCTTCTGAATGTCACAGGGATGATTGATAAGTGGAGTTTGCAAAAAAAACTTAGAATAGTTTGGATATTTTGACAATTATGTGTAATTTTGCACTCGGTAATGACAAAGCGTTTATCTATATTCTTAGCGTTGGTGATCTTGGTGGTACAGGCCACGGCAACTACCACTGATAGTCTTCGGGTTTATACCGAAGAAAATCCCCTTGTGTATGAGGATGTATGGGATCTTTGGCCTTACTCTTTCCTGAATGATAACGGTGAGCCTGACGGCTATAATGTAGACCTGGTGAAATTGATGATGGCAGAGTTGAATATCCCCTACGTCATCAAAATGAAGCAGTCTGAAGAGGCCTTCAATGATTTAAAGACCGGCAAGTCAGATCTGATGCTTGGTCTGGCAGTAGGTTTTCATGATGAGTATGGTCTCTATAGCAAGAATGCCGTTACCCTGTTCACCCAAAGTGTACTCACTCCGAAGAACAAACCTGTGCAGATTAAGACTTTCCGTGACTTGGGGAAGCCTGGCATGAAGGTGATAGTGAACTACAGTTCGATGTGTTATCATCTGATGATTGACTATGGTTGGGAGAAGAATGCCATTCCAGAGCGCGACATCCGAGAGGTGATTCAGAGGATGAGTGCCCGCGAGGAGGGACAGATGGTATGGAACACTCTGACGCTGAAGTGGCTGATGCACCGTTATCTGATAGACAATCTGGAATTGACGCCAGTGAACATGCCTCATGGTGAGTATAAGTTCATGTCTAACGACCAACACCTGCTGGATATCCTCGATGAAGAACTGACGAAATTAAATACGGCAGAAAAACTCAAGCCTTTGCAAGACAAATGGTTCTATCCCGAGCGTCAGCCGGAGGGAACACCCCAGTGGGTTATCTATATATTGGCCGCTGCTGGTGTGCTGTTTCTGATTATGTTGGTCTACCTTATCAGTTACCGGTTGCAGAATTATCGTCTGACGCGGCACAACGATCAACACAACCGTCGACTGGCCCTCATTCTTCAGACGAGTCATGTGCGCATCTGGACTTATGACATCAATGCCAATGAGTTCTCTTGGCGAAATGAAAACGGACAAGTGGCCTATACCTATTCGATGGAAGAGTTTTCACAACGCTATAGTGAGGAGGATTTTATGACTCTGAAGGCAGCCCTCAGCGAATTGTCAGACTATATGAAAAAGCCTGGCGAGGAAGAAAAGGAGGTTTCGCTCAGCCTGCGTGCAAAGGATGAAGAAGGCGGAGATGGTGAAGTGCGTGACTATGTCGTTGTCTTATCCGTCATGCATCGCGATAAGAATGGCAAGCCTACCATTATCATCGGTACAAAGAAAGACGTGACCCGTGCCCGTGACAGGAAGCGGCTCGATGATGAGCGAACCCTGCGTTACTGGTCGCTTTTCTATACTCCCGTGGTGGGAATCCTGCTCTTCGATAGGAACGGCATTCTGGTGAATATCAATCCCAAGGCTTGTGAGATATACCAGTGTGAGGAAGACGAGATTATCGATGAGAAGCGGTCAATTCGTGATTTCATCGATATCGGGAATATAACCCTGGAGGAGACTGACGGTTACTATGCCTCACAGTTGATGGACTTCGGCAGAGATGAGGAAAGGAGAGTGAAGAGCATACGTCGAAGTGCCAGGTTGTATTGTGAGCAGCGACTGGCAACTGTCTATGATGACTCACACGAATTGTTGGGTGTCTTTGCCATCATACGTGAGATCTCTGATTCTGTCTGTGCTATGGAACATCATGCAGTCGCCAGGACTCAGTTGGACAGCGTTATGACCGTGCTGCATGAGTACAATGCCAATATCGACAGTGTACTTCACGAAAGCGATGTGAGACTAGCCACCTATTTGCCCTCGACGCACACACTGACCATCCACCGTAGCGTCAATGAAGTACAGCATGCCCTGACCCAGACGCGTTGCATGACTCTCGTCAATGACCAATCCAAGAAACAGGCCATGCGCCTGCTCAACGATATGGATGGCTGTCTCGACAAGGAAGTGAAGGCAGATATTCATACGACCCTCCGTATTAAGGGCGGACTTCAGTTGAGGGTGCAGATTTACCTGATGCCTCTGCACGATAAAAACGGCAATGTGGTGCAGTATATGGGACTTTTGCGCGACCTCAGCGAACTCCGTGGTCTTGAACAGCAGTTGAAGGTGCAGACAGCCAAGGTGCAGGAGGTAGAGAATACGAAGAACAGTTTCATCAAGAATGTGGTGCAGGAGATCAGGGTGCCAATGAACAAGGTGATTGACTATGTGGGACAGTTCAATCCTGAGGCACCCTCCGACAACGAGGCACAACTCAGCGAAGGTATTCTGGAAAATGCAGACTATCTGTTGCATCTGATTGACAATATCCTCTATCTGTCGAGGCTACAGGCTCGAATGGTGGAGATCGTGAAACAGCCTCGTAACTTTGCGGAGATGTTTGAGAATCAGTGTGTGACAGGCTGGGAGCGATTCCAGAATGCCTATACACGCTATATTGTGGAGAATCCATACGAGCAACTGGTGGTTGACATCGATGCCGAAAACCTGGGACGCGCCATTGGACAGATTGCCGCCAATGCTGCTCAGCATACAAAGAGTGGTATAGTGAGAGCACGCTACGACTATATCGGTCGTCGTCTGATGATTTCGCTCGATGATACGGGCGAGGGTATGGCACCAGAGGTGTTGCAACGCATCAATGCGAAGGAATCTGACTCTATGCCAAGTACGAAAGGTCTGGGTATCGCCATTGCCAAGGAACTGCTGAACCAAATGGGAGGCTCTATCGAGTTCAGTTCAGAGTTGGGCTCTGGCACCACCGTCTATATCACGATTCCCTGTCATGCCTCCGTCATTAAACGTAAGAAACTGGCATAGTTATGAAAAGATTACTGATGATAATCGCCGTTTGTCAACTGACGTTCATCGCTGCACTGCCGCAGTCGCTGAGCGACAGGTATAACGGCCAACGGCCAGTGGTGATGGTGTGTGACTGGGACAAGCCCCCCTACGAATACCTGAACGATAAGGGTGAGCCGGCAGGTAGCAACATTGACGCAATGCGTGCCGTCATGAAGGAACTCGGCATACCTATTAGGTTCGTGATGAAGGAGTGGAGTATTGCCATCAAGACTTTTGAACGCGGTAATGCCGATATCATCATCGCCAATGCCCGCCGATACAGAAAAGATAAATATGCCATCTCGGAGAATATCATCAACTACAACCGCGTCCGAGTGGCCACCAATGCCGATTCTACAGGGATGATTACCTTGAGACAACTGGAGCGTGAGGGTGCCGTTTTCAAGCCAGGCGACTACTCTGCCTACTATTTTATGGACGGCGACTCCATCAATACCAGTTTCATGGAGTTCCAAACTCCGAAGGTGGCTCTGTTGGGTGTTCTCAATGGAGACTATAAGTATTTCGTATGGGGCGAGGAACCGTTGAAGTGGAAGATCAAAGAGTTGAATTTGGAAGGTATCACTCTCAACGATGTGGGTATTCCCATCTCCGAGGTACATGTCATTGGACACGATCGCCAACTTGTTGAACGGATTGACGACCAGTATTCACGCCTGAAGCAACGAGGCGATATTGCTGTCATACAAGACCGATGGTACCATCCTGAACGCGTCCAAGAGGAGTCAGACCCCCGTTGGTTGTATATGGTCATTGGCATCCTGGCTCTGGGAGTTGTTCTGTATTTCTTCAATCGTCTGGCACGTCGTCATGTGAAGAATGCTACCCGTGCCTCTACCGAACTGAATGAGATGATGGTGCAGGCCCTGCATATGGGCAACTTCATTGTGATGGAGTATGACATCGCCCATGATCGTGTAACCAACCGCTACGGACAAGTCCTGCCTGACGATGGTCTGACACTCAATGAGTTCATCAGCCGCATCCATCCAGACCAACAGGAGGAGTTCAGTCAGAAGATACATCTACTGATGGATGGTCGTGAGCGAAGTTTCGAACTCGACAAGCGCTGGAATGTCGGAACGGATGCCGAGCCGGAATGGCTTAACTTCAATGGCCATGCCATTTCTGAACTTGACAACGATGGTCATCCTGCATACATCTTCAATGTTATCCATAATGTGACGAAGGAGATGGAGGAGGACAAGGCTGCCCGCGAACAGGTTAACAAGTACCAGGTGCTGTCGAATATCCCCTTTGTCGCCATATCCTTCTACGATAAGGATGGATTCTTGTTGGAACTCAATGACAGCATGCGAGACCTCTGTTGTATGGGCAGCGACCATGATGCTCATCGTTTCTGGCAGGCTGTTAATATGTTTGACGTACCCCACTTCAGGGGTGTTTGTTCCCCTGATTTCCGCGACGACGTGTTCTTCTGCCAACACATGGAGTATCCTGAACTGGGCATCAACAAGTATATTGAGTGCAACATCCAGCCGCTCTTCAATGCTGACGGGGACATTGCCAACTATTTCATTACTGCCATAGACATCACTGACCAGCGCCAGCGCGACAATGAAATTAGACGGTTGGAGAAGAAAACCGTCGACACGCAGGAAAGTATCAAACTACAACAAGAACTTCTTAACTATCTGTTGCAGAATAGTCAGCGCAATCTGATGCGCAGTAGCATTGAGAAGGAGTCCGTCACTTTCTACCGTTCGCCAGAGAAACCAGAAAATACCTATAGTTTCACCCGTATACAGAGGATGCTGGTACCCGAGGATCGTGAACTGGTAATGAATATCCTCTACGATACCGTTACTCGTATGCCACAGTCTCATGTTCTCCACCTGATACAACCTACAGACAACGAGGGCGGAACGGAGTACAATATCACTTTTAATCCTATATTCAATGAACTGGGAGAGATTGTCGGCCACGAGGGTATCTCATCGAACATCACCAGAATCTCTCAAACACGTCAACATCTGGTGGAGGAAACTGCCCGCGCTGAAGACAGCGTACGCATGAAGAGTGCTTTCCTGGCCTCGATGACCCATGAAATGCGTACACCAATGAATGCCATCGTCGGCTTCACAAGCGTACTGGAGGCTCTCAGGGATTCGCCAGAGCGAGGAGAGTATGTGCGTATTATTCGTAATAGCAGCGATATGCTTCAACGGCTCATCAATGACATTATCGATGCCAGCAATATCACCGACGGCGTTTTGGCCATCGAGGCAGAGGATGTTGATTTTTCCAAGTCGTTCGATGATCTCTGTCTTACGTTGGAACCGCGTGTACAGGCACCGCTGCAGTTCCAGAAAGAGAACCCCTATGACAACCTCTTCATCTCTGTCGACATCGGGCGTGTACAGCAGATACTAACCAATTTTGTGACCAATGCGGTGAAGTTTACCAAAGAGGGACATATCCGTGTGGGTTACCGCTATGAGCGTCAAGGTCTCTATCTGTTTTGCGAAGATACAGGTATCGGCATCCCTCGGGAGAAGCAGAAGATGGTGTTTGACCGTTTTGTCAAACTCGATGAGTTCGTGCAGGGAACGGGTATGGGTCTGACCATCTGCAAGTCGATAGCCGAGCGCTTCGGTGGAGAGATTGGTGTGAACAGTGAAGGCGATGGCAAGGGTTCAACCTTCTGGGTTTGGATTCCCTGTGAACGTAGGCTTTCTTAAATAACTTTGAGATATGATAAAATACCTTATCATCATTCTTGTCTTCCTATGTCCGATATCAAAAGTAGAGGCGAAGACAGAACAGGCGGAGATAGAACGACTCTCCACCCTGATGTATAAATACTATAGTTCTGACAGCATAGACCTATTTATGTCAGTCACCGACAGCCTGAAACAAATCTGTCTGAAGTCGGGCGACGAGGCCACCTTTTACAAGGCATGGGGCAACCAGGCAACCTATGCCTTCAGCAAAAAGAGCCGCGAGGAAGGTCTGGCCATCGCGAAGGCAGAGCGTACATACGCTGAGGAGCACGACAGCAAATGGGGCTTTTATACTTCGACCAATACCTATGCTACCCTGATGAGCAGCATCGGTATGCTTGATGAGTCAGCCAAGGCATTTCAGCAAGCCATTGATTATCAGCGTCGGTTTTTCCCGAAGGAAAGTGCAGCCTTCCAGTATATCGGCTTGGCTAAGATTGAGCATAACCGCCATCATTTTGATAAGGTTATTGAATATGCTGAAAAGGCACTGGCAGAACCAGGCATTATACCTATTCATAAGTTAAGTGCCTACAACTACCTTTGTGCTGGATTAGGAGGACTGCTTAACGAAAAGTCCGTAGATTCTTTCCTCAAACAGAAATTCAACAAAGCCTATGCCCTTCGTCAACAACTGATTGAAGAGGAGAAACTGAGTGATTCCATGGGTGGTATCGTCAGGTATTATGAGGCGAAGGTCAATGGGCGCTACAACGAATTGCCGGAATTGGCTCAGAAGGTACAGGGCATGGCTAACCGCCTTGCTTTTATCCCTGTTGCCTGGGAGTCTGTCGGTGATTTCAAGAAGGCCTATTACAGTTTCAAGAATTATAAAATGTATACCGACTCTGTCAACAGGGCGGAGATTGGGCGTGCTACTTCTGAATACGGTGTCCAGTTGGATTTGGCCCGTGCAGAGAACGAGATGAAAGACCTGCGCATAGCCAATCAGGAGCACAGGGAGCATATCCACCACATCATCATGGGCACCGTTGGCCTGATTGCAGTTATTGTCATCGCTTCGCTCCTCTTCCATCTGCATCGGCGCAACAAACATAACAAGGAAATTGAGACTGCCTACGAAAAATTGGAAAACACTTATGAGGAACTTGAGAAAGCCTACGAAAAACTTGAAGTGACAACCAAGGCCAAGGAACGGATGGAGAGTGAATTGCGCATAGCCAGAGAGATACAAATGGATATGGTACCGCGTATCTTTCCCGCCTTCCCTGAACGTCATGACATCGATATTTATGCCTCGCTCAACTCTGCCAAGGAAGTGGGTGGCGACCTCTATGATTTCTTCATCCAGAACGACAGACTCTATTTCTGTATTGGTGACATCGCAGGAAAAGGAATCCCTGCTTCGCTCTTCATGTCGGTGGTTGTCAATATTTTCCGTATGGTGGCCAAGGAGGGATTCCCTCCGGCATATATTGCCACAAAACTCAACGATGCCCTCTCGACAGAAAACCGCAATGGCATGTTCGTCACGATGTTTATCGGTGAGATAAATTTGCGTACAGGCTGCTTTGAGTTCTGTAATGCAGGACATAACCCGCCTCTCATCATCGACCGTCCATTGGATATTCACCAGCCATGTCGTCCCAATTTCATCGAGGTGGAATCCAATGTCCCCATCGGCTTGTGGCCCGACCTGGAGTTTGTGGGTGAGAGTATCAGCAACATTAAGGATCGTACCCTTTTCCTCTATACCGACGGTTTGACGGAGGCCGAAAACTATTCACAGGAACAATTCGGTGAAGACAGGCTCTACCATCTTTTCCAGACGCGACCTTTCGAGAGTGCTCGCCAGACGGTTGACATGGCAAACACCGCCGTCCTTTCCTATGTCGGTGGGGCAGAACAAAGCGATGACCTCACTATGCTCTGTATCAGAGTCAAGTGAGGCCATCGCCTGAAATCCTCATATCGTTTATTTCACTTCCCAGATATCGTTGGTTTCCAACAGTTCTGTGAAGTTGTGATATTTCTTCTGAGCCGAGACTTCAGCGAGTTGGGCGTGGACGGCCTCGTTGTAGGTGGGAGCCTCCACGTCGCGGATGACACCAAGGGCGATAGGGAAGCCATCCTCAGGTGTCATCATGGCGAGTTTCAGTTGTAGGGTGTTGTCCTCGCAGTGGGCATCATGTACGAGCACGTCGTCGAGGGTGTAGCCATCTTTGCCAATCTCCACCACCTTCAGACCGAAACCCTGCTGTACCAGTCCGAACTCATTGTTCTCGCCAAAGACGAGTTTCTCGCCATGCTTCACGTAGATAGCGTTCTTCTTACGTCCCTCATTGTTGTAGACGATATCGTGGCAGTGGTCATTGAAGATGACGCAGTTCTGCAGTACTTCAGTCACGCTGGCACCCTTGTGCTCATAGGCGGCCTTCAGTACCTCTACGCTACCCTTGGCATCAGTAGCCACGCAACGGGCGAAAAAGTGTCCGCGGGCACCGAAGCAGAGTTCTGCTGGACGGAAGGGATCCTCCACTGTGCCGTAAGGACTTGACTTGGAGACGAAGCCACGGGGTGAGGTGGGAGAGTACTGACCTTTCGTCAAACCGTAGATGCGGTTATTCAGAAGAATCATGTTCAGGTCGATGTTACGACGGTTGGCATGGATGAAGTGGTTACCACCGATAGCCAGGCCGTCGCCGTCGCCAGAAACCTGCCAGACGGTGAGGTTGGGATTAGCCACCTTCGCACCAGTGGCGATGGCAGCGGCACGACCATGAATGGTGTTCATACCATAGGTAGCCATATAGTGTGGCAGACGACTTGAACAGCCGATACCACTGATGACTGCGATGTTCTCAGGGGCTACGCCAATCTCTGCCATAGCCTTATGCAGTGAAGCCAGGAAGAAGTGGTCGCCACAACCAGGGCACCAACGGGGCTGGCCTTTCTTGAAATCTTGTGCTGTATAACTCATAATGGTTTACTTCTTTAAAATGTCCTCGAATGCATTGACTAACTCTTCTACCACGAATGGCTGTCCCTTCACTTGGTTGAACTGGAATGGTACGAAACCATCGACCTTCATGCGCAGATAACCGGCGAGTTGACCCATGTTCTGCTCAGCCACTACCACCTTATTATATTTATTAAGGACGGCAGCCGTGTTCTTCGGCAGCGGGTTGAGGTACTTGAAGTGGGTTTGAGCCACCTTGTAGCCCTTGGCACGGAGTTCATCCATCGCAGAGCGCAGATGACCGTAGGTAGAGCCGAAGCCCACAATCAGCAGATCAGCATCAGCGTCACCATCCACCTCAAGGTCGGGTACTTGGATATTGGCTATCTTCTGTTGGCGCAGACGTGTCATCAGGTCGTGGTTCTCAGGGTTCGTGGAGATGGCACCTGTGTTCGAGTCCTTCTCCAGTCCGCCGAGGATATGGGTGAATCCCTCACGACCAGGCACAGCCCAGTAACGGGTACCGTTCTCTGCACGCATATAGGGAGTCCATTTGCCCTTCAGTTCCTCAGGAACGTAGGGTGGGTTGATGGGGTCTAATAGGTTTATATCTGGGAGTTTAAAGGCACCGGAGCCGTTGGCCACGAAGGCATCGGTGAGCAGGACGACAGGTGTCATGTGCTCCAGGGCAATCTTGGCAGCCTGGTAGGCAGCGTCGAAGCAGTCAGTAGGACTGGTGGCAGCCATCACCGGCATGGGACTCTCACCGTTACGACCGAAGAGGGCCTGCAACAGGTCGGTCTGCTCTGACTTCGTAGGAAGACCCGTGGCAGGACCGCCACGCTGTACATCGAGTACGACCAATGGCAACTCCATGATGACGGCGAGGTTCATGGCCTCACTCTTCAGACAGATGCCAGGACCTGAGGTCGAGGTGACACCAAGGGCACCTGCGAAGGATGCACCGAGGGCTGAGGCACAACCGCTGATCTCGTCCTCGCACTGCACGGTGATGACACCGCAAGACTTGTGCTTCGACAATTCATGCAGTACGTCAGTAGCAGGAGTGATAGGGTAGGAGCCGAGGTAGAGTCTCAGGCCAGCCTTCTCAGCGGCAGCGATGAAACCGTATGCCGTCGCCTTATTACCCGTGATGTCCATATAGCGTCCGGGCACCTTTTCTTTTGACTCCACACGATAGACGTTAACCGTTGAGGAGTGTGTATTGTGTCCGTAGTCGTAACCTGCCTGTATCACCTTGATATTGGCCTCGGCGATGGCTGGTTTCTTGGCGAACTTTTCCCGCAGGAAGTTGGCCACGAGATTCAGGTCACGGTCAAAGAGCCAGCAAACAAGTCCGAGGGCGAACATGTTGCGGCACTTCATCATAGCCTTCATGTCCATGCCAGAGTCAGCCAGACAGTCTTTCACCATCGTGGTAAGGGGGCACTGGATGACGCGATCCGGGTCAATACCCATCTCGCCCAGATAATCTTCTGTGGCAAACTGCGCCTTCTCCAAGTCCTTAGGCCCAAAGGAGTCTGTATCGATGATGATGGTGGCGCCAGGCTTAGCATAGCGGTATTGTGTCTTCAGGGCTGCAGCATTCATTGCCACCAGCACGTCGCACTTGTCGCCTGGAGTATAGACTTTTCCGGCTCCGATATGTACCTGAAATCCTGACACACCCGTCAGCGAACCTTGTGGGGCGCGGATGTCAGCGGGATAGTCGGGGAATGTAGAGATGCCGTTACCAACGGTGGCACTGACCGTAGAGAAGATGTTACCGGCAAGTTGCATACCGTCGCCGGAGTCACCTGAGAAGCGAACCACAACCTGGTCCAACTCCTTTACTTCTAATTTTTCTGCCATAAATATTTTGTATTACTAACTATACCTTTTCAAATTCGCCCGCAAAATTATTCATTTTTGACGGAATAGCCAAAGGAAACATACAAAAAATGCATATTTGCCATAGAATTCCTGCAAATTCTTGCAAATATGCATTTTTCTTACGATAAATATTCAAGTTAGTATTTGAATGACGAGCCACCGAGGAACTCGCGGAGGAGTGAGGTGGGCGGTATCTGTGTCTCGGGGATGGGACGGATATAACTTAGGAACTTGCGCAGACGGTAGGCCTCCGCATACTCAGGACAGTTTTCGGGCACCTGTTCCAAGAGTGGCTCCGCCTGACACTTGATGACAGCCAGTTCAAAGAGCATGGCAGTATTGAACATCGCGTCAGCATTCTCCTGGAAAGGGAATATCCACTTGTTTTCACCAGCACGTACGGACGGCCAGCGACGGATGGTCTCCTTGGCACTCACGCCACGGTACTTATGGTCGCGGATGATGCGACGCAGCAGCCGGTTGTCAGTAGTGGGGATATAGTTGTGCTTGTCGAGCAGGATGGTAGTCAGTGCCGAGGCATAGATACGGTAGATTTGTTCGTTGGGGATCTGTGCCGTCAACTCAGGATTCAGGGCGTGGATGCCTTCGACGACGAGAATCTCGTTCTTGCCAAGGCGCAGTTTCTTACCACTCCTGCCGCTGGTACCTGTCTGGAAGTCGTAGCGCGGCAGTTCCACCTCCTCGCCACGGAAGAGGGCGGCGAGTTGTTCGTTGAAGAGCGGGAGGTTGAGGGCGTGCAGATGTTCGTAGTCGTAGTCACCCTTCTCGTCGCGGGGCGTGTTCTCACGGTCGACAAAATAGTCGTCGAGTGAGATGTTCACAGGTCGTATGCCGTTGACGGCCAATTGTACGCTGAGACGTTTGCAGGTGGTGGTCTTCCCTGATGACGACGGTCCTGCGATGAGCACAAGTTTCGTACCTTTACGACGGGTAATCTCGTCGGCTATCTGTGCCATTTTCTTCTCCTGCAGGGCTTCGCTGATCTGGATGAGGGTGGAGTAGTGCCCCTGTTGGATGACATCGTTCAGGTCGCCCACGGTGCGCAGTCCGAGGATGTCCTGCCACTGGTGGTGCTCCTTGAAGATGCCGAACATCTTGTCCTGGTGGGTCATCTCGCCGAGTTCGTTGGGGTGTTCGCGTGACGGCAGGCGCAACAACAGACCGTCGTAGTATTTCTCCACGCCAAAGAGGTAGAGTTGCTTTGTATTGGTGAGCAGCGAACCATAGTAGTAGTCGACATAGCCGTCGATGTCGTAATAGGTCGTAAAGATCCGTCCTGTGGATCTCAGCAGTTTCACTTTCGAGTGGTTGTGCAGGCTGTCGAAGAGTGTGATAGCCTCTTCAGTGGTGGTCTCGTGGCGATGGATGGGCATGGCGGCATCCACAACTTCCTGCATACGACGGCGGATGGCTCCCACATCATCGAGGGTGACGGGGCGCCCGATGTTGAGGTTCACATAGTAGCCGTTGCTGACAGGGATGTCGATGGCCACCTTGCAGGGGTCGAAGAGTTCGTGAGCCACCTTACAGAGTACAAAGAAGAGTGTGCGGGTATATGCTCTGCTGCCACTGGCAGAGGTGATGTCGAGAAACTCCACCTCTTTCTGCTTATAGACGCGGTAGTGCATGCCTTCCACCTTATTATTCACGTGGGCAGAAATTGGGCCATGCTCCATTTGCAGGCCTGAGAGTTGGTACACTTCTTCCAATTGGGCACCCATCGGCACCTCAATGGTCTGTCCGTTATTCTTAATGAGAATCTGTACTGTCTGTTCCATTCTGTTTTGATGTTTCAGGAAAATTTTTCTGCAAAGATAAAAAATAATCTGCGATAATCTGTGCAATCTGTGTTTTTTTTTATATCTTTGCAGCGAAATTTCGAATATAAAGCACTACTTTATGTCAATTTGGGTTATTTTCAAACTTCTGGGATCCCTCGCACTGCTGATGTTCGGTATGAAGTCGATGAGTGAGGCCTTGCAGAAGATGGCGGGTCCGGCACTGCGACACGCATTGGGTGCGATGACCACCAACCGTTTCACTGGTTTACTTACAGGTACTATTGTTACAGCCTCCGTGCAGTCGTCAACGGCAACGACGGTGATGACCGTCTCGTTTGTCAATGCCGGACTGCTGACACTGGCACAGGCCATCTCGGTGATTATGGGTGCCAATATCGGTACGACGCTGACGGCTTGGATTATGGCCCTCGGTACGTCGATCGATATCAGCAAGGCCGTCTATCCAGCCTTCTTCATCGGTATCATCCTGATTTATCTGAAGAAACAACGCTATATTGGTGATTTCCTCTTCGGTCTGGCCTTCCTGTTGTTGGGTCTGACCACGCTGAAAGCCACGGGAACAGACATGGACTTGGGACATAACGAGGCCGTAGTGGCTTTCTTCCGGTCGTTTGACCCCGATTCGTTCCTGACCACGATAGTCTTCCTGATTCTGGGTGGTGTGATGACGTTCTGCGTGCAGTCGAGTGCTGCCGTGATGGCCATCACGATGTTGCTCTGCTCTACGGGAGCCATGCCGATCTATCAGGGTATTGCACTGGTGTTGGGTGAGAACATCGGTACCACCGTCACCTCAAATCTGGCAGCCCTTTCTGCGAATACACAGGCCCGTCGTGCTGCACTGGCTCACATGTTCTTTAATGTGTTTGGCGTATTGTGGATACTGGTGGTCTTCCACTGGTTCATCGACGGTGTCATCTGGTTTGTCGATTACGTCGGTAACCAGTTGGGCAAGGACATGGCGAATATGGAGTCAACGGAGAAACTGAACTTCGTTCTGGCTGCTTTCCACTCGTGCTTCAACGTGATCAATGCCGGCATCCTCATCTGGTTCATCCCCCAGATAGAGCGTTTTGTGTGCTGGGTCATCAAGTCGAAGCGTGTCGATGAGGAGGAAGACTTCCGTCTGCACTTCATTACGGCTGGTTTCATGAAGACGCCGGAACTCTCGGTCTTGGAGGCACAGAAGGAGATCCGTTCCTTCTCCGAGCGTATGCATCGTATGTTTGGCATGGTGCAGGAACTGCTGATACTATCCAGTAGCGACTCCAACAAGAAGGGCAGTCGTGAGAGCGAGTTCAACAAACTCTATTCTCGCATAGAGAAATATGAGAGTATCTCAGACAATATGGAATTGGAGATTGCCCAGTATTTGGAAAACGTGAGTGATGCCCATCTCTCTGACGACACGAAGGGTAAGATCCGTGCCATGCTCCGTGAGGTGAGCGAGTTGGAGTCAATCGGCGATGCCTGCTACAATATGGCCCGTACCATCAACCGCAAGTTTACGGCCAAGCAGGATCACTTCAACGAGAAACAATACAATCACCTGCATCAGATGATGGGACTCACCGACCAGTCGCTTGTCCAGATGAACCAGTTGATGTCTGGCCGCAAGGAGTCGTACGACGTCAACCGCACGTTCAATATCGAGAACGAGATCAACAACTACCGCAATCAACTCAAGGCACAGAACATCGTTGATGTGAACAACCATGAATATACCTATGCCGAGGGTACCATCTACATCGACCTCATCAACGAGTGTGAGAAACTCGGCGACTATGTAGTCAATGTCGTTGAGGCCCGCCTGGGTATCAGGTAGAAGTTCCGAAACCTCAAAATACCGCCCAAAAATCGGGAGACGTTTATGCACCCCATGCATAAGTCTCTCCCAGTTTTGAGGCAGGTTCTTGAAGCTTTTGGATGGTTTTTCACGGATTTGGGACAAGGTTTTCAAACTTTTGGATGGTCTGTCTTGGATTGGGAGCATGTCATTTTGATCTTTTA
The DNA here is from genome assembly GCA_900320905.1 of uncultured Prevotella sp. Classification (GTDB taxonomy): domain Bacteria; phylum Bacteroidota; class Bacteroidia; order Bacteroidales; family Bacteroidaceae; genus Prevotella. Next base: position 71,272 of record ONTZ01000027.1, read on the forward strand.
AAAATCAGTCCCAAATCTGGTTGAAGATATTCCGACCTCGGAAAATCGTGCCCCAATTCTGGGTGAAGAAATCCCGACCCCGGAAAAACATGCCTCAGATCTGGGTGAAGAAATCCCGACCTCGGAAAATCGTGCCCCAATTCTGGGTGAAGAAATCCCGACCCCGGAAAAACATGCCCCAGATTTGGATGAAGAAAAACCGACCACGGAAAAATATGCCTCGGATTCAGGGCAAAATATTCTGTGTAGTGTACTGATTTTGGTTGACAGTTTTGTTTGTTATTCCTAACTTGGTTTACACTATTCTTTTTTTATTCCTATATAGGTTGTCTGTTTGAGAC
>ONTZ01000010.1 GCA_900320905.1 uncultured Prevotella sp.
TGTAGGCATCATCGCTGCGGCGATCCTTCGTCTTGGTTCGGTTGTACTTGACAACACCTTTCTGGAGAACGGTGGCATTATAGAGGTCTGCCGAATTCATTCCCATCAGGCAGAACGAGAGGATAAAGCAGTCGCGGGCCAATTGGGGACGGCCTTTAGGGTCGATGCCCTTGTAATGGTAAACCTTCAGGATGTCTTGTACCGACAAAGCTCTCACGCCCTTCTTCAGCACCTGCTTAGGAGCCTTGTAACGCATGAAGGGGTCATTCTTGATGACAGTCGCTTCATCGGTGTTGTACTCCAGCATGGCCTCACGGTAGAGGTGACGCATATAGCCCAGATACATCGATTTTGCTCTTGGACGATCACTCAGATAAAGCTCGAAGTTTTTCAGCAGGGTGTAGTTGATTTGAGAGAAATCCAATTTTCTGACACCCAAATAAGACTCCAGTGCGCTTAAAGTGCATTTGTAGTTCTTCGTACTCTTCAAGGAGTTCTTAGAAATCCAATCCTCAGCAAAAGTGAAGAAATCCAGCGATTCCGTCTTCTCTTGCATGATGAGCGTGGACACAATACGCGCTGCATCCATGTTCGCACTGTAGTTAATTTCTGGAGCGATGCTGGTTATTTTGTACATCAGCTCCATCCTCAATTTTTCGACAGTCTGCGCCTTTTCGAAGTTCTTAATCTTCTTGGTTCGTGGTGAGATCTCCGATTCATCCACCTTGACACCAGTAGCGATACGCTTCTCTGTCTTTTTGTCTCTCACTCGCAGATAAACTGCTCTTTGTCCTTTGGAACTTAACTTCCCAAACTCTGTTGTAATTGTTGCCATAACGCAAATCTTAAAGTGTTACAAACAGAGCGTTGTATTCAGCTTGAATCTCGCACCGATTCTTGCGCCGATTTTTGCGCCGATTTTGCGCCGATTTTCGACTCTAAAAGTTGGTCTCAGACCAAAAAGTTGGAACTCGTCCCCTTTAAATTGAAATTCCGAGAAACCCTTTATTTATGGGATTCTCGGAAGATTTCGTTTATTTTCTTGCTTTGGGTGCCCGGACGGACTCGAACCGTCGACATTCAGAACCACAATCTGACGCTCTAACCAACTGAACTACGGGCACCGTGTTTGAGAACAAATGCGCGACCTTTTCTGTTTTGCGGGTGCAAAGGTACGGGAAATATTTGAATTGACCAAATAATTCCCGTACTTTTTTCAGAAAAATTTAGTTCGCAGGCTGTGCGGGTGCTTCAGTAGCGGGAGCCTCTGCGGCAGGTGCCTCGGCAGCGGGTGCTGCTGCATCCTTCTGCTGACTGGCACCGAAGCCAGGCAGGTTGTTAGGATTGGTGGCAGGCACTTCGATGTTCTCCATCACAGAGCCAGAACCTGCACTCTGGGGAGCAACGTATGCGCAGAACACGCTGATGACGACCATAGCGGCAGCGATGCCCCATGTGGTCTTCTCGATGAAGTCGGTGGTCTTGCGGACGCCGCCAATCTGGTTGTAGCCAGAGAACTGAGAGGCAAGACCGCCACCCTTTGATTCCTGAATGAGCACGATGCCAATCATGAGCAGTGCTGCAATCACCATGATAATTACTAATAATGTGTACATCTTTTTTACTTTTTATTTTTACTATTGTTTATAATCAACTTTTCCAAAAAACGTATTTGGTCTGCAAAGTAAGCATTTTTTTTCGGATAAACCAAAGATAATCGCCGAATAATTTCAAGTGCTTTCGAATATCTGCCCTGTTTTATATAAATTCGGGCCAAAGTTTCGGTAAAATACCCCTCGTCGGTTGCATTTTCATCGTTTGCGTTGCTGTCAGGCAGTTGGGGGGTGTATTGGGGCTCTTCACTGAGTATGATACGTCCTTTGTCAGAATTTATGAATGAATCGATGAGGTTTTGCCCCTTCATCTCTGGCACGCTGTCGTCTTGTTCGTATCCGCCTTCGGTCTCCATCAGGTAAGCCACGTAGTCGACAGCAGCATCGGCTGGCGTGGGTTTGCGCTTCTTTTTCTTCTCGTCCTTGTTGTCGCCTTCTTGGGGCATTGATTCGAGGAAATTGTCAATGAGCGAGAGGGTACGGTTGCCTGGCTCCTGCGTCTTGTTGCCTGGCTCCACTTTTCGCAACTGGTAGTGTGCGGCCTCAATCATCTGGAAGAGCACGCGGCGGTCGGTGATATAGATGGCGGCTCGGCGCAGTTCCTCGTCGAAGGTGGGGTCGTGGAGCAGGTAGAGGTTTTGGAGCATTAGCAGACGGGCTGTCTGGTAGTAGGGATACAATGCCAACAGCGAGCGCAACTCATAGAGTGTGTCGCGGTCTAAGTGCTCAGGGTGGTGTATCAGTTCTATGACGTCCATCTTTACCAGTCTGCTACGGCTTTGTTGAATATCTGCTCAACGATGTCTTTCACCATCTGTGTAACCAAGTCTTCCTGAACGGCATTGAGTGACAGGGTAGAGTCGTATGACTGCTGTGCCGTAAACGATTGCTCGAAATCCTTATCGTGGTTCTTATTGTTGGTAAAGCGCACGTTGACGGTCATGGAGAGTTCTGTCTGTGCAGAATATCCGTCGGCTGTCACGGCTTTGTTGCGCTGTTCGTATTTGGTAATCTCCCCTTCCAGTTTCAGGTCGCCGTTACGTTTTACTTGAGAGAGTTTGGTGTGGTCGGCAAACTGGTTCTTCAACTCATTGTTGAAGATAGGTCCCATCGGTCCCCACACATAACTGGCCCGGATGGGAAACTCGGCTATCTGTATGGTCTTGGTCTTCGAATAGTCGATGCTGGCTCCATTGAACTTGTAACTCACGGAGCAGGAAGTAATGAGTAGTGAATAGTGAATAGTGAATAGTAACACTACCACACACGCCATTCCCTTTTGCCAAAGATGCTTATCCATTCTCATTTTTCACCATTCACTTTTCTAAACCATATTGCTTGAGTCGTCTGTAGAGGGTGCGGTCGCTGATGCCCAGTTCCTGAGCGGCTTTCTTACGGTTGCCCTTGTTGCGCTCCAGGGCCTTTTCAAGCATCTGTTTGCCGAGGTCGTTGAGGTTGAGGTTTTCGGGCTCTTTCTCGGGCTCGATGTATTCTTCTGCTTCGGCATCTTCGAGGGCAGGCGTGATAGGCGTGATGGGCTGGATGGGGGCAAGTTGGGTAGAGGGCAGACTGTCGCTGACGGTCTGCTTGCTGCCGCTTTGCACCTCCTCAATCTGCTTTTTGAGGGCTCCCATCTCACGGCGCATATCATTCACGTTGCCCCTCAGTTCGAAGAGGATCTTGTAGAGAATCTCGCGCTCGTTCTCGAAGGAGTGGTCACCCTCCTTATGGATGGTAGCCAACTGTGTGGTCTCCTGATCCTGTGGGATGAAGCGTGCGAGGATTTCCGGGGTGATGGTGCGCTCGGGTGAGAGAATACTGATTTGCTCTGTGATGTTCTTCAACTGTCGCACGTTGCCCGGCCATTTGTAGCGCATGATTATCTGCTTGGCCTGCTCGTCGAGCACCACACGGTCCATCTTGTATTTCTCTGCCATCTGCAGGGCAAAGAGCCGGAACAGCAGTACGATATCCTCGCCGCGCTCACGGAGTGGCGGCATCTGGATAGGGATGGAGTTCAGACGGTAGTAGAGATCCTCACGGAAACGGCCTTCGCTGATGGCCTGACGGATATTGACGTTCGTGGCTGCCACAATGCGCACGTCGGTCTTCCTGACCTCAGTGGCTCCTACGGGGATATATTCGCCCGTCTCTAATACGCGCAGCAGTCGGGCTTGTGTGGCAAGAGGCAGTTCACCCACCTCATCGAGGAAGAGCGTCCCTTTGTTGGCCACGCCGAAATAACCCGGTGAGTCGTTGATGGCACCAGTAAACGAGCCCTTTACGTGTCCGAAGAGTTCTGAGTCGATGGTGCCCTCTGGGATGCTGCCACAGTTGATGGCGAAGTATTTCTCCCGCTTTCGGGGGGAGTTGTCGTGGATGACGCGGGGGATGATTTCCTTACCCACACCGCTCTCACCGATGATGAGCACGGAGAGATCTGTCGGCGCCACCTGTAATGCGACGTCGAGTGCATGGTTCAATGCCTCGCAGTTACCCACGATATTGTACCGTTGTTTGATGCTTTGAAGTTCTGATGTCTTCATTTCGGCTGACAAAAATACACATTATTTCCGAATTATCTGCAATTTTGGCAGAAATTAACTTGAAATCAGGCTGCTTTTTTATCAATCTTGATGAGAAGGAGCCCTATAGCCGTCCAAATGAGTTCCCTGATCCTTACCAACAGTCCCACGAAGATACCCGCCTGAGCCGTCATGCCGAGCCCCTCGGTGGACATCAGGAAACCACCCTCGCGACCACCTAATTGCAGCGGCATAAAGAAGAGCATATTGGCAAAGAGGGTGGTGAAGGCGTAGATGAGGATGCACTGCGGGATGGTGATGTCGGGCGTGATGACGAGCAGGATGAAATAGATTTCGAGAGTAGACACCAGTCGGCAGGTGAACTCCAACAATACGGCGGCCTTGAAGGTGCGCGGATTCTGGTTGTGGAGGGCGGCTATCTGTTGGTCGACGCTAGCCAGTTTTTCCCTGTTGCGCTCAATGAACGGCAGTGCCCACCGTTTCACAATCGGGAAATGGCTCAGGAGGTTCATGCCTGTCATGGCGATGCCCTTCTTGTAGCCCCTGAGGAAAAACCAGATGACCATCATGCAGAAGCATGCGATGATGGGCAGCATGATACAGGCGAGTGTCGTCATCTCTTGGGTGAGGACATAGAGGAACACGGACAGAAACCAGAACCAGAAGTGGCTGAAGATATGTGTCATTACGAAGAGGATGACTGACGAGGATGCTTTCTGAGTGCCAATCTTCGGCGAGAGCATCATGATACGGTAGGGCTCGCCACCCATCAGTCCGCCAGGTGTAGCGTAATTCAGGGCGAACGACGAGACGGTGATCTTGTAGAGCCACCAGAAGCCGATGCCGCTCTTCTTGCACAATCCTTTCTCATTGCCGATGCTGTTGATGATGAGATACCATGATGAGGTGTTGAACATATAGAGGAAGCCCCAGAGAGCGAGGACGGCCAGAAACCAGTATCCGGCATGCGTCAGTCCCTCCCAGACTTCCTTGAAGTCGAGTTGGCTCACCATGATGATCAACACGACCAGGCCAAAGATGAAAAAGGCGTTCTGGTATTTCTTCTTCATTCCTGCTCAGTCTTCTTGGAGATGAAACGCACCTTTTCGCCGTCCTCCCGTTTCTCGTGGTAGAGTTTGGGCAGTGGGTTCTTTTGCGGGTCATCATAATCCTTGCGGTTGCGGAAGATGTCGATGGCGGCATAGATGGCGTGGCGCAGTGAGGCGGGGTCGGCCTCACCTTTGCCTGCGATGTCGAAGGCAGGGCCGTGGTCGGGTGTGGTGATGACGAAGGGGAAGCCCGTCTTCATCTTCACGCCGAACTCGGTGGCAAGGGTTTTGAAGGGGACGTTGCCCTGGTCGTCGTACATGGCCAGAATACCGTCGAAGCCGTATTGCATCTGCTGCCCAAAGAAATCATCGGCGGTGAAGGGGCCGTAGGCCTGGATGCTGTTCTTTTCCAGTGCCTCGATGGCGGGTTTGATAATGTCACTCTCTTCGGTGCCCGGTTGCGGGTTGAGTGCCAGCACGGCAATGCGCGGGTTGTTGATACGGAAGTCACGCTTCAACGAGGTGTGGAAGAGGGTGGCCTTCTCGATGATTTTCTCCTGCGAGATACTCTGGGCTACCTCTTTCAGAGGCAGATGGTTGGTGACGAGGGCGATGCGGATATCATCGGCAAACATTACCAGTAGTGAACGGTCTTCACGGTCGGGCGTGTTACTGCTCACCACGGGAGCCTGCACCAGCACGTCATAGAGGTTCTGCTTCAAGTCTTCCTTGGCGCGTTGCAGGGCCTTGCGGGCTGCTTCTGCCGACTCAGGGGTAGGGGTGCCAAGTTCCACCTTCACCTCATCGTCGAAGGTCGCCAATAAATTGAGTCGCCCGTCACGGGCATCCTCAGCCTTGCTGATGTTGCTGAACTGGGTGCTCAGTTTCATGGCATTGCGGTGGTAAGTGGCCACCTTGGGGCTACCATATATAATAGGTGTGCACAATTCGAGCATCATGGGATCCTCGAAAGCCTTCAGAATGATCTCATAGCCGATACCGTTTGTATCTCCGTGTGTGATAGCCACGCGTACTTTTCTTTCTTCCATATCTCTTAATTCTTAATTCTTAATTTCTTGTCAGTTGACAAGAGGCCGCAGGCGGCGAAGATATCCTGTCCTCTGCTGGCGCGGATGGTCGTAAAGACCCCATGTCCCGTCAGATAGTCTCGCAGTGCCTCCATACGTTTCTCATCGCTGCCAGGGAGATCCACACCAGGTATCTCATGGAAGCGGATAAGGTTCACACGGCACTCCAGTCCCTGTAGCAGTTTCACAATCTCGCGGGCATGGGTGGTGGTGTCATTGAGCCCTGCGAAACAGATATACTCAAACGAACAGCGGCGCTGATGCGAGAAGTCATACTGGCGCAGCAGACCCACAATCTCCTCGATACTCATCTGCTTCTCTGCTGGCATGAGTGTCTGGCGCTGCTCGGGTAGGGGAGAGTGCATCGAGATGGCTACATGGCACTCGCTCTCATTGAGGAAGCGCCTCAGTTTGTTCCTGATGCCCACACTGCTCACCGTGATGCGTCTGGGACTCCAGGCACAACCGTAGTCGGCTGTCAGTATCTCCGTAGCCCTGAGCACAGCATCGAGGTTGTCCATTGGCTCACCCTGGCCCATAAACACGATGTTCGTCAACTGCTCCCGCTCTGGCAGGGCATAGATTTGGTTTAGGATGTCGGCAGCGGTGAGGTTGCCCTCGAAGCCCTGTTTGCCCGTCTGACAGAAGAGGCAGTTCATCTTGCAACCCACCTGACAGGATACGCAGAGCGTGGCGCGATCCTTGTCGGGGATAAAGACGGTCTCTACGAAACCCTCGGTCTCGTTTGTTGTCATGGCACGACAACTAACAGGGAAGAGGTATTTGATAGTACCATCCTTACTGCGCTGGCAATCTATCGGCTTCATTGCACCCACCTCGTATTGTTCCTTTAGTTTCTCCCGGTTGGCTTTCGAGATGTTCGTCATCTCGTCGATGCTGTCAACGTGCTGCTGATAGAGCCACTGTGCTATTTGCGAGGCCGTAAACTGAGGCATGCCCAATTCCTTCACGGCACTTTTCAGTTCCGCGAGCGTCATACCCATGAGCACCATTTTTCCGCTATCCATCGCCTCTGTCTTCCAGTTTTGGCTGCAAAGTTACACAAATTTAGAGAAAAAACAAAATATTTGTTCCTTTTATTAACGCGCGATGAAAAGTTACCGATTTATTTGGATTATTTGAAGAAACTTCGTATCTTCGTCCGTAGAAGTCAGCCCTGAATCTGGGGCAAGGTTTTCCGACCTCGGGAAAGTCTGCCCTGAATCTGAGGCACGTTTCTACCCCCCGGGCATAAGTCTGCCCTGAATCTGGGGCAAGATATTCCGACCTCGGGAAAGTCTGCCCTGAATCTGGGGCACGTTTCTGCCCCCTGTGCAAAAGTCTGCCCTGAATCTGAGGCACGTTTCTGCCCCCCGTGCATAAGTCTGCCCTGAATCTGGGGCACGTTTCTGCCCCCTGTGCATAAGTATGAACCGGATTCAGGGCAAGTTTTCACCCCCCTGGGGATGGCTTGCCCGAATTTTCAGGCATAAAAAACGAGTTCGGAATGGCTTTGGCACAGCAAAGATATGAAAAAACCACACGAAAATCAGAATAAATTGATTTATTTCAAAAATAATGTGTATCTTTGCACAAGATATTATTAACAAAGACAGTTCAATGAGAGAAAAGATAGATTGCTTCTTGCCTCAGGGCGATGCAACGGTCATGGAGGAGATGGCTGCGCAGTTGCAGAACAGCAAGGCTGTGCAGAACGTCATCGCATTGGAAACGGGGCTGATGAGTAGCAATGCGCTGATGCAGGTGGCCGAGAATGCGAAGGCCGAATACGTGTTGCTGTTGACGAAGCCCGTGAAGGTGACGCTAGGACAAGGGGCTCTCGACCGGATGCTCCGTGTGGCAAGTGATTCGAATGCCGCGATGGTGTATGCAGACCATATTGAGCGTAAATCGCTCGACGATGGCTTCAGCGAAGAGCGCCACCCAGCCATCGACTATTTCCTTGGCAGTATCCGCGACGATTTCGATTTCGGTGCGTTGTGGCTCATCAAGACTTCGTTGCTCCACACCTTTGCCATGCAGGCAGGCGAGTACGACTACCAGTTCGCCGCCCTCTATGCCCTGCGCCTCTTCCTGAGTCGTCAGGGACAGTTATTCCATATCAACGAATGCCTTTATACCGAAGATGAGACCGACCTCAGGGCATCGGGTGTGAAACAGTTTGATTATGTGAATCCCCGCAACCGTGAGGTGCAGATAGAAATGGAGCATGCGGCTACTGCCCACCTTGCTGCCATCGGTGCGAAGATAGATCCAGGCTTCTACCGTCGTCCGGACTTCAACGAGCAGGGCTTTGACATCGAGGCCTCTGTGGTCATCCCTGTCTATAACCGCGAGAAGACTATCCTTGATGCCGTCAACAGCGCGTTGGAGCAGAAGGCGAACTTCAAGTTCAATGTCATCGTGGTGGACAACCACTCCACCGACAAGACCACGGAACTGCTTGACAGCCTCCATGACGAGCGGCTTATCCATATCATCCCCCAGCGCAGGGACTTGGGTATCGGAGGCTGTTGGAATGAGGCAATCAATGATGACCGTTGCGGACGCTTTGCCGTGCAACTCGACTCCGACGACCTCTATTCCTCACCCAAGACGCTTCAGACTATCGTGGACGCTTTCTATAAGCAGAACGCTGCGATGGTGGTGGGCTCGTACCGCATGTGCGACTTTGAACTGAATACCCTGCCGCCAGGACTCATCGACCATAAGGAGTGGACCGACGAGAACGGACCCAACAATGCCCTGCGCATCAACGGTCTTGGAGCGCCCCGTGCCTTCTTCACGCCGTTGTTGCGGCAGATACAATTCCCCAACACCTCGTATGGCGAGGACTATGCACTGGGGCTCATCTTCTCGCGGCATTACCGCATCGGACGTATCTACACAGAATTGTATCTCTGTCGTCGTTGGGGCGGCAACAGCGATGCTGCCCTGAGCATCGACAAGATCAATGCCAACAACCTTTATAAAGACCGTCTGCGCACACTCGAGATTCTGGCACGCCAGCAGATGAACCAAGGCAAGCAGGAACTGATGACCGACTCACCCCTGCAGCGGTTCTTCAACCGTCAGTTGGAGAAGTGGGAGGCCGCCCGTCAGCGTTATCAGGATCTGCGGAGCGTGAAGACACGTGAGTTGGCTGTGGGGGCTTCCAGCATTCAGGTGCAGTGGAATCCTGCCCGGATGGTATCTACAGGGGCCAGCATCGACAAGAAAGCCATCGAGGCCCGTCCTTGTTTCCTTTGTGAGCAAAACCGCCCCAAGGAGCAGATCAAGAAGGAGGTCGATGGCCAGTACGAACTGCTTGTCAATCCTTTCCCCATCTTGCCTCAGCATTTTACCATTCCCGCCGTGAAGCACCAGCCCCAGCGTATCCTGGAGGCATACGGCGAGATACATAAGTTGTTGGAGGATTATCCGGAGATGATGGTCTTCTACAACGGCCCTCAATGCGGGGCCTCCGCTCCTGACCATGCCCATTTCCAGGCGGGTACCAGTGGTGTGCTGCCCCTGCAGAAATCGTGGAAACGGCTTTCGAGTAACCTCACTCCCATCGTCAGTCTCAACGAGCACGAGCATCTTTCACTCATCGACGACTACCCCTGCACGGCTCTGCTGATACGCAGCCGTTCGCAGTATGGTGATGAGCAGTTGTTCCGTCGGCTCTATGAAGCCTTGCCTCCTGTGGAGCCCGAGCCCATGATGAATATCGTGGCCTGGCGGCATGATGACGATTTCCTGTCGGTGGTGTTCCCACGTACCAAGCACCGTCCCGACTGTTATTATAAACAAGGTGGTGAACAATACATCATCTCCCCTGGTGCCCTCGATATGGCGGGACTCATCATCACACCGCGTCAGGAAGACTACGACCGTCTCACGGCTGAGACCGCCCTGAGCATCCTCAACGAGATCACCCTCAAAGGCGATGCCCTCCAACAAGTCCTCGACACCCTGAAAGCGGACAGTAAGGTCAAAAGTTCGATGGCCAATGTTCAATGGTCCATGAAAAAAGAGCCCAACGTCACTGTCGGCATCGTCAGTGCCGCCAAGATATCCTTTACCCTCAATACCCCTTATACCGCCAAGGGCGAGACACTGACAGGCGGGCAGCAGGTGGAGTTCTCTGAGGGGGGTATTCTCTGGCGGGGAAATCAGTATCGTGAACTAACCTTCGTCCCTCAGAGCGACGATGCTTCCTTCTCGCTTCATGATGTCACCATCGGTGTGAATTTCCACTGGGAGCGTAAGGAAAACCAGGTGTTCTCTGGCACGCTCCGACTGGTGGTTGAGGCCGATAAGATTGTAGCCATCAACGAACTCCCCGTGGAGCGTTACCTCACGAGTGTCATCTCCAGCGAGATGTCGGCCACGGCCTCGAAGGAGTTCCTGAAAGCCCATGCGGTCATCTCCCGTTCGTGGCTGCTGGCACAGATGGAGAAACGCAAGCAACTTGATAACGGAGGCACGGGTTTCTTCTCGTTTATCAAGAAGGACGATGAACTCATCCGCTGGTACGACCGCGAGGATCATACCATCTTTGATGTCTGCGCCGACGACCACTGTCAGCGCTATCAGGGCATCACGAAACAGTCGAGCCCCGTTGTCGAAGAGGCTATCAGGGAGACGAGAGGGCAGATTCTGGCCTATGGCGGTGAAATCTGCGATGCTCGTTTCTCGAAATGCTGTGGCGGACAGACGGAAGAATTCCAGTACTGCTGGGAGGATACGCCTAAACCTTATCTCGTGTCCTTTCATGATCCCTATTGCGACACCCACGACGCGCATGTACTCTCGCAGGTACTCAACGACTACGATCAGGAAACGCCAGATTTCTACCGTTGGACGGTGGAATATACTCAGGAAGAACTCTCTGAACTTGTCAACCGTAAGTTGAACACCGACTTCGGTCTGATTACCGACCTCATTCCTCTGGAACGGGGTAAGAGCGGACGTATCTGGAAACTGAAGATTGTCGGCACGAAGAAGACCTTCACTATCGGTAAGGAACTGGAGATACGCCGTGCCCTCAGCGAGACGCACCTGCTCTCTTCCGCTTTCGAGGTGGAGAAGAATTCCTCCGACGGCATAAGGTTCATCCTGCACGGCAAGGGTTGGGGCCACGGCGTTGGCCTTTGTCAGATTGGTGCCGCCGTCATGGGTGAGCAGGGCAAGTCTTACGACGAGATTCTCCTTTTCTATTACCGCAATGCCGAAATCCAACGTCTTTATGACTAATCATATTTTCTAATTTCTATTTTCTCATTATGAAGAAATCTCCCTGGGCCTGGGTGCCCACCCTTTACTTCGCAGAAGGTCTGCCCTACGTGGCTGTGATGACCATCTCGCTCATCATGTATAAGCGTCTCGGCTTGTCAAATGCCGATATCACGCTCTACACCTCCTGGCTCTACCTGCCGTGGGTCATCAAACCCCTATGGAGCCCGTTCATCGACATCATCCGTACTAAGCGCTGGTGGATTGTTGCCATGCAGTTGCTCATCGGTGCCGCCTTGGGCGGTGTTGCCTTTACCATCCCCGGCCCATACTGGTTGCAGGGGTCGCTGGCTTTCTTCTGGCTGATGGCCTTCTCCAGTGCAACCCACGACATTGCTGCCGACGGCTTTTATATGCTCGGTCTTGAACAGCATCAGCAGGCTTACTTTGTGGGCATCCGTAGCACATTCTACCGTATCGCCACTATTGTCGGCCAAGGTCTGCTGGTGATGCTGGCAGGCAATCTCGAGGTAGTCACTCGCAACATCAAGTACTCCTGGAGTCTGATGTTCTACGGCATGGCGGGCCTCTTCATCGCCTTCTGGCTCTGGCATAACTATATCCTGCCGCGCCCAGCCGAAGACAAGGGCATGACGCGTCTCAGTGGCGGTGAGATCATGACAGAGTTCTGGCAGACACTGAAGACCTTCTTCCATAAGCCTCAGGTATGGGCTGGCATCTGCTTTATGCTGTTCTACCGTATGCCTGAGGGATTGCTGGCCAAGGTCAGTGCCCTCTTTCTCATCGATGCCCAGCACAATGGCGGTCTAGGACTGTCACCCGCAGAGTACGGACTGGTACAGGGTACGGTGGGTGTCATCGGCCTGACGCTGGGCGGTATTCTCGGCGGTATCGTGGCCAGCCGCGATGGTCTGAAGCGCTGGCTCTGGCCGATGGTGATGGCCATCACGCTGCCCGACCTGGTGTATGTCTATCTCTCCTACGCCCTTCCAGATAATTTCCTCATCATCAACACTTGCGTCTTTGTCGAGCAATTTGGCTATGGCTTCGGTTTCTCGGCCTATATGCTATACCTTATTTATTATAGTCAGGGTGAGCACAAGACGGCCCACTATGCACTCTGTACCGCCTTTATGGCACTGTCGATGATGATTCCTGGGCTCTTTGCCGGTGCCTTGCAGGAGAGTGTGGGCTATCCCGCCTTCTTCCTCATCGTCGTCGCAGCCTGTGCCATGACCTATGTTGTCACAGCCTTCCTCAAAATCGATCCCGAATTCGGCAAGAAGCAGAAAGAATAAAGTTCTTCCCTCCCCAAATAGGGGCGGGAAATGCTTTTTTTTGCATTTTATTTGGTTGTTTAAGAATTATTATTTATCTTTGTCCCCGACAAAACAATTTTCTAACCAGATGAAAGTAATAAAGTACATTTTTATTAGTGTATTGGTGGTGATATTCTCTTGTCTTACGGTAACGGAAGCAATGGCTACATATCAGGACAAGTCAATGCAAAAAGAAAGCAAGAAGGCTGCAACCCGCCTTGAAAAAGAGGGATGGAAAGTTTTTGGCAACGTTAGGAGTATCAAGGAAGGAATGGATGCCCACTACAAGGCGTTGTTCGAGGGCAAGGGCCATCTGACGACAATAGAGGCTCATGGCATTGCCAATAACCTAAACTTGGCAGTCCGCAAGAGCCAGAGTAATGCTGCTGCGCAGTATGCTGCCATGCGGGAATCGAAGGTCGAGGGCGAGACAGAGACCAAGGTGAACAGTACGTCGGATGGCGAGACGTCATCGGGCAATATAGAAATCAACTCCCACTTCCGGTCGACAACCGACCAATTGGTGAAGTCGATGAAGCCCAGCGTCGTGTTTTACAGAACGATGAGTGACGGCAAGTATGAGGTCCGGGCATTCTTTCTTGTCAGTGTCTTATGATAACCACAGGGATTATGAAAAAGAGAACAAGTATATACCTTATTATTATAGTATGTATCTTAATGTTGCCGTCGGCTTTGAAGGCTCAGAAGACAGCAACGGTTTCTGGAGAGTACACTTATGTGATTACCGAGAATGACGACGTCACCCTGAACGAAGCCAAGCGGAAGTGTATCGAGTTGGCTAAGGCTGCCTGCATTAAGGCAGAATTCGGTGAGATGGTAACCTCTGACGTGATAGATTCAAACGCGGAGACCAATGGCCAGGAGGCCAGTTCCTATTTCTGGGAGAACACGGTGGCGATGGCCAAGGGTGAATGGCTTGGCGACACCGAGCCTGCCGAATTGGACGTTGACTATAAAGACGGGAAACTGACGTTTACGGCCAAGGTTCATGGAAAAATACGTGAGATTATCCAGGCGAAGGCCGATCTGAAATGGGACATCCAAAAGGACGGAGTCAACGGGAGGACATCTGCCACTTCGTTTGTGAGTGGAGAGCGTATCTATGTCAATTTCCGTTCACCGTCAGCAGGATATGCGGCTATCTATCTGATTGTTGGTGACGACGAGACCAGTTGTCTGCTGCCTTATCCCAATGATGTTGACGGACGGTATGCCATCAAGGGCAATCGCGATTACGTGTTCTTTGATAAAGACGTAGAACCGTCGGCTTATCACTACAGGTTAAAAACGAAACGGAGACAAGAAGACAACCAAATAGTGGTCATCTACTCACCTAATCCCTTTACGAAGTGTAACGACATCACTGGCGATAAGTTGCATCCTAATTCACTGAGTACCCATGACTTCCAGAAATGGCTCCTGAAGTGCCAGCGAAGGGACAAGGACATGATTGTCGACAAGAAATGGATTAAAATCAATGAAAAATAATAATAACAAAAACTTTAAAGTTATGAAGAAATTACTCTTCCTCTCAGTGGTTAGTCTGTTCGGCATAAATGCCTTTGGACAGAATGTAAATGAATTAGACCGCCCAGCCAATATCGACTGGAGTGAAGACTCAACGGAGATTGTGACGATTGACGACATCGTGAAGACCCAACAGGGACTTACCAGCAATCAGTTTGAGGAATCACATTTCCAGGATGTATGGTCCAGAAAGGGCTATCTGAACCTCTCGTACAACACCGCCACGCTGACTCCCGACGAAAGAATCCAGACAGGTGTCCCTAGTCTGAACGGCGGTCTTGTCCCTGAATTCAAAAGCAAATGGGGCGCTTCTTTGCAGGTGGGCAGAGGCTACAAGTTGCACAAGAAGCCCATCGCCAACATTCTGCAATTCTATATTGACTATCGGTATATAGACTTGAATGTGAATTTCATTGAGCACGAAAACAATGGAAAGAACCTCTATGACACCAGCGTAAAGTTGCCAAGTGACGAAAGGAAATTCTATACGCCTTGGAACTTGGAGAAATATGACATCAACTATGGCATGGCTTTAGGCCCGTCCATCACGGTTGCCCCGTTTACCTCCGCGAGTGGCAGTGGTCTGCATTATCTGCATGTCAATATGTGGTACCAGATCGGTTACCATGCTTCCTTATTACTCATGAAGAACGATGAGGATGCTGATGTTAATACAGACAAGACAGCCTATAGCAAAGTGGAAAAGGTGAGAGAAGGTATTAAGTTGGATCTGGGACATGGAATGACAAATGCGTTTGGATTCAGCCTGACGTGGAAATTCATCGGTGTTGGCTTCGAGCATCGCTCCGCCGGATTGAAATACCAGTCTTTGGACAAGGATACCTATGGCGATGAGAAGTACAAGTTTAAGTCTTCAACAAATCGTGTGTTCTTGCAGTTCAGGCTCAAGTAAACAGGGCTGAATGAGGTATATAAGAAATATCATTATTAACAAACAGAGAAAGCAATTATGAAAAAATATATATTTATCCTGATTCTGAGCGTGTTCGGTTTGTCGACAGCCAATGCTCAATATAGTCATAGAATTGAGGGAACATGTGGTGAAGACGTTCAGTGGAGTTTCGACGGCAACTCGTTGGTCATCTCCAATGTCAGTAAAAAGGGATTAATGGTGAAAATGGCCGATTATAATGTGGGACGAAATGTGGCTCCCTGGGCAAAACAGAAGTTGAGCGTCAGGTCGGTCGTGATTATGAAGGGTATCAGGAACATCGGTTCGTGTGCCTTTGCAAACTTGCAGGACCTGCAGGAGGTGCGCTTTGAGGGTACTGACGTGGAGACTATCGGATGGGGCGCATTCATGAATTGCGGCCGTCTGCGTAATATCTCGATTCCCCTAGAGACCAAGACTATTGAGACCATCGCCTTTGCCAACTGTGTCTCACTGCCATCTATCATTATCCCTGACCGTTGCCGACTGGCTGACCAGGCATTTGTTTCGTGTACCAATCTGAAAGTCATCGACATCGCTCCTACGGCTATCATCGGCCATCATGCCTTTGCCAATGAAGTCCTCTTAAATGGAAAGCCGCGCCACGCACTGTACAATGGCGAAATCCGCCGCCTGCCATCTTATGTGAATCTGGGCAACAGTGCTGAGTTTGGTCTCTCAAAAGAGTCGGTCGACAAGTGTACCACTAAGGAAAAGTCAAATGCCGACTACGACTATGCCACTTCTGATGTCGATACCATCATTCCTCAGGGCTACCGCATGCGTTATGACACATACGCTCTCATTATTGGCAACCAGAATTACCGTTTTGTGTCCGACGTCCCATACGCCATCCATGATGCCAGGGTATTCGCAGAGTACTGTAAGAAGACCTTGGGAATCCCCGCCGAGAACATCCATATTGCCGAGGATGCTACCAAACAGATGATCATGGAGGAGGAACTCGAAGACTGGATTTCACAGATACCTTACCGCGATGATAAAAAGTTGATTGTGTATTATGCCGGCCATGGTGTTCCCGACATCAAGAACAAGAACAAGGCGTACATCCTGCCCACAGACGTTCGTGGAACCAATCCGAAGAGAGGTATAGCCCTTGACGAATTCTATAGCAAACTCGGAGACCTGGCGTTCCGACAGACTTCCGTATTCCTGGATGCCTGCTTCAGTGGCGTCAACCGTAATAACGAAGGTGTCAGCGAAGGTCTGAGAGGTGTTGAGATCGAGGCAGAAGATGCAACCTTCGGCAATGGCTCCGTCGTCGTGTTCACCGCTGCGCAAGGCAACGAGACCGCACAGGGCTATCCTGAGGAAGGCCACGGACTGTTTACCTATTACCTGCTGAAAGAACTGCAACAGACAGAGGGGAATGTCACTTACGGTAACATGTCGGATAACATCAAGAGCAACGTGTCGTTACAGGCTCTTCAGTTGAAGATGCGTAAGAAGCAGACTCCCGCCACCAGTTGCTCAGAGAAGATCACTTCGGTATGGCGTGACATGAGTTTCTAATCGGCTAATGAAAAAGAAAAATCGGGCTGTTGTTTGATCAGCCCGATTTTTTATGTCTTAGATGCCTGCACCGTCCTGGAAGCCGGCATCGATGGCCTTCGACTGGAGAATCTTCGAATAGGGGGGAACGCTGTGCGTGAGCCAGATGTTACCGCCGATGACGGAGTCGTGGCCGATGGTGATGCGCCCTAAGATGGAGGCGTTGGAATAGACGGTCACATGGTCTTCGATAATCGGGTGGCGCGGCACGTTCAGCATGTTGCCCTCCTCGTCGTACTTGAAACTCTTGGCACCGAGGGTCACGCCCTGATAGAGCGTCACGTGGTTGCCGATGATGGTAGTCTCGCCGATGACGACACCCGTGCCGTGGTCGATGGAGAAGTACTCGCCTATCTGCGCCCCCGGGTGGATGTCTATACCGGTCTTCGAGTGCGCCTGTTCCGTGATGATACGCGGTATGACAGGCACGCCCATCTTATGCAGTCTGTGAGCCACACGGTAGTGCACCATCGTGTTCACCACGGGATAGCAGAATATCACCTCACCGTAGGTCTTGGCGGCAGGGTCGTTGTCGAACATGGCCTGAATGTCGGTGTAGAGCAGACGCTTGATCTCCGGCAGCGAGTCGATGAACTCTAAGGCCAGTCGCTCGCCCGTGCAGAGCACATCCTCCTCCTGGCAGTCTTCGCAGAACTGCAACCCCCGTGCTATCTGCTGGCGCAGCAGGCGGTAGAGTTCTTCCATCGACACACCGATCTGGTAGGCGCGTAGTTCCTCGTCGGGCTGGCGCTTGTGGAAATAGTCGGTGAACACGATGCTCTTGATGAGACTCACGATGCACTTCACGTCCTCCACCGATGGCAGTTGTGTCTGTGTGGCAGTGGGCATCATCCTGACCTCGTCAACAGAATGCTTTGAGAGCACGGCCACATTACGGCGCAGCGTCTCGTTGATTATTTTCTGGTCTATCATAACACGTTTGTTTTCTGGGGGGCACTTTTGCGCTGCAAAGATAAAGGTTTTGTCTGACATCTGCAAGTATTTGGCAAAAAAAAGATTCGAAAAAGGCACAGGACCAGAAACGCTATGTACCAGAAAAAGCGATGAAATTTGCCCGAAAATTTGGAACTTTCATAAAATCTTCCTATATTTGCAGACGATTTATATATTCTTGTCCGTGTTACGCTGATGGAATGATAAATGATACTAAATATAATGATAAAATGAGAAAGATCATTTCAATGATGATCGCCCTCCTGTGCATGGTTGTGCAGACGGCATGGGCACAGTTCAGTGGCACCAGCCGTTACTTCGACCTGAATGGCCGGCAAATCGATACGAAGCCTGTCCACGGAGTTTATATCCGCGATGGCAAGAAGTTTGTCAGCAACCCCAGCCGTTAGACTCCCAATGAAAATTAACAGATATCTATTATGAACAAGAATGAGAAATTTGTCATCACCATCAACCGCGAAGTCGGATCGGGTGGACGTACCGTAGGTCGTAAGTTGGCCGAGAAACTAGGAGTAAAGTACTGCGACAAGGCTGTGATAGAGGGACTGACCCAGAAGTTCGGACTTTCGCCAGAGCGCATCGAGGAGATCAAGGCGAAGAAGAAATCATGGTGGAACGATATCAACAGTTATTACCAGACGTTGGTCAACAGCGCTGACCTGCCTATGGAGGCCGAGGTGAAGTTGGATAACAAAACCATGTTCGAGACCGAGAAGCGCATCCTGCAGGAATTGGCTACGCAGTCATCATGTGTCATAGCAGGTCGCGCAGGCTTCATTGTGTTCCGTGAATGGCCTAACCACCTTAACGTCTTCATCCAGGCTTCGATGGATCACCGCATCAAGCGCATCATGAACCGTAGGAACGTGACTTTGGATGATGCACGCGCCATCATCGCAAAGATGGATGCCACCCGTGAGGCCTACATCAAGAAATACGAGGACACCACACGTTACGACACCCGTAACTACAATCTCGTCATCCAGATGGACGACCTGACCGAGGACGATGCTGCAGAGATTATCATTGATTATTTCAATCGCGCCTGCAAATAAGTTTTAAAAAAAGAAATAACAAAATCCCATAGATTAGGGCTCGCAACCGCGAGCCCTTTTTAGTCGTGTGATCTGGGATCCAAAACCTGCCTCCCATCTCCATGTGGCTGCAAAAAAACGAATGCAATGCAATAATGCAATATCACTCGTTGTTCCCTAAGAAAGCGATACGTTTCAGTGGCAGCATGTTCTTATCTTCATCCGACATTTTGTCGTAATATTCCTGCCACATATCGATAAACTCGTCGCCATCTATCAGACGGATGAACTTATCGCCACCCGATGCGGCATGTTTGGCATCAGCAGAATAAGAGCCGGAAGTGACGAACAGTGCTATGTCACCAGCTTTCAATATACCAAGCAATGCTCTAACATCAGCTGCGCCAGTAGCGGTATCCGGCTTGTGTTTTACCTGCACTTTGATGCGAGGCGTCTGAGCGCCAAGAGGATCAACATAAGCTACAATGTCAATACCACCATCCTTACCGCGAGGCGCAACCGACTGAATATAGTAGCCCATTGCCTTCAACAAGGCTGCAACCAAATCCTGAAACTCATACGGGTTCTTGCTTTTCAGAAACTCACGGATGCCATTGGCAGCTCTTTCCTCCAGCGTTTCAAGTTCAATCATCGTTTCCTTGGCCGGATCGCTTTCTTCTTCCGTTTGCACTTCTAGCTTTTCCTGACTTGCAGGCTCTTTCGAACGGTACCATGCATTGTAACGCTCCCATGCCAGGTCACGAAGTTTTTCCGGTCCAAGTTTCAGGGCATCCTCACCTTCGGGCGTAATTGTCCATGTACCCTTCTTCTTGATGAGGAATCCAGCTCGTACATAGTCCACAGAAGTAAAGTGCATATTACTCTGCCAGCGGATATTGCCTGTGTTTTCTAATATCTCTTTCTCCCAGTCAGTCAAATCCACAGTATTTTCTATCTCACGCATCAAGACTCTGATGGGCATACTTCCTCCGTTCTTCTTCAGTATGGTCAATGCTGCATACATCGTCTTAGCCGACGTTAGATAGGATGGTGACTTTGTCTTCGTTTTCATATTGTTATTGTTTTCGTTTCTTATTATTCCATTGGCTTGATCATCGACTCAATAAAGGCGATTTCCTCGTCTGTCAGGCCATACTTAACATATAGTTCTGTATCTGTCCAAGGTTTACTGAAATCTTGGAGGGGAACAAAACGGAAATTAGTTCGAGCTAAGTGTTGAGTGGTTGTAATCATTGCTATCAAACAACGAGCAAAGCGTGTTTTTAAATAGGTCATCATATTTTCTGCTTCCTCTTTATTCTCGAAGGTCGCAACAAGTAAATAAGTTTCTGTACATACAACACCAGGTTCCAATACTTCCAATGTGGAAATAATACGCTTTTGACCATTTCTATCTGTTTCTCCTGCATGTTCTGCAGTGGCATATGAAGTAATAACTTTCCACTTATCAATCAATTCTTTGTTTGTTACTACAAGATCACTTTGGAAATGACCACGTCCACCAGGGTAACGTAAGGTTATATCTCCTGAAATTGTTGGTTTTATATCAGTTGCCAATCCAAATGGCTTACGAGGATATATTGAAAGATATTTTTTTTCGAAACTTAATTTCTCTAAGATATTCAATTCCTCGATATGTCGTATAAAAACACTTCCAGAATCGAGCTCTCTTTCGTTTACAACTCTTTTCCCGTTGAAAATAGTAGTTACATTACACATCCCTTTATAATAGGAGTTCCACAAGAAGTAGCATACTCCTCCTGCTATATCAACAGTTGGAAAACAATCATGACCATCAATAAAATCAAATAGTTTTGCTATTCTATTGTCAGAAAGCATATTACCTCTGAATTCATCCAATCCCTTGCCGCCATTAAACCATTTGGCAGGCATAATCATTGACAAATAGTGTGGTTTTACTCTTTTGGATAGGTTTACGAAATGCTGATATACAGGTTTGGCGCTTGACTTTGCTCCTCCATCCATAACCTGATACGGCGGGTTTCCAACTATTGCATCCAACTTCATATTGGTATCGTTATTGATTTTCCAGAAGTGCTTGCCGTCACGGAAAGTGTTGACAACAGCCTCTGGGCGTTCTGAAATATTCTTGATTAAGTCTTTGTAGTACTGAGCGTTCACACGCACAGGGCGGAAACCTGCAAGCGTACGTTTGGTGATGCTCTTAGCCATTGGAGTCTTACAAACCACGAGGATGTTTTCTTCGATGGTAGCATCCCAAAGGCTCTTGGCAAAACCTATTCCCACTTCACCATATTTGGCTTTGGCTTCCTCTATCCTACACCTATATATATTGTAAGCCACATAGAGAGGATAGAGACCGCTCTTTGAATTGATCTCTAAGATGTGAGCATCCGTACGGAATACATCTTTGCTTACCTGTCCTTGGTCGACATAACGAGGCACCGAAAGCATCTCCTTAAAGTCCTTATCATAGAAACACCAACCACCCAAGCAGTCGCTCATGTGCATGTTCACCACTCGCCAGGGAGTCAAAACCGTTTCCTTGTCAGGGTTACGAAAAGTGTTGAAGATACTGGCGATTCGCTCGATACGTTCCTCTATGGTGAAATTGTCTGCTACACGTGCCATCTCCCGGATGCGTTTGCCTGCCTCACGAAACACATCAGGCTCGTAGTATTTCTTAAACTTCTCAAAACGCTCTTTATCTACCCCTTTGGGCATAAACTCTTCCCACGATTGATCGTCTATCAGAGAAGCAAAGTTGTTGATGGTGATTTCTTCTTCCTCGTTTTTCAACTCAGCACCATAGATAAGCAAAGGCATACGGATAGAGATACCACGAAGAATACTGATAGCGTTTCGACGCTGATTGCTCATAGCTTTCAGTTCCTCGAGCCTGGCCTGCTCTTCAGCAGTACGCTCTCTTGGCGGTTTCTTCTCAAGACGTTCCTTCTCAGCATATTGCTCATTGGTGAATCCCTGTTTGTTGACATCTATGTCACCTGTCTTCGCCATAGCCTTTGTGGAACCGATAGTCTTTTTTAGTTCATCAAAGTCCCTCAGTTCAACATCTGTCAGTTTCAGCAGTTCGTCATTATAGAGCGCACCGTCTTCGAAACCACATTGCACCACCTTTTCTATCTGGGCTTTCTTCAACTGACTCATCATCTTATTCACGTCGTAGGGCTTCATTTGTGAGCCATCGATAGAGATGATAGGGCAGAAATTAAGGAAGTCACCCAATATCTTTCGGTCTTCATCCGTCTGCTTACCAACTTTAGCACTCACCTTGGCTGTTTCTGCCAATACTCTCAATGTACGGTCTGGCGCAAAGTCGAAGGCATAGCATTGCTCTTTCATACGGCCATGACAGGTGAAAGGTGTCTGCACACGGAAGATGGTCTGCATATACTGGGCTGCCGAGGTGCTGAAGGTGCCTGCCATCATGAATACGGCAGTCCAAGGCTTGATGCTGACACCCGTTGTTAAACGACCACAACTCAGGGTGATGGTATAAGTCTCATCAGAATCAGGCCCGATAGCATCATTAACCATCTTCAAGGCTTCTGCATTTTCCTCATCCTCATCACCATTGCCAGCTACATTAACCACCTTGAACAAACCAAATACAGAATGTGCCTTTAACTTGGCACTCAAAGCTCTTGCAGAAGCTACACCAGGAACTACCCAGAGCGTATGTCGGAATATCTTACGGAACTCATCGCGACTATAGGGATAGAGACTCTCTTTGTCATCCTTGCAAAGCAGGTCGAGGAAACGGTCTACATCTTTTTCGTGTATCAGCGAGTCGTCATCTTTCGTACGGAAGAACTCACGGAAGTTAAATGCTTTTTCGTCTTCCACATACTCACTCATCAGATTGCCTAAATCGTAAGTATAGATGTTGATGGCTGGAAGCGATTCGTATGGATTGGGATCACCCATGTGTGTCAAGTCCCATTCCGCTTTTGCCCTCTGCTCCATAACGTAATCCCAAGTAAAGATCTCGTTCTCGCTATAGTCATCAAGCAGATTAAAGGGCGTTCCCGATAACCGCAATACTTTGGTTTGAGGCTTTACCAGTTCATTGACCACATTCTTACCTAATTCCGTCTGCGTTCCCTCGTGGGCTTCATCAACAATCAGAAAATCCCAAGGTGCATCGAATATCTCGCTGTTCTTTTCGAACTTACCACCTACAAGGTCAGAACCTCGTAGGTCTTGCATGGAGGCAAAGTAGACATACTTGTCGCCCTTGGCAGCTAATTGTTCGAGTTTTCCGAACAGTTCCCCTTTATTCTTGGAACCATAATGGTAATCCTTACGGTCGAAGAAAATCTTCTGGAAGTCTTCAAACCATCCCTCATCCACTACCGGGCGATGGGTTAATATCAAGGTGCGAGTGAAATCTTCTTTCTTAACGACCTCCAAGGCAGATAGCGTTTTTCCAAAGCGCATCTTTGCGTTCCAGAGCATTTGGTTGCTACGTTTGAATTGTTTGATGGTCATCTCAATAGCCTTACTTTGCTCCGGACGGAAAACTATAGGCGTCTGTTCAGTTGTGATATCGCCAGGTTTCAGACTTGTCTGTCCGTTCTTCACAGCCTTGATGGCATTCTTCGCTGTTTCCAAGTCACAGCAATACCACTCGTTGGCTCCCTTGACGGTATCAAACACTTTCTTCTTGATACCGCTTCGCTCCAATACCGTGTGTACCTGCTTATCGTTGAACGAACAGACAGTACCACCTTTGATGTAAATAGTCAGTTCTGTATGTAGCAACTGGTAAGCGATACCTGCCGTCTTAGTATATTGATCAATACGTTTGCGGGCAGCCTCCTGTAGTAATGGATCATTGGGTGACAAGAGGTCACCATTATCCTCTTCCAAAGTAGTTTCGCCAATCTTCAGGCAGTCCTTATGCCATTCGTCACCAATGGCGAAGATATAGATGAGGCGTGATTTTAGTGAGGACTCGAATGTTGCCATAGGTCTTTATCGTTTGATGAGGTCAATAAATCTGATTTTCTTCTTGTTGTTGGGCCAGTCACGTATCATACAGTATGTGCCGTTGTGACGGCGGATGTCATCCATCTGGCAACCATCACAATTCTCTATCCTGAATTCTTCACCGAAAAGCGTTTGCACAGGAACAGGCACGCCATCGATACAAGAATCAGGCACAACACCTTTCAGTCCATCCATTTGCCATAGGTTCCACGATACGATGTAGGCGATATAGTTGATGCTTTTCACCAAGGGAGCCTTGCCAAATTTAGCCTGATAATATTCAATAAAAGTCCAGAGCAGAGCTTCGCGAGCCAATAAGAGATTATCCCCCTGCCACTCGTAGCCATAGATATTCATAAAAGCAATTTGAGCCCAATCAAGCCAGTCGCCAGATGTTTCCGTGTTTTCAGATACCACCCGAAGTTTCCTGTCGAGTAAACCGATACGTTGCTCCAAGGGAATGGGTTCGCCAGTAGTGGTGTCATAACGGCTGGCCAAATAAGGGGCTTCGCCACAGGTCATCTCCATACGGGTAGCCCGTACATAGTCTTTCCAATCTTTGTCTTCAGGAAAAATAATCTTATCAGTGGTGGCTTTCCAAGTGTGGTGTTCGGAGTCTTCCACGTTGAACACATCCTTGCGTCCAAACCAGGCTTCGTCTACTAGATTGTTCTGGGAATTGCATACCCATGAAGGGGTAAACACCTCAGCCATGTCTTTGGCGCGATCCGTCTGGTTTTCCTTTGATTTCAACACACGAGGTCTGATCACCATTCCATGCTCGCCCGTAATCAGTTCTGGCAGTATCTCCGAATGGTAACCGTATTTACTTCCAAGTGCCTCATAGTCATGAGTGGCCCAGAAGATATTCTTGCCTGTGGTATGGTCGCGTAGTAAGGTGGCTAACACCTCGGGCGATATATCCGACAGGTCGTCCTCCCTGATATCAATACAGGAGGGACTAGTCTCTTTGTCTGGCATTCTTTGCGCTTATAGCATCAGGCAAAAGCACTTACCGGAATCTTTGGGCCTAAAAATTCAAGACCCCTATGTACGAAAGAAGCGTGTCCGCTCCTTACCGAACATAGAGGCCCTGACAAAGCCCAACCGAATGATAAGTGACGTCCACGCTATAAACGCAGACATTCACAATTATCAGATATCGGTTTCTTTAGAAATTTGTCAGGTTTCTATGTTCTCCAAGATAACTGCTAATGCTGTTATTGTTTACCCACAAAAGTCGCACCGGCGGGCTTCCACTGAAGCCAAAAAGAATTTAGTAGAGCTTTGCCAACTTTCTGTCCCATTAGGACAATCAGCCAGTGTTCAAGGGGCAAAGATACGAAAAACTTTGGAAAGAAATTCTCTTTTTGGCAAAAAACTGAAATAAAATGGTGAAATACTTGGAAGATAACCGAAAAATTCCAATCTTTGCATCGTCAGAACATTAGTTTTGGACAAAAACTGAAATATATGGTCAAACACAAAGAATATATCCTACAAAGACAACTTTTTCATAGACTGATCACAAAAAGTTTTCCGTTTTGGACAACTTTATTATTTTTTTATTAGGTTTTGTTGCAAATAATTAGTAACTTTGCAGCCAAAAGTTTGGAAAGCATACAACATGCTAGAAAAACATAAAAAAAGAAAGGATGGACATTATAGAGCAAGAAAAATTCTTCGCACAGGAGCGCATAGATGTGGACTGGGTTTGGAAAATAGAAAACCGGGTCGGACCGTGGGTTGCCCAAAAAGGTAATAGTGGCTACTGGGATTGTGTTAATATCTATAGCCAATACATTGGTATCTTAAAAAAAGGGCTAATTCGAAAGGATTTTGCAGAACTAATAATTGCGATTCGTCCAAAAGGCCTCAAAAAAGGGAAAACGAAAGAGCAGTTGAAAGGAAGTATGGATCAATGTCCATTATCTCTAAAACTCAATCAGATTGAAACCTATACCGAGAATAGTGAATGCGGCAAGATTGTAAAAGAATTAAATGGCTTGTTTAGCGCTCCCGTCCCCCTAAGTAAACAGGAATCAAGTGTTCACACAGTAGAGTCGCGTTTGAGAGAATATGTGGAGAAAAGAGTAGCGACAGACCAGTATGCGAGAATACTTAAAGGAGAAACCTACTGTGGCTATACAACGACAATGTCGATTGAGAAATATGCCACGGAGCAGTTCATGAATAACAAGATGCCTTCTTTTGTTTTAGTCTTTGAATGCGTAGATGGTAAAATTTCGGACGACACAATCTCGATGCTGGCTGGCCGTTACATGACCGACAGTAAGATAAAGCTAGTAATTGCATCATCCTCTGGGTTTGATGAACGAATCAAAAAACTGGCGGTATCACGTAATGTACGTCTGATACGTGTTAATCCCAAATATGAGATTTCAGGAAATGATATACTCACCCCACGGATGGAAGATGGTAACTCTGTACAAGATTACGAACATAGAATGTTAAGCGATTTGGTGCCCATGACTGTGCCTTTAGTTATGCTTGACGGAACATATACAACTACCTCACTTACGGATTTTCTTATGAGGAACGACATTCCTGTTAATAATCCTGGTACTGCACATGCACCAATGCTAACACGTAGATTCATTGAGGATCTGGTTTCGCAGCTCATTGAAAAAGACGTCAAAAAATATGTTGCCTTGTTGAAATGCTGTGGAGTGGACGATAAAATACCATATTGTATAATTGATCCTTATGAATATGCTGGCAGAGAAAGATTGATGATATGCCGTTCAGATTTATCAAAGGATCGGCATCTTGGGCATATTGATACCCAGAAGAAACGAGTTTGGCTTAGTGACCAGTATGAGGAAGGAGATCCTCGCGACCGTTTCTCTATGGCACATGAATACGGCCACCACATACTCCATTCTCATCCAATGTTCCGTGAATTTCTTAAGCGTTATAAGGAACTTGTAGCAGAAGCAGCAACAGATATTTCTGAAAATGTGTGGCTCGAAGTGCAGGCCAATATTTTTGCATCTAACATGCTGATGCCTCGGGAAATTGTCGAACTACTATACAATCTTTATTGGCGAAAATGGTTCATGGGCGATGAAGTAAAGCCTTTGTATGTTAAGGCACCGGTATATAGGGATAGGAATTTCCTGAATGTCGTAGGCCCAATAGCTCGCCACATGGGGGTTTCCTTGGAAGCGATGAGAATCAGGCTTCAAGAAATGGAATTAATGCTTGACATAGTCGAAGTTGACATGGGAAAAGCAGTGTGACCCTCTGACAATTATAATTGTCCATTACAATTCTGCCAACTTAATATCCTGAAAATTAAGTTGGCCATTTCTTTCTTGGAAGTTTCAGGGAATAAGCGTAATTTCGCATCCAGTTAACGATACTCATGGCATAACCGAGCACGGGCCTTGGGGGCGGACAAGGTGAATACATAACCACTATACCGAAGTCCGTTTGTGCGAGTGGGTAAACCTCATACAATATAATGTAAGTATAGTATGGAGACAAACAATTACCCAACCCAATCCGCTGCCAGCTGGAATCCGGCTGAGGTGCGGATGAGCTTCTTCACGAAGCCGATTACAAACAAATGGCCGAGCGGACAGCCCCTGTCGCTGTTCCAGGTCTATAGGTACATCATTACCCGTAGGTATATGCCTGAGACTGAACAACTCAGGACTATCACCGACGACGACAAGGCTCGTTGTTTCAAGGGACAAAACCTCGACTACGTGACCCCGAGTGGCATTTTCACTTATTGTTCGGATGGTTCCCTTGTCAAGCATTCAGGTGTCCTTTGCATAGACTTGGACTATCTGGGCAACCGTGTAGAGGAATTGTTCCTGTTATTGATTCATGAGCCCATGTTCAAGACACTGCTACTTTTCCGTTCGCCACGCGGCAACGGTCTGAAATGGTTCATCCACATCGACCTTTCGCGCTGCGACCATCGTACATGGTTTCAGGCTGTTCGTAACTACTTGATGTACACTTATCACTTGGAAGACAAACAAGTGGACAAGTCGTGCGGGAATCCATCAAGGGCATGCTATCTTTGCTATGACCCAAATGCGTATATCATGACCGACCTTATAGAGTATTTTTAATTAGTAAACCCCTACATCGAAAAGATCCGTATAATATGGACAATAATACAACTTTCGACCCGATGGCATGGGCAGCAGCCTCGGACAACAATAACAAGTCTGCCAACAACGTCAACGGTCAGATGATGACTGATCAAGTTCAGAACCCGCAGCCAGCCGTTCCCTTTTCTGTTAACGAACTGGAGAAAGCTAAGACTACTGTAGAAGAGCTGCTCCGACTGGGCGGTAACATCGCAGAAAGCTACAACGACTGGTGGAATTGTGGCTGTGCGCTTGCAGAACTGGGGCCCGAGGCTCGTGATTTGTTTCATTTGGTTTCCAGTCAGAGTACCAAGTACCGTGAGTCTGACTGTGAGAAAAAATGGCAGGAATGCCTTTCGAAGCGTGATGGCAGAATCACTATCGCAACTTTTTACAAAATGGCACAGGCGGCTGGCGTAGACCTCAGTGCCATCGGACGTAGGTTTCCGTCAACTCCGCCACTCCGCCACGGCTCTACACGCGAAAGTGCTATGAATACAGGGAATATGCAAATGAATGATAATAATAACAAAAGTAGTGCAATCACTCCTGATAATCAACCTTCCTATGCAGTTGAACAAAGCGGTGGCGGAGTGGCGGAAATGGCGGACAATTCTTCTCTGAATGTCGAACAAGTGCTCGACGCATCGGCTCTTGCAAACCCAACTTTTTCTGACAAACTCGAGATTAACGATCTGCCTCCAATCATACGCGACGCAGCCCAAAAGCAGACAACATCCGAAGGGCGCGACAAGGTGATACTGAGTATGCTCAACCTGGCATCGGGCTTTTCTCCCAATGTCTGCGGCATCTATGACCGGCGACTTGTATTTCCGCCCTTCTACAACTTTATCGTGGCACCATCGGGTGCAGACAAAGGCATCATCCCTGCCTGCCTTGCGCTCGTAAAGCCTATTAAACTCGAAATTCAAAGCCGCTATGAGGCTGAGCATCGTGAATACCTCAAGAAAAAAGCCGCCTATGATGCTCTGAACAAAAAGGAGAAAGCAAATGCTACCGAACCAGAGGAACCACCTTACCGTTCGCCCCTTATCTCAGTCAACGCTTCGGCAACGGCCTTCTATCAGGACCTGGCTGCCAACGATGGTTGGGGAGCAATCTTTGAGACCGAGGCTGACACGTTGACACAAGCCATCAAACAGGACTATGGAGACTACTCATCTGGGCTGCGCAAGGCCTTTCATCACGAGTCAATTGACTATAGCCGACGCAAGGATAATGAACATGTATTCATTGATAAGCCCAGAATGTCCATATTACTGACATGTACTCCCGGTCAGGTACCCCTGTTGCTTTCTCCTCAGAACACAGAGAATGGTTTAGCAAACCGCTTCGTGTTCTACTTGCTACGCAAGAGCCGTGGTTGGCGCAACGTATTTGAAGATTGCGAAGAGACACTTAACGAGCAGATGGCTCCACTCGGTCTTCGTTACAAAGCCATCTATGATGACTTACAAACCTTCAGCAAGGAGCCACTGAAATTCACACTCAACGAAGAACAGAAGATGCGCTTCAACGAGTTCTTCGAGCCTCTTTACAACGAGCAAGTAGGACTACATGGTGACGAGCTCGATGCCTTCGTGTTCCGTCTCGGACTCACCACCTATCGTATTGCGATGGTACTCACCATTCTCCGACATGAAGAGCAGCGACCTCGCTTCAGTCAGCAGAGGGAACCATTGGTGTGCACCGAGAACGACTATCAGACTGCCGTCACCATCGCATCATGCCTTATCAATCATACGGTCTATGTCTACAAACGATTGTTACCTCACACCGAGACACCTCTCAGCACGACAGGAAAGCCGATGTCCTCTCAGGAACTCACCTTCTTGAATGCCCTGCCACAGGAGTTTACAAGAAAAGATTTCCTAATGGTTGCTCGTCAACTGCAAATGTCTGAGCGCACAGCTGAACGCTATGTTGGCTCTTTCATCGCTAACTACAATGTCGTTATCCGCATCAGCACCGGACATTATAGCAAGCGTTGATACTACGTGCCGTAATCTCATTGCCAGCGTGCCGTAATCCCGTCGGGCGTGAGCCGTAATCTCATTGCCAGCGAGCCGTAATCCCGCTGTAACATGATTTTTGGCAAAAAGCATTGCCAATTCATAATAAAACCGTAATTTTGCACCATGAATCAGACGACAACAAACCAGATAGTAATATGATAATGAAGAAAATAGTATGGCTTGCCGCTGCCGCCCTGCTGGCAGCCACCAGTGCCCAGGCCCAGGTGCGCCTGAGTTGTACTCCCCCCCGTAGATCACGCCACGCGCGCTGAGTCGGAGTCTTACGTATTACGCGAACCCACGAAATTCGACCCGCAGAAACTCTATCGCCAGCCGGTGGTGCTCATCTCGTTCAACGACCGCGACTTCTCGATGCCCGATCCCAAGTCCTATTATCACCGGCTCTTCAATGAGCAGGGCTTCAACAGCGGTAAAGGTCTTGGCTGCCTGGGCCTCTATATCCGTCGCCCCGCCACAGGCCTGTCGCGCGTCACGCTGGTTCAATAAGATCAGGCTCCGGCGCATTCCCGTACCCCACCTGACTGACATATTCAGGTCGGAATTTTGTTAACAATATTTAGTGAAAATAACTGCTGGGATATTTGGCGGTTTTAGATATTTTTTGTACCTTTGTAGCGTAGAAAGGCAGGAGAGTCCTGACCTGGATTATGTCTCACTTAATAATCTTATACCATGAGTAAAATTCTTTACGAGGTCTATCAGAATGACATCAAGGACTCAGAGTCGGTGATGTTCGGGAAGTGGTACGCCCGCCTCAAAAGTATCGAAACGCTGAGCACCGAAAGGCTCGCCAAGCACATCTCTGAGCACGGCTCCGTATTTACGGCCGATGTGGTGGAGGGTGTGATGAAGAAGTTCAAGACCTGTCTGCTGGAGATGCTGCTGGAGTCGAAGAAGGTGAAGGTGGCCGGACTGGGCACGTTCTACCTGACCTGCGAGTGCCAGAAGGGCGGTGCCGACAAGGAGGAGGACTTCAACGTGAACCAGCACCTGAAGGCGCTCCACATCCGCTTCCTGCCCGACCAGGCTCAGGAGGACAACCTCTCCAGCCGCGAGTTCATCAAGAAGGCCGAGTTCGTCAATGTCAAGAGCCTGCTCTCTTCGGGCAAGGACGACGAGGAAGGCGGCGCGGATGGAGGCTCGCTGGCAGCCCCGACCCTCAGCGGCGAGACTCCGTTTGCTGAGACCACCGAGGTGACCATCAGTGGCCCTGACGGTGCGGAAATCCGCTACACCACCGACGGCAGCACGCCTACCGCAGTGAGCACGCTTTACAGCGCACCCTTCTCACTGAGCGACTCTGCCACGGTGAAGGCCATCGCCATCAAGGACGGCAAGAGTAGCGGGGTGGCCTCGAAGTCATTCACCAAGGCCAGCGGCGGCGACGATCCTGACCAGTGATTGCGAACTGTAAAAAAAAGGCCGAAAGTTTTGGTGCTTTCGGCTTTTTTGTTTATCTTTGCCGCGTAAAATGGTATGATATGATTAAAAGAAGTCTGATACTAATCATGGTACTGTTGTGCAGTCTTTGCTCAATGGCACAGACGGATGGCGTGTGGACGTTCAGCGGCAAGGTGGTGGACGCCAAGACACGGAAGGCACTGTCGCATGTCAGTGTGACGGATCGCAGCGTGGGAACGGTGACCAACGAGGAGGGTGAGTTCACGCTGAAACTGAAATCGGAGCCTGCGGCTGTGGTGTTCTCCTGCCTGGGCTATCGCACAAGGCGGCTGACGGCTGCCGAATGCAAGGCGCTCGAGGCTGAGGGCAAGACCGTGCAGATGCAGGCCAGTTCGGTGGTGCTCAGCGAGATTGTGGTGAAGGGCATCGACAAGCCGAGGCAACTGGTGGAGGAGGCCATCGACAAGATAGACGTGAACTATCCGCAGGCGCCTAACCTGCTGCGTGGCTTCTACCGCGAGACCACTCAGAAGCGCAGCCGCTTCATCAGCGTGGCCGAAGGCGTGGTGGATGTGTATAAGTCGCCCTATTATAAGTCGGACTGGCGCGACGGCGTGGCCATCCTCAAGGGGCGCCGCCTGCTGAGCCAGCGCAAGAGCGACACGCTGGCCGTGAAACTCCAGGGAGGCCCCGTGCTGCCCGTGCACCTCGACGTGGTGAAGAACCGTGAAATCCTGCTGAACATGGAGGAGTTGAACAACTACCATTTCACCTATAAGGGCATGAAACAGACGGGCGAACAGATGGCATACGTGATTGAGATCAAGCCTGCCGTTGTCGTGGACTATCCGCTCTACAACGGCCGACTCTACATTGACCAGCAGACGCTGGCCTTCACGAAGATTGAACTGGAACTGGACATGAGTAATGAGGAGAAGGCCACACAGTCGATTCTGCGCAAGAAGCCCCTGGGGCTGCGGTTCACGCCCCACGAGATGAGCATCAGCATCGACTACAAGACGGACAACGGCGTGACGCGACTCAACTATATCCGCAACGTGATCCGATTCCGCTGTGACTGGAAAAGGAAACTCTTCAAGTCGAACTTCACCGTGGTATCGGAGATGGTGGTCACCGACAGAAAGGAGGGGGAGGGCGTCAGTCCCATCAAGATACACGACTCCTTCAACCGCAGGGATAACTTCTACGACAAGGTGATCTTCTTCAACGACCCGAACTTCTGGGGCGACGAGAACATCATTGAGCCGACGGAAGACCTGCTGGACGGCATCGAGAAAATCAAGCAGAAACTGAAATAAGGCAGAAACTGAAATAAAAGCAGAAGCCCCGCTCAAATCCGAGCAGGGCTTCTGGCTTATTTCTCACCAAGGTTGGTGGAGAAAATCATTGGGATATTCGCATACGACGCTGTGGAGTTGAAATAGTTCACCCGCTCGTCGCCATCGAGGAAGGCGTATGCCATCACAAGTTGGCCTCCCATAGTGCCTGTGCTAACGGTCTTGTAGCCAAACGAGTAATCGTTATACCAGAAGATGACCGACAGCGTGTGCGTCTTGTCTTTGTAGAACACAGGGAATTCGATGGTCTGGGGAGCCAGGAGGAATTGCACCTCAGAATCGTTTTTGATGAAATGTAAGTAATTTTTGAGTACACTTAGTTGTTCCTCCTGCAAGAGGGCTTCTTTCAGTTCGGTATCCTTGATCTGCTCGGCAATGACCTTAGATGAGAAAGAATTGATGACAAGCATGGTGTCGGCACCAATGCTCCAACTGACATCGATGGTGTCTGTGTAGCCGTATTTGGTGTCGCTTGAGGGATAGACCAACTTACCGGTGTACGAGCCCTTCACGGCATTATAGCACTGGGATATCTGGGCAGGGGTAAGACCATTGTTGTAGTCGTCGTCGCTGTCTTTGAGGCACGACGTGAGGCTCAGGGCTGCCATGCAGCCGAGGGCGAGGAAAATCAATTTCAAGTTCTTCATTTTTTTACCTTTTTACTTTTTACCTTTATCTAATAAACAACAGTTCGCGGTATTTCGGCAGTGTCCACAGCCCGTCTTCGACAATCATCTCCAGGCAGTCGCACTCGTGGCGGATGGCATCCATCTTGGGGCAGACAGTGTCGTGGTAGGCAATGGCACGCTGGTGGATGTCGGCAATGTGGTTGGCCACACGGCGGGCCTCTGTCAGTTCTTCGACCAGGCGCTCGATACGCTCCGTGCGCTCGGCAATCTCCTCGATGAGTTTCATGTTGCGGGCGGAGAGGCGCTCAGCCTGCTCGGCAGGGAAGATATCCTTCATGCCCTGCACGTTCTTGATGAGTTGGCTCTGGTAGTGGGTCGAGACGGGGATGATGTGGTTCATCGACAGGTCGCCCATGGTGCGGGCCTCTATCTGCACGGTCTTCACGTACATCTCCCATTTCACCTCGTTGCGCGCCTCCAGTTCCTTGCGGTTCATCACCTTCGTGCTCTCAAACATACGGACGCTTGAATCGTCGAGATAGTGCTCGATGATGACGGGGCACGACTTCTCTACGTCGAGGCCGCGGCGGGCTGCCTCAATGACCCACGCGTCGCTGTAGCCGTTGCCGTCGAAGCGGATGGGCTTGCAGGTCTTGATATCGTCGCGGAGCACCTCGATGATGGCGTGGAACTTAGCCGTATGGCCTGTGCCTGAGGTGTATTCAGGTCGGGTGGAGAACTCCTGTATCTTCTTGTCGACACGCTCCTTAAACGAGGTCAGGGCTTCTGCCATCGCCGCATTGAGGGCTATCATGGCCGAGGCACAGTTGACGCTGGAGCCCGGGGCACGGAACTCGAAGCGGTTGCCGGTGAAG
The DNA here is from genome assembly GCA_900320905.1 of uncultured Prevotella sp. Taxonomy (GTDB): domain Bacteria; phylum Bacteroidota; class Bacteroidia; order Bacteroidales; family Bacteroidaceae; genus Prevotella. Next base: position 34,425 of record ONTZ01000010.1, read on the forward strand.
GCAAAGGGCGACGTGCGGTTGCGGTCGGTATTGTCGATGATGAGGTCGGGAATCTGGGGGATGTCTATCTCCATGCCCTTCTTGCCTTTGAGGGTGAAGAGTTCGCTGGCATCCGACTCCTCGATCTTATCCAAGAGTTCGGTGAGTTGGGTGCCGAGGAAGGAGGAGATAATGGCAGGAGGCGCCTCATTGCCGCCCAGACGGTGGGCATTGGTGGCACTCATGATGGAGGCCTTCAGCAGGCCGTTGTGCTTGTAGACGGCCATCAGCGTCTCTACGATAAACGTGACGAAGCGCAGGGTCTCGTTAGCGGCGGATTGCATATCAGCCGCAGCCTTAGAGGAATTGGGGGCATGCAGCAGCACGCCTGTATCGGTAGAGAGACTCCAGTTGTTGTGCTTGCCGGAGCCATTGATACCGTCGAAGGGCTTTTCGTGGAGCAATACCCGGAAACCGTGGTTGCGTGCCACGCGCTTCATCAGCGACATGAGCAGCATGTTGTGGTCGACGGCAAGGTTGCACTCCTCGAAGATAGGAGCCAACTCAAACTGGTTGGGCGCCACCTCGTTGTGACGGGTCTTGCAGGGGATGGAGAGTTCCAAAGCCTGAATCTCCAAATCCTTCATAAAGGCCTGTACACGATCGGGGATGGTACCGAAGTAGTGGTCGTCCATCTGCTGGTTCTTGGCGCTCTCGTGGCCCATCAGGGTGCGCCCTGTCAGCATCAGGTCTGGACGGGCGGAATAGAGTCCTTCGTCGACGAGGAAATACTCCTGCTCCCAGCCGAGGTTCACCTGTACCTTGTGCACATTATCGTAGAAGTACTGGCAGACATCCGTAGCGGCCTTGTCGACAGCGTGCAGGGCTCTTAGCAGGGGAGCCTTGTAGTCGAGGGCCTCGCCGGTATAGGCGATGAAGATGGTGGGGATACAGAGGGTGTCGTCGATAATGAAGACGGGCGATGTGGGATCCCAGGCGGAATAGCCACGGGCCTCGAAGGTGTTGCGGATGCCGCCGTTGGGGAACGACGAGGCATCGGGCTCCTGCTGGACGAGCAGTTTGCCGCTGAAATTCTCCACCATACCACCCTTGCCGTCGTGCTCCACGAAGGCATCGTGCTTCTCGGCCGTGCCCTCTGTGAGGGGCTGGAACCAGTGGGTGTAGTGGGTGGCGCCCATCTCCTGGGCCCACTGTTTCATGCCTGCTGCCACGGCGTCGGCTATCGAACGGTCTAATCGCGCCCCGTTGTCGATGACATCTATGAGTTTGGCATAGATATCGGCAGGCAGGTATTTATACATCTTCTGACGGTTGAACACGTACTTGCCGAAGTACTCGGACGGACGCTCTGAAGGGGCCTTGACATCAAGGGCCTGTTTCTTGAAGGCCTCCTCAACAACCTGGAATCTTAAATTGCTCATTATTTTTGGTTGATTTTAGAATGCGATGACGCTGATGCCTACGAGGAAGTTTGCTTTCTGCAGGTAGGGATTGGTGTGAATCTCGGCGAAGATGGGCAGGCGCAGGCTCTTGTATTGCAAATTCTTCGTGGCACGGATGGAGGCCATGTTACAGGTAAAGCCCTCGCCGTAGAAATAATGGGGCTGCTGGACAGTGATGTCACCGTAAAGACTTGGTACGGAGATGGTGGTAGTATAGCCTGCACTCTCCATGGGGGTGATACCGGCACGGACATCCCAGTCGAGACCTCCGGCACGGAAGGGTACGGAGAGTTCTACGTATGTGGAGTAGGCACGGTCGCCATTGATTTTATAGTCGTTGCCCCAGAACATGGTATAGGCCTGTAAGGAGAAATACTTGCAGGTATAGCCGAGGTTGGCCTCCAACTGGTGGGCCGTCTCCTTCTCGTTATAGAAGAAATAACGATCCTCGGGGTCTACGCCAGTAAACCAATAGTCGGTGACACCGATTTTGAAACCCTTATACTCATAGCCGAGTGTAAGGTCAAACTCCTGTGCGTCGTTCTTGTCGAAGCCGGCATTGCCGAAGGCGGAGAGGGAGAGTCCCTTCCAGGAGATACCTGCCTCTGGCTGGATGCTGATACCGCCCAAGTCGGTACCACGCCACAAATAACGGCTGACGAGGCTTGCCTGGACGAAGGCATTGAAATCACTCTCTTTTACCAGTTCTATCTCAGGTGTTTCTTGTTCTTCCTGTGCCAGAGTCGCTGTCGGCAGCAGGGTGATGGCCATCAGGGCCAGTGAAATCATCTTTTTCATATATAATAGTATTTGTTTAATCAATAAATCTGCGTGTAAGGTCGGTATAGTCGTCGATACGGCGATCGCGGAGGAAAGGCCACCAGCGGCGCACCTGCTCGGAGTGGTCGAGGTCGATCTCTACGATGATGCTCTCTTCCTCGTCGGTAGAAGCCTCGTAGAGGAGTTCGCCCTGAGGACCTGCCACGAAGGAGGTGCCCCAGAACTGGATGCCGTTGGTCTGGCCTGAGGGGTCTGGCTCAAAACCGACACGGTTGACGGTGACCACGGGCAGGCCGTTGGCTACGGCATGTCCGCGTTGTACTGTCTGCCAGGCCATCCGCTGGCGCTGTTGCTCCTCGGGAGTGTCGCTCGACTCATAGCCGATGGCGGTAGGGTAGATGAGCAGGTCGGCACCCTGCAAGGCCATCAGGCGCGCTGCCTCGGGATACCACTGGTCCCAGCATACCATCACGCCAAGACGACCTACAGAGGTCTCGATGGGGTGGAAGCCCAAATCGCCCGGGGTGAAGTAGAACTTTTCGTAATAGGCGGGGTCGTCGGGGATGTGCATCTTGCGATAGGTGCCTGCGATGGTGCCGTCCTTCTCCAAGACGACGGCTGTGTTGTGATACAGCCCCGGTGCCCGTTTCTCGAAGAGCGAGGTGACGATAACCACCCCGAACTGCTTGGCGAGATCGCCGAAGATTTTGGTGGAATGCCCCGGTATCGGCTCTGCCAGGTCGAAGTTATCGACATTCTCTACCTGACAGAAGTAGAGCGAGTTGTGCAGTTCTTGGAGCACGACGAGTTGTGCGCCCCGCTTGGCAAGGTCACTGATACCCTCTGCCAGACGGAGGATATTGTCTTTGGTGTCAGCAGTGTTGTGCTGCTGTAGGAATCCTATCTTCAGTTCTTTCATTTTTTATTCCTTCATTCTTGGAAACTGCATGGTACAACAATGGAGTGAGCCGTGCTGCCAGATGACGGGGCTGCAGTCGATACCGATAATCTCCCGTTTGGGGAAGGCCTCGCCGATGATGCTGAGAGCCTCGTTGTCGAGGTCGGGCTGTCCATAGGTAGGACAGAGCACGGCACCGTTGATGACGAGGAAGTTGGCATAGGTGGCAGGCAACCTGTCTTCTCCGTCATAGATGGGATGGGGCATTGGCAGTTTCTTCAGGGTGTAGGGCTTGCCGTCGAGCGTACGGAAGGTCTGTAGTTGCTCTTCCATCCGCTTGAGGTCGGCATATTGCTCATCCTGCGGATTGTCACAGCCCACATATAATAAGGTGTCGTCAGGACAGATGCGTACGAGGGTATCGATATGTCCGTCAGTATCGTCGCCTGTCAGATGTCCGTAGTCTATCCAGAGAATGCGCTCGGCACAGAGGTCGTGTTTCAACCGTTCCTCAATCTGCTCTTTGGTCATGGGCTGATTGCGGTGGGGTGCCAACAGGCATTGGCTTGTGGTAAAGATGGTACCCTTGCCGTCGCTCTCTATCGAACCGCCTTCCAGCACGAAGTCGAGACAATCGACGTATTCGCCTGCAATCTCGCCCAGATCGTAGAGCCGGCGGTTGATGGCGTTGTCGAGGGCTGCCTCGAACTTCTCGCCCCAACCATTGAAACAATAGTCCAACAGACGACGGTGCCCCTGATCATCGACCAAGGAGATGAAACCATGATCGCGGGCCCAGGTGTCATTGGTGCCACAGACGATGCGGAGCATATCGTAGGCAGCATCCTCTGGAGCCACCACCATCAGGCGTTCACGCTCGGCTATCTCACGAGCCACCTGATGATAGACAGCCGTAATCTCGTTGAGTATCGGAGCCCAGTCTGTCCGGGCATGCGGCCACGTCAACTGCACACCTTCCTGCGGCTCCCATTCAGCAGGCAACCGCCAGTGATTATGGCTTGTTTTCTTGTCTATCATCATATTTTTGGCGCAAAGGTACAAAATAATTGAGAATAGAGAGCGGAGAATTGAGAATTATTTGTATTTTTGCACAAAGATTTTGATATTGAACGATGTTAGAGGTTAAGGACGCGACGATCGTCATTGGGGAAAAGACGCTGGCACAGGGACTTTCCTTCACGGCAAGAGACGGACAACTGACGTGTATCACGGGGTCGGAAGGCTCTGGCAAGACCACGCTCATCCGTACGCTGATGGGCTTCCTGCCTGTCAAGGAGGGGTTTGTGAGTGTCGATGGTGAACTGCTGACCGTCCGTTCGGCTCCTGCCTTCCGAACGATGATGGTCTATCTGCCCCAACAGATGCAGATGCTCAGGCACCAGTTGATGCCCCCAGAGCCACCAGCGTGCGAGCCTGATGAGCAGACGGTGTGGGAGCCTTTGCTCCCTGCGCTGGAAGATAGGATAGGGGAGGTTGCCCCTCTCTCACCAGACGAAATATTCTCTCTGGCTTCGGAGACGCTTCAGCAGGCAACGGACAAGCCTATCGTCATTGCCGATGAGCCTGCCGCTCACCTGACATTTGAACTGACCCAGCGTATGCTCGAACGCTTGCGCCAACAGGCTGAGGCTGGAAAGACGGTGCTGATAGCCAGTCGCAGGGCAGAAATCATCGCCAATGCAGACCAGATAATTGACTTAGACAGACTTTAAGATATGGATACAGGATTGATTTTACATACGATTCTCGGACTGCTCTTGCTGCTGGTTCCTGCAGGGGCGCTGTATATGTTGGAGCGGCAGATGCTCCCGAAGTTTGCAGTGGCTGTAGGCCGTATGGTGGTGCAGTTGCTGGTGCTTTGTCTGATGGTGTGGGCGCTGATCCGTATTGATAGTCCCTGGCTGCTCATTGTGTGGCTGGTGGCGATGGCGGTCTATGCGGGCTGGATTGTGCAGAGGCGGTGTAGGAATCATGTCCCCCTGATTCCTGTCAGCGTGGGTTTGTTTCTTGGCACTGCCGTTACAGGTCTGTGGATTTTGGCTCTGGCATTACCTGTTCGTGTCTTTGACGCCCGTTGGTTCGTGCCAGTGATGGCTCTCCTGATGGGACATACGATGGCAATGACCATCCGAGGACTCAACACCTATGTTACTGCCCTGAAGACCGATGAACAGCAGTACGAGTTCCTGCGGGGCAACGGACAGCCCCATTTCAAGGCTCTGCAGCCTTTCCTGCGTCGCAGTTTGTTGGCAATTCTATCACCCACCATCGCCAACCTCTCCGTGCTCTGTCTTTCCTCCATGCCGCTATTGTTGGGTGGTATTTTCCTCGGTGGTATGAGCCCCATCAACGCCTTCGTCCTAATGCTCCACATGACAGTAGGCAGCATCGCTGCCTCCGTCCTCTCCCTTGCCATCACCCTCTTCCTTGCCGATCGCTCCCTCTTCGACAAGTTCGGCAAGTTGATAACCGTGTTGGCATTTGTGGCACTGGTGCTTTCGTGTAAGGGGAATAAGGTTAGTGAGGGCGCTAAGGCTTCCCAAGAGAATGTGACGGAGGATGTGACGGGCTTCTATGATACGAAGACTGCTGCGAAGACGGAGGTTGCAGATGTGGAAGTGCAGGCGGCTGGGAAAAAGATTGTGATGTACGAGATGCCTGCGCCGCTGAAAGACCGTCCTGAGCAGATTTTGAAGCGCAAGGGCTATACCACCTCTTATAATAGCAAGACGAAGAACCCGAACTGGGTGGCGTGGCATCTGACGAAGTCGCACACCTATGGTTCATTCCAGCGGAAGGATGAGATGTTCACGGTGGATGAGGATGCGAAAGGTGGGAGAGCCACGGACAACGACTACTACAACTCACGCTACGACCGAGGACACATGTGTCCGGCTGGCGACAATAAATGGGACAAGCAGGCGATGGAACAATCGTTCCTATTTACGAATATCTGTCCGCAGAACCATGGACTGAACAAATACGAGTGGAACGACTTGGAGATTCTCTGTCGTGACTGGGCTCGCGAATACGGGGCTATCGACATTGTCTGCGGGCCTATATACAACCAGAAGAGTGAGCAGAAAACCATCGGCAGGAACAAGGTCTGGGTGCCGGATGCCTTCTTCAAGGTGGTGCTCTGTAGGCAGGGTAGTCCGAAGGCCATCGGCTTTATCTATCGCAACGAAGGCGTGAAACAGAAGATGGAGGAAGCGGTCTATACCGTCGATGAGATAGAGCAGTTGACGGGGATGGATTTCTTCCCTTCGCTCGACGACAAGACGGAGGATAGGATAGAGGCAAAGACCAGTTTATCAGAGTGGTAATCTAAGGTTAATAATTCTTAAATGTAATCATCATTTCTCATTTCTCATTCCTCATTCCTCATTTTTTTGTAATTTTGCAGCGTGAAAATAAAAGAAGTGCTGAGCGCCCTTGAACGTTTCGCGCCTCTGCCCTTGCAGGAAAGTTGGGACAATGCTGGCTTGCAGGTTGGATTGACAGAGACGGAGGTTTCAGGGGCATTATTGTGTCTGGACGTCAACGAAAAGATTGTCGACGAGGCCATTCAGAAGGGCTGCAACCTGATTGTCAGCCATCATCCGTTGTTGTTCCGCGGGCTGAAGACCATCAGTGACCTGACGGACGTGCAGCGTACGGTGATGAAGGCTATCGTGAATGGTGTCTGCGTCATCTCGATGCACACTAATATGGACAATGCGAAGGGGGGCGTGAACTTCAGAATCGCAGAGAAATTAGGATTGCAGGATGTGCAGTTCTTTGCCCCGAAGAACGTGGACGGCATCGAGGCGGGGAGTGGTGTCATGGGAACGCTTGCAGAGCCTTTGGCATCAGACGACTTTGTGATAGCAGTAAAGAAAGCCTTCGATGTGGAGTGCGCGATGTGCAACGAACTGTTGCGTCGCAAGATACAGAAGGTGGCCATCTGTGGTGGGGCAGGGGACTTCCTGCTCGACGAGGCCCTGAAAGCTGGAGCCGATGCGTTTATCACGGGTGAGATGCACTATCACCAGTATTTCGGCTACGAGCAGCGCATCCAGATCTGCGTCATCGGCCACTACCAGAGTGAGCAGTTCACCAGCGAGATCTTCCGTGACATCATCACGAAGGAATGTCCTGGTGTCAGAACGGAAATCGCTGAAACCAGCACCAATCCCATCCTGTATTTGTAGAATATCAATATTGTAAAATAAATTATATTTATAATTATGGCAAAGAAAGACCCAACAGACTTGTCAGTTGAAGAGAAACTGAAGACCCTCTATCAACTGCAGACAGCACTCTCCTCCATCGATGAGAAGCGTGCATTGCGAGGCGAACTGCCTTTGGAAGTTCAGGACCTGGAAGATGAGATTGAAGGTCTGACAACCCGTGTGGAGAAAATCCAGAACGACATCAACGAGTTCGAGCGTGCGATTGTTCAGAAGAAAGGCGAGATTGCTGATGCTGAGCAGAGTGTGAACCGCTATAAGGAACAACTCAATGAGGTGAAGAACAACCGTGAGTACGATACCCTCTCAAAGGAGATTGAGTTCCAGACACTGGAGATTGAACTCTGCAACAAGAAGATCCGTGAGGCCACAGCCCGTATTGCTGAAAAGAAAGATGAACTGGTTGCAAACCAGGAGGTTATCAAGGAGCGTGAGGGCGACTTGGAGATGAAGAAGGGGGAACTCGACGAGATTATGGAAGAGACCCGTGCCGAGGAAGATAAACTGAAGGAGAAGGTGAAAGACTTGGAGTCGAAGATCGAGACCCGTCTGCTGACTTCCTTCAAGCGCATCCGCAAGAATGCCCGCAACGGTCTGGGCATCGTCTATGTTCAGCGTGATGCCTGTGGTGGTTGCTTCAACAAGATTCCGCCCCAGCGTCAACTTGACATCAAGATGCACAAGAAGATCATCGTGTGCGAGTATTGCGGACGTATCATGATTGACCCCGAACTGGCTGGCGTGAAACTCGACAAGATGGGTGTTGAACAGCCTAAGAAGACGCGTAAGCGTTCCATTCGCAAGACGGCAACATCGAAGAAGATCGAAGATGCCAGCGATATGGAATAACCCTTGCGATTCGAAATCAGTAATTATGACCTGCTGTCCAATAGGGCATCAGGTCATAATTTTTCATAATCAGGAATCTCCTGAAGGAATAAGTATTTTTGATGTTCGTAATCCATTTTGCAACAGTAGTGCTCCATGCCGTTGCTTATGACGAGATAATCCACCCTGAGCAAGAGATTATACGCTGATACCTGATCGAACACCTTTTGTTGGAGCGGCACGGTGGGCGCCTTGTATTCGATGATCATCTGTGGCTGTGCCACCTTATTATATAAGATGGAGTCACAGCGCAACCGTTTGTCGCCAATTTGCAGTTCTATCTCGTTGCCAAGCAGTCCTTTGGGATAGCCCTTGTGCTCCACCAGGTAGTGCGTGAAGTGCTGGCGAACCCATTCCTCAGGTGTCAAAGCCACGTATTTTCTGCGCAGAAAGTCGAAAATCATACGCTTTCCGTCCTTCTCCGTGATTTTTATTTCGTATTGTGGTAGGTTTAATCGAAACATTTTTGTAACTTTGTAGCCGCAAAAGTACAAATAATAATCGAGAAAAGCGAATGGCAGAGGCAAAAAATGTCAGTTTCGATAGTATCATGAACGACTTGAAGGCGCGGAAGTTCCTTCCTGTCTACTATCTGATGGGCGATGAATCGTACTACATCGACCAGATTTCGGACTATATCGCTGAGCATGTGCTGCCACCCGAAGAGCGTGATTTCAACCAGACAATCCTCTTTGGCAGCGATGTGAGTGCTGCACAGATTGCTGATGCCGCCCGCAGATATCCGATGATGTCGGAATATCAGGTGGTGATTGTCAAAGAGGCGCAGAACATCAAGAATACAGAGGCTCTCGAGAAGTATTTTAAGGCTCCGCAGACTTCCACGATCCTCGTTTTATGCCATAAAAACGGCACCATCGACGGCAGAAAACGGGAATATGTGAAGGCCATCCAGGTTGCTGGCGTGCTTTTTGAGAGCAAAAAACTGCGCGACAGAGACCTTCCGCCTTTCATCGAGAACTATTTGAAACGGAAAAACGTGAGTATCGATGCGAAATCCACGCAGATTATCGCGGATTCCATCGGGGCAGACCTCAGTCGTCTCACCAGTGAACTCGAGAAGGTTATTTTGTCGTTGCCGGAGCAGGATAGGAGAGTGACGCCCCAGGTGGTGGAGGAGCAGATTGGAGTGAGTAAGGACTTTAATAGTTTTGAACTCCGTGATGCCATTGTGAACCGCAATGTGTTCAAGGCAAACCAGATAGTAAAATATTTTGACGATAATCCGAAGGCGGGTAGTATCTACTCCTTTCTCCCAATGCTCTTTAATTACTTCCAAAGTCTCATGATCGCTTATTATGCGCCAAATAATAAGAGCCAGGAGGGGGTAGCAGAGTGGTTGGAACTGAGAAATCCATGGGCTGCGAAGGACTATATGAATGGCATGCGAAACTACTCTGGCATGAAGGTGATGCAGATAATTGGGAAGATTAGAGAAATAGATGCTAAAAGTAAGGGTTTAGACAACCCAAATACCCCTCCTGGGGAACTGATGAAGGAACTGATTTTTTACATTTTGCACTAAAATCATCCCTTTTCCGCTTCTAGAATTTCCAAAAACTGCACTTTTCAGGAGTGCTTTTTTTTGCCCCAAAACCCTATAAAAACAGGGGTTCCGAAAGATTCTTACCCCCTCAAAACTCGCGTATTTCCAGATTCTCCAATCATCCGTGCAGAATATCGCCAGAATGACGAATTTTGAGATTTTCGCGCTTTCAGGATTTGGCTTTCACATTCATTAAGATTTAATTATTTTGATTTTGCTTTCCAAATCTTTATTCCGATTTAGGTTTTTCTCGCTTTTAGATTGTAAATTTGGGATTTGAAACGTGTATTTAGCGTTGTACTGTTTAAATATTGATATCCAAATTTTCAACTTTAACTTTGCATATTTATAAATATACAGATGCTTTATTTGGTTGTTAAGTAGTCGAAAATCAGCGGTTTATATATAAATACCGCCAAAACTTCCAATCTGCAACCTATATTCAGGTCTCTAATTCTGTATATACCCATATTTTTCGAGCAAATTCACATAAACACCTTATTCATAGCCAATTATTTAACCTTAAATTGCCAAATTATTTCTTTGTAACGATTTATGTCTGTAAATTCACGTTTGTAATCACAAAGCCTATCATTACATCTCTAACGCTTTTCGTTTACAAATATGAAAACGCAAATTAAAATTATTAAATCTTAAATTCTCTCTACATTTGTTGGTCAATTCAATTTTTTGTTTTACCTTTGTAAACGAAACGCTAAAAGGGCAAAAATACTCTCTTTTTAATGATCATCAGAATATGAAGGATAGAATCAGGCAAATTATGGAGTCCAAGCACATGACTCAACAGTTGTTCGCCGACTACATCGGACAGGCACCTGCTACCCTCAGTAGCATCTTCAACGGACGCACCCGTCCTACCCTCAACATTGTAGAGGCCATAAAAAAGAAAATTCCTAACATCAGTACCGATTGGCTAATGTTTGGCTCTGGAGAGATGTATTTACCGGATCAGAACCCTGAAAATGCCTCCCAGGAAATATCCGATCAGGGGTCAGATGGTACCCTGATGAATCCAAATCCGATGTTCGATTTTGAGTCATCACCCGCTCTTACCCCTCAAAATGGTCCTTCATCAATGCCAAAAATTAATAGTGTACGAAATACACGCCCCGAAATCGATTATTCGGAAGTAAAATTCATTGACAAACCGCAACGCAGGATTGTCGAAATCCGTGTATTCTACGATGATCAGACCTTCGACACCTTCGAACCGAAGAAGAAATAAAAATTTTGTGGTTTCAAATAATTGTAGTACCTTTGTGCCCAGATTCACAAAGGTACTATTTTTATGAAGAAGTATTTGCTCGACCTAACGGTCAAGTCGGTGGAACGGATTCACGAGCGCTATGTGCTGATCAGACTGACTGACGACAAGCCTCTGCCTGAGATGCAGCCAGGACAGTTCGTGGAGATCCGTGTCGATGGCTCGCCCACCACCTTCCTCCGACGCCCCATATCCATCAACTTTGTCGATAAGGCGCAGAACGAACTCTGGCTCTTGGTGGCTGCCATTGGCGATGGTACCAGACGACTGGCGCAATTGCAGGCAGGCGACACGCTCAACTGCCTGTTGCCCTTGGGGCACGGTTTTACGATGCCTGCCTCCAAAGACGAACGAATCCTGCTCGTTGGCGGTGGCGTGGGCGTGGCTCCCTTGCTCTATTTGGGTGCCGCTATGCAGCAGATGGGCTGCGAACCCACCTTTCTCCTGGGTGCCAGGACGGCCAAAGACCTGCTGATGCTGGATATATTTAAAAGGTACGGGCGCGTGTGCGTGACCACTGAGGACGGTTCTGAGGGCGAGAAAGGCTTCGTGACCAACCACTCGCTGTTGCAGAAAGACCAATTTACGCGTATCGCCACCTGTGGCCCTACGCCGATGATGAAGGCGGTGGCCCGCTACGCCCGTCAGAGTGAGACGGACTGCGAGGTGTCGCTCGAGAATCTGATGGCCTGTGGCCTGGGCGCCTGTCTCTGTTGTGTGGAGAAGACCACGGAGGGCAACCTCTGCGTGTGTAAGGAAGGACCAGTGTTTAATATTCGGAAGTTATTATGGCAAGACTAAATGTAAAGATAAGCGACCTCGCGCTGAAGAACCCCGTGATGACTGCATCCGGCACCTTCGGCTACGGGTTGGAGTTTGCTGACCTGATGCCCCTCGACGGCATTGGCGGCATCATCGTGAAGGGTACGACGCTCCGTCCCCGTGAGGGCAACGACTACCCCCGTATGGCTGAAACGGCCGCAGGCATGCTCAACTGCGTGGGGTTGCAGAACAAGGGCGTCGATTATTTCTGTGAGCATATCTATCCGCAGATTAAGGACATCGACACGAACATGATTGTCAACGTAAGCGGTTCTTCGCCAGACGATTATGCCGAGTGCGCCGCCCGTATCGATGCCTTGGAAAAGATTCCTGCCATCGAGTTGAATATCTCCTGTCCGAACGTGAAGGACGGCGGTATGGCCTTTGGCGTCACCTGTGCAGGTGCTTCCAGCGTGGTCAGGGCCGTGCGCCAGCGTTATCACAAGACGCTCATCGTGAAACTCTCGCCCAATGTGACGAGCATCACTGAGATCGCTCGTGCCGTCGAGGCTGAGGGTGCTGACAGCGTCTCGCTCATCAACACGCTGATGGGCATGGCCATCGACATCGAGAAGCGCAGGACACTGCTGAGCATCAACACTGGCGGACTCAGCGGCCCCGCCATCAAACCCGTTGCCCTGCGGATGGTGTGGCAGGTGGCGAAGGCGGTGAGGGTACCCGTCATCGGTCTGGGCGGCATCTGTACAGCGAAGGATGCGATAGAGTTCCTGATGGCAGGCGCTACCGCCATCGAGATCGGCACTGCCAACTTCCTCGACCCCACCGTGAGCATCAAGGTGCGCGACGGCATCAATGCCTGGCTCGACAGCCACGGATGCCAGTCCGTGCAGGAAATCATAGGTGTGATAGACTAATTTTGTTTGTTAAGCCTCGATTTTGTCGCTTGGCTCTGTCAAATATTTTGGTATGTTGGTCTCGCTGTCGACCGAAAGGGACTCTACTGCACTATTAAGGAATAATCTTGCAAGTATGAATCCATTTTAAAAAGTCGGATAGTCCGACCTATTACGTTAGTTTAAAACTATATCGCTCTTTGACATTTTGCAATCTGGAGTTTTTTTGTACCTTTTTGGTAGTTCTGGAACCTTGGCTTAACCTTGACTTACCTTTGAGGTAACCCTGAGGCTGTAACCCTGACTTAACCCTGACTTAACCCTGAGGTAGTCCGAAGGTCTACAGACAAGTCAGACAGCAGACAAGAGTGTGTCAAATTGTACCAACTATTTTTTATACTTGTTTGGAGTAACCCAGAAAGTACGACGGTAAGTGCTGCCTGGCATCGAGGGGAGACATTAAAAATTTGAGGGCTGGCAATCGCCAGCCCTCAACCAACACAAAAACTAAACTAGACTTAACTAAGCGAATCCGGATTTATCACAAACCCATGATTGCAATTGCAAATATACGATTTTAAACCGAAATTGCAAGCAATTTGTGGGATTTTTTAGTGATTCGTATATATTTTTTACAACTTAGTTGACTTATTGAGCATAAAGTGGTCTAAAATGGTCATGGCAGCCATCGCTTCCACGATGGGAACGGCACGGGGCAGGACACAGGGGTCGTGACGGCCTCGGGCGGTCAGTGTCGTGGGTTTGCCTTCGAGGTCAACGGTGTCCTGTTCCGTCAGAATGGTGGCAACGGGTTTGAAAGCCACGCGGAAATAGATGTCCTGGCCGTTGCTGATGCCACCCTGAATGCCACCGCTACGATTCGTAGCAGTAGTGACCCCACCTTGGGCTTGGGAGACGAAAATGTCATTCTGCTCGGAGCCACGGGCGGTGACACCAGAGAAACCTTCACCATATTCGAAGCCCTTAACGGCATTAATGCTGAGCATGGCAGCGCCTAAGGCGGCGTGGAGTTTACCGAACTCTGGTTCGCCCAGTCCGGCAGGACAGCCCTTGATGACACAGGTGATGATGCCGCCGATGGTGTCGCCTTCGGCCTTGACCTTCTTCACCAGTTCTTCCATCTGGGCGGCCTTTTCTGCATCCGGACAGCGCACAGCATTGGTTTCCGTCTTGCTCAGGTCGTAGAGACGGTAGTCGCGTTCTAGGGCGATGTCGCCAATCTGCGAGGTGTAGGCCTGGATGCTGATGCCGAGTTGACGAAGCGCCAACTTAGCCAGTGCACCGCCCACGCAACGGCTGATGGTGATACGAGCCGAGGAGCGACCTCCGCCCCGATGGTCGCGCGTACCATATTTATAATGGTAGGTGTAGTCTGCGTGCGAGGGACGGAACAGACAGCGCATGTTCTCGTAGTCTTGCGAGTGCTGATTGGTGTTGCGCACGATAAAACCGATGGGGCAGCCCGTAGACTTGCCCTCAAAGACGCCACTGAGCAGTTCCACCTGATCGGCTTCCTGACGTGAGGTAGTGATGCTGCTCTGACCAGGACGGCGGCGGTTGAGTTCCTGCTGGATGAAATCCATGTCGATGTCAATGCCGGCAGGCATCCCGTCGACCACACCTCCGATGGCCTCACCATGGCTCTCACCGAAGGTCGTCAGCCTGAATAGGGTTCCGAATGTATTCACTTTTTTATCATTTTACCTTTTTCCTTTTAATGGCAGTGTCCACAGCCGCATCCGCAGCCTTCTTCATGGTGATGATCGTGTTCGCATCCGTCGCCACAGCCTTCGCACCCGTCACCGTGATGATGTCCGCAACCGCTGCATCCACCTGTCAGGTGCTTGATCAGGTGTTGTATCTCATCCTCAGTGGCCTCACGGTTCTCAATCACGGTTCCAGTGAAGTTCAGCGTTTTGCCAGCCAGAGGATGGTTGGTGTCGAGGGTGACGCCATCTTCCTCGATTTTCAGGACTTTGGCCATGAAACGGTGGTCCTCATTGTCCATCAGGGTGATGATGGCTCCTTCGTAGATATTGTCGTGGTCGAAGTGGCCGTTGATCATGAACGTCTCCCTGCCCAGTTTATGAACACCTTCAGGGTCGTATGCTCCGAATGCGTCAGCGGGCTCCAGGGTGAAGTCGAACGTTGTGCCGCTCTCTTTCTGGATCAATTGCTGCTCGAAGGCGTCTAATGACACACCGAAACCCGTGATAAACTGGAACGGATGTTCCTCAGAGGTCTGTTCTTCCAGTTCTTTTTTGCCGTCAGCCACCGTATAGAGTTGGTAGTTGGCTGTGATAAACCTGTTTTTTTGCTCCATATTATATATAATAATGTATGTGGGTGCAAAGATAATAATAAAATTTGAGATATTGTTGATTTGAGTCAAAAATAAGGCTGTTTGCGCACACAATTGGTAAAAATGCTTGTAAATGTTCAAAAAACGCCGTACCTTTGCACCGTCAAAAGACATTAGGATAACAATTTAAGTTTAAGGTAGGGGCGTCAGGATAACAAATCGCCCCGAGTAAAAAAAGAAAGGGTAAAAAGATGAAAAAGATGATTTTGACAATGGTTGCAATGCTGAGCATGACAATGGCATTTGCAGAAGGTGAGAACGCAAACAGTGTGAACAATGTCGAGGCTTACGACATGAGCGTCAATATGAATAAACTCTCAGAGGCCTTGGCACTGACCGATGACCAGATTGAAGCAGTGGCAGAGATCCATCGCACCTTCTCGGCTGAGATGATGTTCGCAGCCCAGTACAACAAGGAAGAGCGTGAGGCTCGTGTCCGTGAGGCCGTCGAGAAAGACGTGAAGTGGATGCGTTACGTGCTCAACGAGAAGCAGGTTCGCAAGTACCTTTTGCTGCTGAATGCTACATTGAACAACCGTGGTTTAAACAAGTAAGAAAAAGTAAGTGATTATTTAAATGGAAGGGGCATTCCGAGAGGGGTGCCCCTATTTTTTCCCCCGAATATTTGCAAGTCTCGTTTTTTTTTGCTTATTTTGCACACAAATAGCAATCTAAACACTAAAAAGATGAAAAGTTTCAAGTACATTATCATGTCGATGGTGGCAGCCGTGCTGGTCAGTTGCGGTACTACCAACACCGTACCCATTACGGGTAGAAAGCAGAGTCTGATGGTTAGCGACGGTGAGGTGCTCAGTCTCTCGACGCAGCAGTATCAGGAGTTTATGAAGACGGCCAAACTCTCTACCAACCAGTCCAATACGGCGATGGTGAAGCGGGTAGGGCAGAACCTGGCCAGTGCTGTGGTGAACTATCTGAATGCCAATGGTATGTCAAACGATGTTCAGAACTACAAGTGGACATTTAATCTTGTGCAGAACAATCAAGCAAATGCCTGGTGTATGCCTGGCGGACTGATCTGCGTTTACGAAGGCTTGCTGCCCATCACGCAGAATGAGGCTTCGCTGGCTATTGTGCTGGGACATGAGATAGCCCATGCTGTGGCCCGTCACTCGGCAGAGCAGATGAGTACGCAGATGAAACAGCAGTACGGTATGCAGGTGGGTGCTGCCCTCGCAGGTGTGTTGGGTATGGGGCCGAACACCCAGTCCATCGTGCAGGCCATTGCGGCACAAGGCTTTAACTTCAAAAACCTGAAATACTCGCGAGACCATGAGAACGAGGCCGATCACATGGGACTGATCTTTGCGGCTATGGCTGGTTATGATCCTCAGGTGGCCACTACTTTCTGGCAACGTATGGCAGCGTCGAACCAGAACCAGACGGCTGAGTTCCTGAGCGATCATCCCTCTGATGCCACACGTATCAAGAATATACAGGGTTGGATGCCTGAGGCATTGAAGTATTACAAGCCGAAGACTACAACCACGACAAGGGCTGCCACCACGACAAAGAAGACAACGACTTCTACTGCCAAGAAGGCGACAACGACTAAGAAAACAACAACTACTACTAAGAAGAAGTGATATGAAGGAGCGGGCCGTCGATTGTGACGCGCCCGCCTTTTTTCAGGCTACCGAAGAGAATCTCACGCATCAGCAGAGGCTTCAGTTTGCCAGTGATGACACGATCCATCTCACGAGCGCCGTATTCCTTGGTGAATCCCTCTTTCAGCAGAGTGTTGAAGGCTTCGTCAGTCAGGGTCATCTGCACCTGTCTGGCTGTCAGTTTCTCTTGCAGTTCACTCAGTTTCTTGCGCAGGATAAGGATAGCCATCGTCTTGTCCATATCATTGAAGACCACAGTACCGCTGAGGCGGTTGATGAACTCAGGCTTGAAGGTTTTCTTGACCTGTTTCAGCATGGCCTCTCCACGGCTGATATTGCCAGAGAAACCGATATTGGCCTGCCCCGCATATTGGGCGCCTGCATTTGAGGTCATAATCAGGATGACGTTGCGGAAATCCGCCTTGCGCCCCTTGTTGTCCGTCAGACGGGCATAATCCATCACTTGTAAAAGAATATTGTAGATGTCCTGGTGGGCTTTTTCTATCTCGTCGAGCAGCAGGACGCAGTTGGGCGTCTTGCGGATGGCGTCTGTCAGCAGACCGCCATCCTCGTAACCTACATAGCCTGCTGGCGAGCCAATCAGTTTCGCTACGGTATGCTTCTCTGTGTATTCACTCATGTCGAAGCGTAGCAGTTCAATGCCCAGTTCCTTTGCCAATACACGGGCCACCTCCGTCTTTCCGACACCCGTAGGCCCTACAAACAAGAGTGAGGCGAGGGGCTTATTGTCGTCTAGCAGTCCTGCCTTCGACATCTGTACAGCCTCCACCACTTGGCGCACAGCCTCGTCCTGTCCATATATCTTACTGCTGATACGCTCATAGAGTGTCTCAAGAGTGGAATTGTCGTCTTCTTTCATCGCCAAAGCGTCAACCTTGCAGGTCTTTGAAAGGATATCGGCCACAAGAGCCTTGTCCACCGTCTGTCGCTTCTGTCCTCCGAGTCTGTGTATTTCACGATAGGCGCCAGCCTCATCTATCAGGTCAATGGCCTTGTCGGGCAGGAACCGTTCGTTGATATATTTGGCACTGGCACTCACGGCAAATTCAAGGGCCTTGTCGGCATAATACACACCGTGAAATTGCTCGTAGTTTTTTTTCAGTTGTTTCAGGATCTCTAATGTTTCTTCCTGCGTGGGCTCTGCAATGTCTATCTGCTGGAACCTGCGCACCAACCCCTTTGATTTGGAGAAGTGGCGGTTGTATTCCTCGTATGTCGTAGCACCGATGAAGCGGATATTACCCGATTCCAAATAGGGTTTCAGCATGTTTGAGGCATCCATCGAGCCTTCGCCAGTAGCACCGGCTCCCACGAGGTTGTGGATTTCGTCGATATAGACGATGTTGTTGCTGGCTTCCTGCGTGATGCCGTCCATCACCTCCTTGATACGTTTCTCGAAGTCGCCACGGAACTGGGTACCAGCCAACAATGTGCCTAAGTCGAGTTGATATATCTTACTACCTCTCAGACGATTGGGAATCTCCCAGACTGTTGTGTCGATATATTTTGCCAGTCCATAGACGAGGGCGGTTTTTCCTACACCAGGTTCCCCTATGTGTAGAGGATTGTTCTTCTCCTTGCGACAGAGCACCTGGATGGTACGCTCCAGTTCTTTCTTCCGTCCGATGAGAGGATTGTGCTGCTGATAGGTGTCGTTCAGACAGGTGACGAGTTTTCGCCAAGGCTCCTTCTCGTCAGCCATTCCTACCTCATCCTCCTCATCCATATCCGCCTGATCGTGGTCGTCGGCATAGCGTGCCACCAGTTCACTCAGAAAGTCCTGCTTCCAATCGCCCAACAGGTCTTTGAGCAGATAGGCGGCATACGACTCCTTCAGGTCGAGGATCCCCTTCACAATATGTGGCACATAGATGAAATGGGCACTCGAGTTCTGCACGATCCTGACGGCTGTGGTGAGGGCCTCGCTCAACTGCTGACTGGTGCCGATGGTGTAGTTACCGACCTCTTCGGGCACGTGTTCCATCTTCTCGAAATAGTCCTGAAGGCTGCGGTTTACGATATTCAGGTCTACGTTGCAGTCTATCAGTGTCATGTTGAATTCATATTGTTTCAACAGGGCATAGAGGAAGTGTTCTGGCGTGGTAAACTCATGGCGGTACTTCTGAGCCGCCTCGTGCATCTCTTCAAAAGCCTCGTTGACTTTCTGTGTATAGTATATCTCCATAGGTCTTTTATTCTTCTGGTTCGTAAGTCAGTCGCAGGGGATAGCCCTCGTTTCTTGCCATCTGCGTGGCCTTGTTCACTTTCGACACGGCAATGTCGTAACTATAGATGCCCACCACGGCCTTGTCGGAGTGGTGCACTTGCAGCATCAGTGTCTGAGCCTCTGTCTCGGACTTGAAGAAGACCACTTTCAGGATTTTCACGACAAACTCCATTGTGGTGAAATCGTCGTTGTAGATGGTCACCTTGTAGCGGCGTGGCTCCTTCAGACTGGTCCGCTGTCGTTCTTTCGTTGCAGATTGTTCTTTTGCCATACTGGCGACAAAAGTACACAAAAAAAGCCACACCTCCAAGAGATGTGGCCATTTTTTATGGATTTGTGTTCTATATCTTAGAAGTTGTAATACATACCGAAGGAGAGGTTCATACCATCGAGGCTCAGTCCGAACTTGCTAATGTTGTTGTCGTCACCATCGGGATTAAGTTGATCCCATCCGAGGAAACCAATGTGAGAAACGAAACTCAGTTGGTCGGTGAGGTTAACGGCAATACCTGGCTGGAAGCCAATGGAAATCTCAGTCCAGTCAGCCTTAGAAGCAGATGTAAAACCAACACCACCGTCAACGAACAGGTTCACCTTACCCAGTTTAGAGAAAGTGTAACGAGCGTAAGGAGCGATAGAGAAAGCGCTCTCGCTCAAACCGTTTATACCATTGAACTTGTCGTTCTGATAACCAATCACGGTACCGATAGCCCACTGGTCGTTCAGGTTGTAACCAATCTCAGGCATGATCTTGAAAGCAGTCTCACTTCTGTCACCAGCATTTTTCTGAGAACTCCAGGCCTCAATAGCAAAACTACCACCAACGTAAACCTGAGCCTGCATGCTCACTGCTGCAAAAGCAGCAACCATAGTCATTAAAATTTTTTTCATTTTTTCTTTCTTTTTTACTCGGGGCTTTGTTATCCTGAGCCCCTACCTTAAACTTAAATTAGTTGTTTGACGGTGCAAAGGTACGATGATTTTGGATACCAACACACAAAAGCGCCATGTTGTGTGCGCAAACAGCGTATATTTTTGACTCAAATCAATCATAATTGTTTTTTTCTTTGTAATTTTGTAGCCATAATCATAAATAAGTAAAATTGTATGAAAAAGTTTTTTGTTTTAACTTTATGTCTGGTCAATACCTTATTTAGCGTATCGGCTCAGACGAAGAGTGGTGGTATCTCGAAAGATATGTTGAAGGATATTCAGAAAGAAGTACAGGCTTCTCCTGTCAATAAGGCACTGGTGAATGCTGTGGCTGCCAATAGTATCGATGCGCTGGCCGTCAACTCTCAGAATGCTGGAGCCTTCGACACCTATTGTAATATAGAAACCAAGATACAATCCATCACGGATCAGAAGTCTTCGGGGCGCTGCTGGATGTTCAGTGGGTTCAATGTGCTGCGCTCCAACTATACCCGTCAGCATGGCGACTCCATCCAGATTGAGTTCTCGCAGGCGTATCTTTTCTTCTGGGATCAGTTGGAGAAGGCAAACCTGATGTTGCAGGGGTGTGTCGATACGGGTAAGAAACCCATCGACGATACCCGTGTGCAGTTTTTCTTCAAGAGTCCTATAGGCGATGGCGGCACGTTCTGTGGTGTCAGCGACCTCGCAGAGAAGTACGGTCTGGTGCCTGCCGAGGTGATGCCCGAAAGTTTCAGTAGCGACAATACCTCAAAGATGCGTTCACTGATCGCGTCGAAACTCCGTGAGTACGGCTTGCAACTGCGTGATATGGCGCAGAAAGACCGTAAACAGGCCAGTATCGACAAGGCCAAGGCGCGTATGCTGGCACAGATTTACAAGATGCTGGTGATGACCATTGGTGAACCTGTGCAGAAGTTCACCTACGCTTTTAAGAATAAGAGTGGCAAGGCTGTCGGCCCTGCTAAGACCTACACCCCGCAGTCGTTCTATCAGGAGGTAGTAGGCGGTCCTATCAACGGCACATTTGTTATGGCGATGAACGATCCCCGTCGTCCTTATTACAAGACCTATGAGGTAGAGTACGACCGTCACACCTACGACGGCCACAACTGGAAATACATCAATCTGCCGATGGACGATATCGAGCAGATGGCGATTGCCTCATTGAAGGACGGACGCAAACTATATAGTTCCTACGATGTGGGTAAGTTCTTAGATCGCAAGCGTGGCTATGCCGATACGGAGAACTTCGATTATGAATCGCTCTTCGGTACGACCTTTGGTATGGATAAGGCTCAGCGCATCTCGACTTTCGACAGCGGTTCCACCCATGCTATGACCCTGACTGCCGTTGACCTCGATGGTAAGGGCAAAGCCACGAAGTGGAAGGTGGAGAACTCCTGGGGTGCCTCGTGGGGTCAGCAGGGCTATCTGATCATGACCGACCGTTGGTTCCGTGAGTATATGTTCCGCCTTGTGGTCGACAAGAAATATGTACCTGAGAAGATCCTCCAGGCCGCTGAGGCAGAGCCTGTCATGGTCATGCCTGAGGATCCTCTCTTCCTGCCCGACGAGTGATAAGCCACTCCAAATCGGAGTGACCTTCATTAGATGCTCAATTCATCGAGCACGGTAATTAGGCGTTTGTCGAAGCGCTTGTCGGTGCGGATGCACTCGGTGAAGGGCACATAGACGATATCGTTGTTGCGATAGCCGATCATGACATTGCGCTGGCCCTGCTTGATGGCTTCGACGGCACCGACACCGGTGCAGCTGGCCAGGATGCGGTCGCGGGCTGAAGGGCTTCCTCCGCGCTGCAGATGGCCGAGGATGGACACACGCACGTCGAACTCGGGAAACTCGTGCTTCACACGGTCGGCATAATAAAGGGCACCGCACTTGGGACTCTCGGAGACGATGACGATGCACGACTTCTTGGACTTTCGGATGCCACGTTCCATGAACTGTGCCAACTGGTCTACGTCTGTCGACTCCTCTGGTACGATAGCAGCCTCTGCACCACAGGCGATAGCGCAGTTCTGTGCCAGGAAACCGGCATCGCGGCCCATCACCTCGACGAAGAAGATGCGCTCGTGGGAATTGGCGGTGTCGCGGATACGGTCGACGCATTCCATGATGGTGTTCATCGTGGTGTCGTAGCCGATGGTGGCGTCGGTACCGTAGAGGTCGTTGTCGATGGTGCCGGGCAGACCGATGACGGGGAAGTCGAACTCCATGCCGAAGTTCCAGGCACCTGTCAGCGAGCCGTTGCCGCCGATGACCACGAGGGCGTCGATCTCCTCCTTCTGGCAGGTCTCGTAGGCAATCTGGCGCCCTTCAGGAGTCATGAACTCCTTGCTGCGGGCTGTTTTGAGGATGGTGCCGCCCCGGGTGATGATGCCGCTGACATCCTCGGTGGTAAACTCCTTCACCTCATCATTGATGAGTCCGTCGTAGCCACGATAGATACCTTTGATTTTAAAACCGTTGTAAATACCTGCACGTGTCACGGCACGGATGGCTGCATTCATGCCAGGGGAATCGCCGCCTGACGTCAGAATACCAATTGTCTTAATTTTACTCATAGTTCTTATATTTAATGTTTGTGATTTAATGTATGCAAATTAGAACTCATATCCGAGATTGATGAAGAAATAGCCTTTCTTGGTATGGTTACTATAGCCCAAGGTTGCACCGACAGGACCAAAGATCGTATTGTAATAGTAAGCGATCTGGCCACCTATGAGGGTGTGATGGTCAAAGATTTCCTTCAACTTTTCTGCCTGTTGGCCACCGGCCACACGCAGTAGTACGTAATTGTTTTTGCCTATTCGCTGTTGCGCCTGAAGTTGGGCGGCCACGAATTGACGGTTTACATACTCCATGTTGCCGATGCCAGCGAATGGCATCTGCTGCTCGATGTAGTGACCGAACCATTCGCCGCCGATGGTGTTGCTGAATCCGACAGGAACGACTGAACCAAAGAGCAGGCGACCATAGAGCATAGGCTGGATGGTAAAACGGCTGCCGATGGTAAACGATATACGCCAGTCGGCGCTGACATCACTCATACCCATAGTCTTACCCTGTTTGTTGCCGTTGTCATCAAGGACGTTAAGTTTGGCGAAGTCGTTGGTGAGATAAGCGTATTCAGCGTTGAAGCGGGCACCACGTGTGGGGAAGTACCAGTTGTTCTCACTGCTAAAGGCCAAACGGGCATGGTAACTGATGAAATATTCATTTTCGAGTGTTCCCAGTTTAACCGATTCCGATCCGAGTGTGTTGCGGTAGTGGAAGAAGTCCCAGCGCAGCCCCATCTGCAAGTTGAAATGGCGCAGGTCGAAATTGATGGGCAGGAATTCTGCCTGCAACTGGTTGTAACGGATGTTATAATCCAGATTGCCATAAGTATAGATGTCTACATCTTTTCTGCGGAACGTATAACTAAATGTCGGGCGTGTAAAGGATCGGGGGTGAATGGTTATCTCGCCACGGGCCATCAGACGCTTACCCAGTCGAAGCGTGATGTCGGTCTCGATAGGAATGGCCGTCTTCAGCGGAATATCGAGCCCTAATTGCACAGCGGCAGATTCTTCCGTATCGTAGCGTACACCAGCATGTAGTTGTACCGACTTGCGGTTGCCTGCTGAGAGGATGACACGCACACCGTTGCCCTCAGGCACCAGTCGGCACTCGGCTGTCTGATAGAAGAGATCCATACGCATACTTGTCGTCAGTTCCTGCTCTAGTTTGGCATCGATACTGTCAATCTTGTTCAGATGGAACTTCTGGCGCAGGAACCGCTCTGTCTGAGGCGTCATGTTTTCGAATATAAAACCGGTGACACGCTGGCGCTCTGTCATGGCGTTCGGGCTCAGGGGATGATAGATGGTAGGACGGAATGAGTCGTCTATACCGATGCGCTGCTTCAGGGCGATAATCTCGTCCCAGTGGCGCATGGCCTCTTCCTCACCATAGCGTATTAGGGAGTCGATGGCCTCAGACGTAAAACTGGCAGTGGAATAGCCGTGAGGATCCACATTCATCCACAGGTCGCTGATTGCCTTGTTCTCGTCGTATTTGTTCACACAGTTCACGTCGATAATCTGGCCGACTATTTTCATGGTGCCCGTGATGTCCTCTGCCGTCTTCGGCTTGCCATTCAGTGTGACGCCGATGATAATATCTGCACCCATCTCACGGGCCACATCAACAGGATAATTATTCTTCAAGCCGCCATCGACCAGTACCATGTTGCCGATTCTTACAGGCGAGAAAGCGGCAGGGATAGACATGGAGGCACGTATGGCCTGTGGCAACCGGCCGCTATGAAACACGACTTCGCTGTTGTCCATGATGTTTGTTGCTACGCAAGCGAAAGGAATCTTCAGGTCGTTTGTAAAGTCGAGCGAGTCGGTGTAGCCCACAAAGAGTTTCTGGAACAATTCTGCCAGGTTCTTGCCTTTGATGAGACCGCCGGCATTCAGGTCGCGCTTGCCGATGGTCAGGCTCGTGGTAAACAAATAGGTGCTCTCCTTCTTGCGGTCGAGGAGACTCTGATTACGCAGGTCTTCCTTGTCAGTAATGACGTAGGTCCAGTCCTGTGCCCTTACCATTGAGTCGAGTGAATGGGAATTATAGCCGATAGCATAGAGTCCACCGACGATGCTGCCTATTGACGTGCCGGTAACGATGTCGATGGGGATACCCGCCTTTTCCAGCACTTTCAGCACACCGATGTGCGCCATACCCTTTGCGCCGCCGCCACTGAGTACGACGCCAACTCTTTTCCTTTTTACCGTCGTGCTGTCTGTCTGAGCATTTGCTGCACCAATCATGAGCACAGCAACAATCAGCAAAAATAACTTCTTTCCCCTTTGAGGCTTATAATCCCGTATTTCCATGCGGTTTGTTTTTTATTCTTTTCGGTTGCAAAATTAGACAAAATTATTCTATTTTCATTGTTTGATATCTCTTTTTATATGCTCCATAGCGTAAAAATTTCTTAAAAAGAAGGAAATCAGTAATAAATGGATGGTTTTTGTTGGAGGAATGGGGAAAAGTGACTATCTTTGCATCAAACTAACAATATAGACAAATGAAGATTAGAACTTTTATGAGTATCGCAGTCGCATCAGCCGTGATGATGCAAGTTTCGTCCTGTAAGGAGGCACAGCGTGAGAATCCTTTGTTGCAAGAGAGTACATTACCTTTCGGGGCGCCCGATTTCAGTAAGATCGACAGCACCGACTATATGCCCGCCTTCGAGACGGCCATCCAACAGACGCGTGACGAGATCAAGCAGATTGTCGACAACCCCGACTCTGCCACCTTCGAGAACACCATCCTCGCCTATGAGGAGAGTGGAAAGACGCTCGATCGTGTGAGCCGCGTGTTCTTCGCCCTCGTCGAGGCCGACAAGACGCCAGCCCTCGCAGAGATCGAGAAGAAGGTGCAGCCCATGCTCACCGACCTCGAAAATGAGATCTCCTTCAACAAGCCCCTCTTCGAGCGCATCAAGAAGGTCTACGATGCCCAGTATGAGTCGCTTCAGGGTGAGGACAAGAAACTGCTCGAGGAGACCTACAAGGAGTTTGTCCGCAAGGGAGCCCTTCTGCCCGATGACAAGATGGCCCGCATGAAGGAAATCAACCTGCGCATCTCCGAGTTGCAGACCAAGTGGGGCGAGGTGCTCCCCGATGCCACCAACGATGCCGTCGTCTGGGTCGACAAGAAGGAAGACCTGGCAGGCATGAGCGAGGCAGATATTGCCCAGTGCGCCAAGGATGCTGAGAGTCGTGGCGGCAAGGCCCCGTATGCCATCGTCATCGTCAACACCACGCAGCAGGCGCCCTTGGCCAGCCTCGATAACCGCGAACTGCGCAAGAAGGTCTATGAGTCATCTATCCATCGTGCCGACGGAACAGGTAAATACAATACCTTCCCCCTCGTGGTGGAGATCGCCAAACTCCGTGCCGAGAAGGCCGAGATCATGGGTTATCCTAACTACGCAGCCTATTCGCTGGAGAATACAATGGCCAAGACCTCAGTGAATGTCCGTACTTTCCTGATGAACCTGATTAAGGCCTATGTACCCAAGGCTGATGCCGAGACCAAGGCCATTGAGGACTTTGCCCGCAAAACTCAGGGTCCCGAATTCCTGTTGCAGGCCTACGACTATTTCTACTATTCCGCTAAGATGAAGAAGGAACTGCTCAACGTGAGCGACGACGAGGTGAAGCCCTATTTCAATGTCGACAGCGTGCTTCTCAATGGTGTCTTCTATGCCGCCAACCGTGTCTACGGCCTCACCTTCAAGGAGCGTACGGACATTCCCACCTACCATCCTGACATGAAAGCCTTCGAGGTGATTGACAAGGACGGTAAGACCAAGGCCCTCTTCTATACCGACTACTACCGTCGTCCCACGAAGCGTGGTGGTGCCTGGATGGACGGTTTTCAGAAGCAGAGCCGTCAGCGCGGCACGATGCCAATTATCTTTAATGTGTGCAACAACGCGAAAGCCCCCGAGGGCAAGCCCTCGTTGATCACCTGGGACGAGGTCACCACCATGTTCCATGAGTTCGGACACGCCCTGCACGGTATCCTTTCCGATTGTCAGTACAACCGTCTGAGCGGTACCAGCGTAGCCCGCGACTTCGTCGAGATGCCCTCGCAGTTTAATGAGTCGTTTGCCTCCATCCCCGAGATCTTCGATCACTATGCTCGTCATTACGAGACCGGTGAGCCCATGCCTGCCGACCTGAAGGAGCGCATGCTTAAGAGTATCAACTTCCAGCCGTGCTACGCCCTGGGTGAGAATCTCGCTGCCACCTGTGTCGACCTCGCCTGGCACATGCTCGCCTCGAAGGATATTCCCACAGCCGACAAGGCTATGGATTTCGAGACAGAGTCGTTGCGTAAGGTGGGACTTCTGAATCCTTTTATTCCGATTCCGCCACGCTATCATACCAGTTACTTCAATCACGTGTGGGGTGGGGGCTATGCCGCCGGCTATTACAGTTATCTGTGGACGGAGGTGCTGGCTGTGAACATCGCTGATGTCTTCGCCAAGCGTGGTGCTCTGAAACCAGAGACGGGTCAGGAGTTCCGTGAC
The DNA here is from genome assembly GCA_900320905.1 of uncultured Prevotella sp. Classification (GTDB taxonomy): domain Bacteria; phylum Bacteroidota; class Bacteroidia; order Bacteroidales; family Bacteroidaceae; genus Prevotella. Next base: position 61,520 of record ONTZ01000010.1, read on the forward strand.
AAGATCCTGAGTCGGGGTAATACTGGCGACCTCATGCAGATGTTTACCGACTTCACAGGTATGGCTCAGCCTGATGCTTCCAGCCTGCTCAAAGCCAGAGGTCTGTGAAACCGGCACTGATCTTCCAACAGTATATCTGGCTCATCAATGCCTTCCGCCGTCATGGGCGGATGACGCTTGATGAACTTAATGAGCGGTGGGTGAGAGAGGAGGTGGCAGAAGGCAACCCCCTCTCGCGCTCCACCTTCAACCGCCATCGTGACGCTATCCTCGATATGTTTGGTGTCATCATCGACTGCGACGTGAAGGGCGGTTATCAGTATTTCATTGCCAATCGGGAGGTGCTCGATGATGACAGTCTTGAACGCTGGATGCTCTCCACCATGACCGTGGGCGGTGTGCTCTCCGACAGTATCTCGCTCAAAGACAGGATTATCTTGGAGAATGTGCCAGCAGGCGAAGAGTTCTTGCAGACCATCATCCGTGCCATTAAGTCTGGCAAGAAGATCCTGATGACCTATCAGCGTTTTGGGGCAGAGAGTTATGAGAAGGTGGTGGAGCCTTATGCCCTCAAACTCTTCCATCAGCGTTGGTATATGCTCTCCTTTACGGGGCGCCACTATGCCATCTATTCTCTAGATCGTATGCAGGCTGTCTGTCTCACCGACGAGGACTTTAAGATGCCGAAGGACTTTTCGCCTCAGGACTATTTCGCAGAGTATTTCGGAGTGCTGACCCTTGAGATCCCGATGGCTCACGTTGTTGTCCGTACCTATGGGAAGACATCCAACTATTTCCGTACGTTGCCCCTCCACCAGTCGCAGCGCACTGTTGCCGTCACAGCCGCCTATACGGACTTCTCCTTCGACATCCGCCCTACGGCAGACTTCCTTGGAGAACTGCTTTCTTATGACTCAGGTCTCGAAGTGCTTGAGCCTCAGGAACTCCGTCAACAGATGCAGCGGCAGGTTGAGGCTATGCTCCAGCGGTATAACCCATCATTGAAGTAAAAGATATGCAAGACAATAAAGAAGAACGTTTCCCGATAGTTGATGAGGAGGGTCGCGTCGTCGGCTCTGCCACGAGGGGCGAGTGCCATAGCGGTTCAAAGTTGCTGCATCCTGTGGTTCATCTCCATGTGTTCAATTCGCGAGGTGAGGTCTATTTGCAGAAGCGTCCCGAGTGGAAGGATATCCAGCCGGGCAAGTGGGACACCAGTGTGGGAGGTCATATCGACTATGGCGAGACGCCTGAGCAGGCATTAGTAAGAGAAGTACGCGAGGAACTTGGTATCACTGACTTCGTGCCGGAACGGGTAGGGCAGTATGTCTTTGTAAGTCTTCGAGAACGGGAGTTCGTCTATGTCCACCGTACCCTCTACGACGGGCCTGTGCATCCTTCTGCCGAAGAACTCGATGGTGGTCGCTTCTGGACGCTTGATGAGATCCGCTCTGCCATTGGCGAGAACATTCTCACGCCAAATTTCGAGAGTGAGTTCCAGAAATTCTTTCTGTAAGCCCATTAGCATTCTTTAACGAAAAAAACTTCAAGGGTGTACCGACTTATGGTACACCTTTGCTGTTACTTTGCAGCCGTAAACAATTATGTCGAACTAAAAAAGTTTAAGATTATGGCTGGATTATTTCTCATGTTTGTAATGGCGATTGCCGTTGGCGAATTGGTAAATAACTATCTTAAGAAATTGAATCAGGAGGAGATCCGATGATGGATAAATGGATTGACCTCGGAATGACCAAATTGTTCCAGTTTGCAGAATATGTATGCAGTCGGTACTCGCTGTCTTCAAGCGAGCCTGCTGCTTCCCAGAATGAAGTTGTTTCGACCATCCGCTTCACAAAAGAGGATAAGACTGCAATCAGGCAAGTTGAGTGTGATGCTTGTTCAAGTACCTTCAAACGTGAGCCGCGCCGCCCTCATGTCAAGGTAGTGGAGGGAGATCTCTTCAAATAGAAGTTTTCCGTCGATACTTTTGATTATGATATAAATAATGTGTATCTTTGCAGGCGATATGGAGAAAGAAGAGAAATACCGTTTGTTGACGGAACAGATTAAGGCTCTTGTTGAGGGCGAGACGGACGGTGTGGCAGTGATGTCCAATGTCTGTGCGGCCATCCATGAGACGATGGGATTCTTCTGGACAGGATTCTATCGGGTGGTGCCCAAAGTGCAGTCGGATGGTTCTTGCGTCCCTTCGGTAGCAAGCGGTAAGCCGATTTCAGACAAGGAGTTGGTGTTGGGGCCGTTTCAGGGACCAGTGGCCTGTATGCACATTCCTTTCGGAAAGGGTGTCTGTGGGTCAGCCTGGCAGCGAAAAGAAACCATCGTGGTGCCTGATGTGGAGCAGTTTCCGGGTCATATCGCCTGTAGCAGTCTTTCGCGTTCGGAGATCGTTGTGCCTGTCTTTTCGCAGGCAGACGAGGTGGTTGCCGTACTCGACATCGACAGTAAGGAACTCGCCACCTTCGACGATACTGACCGCCAGTATCTCGAAGCCATCTGCCAACTGGTGTGCTGAATATTTGTTATGGAAGAAAAGAGATTCATGGATTTAATCTACAAGAGCATGCGGGACTCTGCAAAGGAGATTCGCCTCTCATTGGGGCGTCCATCATCGCATGCTACGCTCGAAGAAGCCTTGCAACAGGTAGAAATGTTGAAGTTTGCAAAGGAAGCGATGGAAAACAAGCGAAAGTAGAATACGTTTTGCGGGCTACTTGATGAGTTAAAAAAAAGTAATAATCGATAAAAGAGAAATATGAAGAAATATTTGATAGTTCTTTTGCTCTGGATATCTTATTCCGTAAACGCGCAGGAATTTGTTGCAGCAGAGAATGACACGATTGTTCTAACTGAGTACAACGACGGGCGACTATGGGCATATAGGCAGATTGGTGATTTTGTAGTTGGTATGACGAACTATGAAGAGAAAGATGACTATGGCAAATATTATCAGATAGCAATCTTCATAAAGAACTTGGGTGATACGCCAGTTACATTCGAACCAGAACAGATAACATCTACACTTTCATGCAAGAATAACGATACGATCCCCTTAATCGTGTATTCCTATGACAAATACATGAAAAAGGTAAAAACATCACAAGCTTGGTCAATGGCTTTATTGGGCTTCTCTGCAGGAATGAATGCGGGTATGGCAGGTTATCAGACAACATATACCACTACGTATGGAGCTAATCACATGCCATATACTCAGGTGCATACTACGTATAACTATGCTGCTGCATCTGCTGCAAACATGGCGGCTACCACTCAGATGATGACACTCAGTAAACTGATGGCAGATGATCGTAATACAAAATCGCAAGGCTATTTAAAAATGACCACTATCCATCCCAATGAAGGAATCATTGGATATATGAATATCAAACACAAGAAGGGTCAATTAATGATGGTGAACATTCCTGTTGGTGGACAAGTCTATTCTTTTGACTGGGATGTGACAAAAAAGAAAGGAAAGAAGTGATGAAAGGCAACCGGAAAGAACCCCCATTAACCTATGCGTTAAATGCATTGGGGAAGATGGTCTACATTGGTAGTGTAGAAAGGGGGCTTTCTTGTAATTGTCGTTGTCCTAAGTGTAACGAGCTCCTGGTTGCCAAACTTGGTTATGACGGTGGCCGACAGCCTCATTTTGCTCATAGAAAAGGTTCAGATTGTCATGGCTCATACATGACGGCTTTACACAAATTGGCAGAGCAGATTATCGAAGAAGAAAAAGCCGTAATGGCACCAGAGTATAAAGAAATTGGAAGACAAAGTCTGTCGTTTGTCCAAGTGGAAGTAGAGCAACGAGTTGAACGAAAGGATTTACAGCCAGACATAGTTGGAGTCACAAAAGACGGTTTGCGCTGGATTATTGAGATTCGAAATACTCACGAAGTTGACGAAGCTAAAAAAGCCAAACTGATAGAATCAAATATCACCTGTTTGGAGATTGATGTAAGAGAGCAGACGTTAGAAAACTTGAAATCTTTCATCCTCGAGTCAGCAGAAAACAGAAAATGGATAAACAATCCCAATTATGAAACTCAAATTATAGAAGCAAAGCGCAAAAGAGTATCAAGGGTAGAAAAGTATTTGTTAAGTTGTACTGAACTTACGATTCCTGCGTATGAAGATTACGACAGCAAAAAGATTTCAATAAAGGATGCATTTGTGTTGTCTAAAACAGGTGATAAGCTTTTCTCGCAAGTTAAAATTTTATCGTCTGATGAGACACCTTTTGTTTATAATATTGGTAGCCAAGATATACTTGAAACCAATATACAGAGGAAACATGAGAGCGATTGTAACGAATTGACTATTACAACCGATAGTCTATCTCCTGAGGATGAAATCCGTTCGAGTACTCTTGATATAACATGGTCCTATCACTTTGTAACAGAGAAGGAACGAGAAGAAAGAGCCAAAGAATACAGAAACAATCCCAAGTATGAAGTAAAACCATCTTCTGATTGTATTTTTGAATGCAAATACAAACCTTTCAAAGGCGAATGTATATACAAAAAAGATACGGTCACCCTTAAAGGTATCAGTCATGTTGTATGCAACAAAGAAAAACGTCTAAAGGATGAAGAAGAATTTCGACCACATCATCGCAATAGAGATAACTCTTTCGTTACTGTTAAATCCCCACATGACACAAACAACATCTATCGCAAAGTTATTTTAAGAAGGACACCGCACGTAAGGCAGCAAATAATCAAACAAGATATTGAATCCCCCCAGATACTATCTCATGTAACGTCTACGAATGAAAATCTCCCATTTGAAAAATACTGGACTATTGAGGAGTATTACGGCTATTTGACGTCATCGAATTCATATGAGACAGAGAAGGGGTATTTTGCGGAAATTGCTAGATGTGATAAAGTTGGCGACAACATTCTTTTACTATATAAAGATCCCGTTGAAGTAAGGACATTTACTCCATATCATGTTGCCGTCATCTCTACAGATAATGGTAATCTCATACAAAACGATGTGGCAGTTTTTACTAACAAAAATTCTGCAATAAACTCCTATTATGGACGTTTGTCTTTCTTACAAAATAGTATGTGTTCCCAACCTGCTAAAGAGTTTGATGATAATGATTTACCTTTTTAGTTTAAGGTAACATGGCGCCTGCCACGATGTTACTTCTTTTATTGTGCACATGATAATACAAGGTGAAATGACCTCCAAATAACGTTTTTTGCCCCCAATCATAAAATAATTGCGAAAAGATTTGGAAGTTTCAGTAAAACTTCCTAACTTTGCAGCAGAAATCCCCCTTGTATGATAAATACTTGGGTCAGTTGTGAAAGAGCAACTTAGAAAATTAACCCCGCTCGGATGAGATATGCCGAAGCTCAAGCCTCCGAAAGGGGGCTTTATTTAAATTTAATAGTATGGAGAAAAAGAAACAAGTTATTGTTTATGTGGATGGCTATAATTTCTATTATGGCCTAAAAAATGGTGGTTCAAGATGGAAGCGGCTTTACTGGCTCGACATGGTGAAGTTTTTTGAACGCATGATGCTGCCTGACCAAGAACTAGTAGAAGTAAACTACTACTCTGCAGTACCTCTCGACGACCAACAGGCTGCTGATAATCAAGACGTTCTTTTCAGTGCTAATATGCTCAATCCTAAATTCAAACTTCATTTAGGGCGTTACAAGAAAAAGAAGTTCAAGTGCCAAAACTGCGGATTCAAGAACAAAACTTACGAGGAAAAGGAGTCTGATGTAAGAGTCGCTACTGGTATGCTTGTAGATTTGTTTACCAAACGTTGCGACATCACCATAGTTGTTTCTGCTGATAGCGACATGATTCCATCTGTTGAAATCATCAAAAGCTTTGCTCCTGATCATCCCGTTCATGTCTTTGTGCCACCTACACAAAAGACGTATGCTCTTGCCAGTAAGTGTGACAATATAGTATGGCTTGAGCATTATAAGGCAAGATTTGTACAGTCAATGCTACCAGACGAGGTGACTCTTCCCAATGGCCATAAATTAACAAGGCCCGAGAATTGGAAATAGAATGGCAGAAATAGAACACCTTGGCAACAAAGAATTGAAAACCTTGCCTAAAAACTGGGAGAAGATATTCTGGGATCAGAATTATATGCCCCAGATCTGAGGGATAATATTCCGAGGGCAGAATATTTTGCCCTGAATCCGAGGCATATTTTTCCGTGGTCGGTTTTTCTTCATCCAAATCTGGGGCGCATTTCTCTGGGGGCGGAATAATATGCCCCGGATCCGAGGGATAATTTTCCGAGGTCGGAATATCTTGCCCTAGATTCAAGGCATTGACGTGTACTGAATAAGTTGACACTTTTGAAGTTCAAAAAGTGTATCAGTATGCGACAAAATCGTGGAATGACAGATGAAAAAAGACTTGCATTATT
>ONTZ01000054.1 GCA_900320905.1 uncultured Prevotella sp.
GATTATGAAACGACTATTTACTTTTTTGTTCGTCTTGCTGACTTGCATAACGGTCAATGCACAGAATGACACTAAAGCCAGAGTTTGGAAAAACTCTCCAAATTCAACAGAGAGCAACTCTTCAAAACTTGTGGGTAGAAATGTAACAAGGGCTCCAATGCCGTCTGTTACACGTGGCGGTAACCAGATGTGGTGGGGCTATTTCAATGAAGCCATGGGATATGGGGGAATTGGTACTGGCGGATATGAAACGTTTGATGCTGCTATCTATATTCCTGCCGGCCATAGTTTCGTCGGAAAGAGCACAATCAAGGCCATTCGCATTTTCTTTGAAGATGCATCGGCAGTGAGTGATGTGAAGGTGTGGATCTCAAAGGGTTCTCTTCCAGAAACCGTTTCAAATGCAGATTATATCCAAGATGTAGTAAATGCGTCATCAGGTGCCAATGATATTGAATTGACTAACCCATTCGTTGTTAATAACGAAGCGATATATGTGGGATATACATTTACTGCCGGTGGTTATCCTATTATGCAAGGTGGCGAATATGTAGAGAACTCACTCTATCTTAGGAGTTCTCAGAATACATGGAGTGCTATTGATTATTTAGGCTGTCTCGCCTTACAGATATTGATTGAGAGTGATGGTTTCCCGCAGAATATGGCATCTCCAAGTAATTTCAAGACTGCTATTGTTGAGTTAGGGAAGTCAGCGGATGTTCCAGTTGAGATATTGAATGGAGGCGGTAACACGATTGAGAATTTCTCATATACCATTTCCTCTAACGGAAGCACATCGACTGAAAAGACAATCAGCAATGTCTATATTCCATATGGTGCAAAGGTGAAAGTCCCAGTTCCATTTGAGGCAGACGACAAAGAAGGAAAGGTGTTGAAGACACTGACCATTACGAAAATAAATGGTAAGGAGAATACTGCGACAGAGAAATCTGCAACAGGATATTTGCAGACTCTGAATGAAATAAGAACCTACCCGCGTACAACACTTATTGAGGAGTTTACGACAGAGTATTGTGGATGGTGTCCGACTGCGGCAGCAGAGATATCTTCTGCTCTCTCAACATATCCTGAAATAGCAAAACGAACGGCAATGGTTTGCCATCATGCAGGTTATTATACAGACTGGTTGACGATTGATGCATCTCGATATTATACATGGCTGTATAATGATGGCGGTAGCACTTATGCACCTGCTTTTATGTGGGACCGTTATGCGGAGGATGGAAAAACTGCCGTTACAGGTCGTCTTGGTAATGTGGACAATTACAAGTCGATGCTTGAAAGCCGTCTTGCAAGACCTGCTTATGCAAAAGTGGATCTGACTGCCAATTTCAGTGCTGAAAAAAATCAGATTGTCGTTTCTGCAAATTGTGAACGAGCATGGGATTTCAGTGATAACCCCGCTCGTATAACCCTGATATTGACGGAAGACAATATTCAAGCACAATCTCAGTCTGGTGCAAATGGCAGTTTCACTCACCAGCATGTAGCCCGTGCTGTCAATGAGACATGGGGAGCCGTTCTTGACTGGAACAACAATAAGGCATCATATAGGTTCACGTTTGATCTGGATGCATCATGGAAGACTGATGACTTGAAGGTGGTGGCATTTATCTCCAATTATGACGGTAGTGATGCCACAAACTGTGCTGTTGAAAATGCAGCCGTTGTCGTTCCTGGAAATGATACGCCAAATGTGGATCTTGGCAATGCCGACGGTAAGGGGGGTGTGGATGCCAACGATGTCGTTGCTATCGTAAACTATCTGATGGGCAAGGTTTCTGATGGATTCAATAAGGATGCTGCCGATGTGAATGGTGATGGTAAAGTGGATCTGGCTGACATTGTCATGCTCATTAACAAGATACTGCTGGCTCAATAATATATAATAAGGTGAAAATACTCTGGATGTTGTCGCTTATGCTCCTTGGTGTCTCTATGAGTGCGTCGGGGCAGGTTCATGTGAGCGGGAGCATCCAGAGTGATGTTTTATTGCCACAGAAGGATGACAAGATCGGTGCGGAGGAGTATGACGAATTTGCACTGACGAACACATACGCCGATGTGAGTCTGACAAGCAAACACATTGATGCTGGTGTAAGGATGGAGTTTATGCAGTACCCCTTGCCAGGTTTCGAGAACAAGTTCAAGGGATGGGGTGTGCCGCATGCATATATAAAGGGCCATTTCGAGAAACTGGAACTGACGGCTGGCACCTTCTATGACCAGTTTGGCTCCGGCTTTATCTTCCGTACCTATGAGGAACGAAGCCTTGGCATCGACAATGCCCTCCTCGGCGGTCGGGTGATATATAAGCCAACGACACAGATCACTTTAAAGGCTCTTACCGGGAAACAACGGCAGTACTGGTCGCTGGCTGACTCTTGGATCTCTGGTGCCGATGCTGAATGGAACATAGCAGACCTGACCTTTGGTGTATCGTTCGTAAACAAACACGAAGGACAGGAAGTCATGATGACCGATGCCACGCATAAACTGAACCTGCCGGAGCATGTCAATGCCTTCGATCTGCGGGTGCAGTTGCAGAAGAACGGGTTAGGACTGCTGGCGGAATATGCCTGGAAGAGTCAGGATCCATCGTATGACAATGGGTACATTTACCGTCAAGGATATGTGGCGATGCTCTCTGCCTCTTATTCGAAACGCGGTTCGAGTATACTGGTTCAGGCAAAGAGAAGTGACAATATGTCGTTCCGCAGTGAGCGTAGCGTCACGGGCACTTCGTCGTTCATCAATCATCTGCCTGCCTTCACGATAGAGCATACGTATGCTTTGCCAGCCTTGTATCCATATGCCACGAACCCATGGGGCGAGTGGGCATATCAGATAGAGGCTGCCCATACTTTCAAGAAAAAGACCGCACTGGGAGGCAGATATGGCACGACGGTGAAGGTGAACTTCTCACATATCCATGACATTGACCACCATTGGAAGGATCATAATGGCTCTCTTGCGGGATCCGATGGCTATGGCTCAGCCTTCTGGAAATGGGGCGACAGGATGCTCTATCAGGAGTGGAATGTGCAGATTGACAAGAAACTGTCGAAGTCGTTGAAGATGAATCTTATGTATATGAACCAGTTCTATAATAAGACCGTCGTTGAGGGCGAGGGCGGGATGATACATTCTGACATCCTCGTGGCTGAGGGGAAGTATTCTTTCAACAAGAAGGTGACATTGAGGGCTGAGGCACATTATCTCTTCACCAAGGACGACCTTGGTGACTGGGCTTTCGGGCTTGCAGAACTGTCGCTGGCTCCTCACTGGATGATTACGCTCTCTGACCTGTATAATGTGGGAGAGACACATCTTCATTATTACAAGGGTTCTGTCACATTTGCAGCCAAGTCTCATCGCATGCAGTTGGGATACGGAAGGACGAAGGCTGGTTATAATTGTTCTGGAGGTGTGTGCTGTTATGTGCCTGCCAGCAAGGGATGGATGTTGTCGTACAATTATAATTTCTGAGATGAGGTGGAGTCTGCTTGCATATAGCCTTTTCACTGCGCTGCTACTTTCGGCGTGTAGTCAGATAGACGAGTCGGAGAGATTCATCTATGTGGAGCCGTCGGGTGTGGCAAGGGCTGTGTTGATAGAGGACTTTACAGGGCAACGGTGCATCAACTGTCCTACTGCCGCTTCTGAGATTGAACGGCTTCAAAAAGAATATGGCGAAGAGAATGTCATTGCTGTAAGCATCCACTCTGGTCCTTTGGCGGTGTTCTCTAATGAAAAGGTAAAAGGGCTCCGTACAGAATTGGGCGATACATATTATAGCCATTGGAATATTGAGTCGGAGCCTTCCGGACTCATTGATCGTAAACACGGGATTGCCCTTGTTCCCCAATGGGCTGGTCTGGTTTACGAGGATATGCAGCAGCAGGCTTCCGTTGGACTTGCCTTGGCGTGCAGCGCTTTGGCATCGGGAGAAGTGGAAATAAAGGTCAATTCCATTGCCTTGAAGAATGATTTCAGGGGCTGGCTGCAACTGTGGGTGACGGAAGATAATATTGTTGCTCCTCAGATGATGCCTGACGGTAGTATGAACAACGAATATGTGCATAACCATGTACTTCGTGCGGCAATCAACGGTGCATGGGGTGATGAGGTAAACTTGACTGTCGGCTCTGAAACTGTGGTGGAGTATTCGTTCAGGCCTGAGAAAGACTGGAATATAGATAATTTGTCGGTAGTTGCTTTCGTCTATGATGACAATGGCGTTCAACAGGTGGTAAGGTCAGGATTATTACCAGAAGAATGACAAGTAAAAAACGAGCGTTTTCTTTTGTGGTTTCGAAAATAATGCCTACCTTTGCCGCAGTAATTGAATGATTGTAAATGAACAATCAAATTAGCGCATGAAAACAGTAATGCATTTAAAGACAACGATCCGTCTTGTGACGATGGTAGGGCTACTGATGCTCTCTGGAAAAGGGGAAGCACAGTCAGCAAAGTCGATAGTCATTAATGAGATCATGGCATCGAACGTCGGTGTCGTGATGAGTCCGGCATATAATTTCGACGGCTGGGTTGAATTCTATAACCCGACAGGGACGGATATCAACCTTTCGGGCATGTATCTCAGCGATGATGCCAATAACTTGAAGCGTTGGAAGATGCCTTCGGACATCGGTACCATCCCAGCCAAAGGATTTCTCGTGGTGTGGCTTGGCTCCGATGACATCAAGGATAATCAGGCTCCTTTTAAACTCAACTGCGACGGCGGAATGATCTGTCTGAGCAATGCCAGTGGGAGCCTTATGGTCAGTCAGGATTATCCCAAGGCGATGAGCCGCACTGCCTGGGCTCGTAAAACTGACGGAGGCAGTGAATGGAGTTGGACGGCCAATCCCACGCCAGGCGCAACAAATACTACCTCGGTCTTTGCCACTGAGCGACTCGACCCGCCTGTCGTCAGCGTAGGTAGCAAACTCTTTCCCAGTTCCCGTTCCGTGGCTTTTACTGTCGATATCCCCGAAGGAGCCAAACTTATTTACACCACTGACGGCAGTGTACCTACGACATCTGAAACAACGACATCACAGAATGATACTGGCCATGATGAGAGCAATGAGCCGACCTGGACAAACTGGATAAGAAACAGCGACTGCGAGGGTGACGATGCCACCTGCTTCGTGAGTAAGGATGGCGATGACCCCAACAATATGTATCGTGCAATTATCGACGGTGTGGGTTCCAACGGTTCGCGTGGCATCAAGATCCACTCTGTTGATAACCCGGAAAATACATGGGACACGCAGTTCTTTGTCTATACGCCAGATCATGTGTGGCAGGCCGGCGAGAGATACCGCTTCAGCATGAAGGTGCGTGCCGACAAGTCTGCCCGTATCTCCGTGCAGACCCAGAAAACACCCGGTGATTACATTTATTGGAGTATGCTCGAAGGTGGCTATGACATCACTACTGGTTGGAATGAAATCTACTATGAGGGAACCATCACTAACGAGCAGGTGCGTGTAAATGGAAACGGGGAAATATGTCCTCTTCAGACCATCGCCTTCCAACTGAACGAAATCCGTGAAGAGAACAATTACTATTTCGATGAGATCGTCTGGGAATCCTTGGATGAGGGTAGTAATAACTATGAGATTGTCGTCAGGGAGAACTCCGGCAAAGAGAGTAAAACCGGAAGGTTTAACGTAAGAAAAACGACGAACTACGTGTTCCGACTGTTTAAGGACGGTTACCTGCCCAGTGTGCCAGTGACACGCAGTTATATCCAGACAGATAACAATTATACTATACCCATTGTTTCCATCGTCGGAGATGATAAGTATTATAATGACCCGATGTGGGGCATTGACGTCGATGGCATAAACGGCAAACCAGGCAACAACAGAGACTATCCCGTGAACTGGAACATGGCCTGGGATCGTCCTGTCAATTTCAGTTTCATCAGTCCGACAGATGGGATGCTGTTTAATCAGGACGTGATGACCAGCGTCTCTGGCGGTTGGTCGCGACAGGATACGCCCCGTTCATTCAAACTGAAGTCGAACAAAGTGTTCGACGGCCAGAACCACTTGGACTATGCCTTCTTCCCGCAGAAACCCTATATCCGCAACAAGGCCCTGCTGGTACGTAATGGCGGCAATGACCCTGGGTGCCGTTTCAAGGATCCGGCAATGACTACCATCGTTCAGAACTCTGGTATTGATGTCGATGTGCAAAGTACGGTACAAGTGGCGGAATATATCAATGGTGAGTTCCGAGGCATCTTGAACCTGCGTGAGACGAACAACGACAAGTTCGTCTATGCCAACTGGGGCTACGATGATGAGGAGATAGACTACTTTGAGAATTTTCAATTCACCGACGGCACTGATGAGGCATGGAACCGTCTCATGGAATTGAGTGAACACATTAATGATAACAATGTGTATGACGAGATCCAGAAACTGTTAGACATCGATGAGTTCACTAACTATATGGCCATTGAACTGTATCTTGGCAATAGTGACTGGCCCAACAACAATGTCAAGGGCTATCGTAGCCAAGATGACGGACGTTTCCGTTTCATCCTTTTCGACTTGGACCAGATTTTCAACTATTGGTGCGCGATGTCAAGGATATCCACCCTTGACACGGAATTCTATGATGAGCCATTGGTGAGGTTGTTCAGGAACCTGCTCCGCAATGATAAGTACCGCAAGAAGTTTATAGATACCTTCTGTATGATTGGCGGCAGTGTCTTCGAGGGGGGGCGCGTCGCAGAGATGGTTACAGAGATTGCCGATGCCATGCGACCCATGCAACAAATCGAGGGTCGTGATCCCGATGGTAGTGCCAGCGAGATAAAGGAGAGGATGATGACGCGTTTTGACGAGGCTCTGGCCCAACTGGAAGAATATGGACCAGCACAGATCGGAGGTCTTCAGAGACAGACTGTCATGCTGGGTGCCAATACCTCGGGTGCCCATATCACCATCAACGGCATTGATGTGCCCTATGCCGACTTCAAAGGCTACCTCTTCCAACCCGTCAAACTGGAGGCCAAGGCTCCTGCCGGCTACCGCTTTGCTGGATGGAGCATGGGAGGAGGTAATGCTTCCAATCGACTCATTGCGACAACGGATACGTGGAAGTACTATGATAAAGGTGAACCTGCTGCCAACTGGAACACAAGTGGCTTCAATGACAACAGTTGGGCCTCTGGCAAGGCTCCATTAGGTTATACGATGACAGGGGTGACAACAACTGTCAACTATGGCTCTGATTCCAATCAGAAAAATCCGACGACTTATTTCCGTAAGACGTTCAGTCTTGATTCTGCTCCCTCAAGCAGCGACCGGTTCTTGCTCAACTATCAAATCGACGATGGTTTCGTTGTCTATGTCAACGGAAAGGAAGCGGGGCGCTTCAACATGTCTGACGGAGGCGTATATTATGACACTTTCTCTTCATCCTACGCTGAAAGCACACCTTTGACGGGAACACTTGAACTGTCACCTTCTCTGTTTAAGAGTGGCAACAATCTTATTGCCGTTGAGGTTCACAATATCAGTTATACTTCCAGTGACCTGTTCTGGGCTGCCGAACTGTATACAACCGTAGGGGTCGCTTCAGAAGGATTCGTCTCGACAGAGCCTGTCATGGATTTGCCTACAGGTTCTTCTATTGCTCTCACTGCCAACTTCACGAAACTCTCTGACGAGAATCTGTTGGCTCAGGGCTTCACCCCATTACGCGTCAATGAGGTGAGTGCCGGCAACACCGTCTATGTCAACGAGTGGTTCAAACACAACGACTGGTTTGAGATATACAATACTACTGACACGGAAATTGACATTGCAGGACTCTATGTCAGCGACGATGAGGACAACCCGCTAAAGTTCCAGATACCAAGCAATGGCGTGATCAATACCATTATTCCTGCAGGCGGACACCGTATCGTCTGGGCTGACGAGATGGAGGCCGTTACGCAGATGCATGCCAATTTCAAACTGAAGAACGGGGATGACAGAATGGTCCTTTTGTGCAGCAGCAACGACTTTGTGGCTAACAATAAGGCCTACTTCGACAAGCATCCAGAAATGAAGGATTTTGCCGACGGTCTTGTCTATTCGGCTCACCATGGTGATCAGAGCGTAGGCCGGTATCCCGATGGCGGTAAGTCATATTATAAGATGAACCGACCGACCATCGAGCGTCCCAATATCCTGACAAGCACTGACTCGTATCTGGGCGAGGATGAAGGACTGACGAACACGGACAAGGAGACGTTCGTCCTGGATCTGGCTGAGGGATGGAACTGGATATCGCATCCGATGGTTGAGTCTATTGCTGCCTCCAACCTGTCAGAGCACGCTAATCGTATTGTCGGCAAGGACAGAGAGACCATCCGCGACTCGAAGTGGGGTATGACAGGAGCATTGAAAGAGTTGGAGGCGGGTCATCTGTACAAGGTGAATATGCAACAGGCTGATGAATACAAACAAGAAGGTTCCTTCTGCGAGGATGGCAGGCCTGTCATGTTACTGCCAGGCTGGAACTGGATTGGCTATTCTGTGAACGGCCAACAGTCGCTTAGTGATGCCTTGGTGGACTATCTGGCAGAGGAGGGCGACAAAATCGTGGGCCTGAGTGGTTTTGCCACTTATGAGAAGGGCGCATGGCAAGGTACACTCTCAGCATTAGAGACGGGTATGGGTTATATGCTTTATACGAATCAGGCAAAGACCCTGACGTTCAGGACGCCATCCGTAAAAGTCAGGCTGCATCACAAGTCGAGTCGGCCGGCCTATCCCAATGTGATGGGTATCATCGCCGAAGTACAGAAGGACGGTGAGAAGGTGGAGGCAGACCGCTTCACATTGTATGCCTATGACGCTGACGGTGAGTGTCGCGGAGAGGGCAAATGGGTGAACGGTCTTGCATATATGACTCTTTACGGCAAGGGTGGAGAGACACTCTCCTACCGTGCAGTAGACCTGATGGACGGTACTGTCTATGCCGTCCAGGAGACCATGCCGTTTGCCGAAGGCATCACTGGCAGCGTCTGTCAGCCCTTCCTGTTGACACTGGGTAAGGTGGAGGGTAACGCCACTATGATAGAAGGTATGCCGGTTGCTCCTGCCTCGTCAGAGATCGACGGCTACTATAACCTGAATGGTTCCCGTGTGTCCTTCAGGACGGCCTGTCGTGGCATCTACCTCGTGAAATACAAGGATGGTTCATTCCAAAAAGTAATCGTGAAATAAAACAGAACAAAGATATGAAAAAGTTAACGAGTTTAGCATTATTGCTTATGCTGGCACTGTCACACATGTCAGCCCAGGATGTCATTAGGATAGAGTATAAGGGTACGACGGCTACTGTCAATGTTCCCAGTAGTATTACGAATGTCGTATCGTCCGTGAATGGCGCCAACGTCACGATCACCTCTAAAACAACTGATAAGGAGTACACTTATCAGGTCAAAGGTAACTCTACGGATGGCTCGCTGACCATTAACGGCGACTATAAACTGACGCTGCAACTGGCTGGCGTGACGCTGACCAATGCCCATGGAGGTGCTGCCATCGACATAGAGTGCGGCAAGCGTATTGAAGTTGAATTGGTTGAAGGTACGACGAACAAGCTGTGTGATGCTGCCACGGGCAGTCAGAAGGCTGCCTTCTACATTGATGGACATGCTGAGTTCAAAGGGGGCGGTATACTTAATGTGTCTGGTAGAACGAAACATGCTATCAGGGCTAAGGAATATCTCGAGTTGAAGAGTTCCACCGGTACCATTAACGTGCTGGAAGCCGTCAGCGATGGTATCCACTGCGGCAAGGGGAAAGTGAATAATGAGCATAACTATTTCCTGATGAAGGGTGGTATCGTCAACATCACTAACATTGGAGGTGACGGTATCGACAGCGATGACTATGGTGTCGTCAGAATCGAAGGCGGAAGCCTCAGCGTGAACATCAAGGATGATGCATCGGGTCTCAAGGCCGACAGCACCGTCACTATCAAGGATGGCACTATCAATATCTCCGTCAAGGGAGAAGACAGCAAAGGCATACGGGCTAACCATACTGTCAATATCATGGGTGGAAAGACTACTATCGTCGTGGAAGGCGATGGCTCGAAGGGCATCAAGGCCAAGAAATATGAGTCTGGATCGACTGTACTCAACGGCGGTTTCCTCAACATCAGTGGCGGTGAACTCTCTGTCCAGTGTACGGGCGGTAATCTGCCCGATGGGACAGAATTCACTAAATGTGTGGCTGTCAGCGTTGATGCTAATCTAAAGCAGACGGCAGGAGATGTTGATATCACAGTGACTGGTCCTGATGCCTTGGCATACACGGTGGATGGCAGTGATACGCACACGAACGGAACCTTTGTCATCAGACAGATTCCTTGGGAGGTTCTGACCAGCGGCTACCAGTATGACATGACAGTCTATATAGCCGTGAGCGATGACGGTGAAAGGCTTGCCAACTTTGACAATGTCGCCATAGGTGCATTCATTGGCGACGAATGTGTGGGCTATGGTATTTATGAGAAGGATGGCTATGGTGTTATCCGGATAAGAAGCAATGACTCTTCGGCCCAACCTGTTACCTTCAAACTTTACCGCTTCAGTGATCAGTCGGAAATCGTTCTCACACCCAGTAAGAACGTGACATTCCAAAATAGTGCCAATGTGGGTGAGCCTAGCAATCCCATTGTGCTAAGTAGTAAAGAGAAGTTAGAGGGCGATGCCAACGAGGATGGTAGTGTAGATGTTGCTGATATTGACCTTGTCATAGAACAGATTGACGAAACAGTTAATGAAACGAATAAGGCTGCAGACGTCAATGACGATGGGAAAATCAATGTTGCCGATGTTGATTACATCATTGAACGTATTGTGTAGTATCATTTCGAGTAAATAAGTGCTAAAAATAGTTAATGTATTTTGCGGTTTGATGAATTATTTCTATATTTGCAGAGTCAAAATGAATTTGTTTGGAATATTATTAACAATTAAATACTTAAAGAGTATGAGAATTAAAGATTTACTATTGTTTGCCGCTTTCATGGTTACGTCTGGAGAGGCTATGGCTCAGACAACAATTACGGCAGGAAACGCTAAATTTGTATCAGGCAATGATGCAAGTCTGACCTATTTTTACACTAATTCTGAGGCCATGGGTGGCTTTCAGTTGGTGGTTTCGCTGCCTGATGGTGTGACGCTTGGAGAAAATGAAGAGAAGACAGCCAAAGGTTTGTCTATCAATGGCGGGGCTGCTGCTGAAGCAACATTCTACAATGTAATCGTTCCGGATGGTTTCGAATGTATTGGTGTCAAGGCAGACGTTAAAGGACAAACATCTGACGGAACGGATTATAATCCTGGTGACGTACTCCTCGTTTGTTTTCCAGTAAAGGCTGGTGCAACATACAGTGCTACCGCAACTGCTTCTAAACTGTGCACGCTAAAATTAACTGCTTCGGATGGATCAGCAAATCTCCAAAATGTCGCAATTAAAGGTTTCGCTGGTAGTGACCCACAAGGTACCGGTGGTTCTGAGATTGCTGCTCAATATGCCGCTTCATCGGCAAGTAATTTGTCACCAGCAAAAGTCTTGAAGGAGGGTGATGCCAACGGTGACGCTATAATCAATGTTGCTGATATTGATAAAGTTATTGAGGGTATTGGTGGAGACTATGTCACGAACGAGGATGCAGATGTCAATGCTGACGGTGATATTGATGTTTCCGATATGGACTTCATTATTGAACGAATTGCATAAATTCCTTTCCATTCAGTAAAAAATAGATTTGAGGCGACTCAAATCTATTTTTTTTGTGCTTATTCGATCATTGTTTCGGCTTTTTTGTGTAATTTTGCAGACGAGAAAGACAAAGGTGTTTATGAAACAGGCGATGATATTAGCCGCAGGGCTTGGAACGAGACTGAAACCACTGACAGATACGATGCCGAAGGCATTGGTGCCTGTGGGTGGTGTGCCGCTGATAGACCATACCATCCGAAGGCTGATGGGTTTCGGTTATGACCGTTTTGTGGTGAATATTCATCATTTTGCCCAACAGATTGTGGACCATGTGACGATACAAGATTATGGTGGGATGGTGTCGTTTAGTGATGAGGCAGACCAACTGCTTGACACTGGTGGTGGACTTAAAAAGGCATCGCCATTGTTTGACGCCGATGAGCCAATCCTGATACATAATGTCGATATCCTCGATAATGTGGACTATGACTGGTTCTCGGATCAGCACCAGGAGAATGAGGGGGCTGTCTTGTTGGTGAGCCGTCGGCAGACGAAGCGCTATCTGCTCTTTGATAATGCCATGCGGCTGATGGGATGGAAGAATATTGAGACGGGAGAAATCAAAAGCCCCTATGAGTATATCCGTCGTACAGGACTCTCCCAGCATGGTGAACAACTTAATATGTTTGCTTTCAGTGGTATCCATTCATTCTCGCCGCGTCTGTTCCCCTTGATGGAACGCTTCCCAGACAAGTTCAGCATCATCGACTTCTACCTTTCCGTCTGTCATCGTTCAAACATCGTGGGTCTGGTCAAGGAAGACTTGCAGGTGCTTGATGTTGGTAAGTTGGATTCTCTCAAAACGGCAGAGAATTTTCTGAATATTTTGTGGTAATTGGTGATAATTTGTTTCCAAAATTAAAATATGCAAAAGATCATTATTCTGGACTTCGGTTCACAGACGACCCAGTTGATAGGCCGTCGGGTGCGTGAACTGGATACTTTCTGCGAAATCCTGCCTTATAACAAGTTCCCGAAGGATGACCCTTCGGTGATTGGCGTGATTCTGAGCGGTTCGCCTTTCTCTGTGCATGACCCCGAGGCTTTCAAGGTGGATTTGTCACAGTTCGTAGGCAAGATCCCTGTCTTGGGTATCTGTTATGGGGCGCAGTTCATCTCACACACCCTTGGTGGTAAGGTCGAGAAGGCAGACAGCCGTGAGTACGGACGTGCAAACCTCGAGATGGTAGACACGACGAATCCACTGTTTAAATGGTTTGAGCAACATTCGCAGGTGTGGATGAGTCATGGGGATACAATTACAGCTATTCCTGAGGACTTCAAGGTGATTGGTTCGACTGCAGATGTCGTGAATGCGGCGTTTGCCTCGACGAAGCAACCTGTCTGGGCCGTACAGTTCCATCCTGAGGTGTTCCACACGTTGCAGGGCAAGCAGTTGTTGAAGAACTTTGTGGTGGATATCTGCGGAAGTCGTCAGGAGTGGAGTGCTGCCTCGTTTGTTGACTCGACGGTGGCAGAACTGAAGGCACAGTTGGGTAATGACAGGGTGATTCTCGGTCTGAGCGGTGGCGTGGATTCCTCTGTTGCTGCCGTATTGCTGAATCGTGCCATCGGCCAGAACCTGACTTGTATCTTCGTGGATCATGGTATGCTCCGTAAGAATGAGTTTACGCAGGTGATGAATGACTACAAAGTCTTGGGACTGAATGTGATTGGCGTTGATGCCAGCAAGAAGTTCTTTGGCGATTTGGCTGGCGTGACAGACCCAGAGCAGAAACGCAAGATTATCGGACGTGACTTCGTGGAGGTTTTTAATGCTGAGGCGAAGAAGATTACTGATGCAAAGTGGTTGGCTCAGGGCACTATCTATCCAGACCGCATAGAGAGTCTGAACATCACGGGCAAAGTCATTAAGAGCCATCATAATGTGGGTGGTCTGCCGAAGGAGATGCGCCTACAACTCTGTGAACCGCTCAAATGGTTGTTCAAGGATGAGGTGCGTCGGGTGGGGCGCCAACTCGGTATGCCGGAGCATCTGATTACCCGTCATCCCTTCCCTGGGCCGGGATTGGCTGTTCGCATTCTTGGCGATATCACCCCCGAGAAGGTGCGAATCCTTCAAGATGCTGATGATATTTATATCCGGGCATTGCGCGAGTGGGGCCTTTATGACCAAGTATGGCAGGCTGGTGCCATCCTGTTGAGTACCGTCCGTAGTGTCGGTGTGATGGGTGATGAGCGTACTTACGAGCATCCCGTTGCCCTTCGTGCCGTGACTTCGACGGATGCCATGACTGCCGACTGGGCTCATCTGCCTTATGACTTCATGGCGAAGGTTTCCAATGAAATCATTAATAAGGTACGTGGCGTGAACCGTGTCTGCTACGATATCTCCTCCAAGCCCCCAGCAACGATAGAATGGGAATAATTGGTGGCGGGAAATCGAGAAGTCTGCCCTAACGGGCAAAATCCTCAAAATCCCCACAACTCAATCATTATAAACAACTTAGAGCCGCAAAGTGTCAGATTGTTGATGCACCTGCGGCTCTATTGTTTTTAGTCAGAATTTGAAAAGCTGCCACT
>ONTZ01000091.1 GCA_900320905.1 uncultured Prevotella sp.
GCGAAGTAGCACGCGAAGCACGCGAGACGATGGAACGCCGTCTTGGCAGAAGCGTTGTTTCTTCTGAGCGTGCATCAGACTACATAAGGCCAATTGAGGGCAAAGGGCAGAACACTCTGCCCAAGGAGGACGAATAAGAACAATTCTATGAATATCATCATTATTGGAGCCACCTCAGGCATTGGCAAGGCCTTGTATGAGAAATATGCAACCGACGGGAACCGTATAGGTATCGTTGGACGACGCACTCTCTTGTTGGATGAACTCCACCAATCACATCCCAACTGTACCTTCACGGCAACAGCAGACATTACTAAACAAGATGAGGTAGAGAGAGCTATCCATGACTTCACCAAAGAATTCGGCCACGTGGATTTAGCCATTGTCTGCTCTGGAACGGGCGAGATTAACCCTACGCTTGACTACGCATTGGAACGCCCTACGCTTGACACCAACGTGATGGGTTGGACATACGTCATTGACACGCTCTTCCATTTGTTTGAGCAACAGGCGCACGGTCATCTTGTTGCCATTACGTCGGCTGGTGGACTGAGAGGTGAGCCGATGGCACCAGCCTACAGCGCGACGAAGGCCTATCAAATCAACTATATGGAAGCCTTGCGCAAAAAGGCTTTCAAGTCAGGCGGAAAAGTCATCGTCACTGACATCCGGCCAGGTCTTGTCAATACGGCAATGGCCAAAGGCGAGGGCCTCTTCTGGGTGATGCCTGTCGAAAAGGTTGCCAGCCAAATATGTGCAGCCATTCGCAAGCGCAAGTCTAAAGTCTATGTCACGAAGCGGTGGCACGTTCTCGCCATTATCAACAAGAATTTACCATTCACATTATATAAGAGAATATAACTTCGTATTTTAGATAAATCGGAATTTATGGTTACAATGCTTAGATATAGTAGTGTTCTTATTTTGCTCATCATAGCCGCTTTATCCAGCTGCAATCAGTATAATCGCATCTTGGAAGAGGTGTACGATAACGACCAGGCTGTACGTGAGTGGACCAAAGGAATTTCTTCACTGACGGCCGATGAGATTGTGAACTATTCGACTGAAATGGAACGGGTAGACTCCCTGAATCAGGCGACCGTTTTCAGTATACTGGACAAAGAAGGATGGCCTTCCCATCTATCCGACAAAGCAAATCGGGCCATCTGGATTGTTATTGACCATTCCGACCTTGCCTACCGGAGCAAGTATCTCGGCCTTGTGAAGGAAAAAGCCGATGAGGGAGTATTGGATAAAACAGACTATGCCATTCTGAATGACAGGGTTCTGATGGAAAAGGGCAAGCCACAGATTTATGGCACCCAGATCAAGATGGTTGCAACGGTTGTGGATGATGAAATTGCAATGCAGTTGTGTCTCTGGCCGGTGGAGAATCCAGCAGCTCTTGACAGTCTGAGAAGCATTGTGGGATTATCTCCCATCGAAGAATACCTGAAGACCAACTGCGATTCTATAGGTCAGGAGATAGTTTGGGACAAGGAGAAAACTGTGTCTGACTTTGATTAGACACTAAATTCCAATTTATCGGACTGCTATCATATAGCAGCTGCTTATCTCGAAATCCCTTGCTGGTACTTCTGTATGCGTCCATCATATCTGCCATCAGCAATGTCGTGAACTTCATGGTCTGCACGTCTGAGTTCGTTAGCATTGAATCTGCCCAAGGTGCTTGCCAGCCAGATGAACCAGTCTGCCACTTGCTTCAGAGTAGCACTTGCCAGTTCGGAAAACATCTTCAGGTATTGTTTGATCTTGCCCATATCGAGTAATTTTGTCAATTTCTGCCGTTTTTTGGATAATCCGCTTGCGCTCGGCAATTTGTGAACATGTTCACATTGCGCTCGCTTACTCGCGGATTTCGGGGGATGGTCCCTGACGGAAACCAATTAAGCGGATTTAAGGGGAAATAAGGTGATTTAAGGGAATACCCTACGAACCCTCTGCTCATCCACCCGAGGTACAATGGCGGTACAAAATTACTCTAATCGGGGCAAATCTGCAATAGGCAAAGAATAAGGTTAGTTAAGCGGAGTTAATTGTAAGACAGCGTTTTACACGCATCGATTTAAGGTTTGTTTCGGTCTGTTTTGAACCAATTTAATCGGTGAAGTAATTCATGTGGAAAAGATTCGTCAGCCTCTTCTGTTAGTTTTAAGGAAAAATACTTGGCTATTTCATTTATTTTTTGTATCTTTGCCACCAAATTGTGCTTTCGTTCATAAACAAATAGACCATATTATATGAAAAAGAATCTTCTATTTAAGAACTTTTTTGTACTCATCATATTATTATTGGCAGGTACAGCGGCCCACGCTCAGGAGCCATATGCCGTGCTGAGCGACAATAACACCGTGCTGTCATTTTACTATGACGATCAAAAGGCAGCACGCAACGGCATGGATATCGGGCCATTTAGCGGCTATCCGGACTTTCAGTCATGGTACGCACAGCGGGGAAGCATCACCAGTGTCGCCTTCGATGACTCGTTCGCTAACTGCACCACGCTGACAAGCACGGCCTACTGGTTCTATCAACTTGAGAATCTATCCTCCATCACTGGCATCGGCAACCTCAAAACGGATAATGTGGAGTATATGCGCGGAATGTTCGAGTACTGTGGCAGCCTGACGAGCCTTGACTTGTCGAGATTCAAGACGGACAATGTGACGGACATGAGTTGGATGTTCTGGGGATGTTCCAGCCTGACGACCATCTATGCAGGCGACGAATGGAGCACAGCAAAGGTTACGAATATTGCATCTATGTTCTATGGTTGCACGAGCCTCGTGGGTGGTGCAGGTACGCATTTTGACGAAGGCTATACCAACCAAACCTATGCCCACATTGATGGTGGTCCTGACGACCCAGGCTACTTCACACTTCCTTCTTCTTACGGCCTTACTGTGGCAGGTGTAAGGGTGACAAGTGTGAACGCCTCTGCCATTACTGGCGACAACATCGAGGGAACAGTCAGTTTCGATCCATCTTCCCATATACTGACACTCAATGGAGCCACTATCAATGGCTGCATCTACAGTTACGGCGACCTGACTATCGACCTGAAAGGTGAGAACACCATCACGGCCACAGACACGTGTGCCATCAAGAATACGGAGGCGACAGCCATGCACAATCTCACCTTCAAGTCAACCGACGGCACTGGCAGCCTGACGATAAACCCCTGGGCATATTCTTTGTATCAAGGCTTTAACGAGCCATCTCTCGAGGATGGTCTGGAAGTGGTTCAAGGTAATCTGAACGGAGGAGGAGAGACAACAGTTATTGAGGTTATAGAACGTTACGATCTGTGGATCGACGACATTCAGGTGACAGAGCGTAACTGCACGGACATCCTCGGCGACGGCAGTGCTGATCAGGGCAAGGCGGCTTCATTCCAGTATGTCCCCGGCCTCAACAAACTCTTCATCACCAACAATACCGACAACCGGACCATCAGGACCGCGAACGATGAAGGGCTGACCATCTATCTGGCACCGAACAGCACCAATGCCCTGGGAGACATCGTCTATACAGGCAACAACAACGCCCCCCTAACCATCACCACCGACGGTAACTACCCCGGTACCCTCTCCCTGTCGGCGAACGCTAATGTCATCAGCGGATTCAGCAGCCTGACACTGGAGCAGAACCTCGTCATCATAAATCCTGAAGACATCGCCTATGATGCCGGCAACAAGGGACTCGCAACGACTAACGCCGCCATCGGCGCCCCACTGACTCCGATCACCAGGGACGGGACCATCACGCCAGACGGCAATGAACTGAAGCCGGAGTCTGGCAGCGAGGACATCAACAAGGTGGTTGACGACATCCTCTACACGCTCGGCAATGTCA
>ONTZ01000055.1 GCA_900320905.1 uncultured Prevotella sp.
AATGCAATCAACGGCTTTGAGCATATCCAAGTTATCGGCAAGCGTGAGAAAGTGCATATCAGCAAGAAGCACGGACAAAAGAGCAACGTGCAGATAGACGCCGACTACTTCAACGGCAAGCGTGTGTTGCTGATTGATGACATTTGCACCACTTGTGCCACCGCCAACACTTTTATCGAGCAGATGCAGGCAGCAGGTGCAGACGTGAGAATGACCCTCTTTCTCGCCAAGACAAAGACATATCGTAGAACATCAAATTATCAATACAACTGATTATGAACACATCAATTTCAAGACTGAGCATCAAGCAGTGGGCATCAGAAGACCGCCCCACCGAGAAATTACAGCGTTTAGGCGCAGAGTCACTGAGCGACGGAGAACTCCTTGCCATCCTCATTGGCAGCGGTACGCAGCAGTACAGCGCAGTGGATATTGGCAACCAAGTGATGGGCAGGTTCAACTACAACCTCAACACATTGGGCAAGGCTCGTTTCGATGAAATTCTCGACATCGAGGGAGTTGGCACGCAGACAGCCTGCAAGATACTCGCAGCCGTAGAGTTGGGCAAGCGCAGACAGATGGCTACCCCCGAACTGCATCCCGACATGAGCACTGCCACCCTTATCTACAACTACATGCTGCCCAAGATGCAAGACCTCGCAACGGAAGAGTTTCACATCCTGCTGATAAATCAGAACTTCCGCCTTATCAAGTCTGAGCGTATCAGCCAGGGAGGTATCACAGAGGTGAGCGCAGACATACGGGTTATGATACGTGAGGCAGTACTCAACAATGCCACCATCATGGCAGTCTGCCACAATCACCCCAGCGGCAGCACACGCCCAAGCAGGCATGACGACACGCTGACGCAAAGTGTGCAGAAGGCTTGTGAGGTCATGCGCATTCACTTCTTCGACCATGTTATCGTAACGGACGGAGCATACTATTCCTATCACGAGCAGGGCAAGATATAACCAACAAGTGAGCAGAGAAGTCGGACGGACGAAAAGTGCCGCCCGACTTCGTTTCTTTCATGAGCAGATGGCGAGAAAGAAACGAAGCAAAAGAAACCCTGTTCTGTTCTTGCAGAAGGCTTATCCATATACATATGTATGACTTCATTCTTTTATTTTGTCTATTTCCTTTTCACAGTTGTTGCTAATACCGTCATATTTTCATGTTCCTCCAGTTACCTCACGGCTGACGGCTTCGTCGTTGGTGCAGTCCTTTTCTGCCATCTCATACTCTGGGGACGAGCCATCCAACTATGAGCACAAAGATTTAAGGACATATTTCATACTACACTGAGGGTTGTTGAAAATATAGTCCTAAGGTTTTTATTATAAGTTCAGAACCTTTTTCGATACCATTGGAAAGTAAATTGGAAATGATATTTAGGATAATGGTTTTTAAAGTTCTTTTATTGAAAAAATCCCAAAACTTGCGAGAGTCTCCCTCTATACAAATATCACGTAATTGTTTTAAATTCTTTCGTAATTCCTTGTCACTAATCGTAGA
The DNA here is from genome assembly GCA_900320905.1 of uncultured Prevotella sp. GTDB lineage: Bacteria > Bacteroidota > Bacteroidia > Bacteroidales > Bacteroidaceae > Prevotella. The sequence continues at coordinate 1,519 of ONTZ01000055.1, forward strand.
ATTTTCCGATTTGTGCAGTTGATAACGGCATGAATCGAAATTTTCTAATAAATTTGTGATTTTTTTTCTCCATTCATTGAATTCAAGTTCGATAAATAATTTGTTGAAATCATCTGCAATATATTTATCCTCAACCTTGGATATAAGATCTATTACATTTGAATAAAAAGCTATATTATTTTCAAAATCTATTTTGAATAATATATCAACTATTGGACTTTGTGGTATACCAAATCTAATCTTCTTTAATAACTTTTCTTGTGTTTTTTTGATATAATTAAGAACCTTGGTTTCATTAATATAACCTTTGCCTGCGTTTAAAAGAAGAAAATTATAGGTAGACAGAAGTGTCTCTTTTTCTAATAATATGGCAAGTAATGCCCTTCTAATTGAAGCAAGGAGTTTTTTGTCAGGATGATATCCCCAGGGCTGAATAATCCAAACATCACCATAATTATTATAATAGTATTTCTTAATATGCTTTAATTTAATCCCTAATTTTCCAAATTCTGGATAAGAAATGAAATTATTATCGCCATCACTTATTGAATCATAATCAATAAACATTAGACATGGACTGCCTGAATATATTGTTTTAACAGGTGTTTTTTTTATACTTGTTGAGTCATCATAAAGTTTACATATATGATTACCTATTTCAAAAAGAGGTACCCTGATATCTTTTCCTTTAGTATAACTTTTAACATTGACAAATAATTCTTCTAGCTCTTGATGGGCAAAAAGAATTGAGTCATTTTCTGGATTGGACAAAAGCCCTATCTCAAAACAAGATTTTAAATTCCCATCTGAACGAAATCTACGGAATATACACATCTTATCATATATCAGATGCTCTTCGTGAAATTTTCTTCTTCCAATCCTGTATTCTTCTTGCTTCTTTCCTCTTATTAATGGTAAAGTCTCAAATTTTACAGCATTATGGGCTTCGCAAAAAAAGTTTTCCGCAATATAGTATGGACATGTATCCGTCCTGCGTTCACGCACATGACCAAAATTTCTCAGCCATGTATTGGCGCTTGGAGCCGGGAACACAGGTATATTCCTTCTAAATTCGTCATTCAAAAAAGGACGAAAATCTATAATTGGGTATTGAATATGAGCGAACAACATATAGCGTATATATTTATTACATATTATTAAAATGTGGGAGAGACCAACGAGTCGTCTCTCCCCTCCCAAGAATCATCTTGGACACTAGTATGAGACCCTCATACCAATTGCAAATATATGATTATTTATAATAACAAACAAGCGAATTTGTTTTATTTTGTATTAATTAACATTTTTAAGTTTGCGATAAGCAACTCAGCATATATTCTATTTGTAAATGCTAGCAAATAATCTGTGTTAATAATTCGCAAACTTGAATCTGCTATTTTCTGCATCTTTGAGAATCATCTCATATATGGATAGGCAATCACGTCACTCATTAAAGTCGTCTTCAGTTACAACGTTAGGCCCCCAGCAACACCTATGCGTCATCACCGAGCAAATCAATCAGAGTAATCGGGGGTTCTATGTTGTCAAGTTAACGATTCCATCTTTGTTCTTATCTCCAGTTGTCACTCCTTTTCAGACTGCAATCAACGACGGCTGTCAGTCGTGAGGTCAGGGAGGAACAGACAGAAAAGCATTCAGGCATACAACATTCTGTATTTCTCGCATCGTAGCAGGTACGACGGGAAAAACACAGAGAGTTGTCTGCTGATAGGCAATCCCCACAAGAGTACATCGGAATGGCCAGACAGATGATGAACATTTGTCCGTCCCTTCCGATGCACACTTGCTTAACGGGCTTGCCGTCCCTGCTTTTCTCTGTTCATTGGCACGTCGTTCCACCATATAGATATGTCCTTTCTGATACGCTTATTCCTATACATTATTATAATAGTCAGTTTCAAGTTCCTTTTTCTACAGTGACCTTTGACATCGGCTTCCCACCAAGTCGGAGAGCCGAGTTCCAGCCTCATATATGTCTCACTACCGCGAATTGCCACTTTTTCCTGTCCCGTCCCCGATCGTTCCGTTTGGGCGGCAAAGGTACGGACACCTGATTTCGGCAATCCAAGTTCGGGGCGCAGGCGTTTCGCAAAAAATCTCCACACTCCGCTAAAGGAAGGTAGTATTTTTCACGAAAAACTTGTATAGCCGACCTCGTGTCAGTGATGGAGCCGCCGAAACGAAACGACAACGGCGACAGGACAGACGCAAAAAAAATGGCAAGTTCAACGGTTCATACATATAGGGCAAAGGCAGGAAACTCACTTCCTCCGACTTATGGAAACCGCAATATCATACAAACCAAACCCAAGCGCAATATGAGACAAATGGCAATTTCAACAGCAATCCTAATGGCTCTGATGCCCCTCCGCATCGTGAACTGGCTGATGAGCCTTGTGTGCAACCTGATGGCAGCAGTCATCGAGTCCGTCATCACTATCATCATCACTTGGGTGGCGATAGCAATCACCATCCTGCTACTTACCGGCACATTCCTTTGGATAGTGTCACTCTGAAAAGAAAAACAAACAATTAAACACCATACGATTATGAAAGGAACAGAAAGTTTCAAACAGACCATTCACTCCTATCTGGAGCAGAGAGCAAGCGAGGATACGCTCTTCGCAGAGAAGTACCACGCAGTGAACCGCAGCATCGACGACATCGTGACCTACATCCTCAACCAAGTGATGAAGAGCGAGTGCCACGGCTTCGACGATGATGAAATCTACTCACTGGCTATCCACGCAGCCGAGGAAAAGGATTTGGAGGTGGGCAAGCCGATGGAGTGCGACGTCAGAGTGAACCACATCGTGGAACTCACCGAGGAAGAAAAGCAGGAGGCAAGGCGCAACGCAATCCGCAGACTGGAGAACGAGACCTACAACCGCATTTCCCAACGCAGCAAGCCCAAGGCAAAGGCGCAGACCTCAGCCATTCAGCAACCCACATTATTCGACAATTTCTAACAGAGCATTATGAAACCGAGAACACAATTTCAGAAGATGGTGTGCCAGTCCGACAAGGGCACGGCACCCATCGCCAAGAGAGTTATCAAGTGGGCAGCCGATGAACTCACCGACCATTTTGCCTACCGCTACCCCGACTCACTCCGCCATACCTGCATGGAGTGTGGACACCAGTGGACTATCACAGACGCTGAAAAGAAAGACAAGCACCTTACCTGCCCCCATTGTGGACGCAAGTTAGAGGTGAAAGAGACGAGAAACCGCACCCTTAGCCAGTCCGCCTACTTCACCACGCTGACCACAAGGAAAGGTCTGCAAGTCCTCCGTGTGGCACAGGTCAAAACCGAACACCGCAAGGGCGAATCCTCCAAGACCACCTACCGAGAGATATGCCGCTACTATATCAATGGAAAGGGACAATGTGAGGTGATAGGACTGAAGCGTACGATGGGACCATACCTTGACTGCTTTTCATACAATGAGGGCATGGCACTCCGCTATGACAACGACACCTACAGCCACCTCGCCACCTTCCCCCTCTTCCCGAAGATGGACGTTATCCCCGAACTGGAGCGCAACGGCTTCATGGGTGACCTCTACGGACTGGCACCATTGACGATGTTCAAGGCGATACTCCGTGACAACCGCTATGAGACACTTCTCAAATCGGGACGCATCGACCACTTCCGTCACTTCATGATGCACTCCACCGACCTTGAAGTCTGTTGGAACTCCTACAAGATAGCCAAGCGCAACCACTACCATATTGGCAGCATCAGTCTATGGTGTGACACCATCCGAATGCTCAGCAAGGTTGGCAAGGACATACGCAATGCCCACTATGTTTGCCCCACCGACCTCCAAGCCGTACATGACAAGTTGGTGAAGAAGATAGACGAGCAGGCAGAACGTGAGCGCAGAGCCGAGGACATGGAAAGAGCAGCAAAGAGCGAAGCCAAGTTCAAGGCAATGAAAGGCAAGTTCTTCGGTCTGTTGTTCACTGATGGGCTAATCAACGTCCGTGTGTTGGAGAGTGTGGAGGAACACCGCCAGGAGGGAAACCACATGCACCATTGCGTATTCAGCGCATCCTACTATCTCAACGAGGAAAGCCTAATCTTCTCTGCCACTATCAATGGGGAGCGAGTTGAGACTGTGGAATTTAGCCTTGAGTGAGCCTTGTGAACAGCAACGCAGATGCCATAAGGCAGAGAATGAAAAAAGCAGCATAAGTATAATCAAGGTGGGAGGAAGCACCCCCCCTCCCACCACTAAAGACAGATGATTATGACTATCAAGATTGAAAGCATTATCAACCAGTGGGACAGTGAGACGAACGATGTGATAGTCCGTTTCCTCAACCTGCTGACGCTTGCCAAGACACGCAAGGAGCTAGAGCAATCACTGGATTTCACTCCTTTCAAGGAGCAGTACAAGAAGCACCTCCTATGGGGATGGGGAAGCAGACACCTTTGGGTGAAACAAGTCTGCCCCTACAACGGCAGCGTAGCCGAGAACAGATTACTGATTGTTGAATTTTAACGAGAGTGCATTATGAGACACGCAGGAACATACCTTATTCCCTTGTTCGCTATCGTACCTTTGGAGTATGGCGATTACAGCGGACTTGATGATTTGGACACGGAACTAATCCAGTCGTTCATTGACGCGAACTTCCCTCACGGCTATGTGATGGACATCAGGGACGCAGACAATCCTTTCTTCTGTTCGCATCCCGACATCGGAGGACTGGCAACAGAGGTAGTTGAAGCCGACTTCTACCACGAATAAAAATAACAAGGTGGGAGTAATCGGCACTCCCACCACCTAAAGAACAGACAACAGCAATGACACAAGAGACATTCAAACTGATTGATGCCGTTTGCCGTGAAGGAGTGGCAAACGATGTTTGGGGAGTAGCCGAGGACTTCAACACCTCAGTACACCTTGGTTCAATAGAGAACATAGACCTGTTAGGCAAGTTCCTCTTTGTTTATCGAGAGAGAAGGGAGCATTTCCCGTTTATCGGCAAGCATACGCCGACCCATTCCCTCCACTATGACGAGGACACCATCATCGACCTTTATCAACTCAACTAAATACACAGCACTATGGCAACGAAAATGACCGTGAACGGAGTAAGCACCACTCAGAAAGGGCAAGAGCAGTATGAGACCTTTTCAGTCAGCACCCGACCAAAGCGGACGGCAGTGCAATATGACTACCGCAGCGCAGAAACGGGCGAGTTGTTCACATGTGTCCGCCCGACCTTGGCGCAATGCAGGTTGCAGCGCGACCAGTGGCTAAGACAAAAAGGACTGACCAATTAACCGATGAAGTCGGACGGACGAAAATTCCGCCCGACTTCGTTTCTTTCATGAGCAGGTGGGCGAGAAAGAAACGAAGCAAAAGAAACCTTGTTCCGTTCTTGCTGAAGGCATAAAATGAACTTTTTTCCATTTTCTTTCAAATTTCTGCTTATTTTTCATTGGAATTATGTACCTTTGCACAAAATAACGTGTAATCACACGGCAAGGAAAGACGTGTAACGGTACGTTTGAAAAAGACGTGCAACTCCACGGGAGTAAATAACGTGTAACAAGACAAAAGATCTATATGGCAACGGTAGCAGAAAAAATAGCAGAGTCTTTGGAGCAATTGAAACAACTCCAGGATGCGGAGAACTTCGTTGTTCTTCACGGAACAGAGCAACTGAGCAGGGTACACTTGACACGACTGTTGAGTGAAGGATGGCTGAAAGAAGTTGTTAAGGGATGGTATATAGCATCGCGTCCCGGCATGGAAGGTGACACCACAGACTGGTACACCTCTTATTGGGCATTCATGTCCAAGTATTGTGCTTCACGTTTTGGCGATAGTTGGAGCCTGACGGCAGAACAGTCACTTGACCTACATTCGGGCAACACGACCGTTCCTATACAGACCATCATACGCAATCCAGACGGGAACAACAACGTCACGTCGCTACTATATGGTACAAGCCTGTTCAACCTGAAAGCCAAGTTGCCAATGTCTATATACATCCATCCTGAATATGGTGTACGGATGTATTCTTTGGCGGAAGCGTTAGTGTTTGTCTCACCTACTTATTTCCGTCAGAATCCTATTTCCGCAAGAACATGCCTTCAGATGGTGAAAGACGAATCCGAGATTTACGGTATCCTTGCCGATGAGGGAGCAAGCACCCGTGCAGGTCGTCTTGTCGGAGCATTCAGGAACATAGGCAGGGAGAAAATTGCAAACAATATCCTTGCGTATATGAAGCGACTTGGTTACGATGTACGTGAAGAAGACCCGTTTGAGGATAAAGTTGATAACATTTCCCCTGTCCCCATCTCTCCATACGTAGCAAGACTTACACTGATGTGGGGGAAAATGCGTCAGACAGTTATTGACAATTTCCCTGCCTCTGTGTCTGTTCCTACAAACATCGCCGAACTGCTTAAGCAATTGGATGACAAATATACTGAGGATGCTTATCATTCTTTGTCCATCGAAGGTTATAAAGTATCTGATGAACTGATTGAAAAAGTGAAAAGTGGAAACTGGAATCCAAAGGAAGAAGACAAGGATGCCCATAATGCGCTGGTGGCCAGAGGTTACTATCAGGCGTTCCAAGCAGTAAAGGCCACTATTACTAAAATAATAGAGGGTATAGATGCCGGAGTTGCTGTTGATGATGATCACGGGAATTGGTATTTCGAAATGTGGCAACCGATGGTAGCCGCAGGACTTTACAAACCGTCTGCCATTGTTGGCTACCGCAACCGCCCTGTCTATATCCGAGGTTCCCGGCATACTCCAATGAACTATGAAGCTGTTCGTGACGCTATGCCTGAGTATTTCCGTTTACTAAGAGAAGAAAAGCATCCTGCCGTCAGAGCCATCCTTGGACATTTCATGTTTAGTTTCATACACCCTTATAATGACGGAAATGGCAGAATGAGTCGCTTCATCATGAACACAATGCTTTCCACGGGCGGATATTCATGGACTATAATTCCTGTTGAAAGACGAGACGCTTATATGCAAGTATTGGAAAAAGCCAGTATAGAGGGCGATATTGCAGATTTCACAAAGTTGATTGCGGATATGCTGAGATAGCTGGTGTATTAGATTATATGACAATCCCTGACGAGTTGAATGCTCATCAGGGATTGTCACATTATCGGATATACAGCAGCGAGAACTCCACATATCTCCGTCGCTCGATGGACTTCACTTTCCTGCCCTTGTATCGGCAGAAGCGCATGTAGTCGTGGAAGATGTTGCGGTTGCCTGCATCCAGTTTCCTCAGCAGCGTACTTCGTGGGCGTTTGCTTGTGCCGAGTATGGCGTATGGCCCAACATTGTAGGCAAGGACAGCCAAGAGCATCTGGTCTTTGCCGTAGCCGTCGAATAGTCGGTACATCTTCATCAAATCCTGACGCAGCAACCTGTCACCCTGTGCCTTCGTCATTGTCCTTGCACTGTACCGTTCCCCAGGCTGCAACTGGTGACCCCATCCGACATAGGGATAGTTGCGGACGGTGTGCCAGCCCTCGAAGTGCTTGATAATCTCCACCGCCAGATTGAAACGCTGCCGTTCCGTCATCCGTTCCTGATTGTTTGGCGGTCTCATGTCCTGCGCCGTCGTCACCGACGGGCAGAGCATCAGCAGGACGGCTATTACCAGCCCTGCCAATGCACGTTGATGCTTATTGCCTACTTTCAATACCTTGCCCTCCTTTCTCTGCGGTTTCCTTTTCCTCGTCTTCGTTGTTGAACTTGAATTCAAGTTGCTCGCTCTGCCCGTGATTATCCTCAATCACCACGATGAAACTGTGCGAGTCAGACGATGCCGAGGTGTAGTACAGGCGGAACTCATTCGTCAGCAACGGATAGCGGTCGTTGGCTTTCAGGGCTTTCTTGTTGTATTTGAGCGTACCCTTACCGTCGTAGAGGAACCAGCGGATGGTGTACTGCGTGTCGTCCGTTCTGCCCTCTGTAAGCAGTGAGCAGCGGATTTCCACTGTCTCGCCCTGCGTCACCCTCAGAGGGACTGGCATAGTCTCGACATGAAACGGATAAGCTGTCTGAATATCCAGATCGCTATCGCAAGCAGCGATGCAAAACACGGCGGCTGCCATGCAGCCCAGCCCCACAATCTTCTTGATTACCTTCTTCATTGTTGATGTTGCTTTCATTGTTCGTTGTTTTTTGGTTGTTGTTGATGTTTTGTTGATTCTTCACAAGGAACTCGTTGAGATCCTTGCTGCCTGAGTAGTCGGCAGTGTGGTCGATGACCTTTTCGCCCAGACTGTCCTTCAGAGTCTGCACCGCCTTTTTCCCCGCATCGTCATTGTCAAGGTAGGCGTGAACGTGCCTGTACTGGCTCAGCAAGTCTGTCGATTTCCGCAGGTAGATGATGGAGTTTAGCACAAGACTGTCCATCCCTTCCGCACGACCGAGTGCCACCGCTGAAAGGAAGTCAAAGAATCCCTCAAACACGTTGCACCCCCTGCTTGGCTGTTCACCGCATCGTATAAACGTCGTACCCTTCGGTGCAATGCAGCCCTTGAAGAACTTGTTGCGCACCTCATAGCCGCCTTTGTCGTTGGGAAAGCCGATGGCGAAATACCGCTTATTGCGCAAGTCGTAGTGTACCTCCTTGCAGTACCGAGCAGCCACCTCAAAGGGTATCGCCCTTTCCGCAAGGTACTGGCGCAGGGCATAGTGTCCGAGTGGCAGCACCTCCACATTAGAGAACTGCGGTTCCTCGTCAGGCAAGTCCTTCAGATACTCAGTCCCCTTTACCTCCGGCATTGGCAGCTTCATGGTCTCTGCAATATACTGCGCCTGACGGATGAAGTCGTTCGACGGTATCAGTTTCCCAGCCAGCGTAAAGATGTCGCCACCCTCATCCATGCCGAAGTCAAACCACTTTTCCTTTCGGGTGTCGAGTTTGAACGAAGGGCTTTTGTCACCCCTGTAAGGCGCATGATACCACAGCACCGCACCACGCTTTTTGACGGGATGGAAACCGAGCCGACTCAAAAAGTCGGCAATCGGTGTTTCCTTGATCTTCTCTATATCCATCCCTTCCCGTCAGTTAATGATAATCTTCAATCCTATGCCATATTGTTCATGGAAAAGCCCCGTATCATTGCCCCACAGACAGCGTTCACGCACATTGCCAAGCAATGCTAATCTGTCTGATAGATACACCTCGATGTTTAATGTCAGCGCACCGCCGTAAATGAAAGCATTCCTGTCCTGTAGTGTGGCACCGTCAGGCAGTAGCGTCTTTCCCCAGTACACCGTCTCATAACCTGCCAATGCAGAAACGCCACCATAGACGAACAAGGTCTTACTGGCATCCATGAGCAACTTCTGATAGTAGCCACCCTCTGCCGTGAACTGAGCGACGGGGATAGTCATGCCCTCATCATAGGCGTAATTACGCTGGAGGTATTCGCCGCCGAACAACCACTTGCTGCCGTTCCTCGTGTAGGTGGACAGCGCCACTCCGCCACAGAATGCTGCACTCAACGGCTTGCCGTCCACGAAAGCTCCGCTAACCTCAATGCCCTGCATCTTGGGCAGACACCGCTGTGCGGAGGCTTGCCCCATAGTCAGGGCAAGCACTCCAATCATCAATAGTTTCTTCATCTTCTACTTGAATGTTCCATTTTTGTTCCGATACTACTTCACTTTGAGTTCACTTATTAACTTTGCACGTACCAGGTCCGAGTTCTCAATGACGAATTGCTGATTGCGCCCACCGTTCTTCTCCGCCAGTTCCACCACCAGACACTTGTCATCGGGCAGCGTAAACTTATCCATCGTCCACACCGTGCGCTCCGACGAGTTGCCCGATACGTTCAGCACGAAGTTCTGTGTACGCAGGGGCTGGATCACCTGCTCCTGAATGGCCGTGCGCTTCACCACCTTCTTATCCACAATCTTCCATGTCACATAGTCCACGTCGAACGGCACATTACTGGAGTTCTTGATCTCCGTGTGGAAGTACAGCAGCCCGTTGTGCGTATAGATGCCCTTCAGCAAGAAAAGGATGCCAAAGCCCTTGCTGCCGATATGCTTTACGATACGCTCGTTCTGCTTCCAGATACTCTTCATCACCAGACGCACCAGCACGGGACTCTCCGAGCCAAGTTCCTTCAGGTAGATGTCCATTGAGTTGTTTGGACGATTGACAGCTGAGCCGTCATGAATGAAGTCCTTCATCTCGACATTGAGTTTGTCCGGCTCCTTAGCGTACTTCACATTAAATGCATAAAAGCTGCCGTCCTCTGTGATGACGCTCATATTCGTCTCGCCCTTGAACCACTTCTTTGTGGCTTTTACACGGATTACATTCTCCGCACCGTCAGCCTTGCCAGCCATGATGTTGGCAGAACCCAAGTCCACGTAGGTCACGGAGGCAGGGAAGATAATATGCACGGTCTTGTCGAAGGTCACCTGCAATCCGTGAGGCGGAATCATGCGGTCGTAGGTAATACTGCGCGTCAGTCCCTGGAACAAATCGCCGTTCTGGGGCAATGTCGTTTCCTGTGCGCTTACTCCGCTTGCACCCATCAGCAGGGCACAAGCCATCATCAATACTTTCTTCATTCTCATTGTTGTTTGTCTGTTTGTTAATCGTTTATACTTTAATTCTCCTTCTGGTAGAGCAGCACCTGATACCCGGCCTTCAGATGCACTTTTACCGTGCGCATCTTCTTTGCCACATACTGGCTCGTTCCCTGAATCAGTCCCTTGCCGACGTCAGATACCAGTTGCGCCTTCGCATCCGACGAAATATTGATGCTGCTACCCATCGACCCGCCCATGTTGGCAGCAACCTCCTTGGCGGCACTCACCTCCATCGAATTGGGAATGAAAATGCCCTCCTGTCCGTCTGTGTCATAGACCGACAACTCCACGGGAATGATCATCCTGCCGTTCTCTATCGAAGTGATAGTGATGCAGAGACGTTCGCCCTGGATCTTTGTTGCACCTACCACAATAGAGTTCTTCGGGATGATACGCTCGTCCACCGCCATCGGCTCCAAAAGCCGTAGTCTTACCGTCTGCCCGTCAGTCACGGTCTGGTAGCCATAGACCGATGCTGAAATCGTGTTCTTGCGACTGACACCGCCATTAGCACCTACCGCAGTATTGAACGAGTTGAAAGCGAAACCGCCATCGTCATCCTCACAGTCATACACCTGATTGCTCAGAGCCGAGACCACCGTCTTTGCCACCTGCTGCACTGGCGAGACCTTGCGTTTCTTTCCCTGCTGGCCCGAAGTCCCCTGTTCACCTGCTCCCGCGTAGGCCACCTGACCGTTTCCTCCCTGTGCCGCTGGCATATACTTGGCAGCGAGTTGGTAGGACTTTTCCATCAGTGCCATTTGGTCATCTACTGTGTTGTTAGCCGAGGTTTGAGAGGATAGTTTCTGCTCCATTTCCGCTATGCGGTTCTTCAGTTCCTCATTGGCAGCGTCGCCCGGCGGCTGGTAGAAACTGCCGAGCGTCTGGCTCAGTTCGTTACATGCCGCCGCCGACTGCTGCACCCTCTGCTTGGCTGGCGACACCTCTTCATCCTTGTGTTCAGCCTTTGCCATCAGGTTCATGTCGTCAGTCACCGCGACGGAATCCGTCTCACTCACTGAGTACGCCCCCAGGTCGTGCCGTGCCTGCTGGCTTTTCTTCACGCCGTCCATCTCGTAGGCTTTGCTCTTGTCGGCAATGCCAGTGCTGCCCTTGTCAGCGTCAGGCATCTCGGTATTGAAACCGCTTCTGCCCACGGCATCGTCACTACCGCCCCCCAGCGAACTGAACAGCCAAAGCACGATGACCACCATACCGATGACGGCAGCACCGTGCACCATCATCTTGTTACGCTTCAGTTTCTCTTCCTCCGTCAGTTCCTTCCTGGACTTCGGTTCCTGCTTCTGACTCTCATTCTTCTGCCCCTTCGGGGATGAGTTGTCCGAGGCCCCGCCTTGTGACTGCTCCAGTTCCAACATTTCCTTTTCTTCTTTCTCCATTTGCTTTTTCGTTTGTTGTTAGTGAATTACTATCCCTGACACTCCCAATCACGACAGGCTTGTCGATATGCTCTATCACGATGGTCGTACCGTCCCGTCTGTTGTCTGCAATGTCCGTCACCGTCTGCCAGATGCAGAATAGCAGCAGGACTACTAAGATACAGAACATCCCGATGACCACGTGCAGCCTCTGCTCAGGCGAGAGCGCATCAAGCCTTTCCCTGATGCCTCCCGCAATTCTGTCTTTCAGCCTTACAACTTCCTGTTTCATTTCTTCACCGTCCTGATGTCCTTGTTCTCGATGATCGTGAAGTTCCGAATCTGGAAGCCGTTGGGGTTGTCGTCCGAGCGGCTGGAGTTCATCAGTCGGCACTCCGTCACCAGAGTCCTCTCCGTCACGTTACTCTCACGGATGATCGTCTGCCTTGCGAACGTCCTCACCTGATACGGATAGCTGTCGAAGTCGCACGCCACGCTGTCCACCCTCACCGTCTGGTTGATGTTGCCCGCGATGATGCGGTTATAGAAGCCCTGTTCCGCAAAGTCACGGTAGTAGTTGTAGGCACTCTTGTCGGCCATCACCAGCGCTCGCTGCACATTGCTCTCGATGGCACTCTTCTCCGGTGCCAGCGTGAAGAAGAGTTCGTGAAAGCGGCGCACGTGTTCACGAGCCTCTGCCGGACGGTTCTGCGACAGGTCCTGCGAGAGTGCCAGCATCAGCGACTTGCCGCCGTCAAGCACATAGATCTTCTCGCGCTGCTTCTCAGCGAAGCTGTACGAACTCCACACCGACCACACCGTGACCACCGTACATGCGGCCAGGAAGATCATCCCGAACAGCCGAAGCTGCCGGAATGATGATTCGATGTTCTTCAATGACTTGAATTCCATTTCTCTTTTTGTCGTTACAATTTTAGTTGTTCATATTCTCTATTTAGCTAGCCACAGCGCACCGCTCTTCATAGCGCCTCCGCTCTTGGTCAGCGACTTGTTCACGTTGCGGTTATAGTTGCCGATTCCGCCTGCCTGTATCACCCATCCGGCCACCGTAGGCACGGTGAAGTAGCCGATGATGCCTATCAGCATCATGATAAGATAAACCCCATCCGATGAGTCGAGCGAGAAACCCGGATCCGTCTGCATCTGCACAATGTCATGTTCGATGCTCAACTGCTGGATTCTCGCCAGTATGCAGCTGAACAAATCTGCGATGGGCAACCAGAGATACACCTGTATGTATCTGCACATCCACCCCGTGAGCGTACTCTGGAATCCGTCGTACACCGCTATGCCGAATGCCAGCGGCCCAAGTATCGACAGCACGATGAGGAAGAACGTCCTGAGCACGTCTATCATCAGCGACACCGCCTCGAACACCAGTTCCAGGATATAGCGGAAGCCGTCGCGTATCATCTTCTGCAGCTTGTACAGTCCGCGCTCCGCATACATCCCCGCCATCGTCGCCAAATCCGACGGCGATATGCCGAGATTTTCCAGTTCCTTGTCAAACTCCGCATCATCCACCAGATAGGCCGTCTCAGGGTTACGCTTCATCATCTCCGTCTCCAGTTCGTCCTTCTGCTGTCGCAGTTCCTCCAAGTCCAGCTTCTGCCCTTCAAGCATCGTGCTCACGCCCTGCACTATCGGACTCATCACACTGTTGAGCGTTCCGAGAACCAGCGTCGGGAAGAGCAGGATGCAGATGCCGATGGCGAACGGGCGCAGCATTGGGAACACGTCTATTGGCTCTGCCCGTGCCAGCGACTGCCATACCCTGTAGGCGATATAGAACAGCGCACCGAACCCGGCCACCGCCCTTGCCACGCCCGTCATCTGTGAGCAGAGCGGCATCATGTCGTCGTACAACTGGCGCAGGATGGTGTGGATGTTGTCCGTATCGATGATTAGCAATAAGTCTGTCATCATTCCTGTTGAGCCTTTGGTTTACCAGTACTTCTGAGCCCCTTTGCCGTAGAGCTTCAGCACACGGTCGAGGTCGTGTTTCTTCTTGGCACGGAGGTACGACACGGAGATGTTCTTGTTGGTGTAGTAGTTGACGAGGTTACGGTAGTGTTTCATGTCACGGTAGCACTTGTCCACCACGTCCATCCTGTCCTTGTCGGTCATGGAGAGCGTCGAGATATTCACGACCGTCTTCAGTTCGTTGAGTACGCCCGTCGATTCCTCCAGCAGTTTCGTGTAGCCACTGGCAATCGCTGACAGTTCCTCAACGGAAAAGTTCTCGTCGTGCATCATCTTCTGGAACGAATTGACATAGATGTCAGTGATGTCGCCCACCATGACAATGGTCTGCTGCACCTTGCGGGCATCGCGCACCAGGTTGTTCACGCTCTTCAGGGCATCGTAGTATTTCTTTCCCTGCTCGTAGATCTTCACCGTCTCCTTGAAGTTGTTGATCATATTTTCCGCAGTCGTGGAGGTCTGCACGATCTCACGGCAGGAGTTCACGATACCCTGTGCCAGATTGGTAGGGTCAACGACCGTCCACTGTGCACTGGCCTTGCCGACGAACAGCGTCAAGCAGAGGCTCATCAATACGAATACTTTTGTTCTCATTTTCTTTTTGTTGTTAATGGTTTATTACTTGGTGCATGTCTGCACCGTTTACTTACTCTCTTCACGCCGCTTGTCGGCAAGTTGCCTGATGGCACCCTCGATGTCACCGCCCAGCTTCTCCGACAGCCGCTGCACCTCAATCTTCTCGGTCTCTTCCGTCGTGTAGGCAAGGTATTCCTCCGGGCTTACTTCCGTAGCGTACACCGCCGACTGCGTTCCGCCCAGACCTATCCACACCTCCTTATAGAACCGCGAGGGATTGTTGGCCTGGTTGATGCTCAGTATCTGCCCCTTTTCCTTCTCCGTCAGTCCGAGCAGGTTCTGTATCTGGTCGAACTTGTTCATGTACTTGCGTTGGTCGAGCAGAATCTTGCAGTCGGAGTTGTTGATGATGCTCTCCTTCACGATGGGCGATGATATGATGTCATCCACCTCCTGCGTCACCACCACAGCCTCGCCGAAGAACTTTCTCACCGTCTTGTACATGTAGAGCATGTAGGAGGCCATGTTTGCCGAGGTCAGCGCCTTCCACGCCTCTTCCACCACCAGCATCTTCCGCACTCCCTTCAGCCGTCGCATCTTGTTGATGAACGCCTCCATGATGATGATGGTCACCACGGGAAACAGTTCCTTGTTGTCCTTGATGGAGTCGATTTCAAACACGATGAAGCGTTTGCCCAGCAGGTCGATGTTCTCCTTCGAGTTCAGTAGAAAGTCGTAGCGTCCGCCTCGGTAGTACTGGCGAAGCGTGGTCAGGAAGTTGTCGATATTAAAGTCATCCTTCCCTACCTTGATGTCACGTTCCTGCATCTGCTGGCGGTACACGTCGCGCATGTACTCATAGAAGGTGTCGAAGCACGGCACAATGGTATGGTCTGCCTGGATCATGCTGATGTAAGCAGAAACCGCACTGCCCAACTCTCCCGATTCGGTCTTTGTGACTTCCTCGTTCTCACTCTTCCAGAGCGTCAGCAGCAGTGTCACTATCGAATCCTTCTTCTCCACGTCGAAAACGTAGTCATCCGTATAGAACGGGTTGAATGAAATCGGATGTTCCTCGGTGTAGGTGTAGTATATGCCATCCTGTCCGTGTGTCTTACGGTGGATCATGGCACACAGTCCCGCATACGAGTGTCCTGTATCAATCAGCACGACGTGCGTACCCTGCTCATAGTACTGGCGCACGACGTGGTTCATAAAGAAACTCTTTCCGCTGCCCGAAGGCCCAAGCACGAACTTGTTTCTATTCGTCGTGACACCCTTCTTCATCGGCAAGTCGCTGATGTCAATGTGCAGCGGCTTTCCCGTCAGCCTGTCCACCATTTTTATTCCAAATGGCGAGAGTGACGACCTGTAGTTGGTCTCTTCGGTAAACAGGCACACTGCTGGCTCGATGAACGTATAAAACGACTCTTCCGCAGGGAAGTCGCCCTCGTTGCCGGGGATGCCGGACCAGTAGAGTGTTGGGCAGTCGACGGTGTTGTGCCTTGGCATACACTCCATACTGGCCAACTGGCTTCCGATGTCGTTCTTGGCGTGCTTCAGTTCTTCAGCGTCGTCACTCCATGCTATGACGTTGTAGTGGGCACGGACGCTGATGAGTCCCTGGGAGTGCGCTTCGTTCAGGTACATGTCTATCCACTCCTTGTTGATGGCATTGCTCCGTGAGTAGCGGCTCAGCGACTGCATGTTCCTGGCCGTCTTCTCAAACCGCTGCAGGTTGTCATCACTGTTGTCGAGAATTACATATTGGTTATAGATGTGGTTACAGGGCAACAGCAGTCCCACGGGACTGGCGAATGACAGGCGGCAGTCGCTTCGGTCTGTACTCAGACGCTCGTAACGGACATCTGTTCCCACCTTGGCAGGCAGGTCGTTGACATCTGACAGGGTGAAGAGGCACAGACGGTTGTCGCCGATCTTCATCTCAGCAGGACTGAGGTCGATGTCTTGCAGCGAGGCGTTATCCTCTGGCATCAGAGATAGGTAGCACTCTATCAGCCCTGCCTTGCGACGGGTGCCTACAATCTCGTTGTCGCTCAGTTTCCTCAGTCTCACAAAGCCGGAATCGTTCATGATGCGCTCGAACTGCTCCACGGACTCCAAGAAGCGGCTGGCCGTTTCCCTGTTCAGTTCCTTCGGGATGATGTGGCCACGGCAGAGCGTTGAAAAATTGCTCTGCATGCGGTTGCGCTCCCTGGTGGTCTTGGTCAGGAAAAGATAGCACGAATGCTTCAGGAAAGGACGCTCGTTGAAATGTCTTTCAAAGCTCCGTGACAGGAAAGTCATATCATCCTTCTGCAACTCCAGCTTGTAGGTCTCGCGGATGAACCAGTCCTGCTTGTGGACGATGCTGTAGTCTGGCAGTACCTTGATGGCCTTCACCCAGCAGCCGTGAATGGTCTCGTACTCCTGCGAGGTCACGGTGTAGAGTTCGGGCAGCGTCACTTCGAAGGCGACGGTCAGGTCAGCGTCCTTCGATACGATGCAGCCGTTCTCCACCGCCAGCAGGGGCAGCTTGTTCTCAATAGTCGTTGCTTTCAGCGTATTCCTCATTGTCGTTACACTTGTTTTTGATAATCAGGTACGGCTTGCGTCGGTTGATCAGGAAACGGGGATGCTGTCTGTTGGCCATACGCTTCATCAGACCATGCTCCCCATAGCGTCGGTTGAGGGCGAAGGTCTGCCAGACCAGGACGGAGGCAGACACGACACCCGTACCGATGCACACCCACTGGTTGACGCCAGCGAGATAGAGGACCACGAAGAGGACGAAGACTGCAAGCAGCCCGCCCGCGAAGATGAAGAGATACTGCGCCTTCAGCCCCTTGAACTCAACCGACTGGCCGATACCCTTGTTGATGTTATACTCAGCCATTGGTCGGACAATTATTACTCACTATTGTCTTCCTTATACCTTATTATTATATATAGGCTTATAGGAAGAACGAGCGCAGGATGGTTGCTGCCACGATAAGGAAGATACAGGCACCGAACCATGAGGCTGCGGTCTTCGAGGTGTCGGGATCGCCGCTGGAGAACTTGCCGTACACCTTCACGCCGCCGATAAGTCCC